>JAUYGZ010000020.1 GCA_030690415.1 bacterium
GGATTAGCCAAGTGGTCCCGCTCTACGGGATGAAGGCACTATCCGACTCGTTCCTCGTCGCATATTGCTCTTCATAAGGCATCCCGCCTTGGCGGGACATTCCGGGGGTCTCTCTCATCTGTTATCTTTATTGGGGATTAGCCAAGTGGTAAGGCACCGGGTTTTGGTCCCGGCATTCGGGGGTTCGAGTCCCTCATCCCCAGCCAATATTCATAAGTCTGTTGAGTAATTCTTAGGAGAAGATTATGTATACGGTCTATGTCTTAAGAAGTGAAAAGGACGGAAATTGTTACATCGGACAAACCTCTTCGCTGGAGGAACGTTTACTGAGACATTCCTCGGGTCAGGTTACTTCTACACGGAATAGGAGACCCTTAAAGCTCATTTACTCTGAGGTATTACCGTCTCAATCTGAGGCTATGAAAAGAGAAAGATATCTCAAACAACTTAAGGGTGGGAATGAGTTTAAAAAAATCATTGGGGCTAATCCCCATACGTTATGGTAAGGCATCCCGCCTTGGCGGGACATTCGGGGGTTCGAGTCCCTCATCCCCAGCCAATTTGATTCCTACCCGGATATCCAAAGCACTGAAACAATGAAAAGGGCCACCAACACGGCATCTGTTTTCAGATTTTTCGGAAGAAAGAAAAGTCGGAGGCTCATTAAAGCAAACAGGCTGAACAGGAGGACAACAATTTGCTTGAAGAGGGTCGTGTCGTAGATCCGCACCAGAAAGTGATCCTCTACTCCGTTTCGCTTGAGGTAATAGGCGAAGAAAAAGCAGACCAGGTAAAATGCAAAAAGCGCTGCTCCGAATCGCTGCGCCTCGCTCCAGACCGACTCGTACTTTTGTTTGGTGAGAACTTCCCATTCGTTGTGAAGGTTTGGCTGGTTAATGATCTGCAGCCAGGTAAGAGGCTTGGAGGGTTTTACAGTTGAAACGGGATTCTGTGTGGGGAAGGAGGCCTCAGCTTCTTCGAAATCATTGAAAGAATTAATTTTAACGACCTCCCCCTGACTCTCAGCCTGTTTCCATTTTTTATCCCGATATGCCTTGATCTCCCTCTCGGCTATTTTTTGAGCATCGCGAATCTTGGCTTTGAGATTTTTCCATCTCTTTTTGTCCTGAGACTCGCGGACAAGGTCGATCAGTCCGTCGAGATGGAGAATCGTCCCCCTGGTTGATTCGGAAATCCCCGCCCCTTGTTCTGTCAAGAGACTCTGAAGGTCTTCATGCACCCGAACCAGTTCTTCTTCCGCGATGCTGGGCCTCCGAATGACATGAGGCTGATGAGAGGAAAAGATGATGGAGTCATTCGGTGCATCCGACTTCATGGCGGAGGGTCTCTGTTCCGGAGAACTGACTATTGGCTGATGATCACCTTTTGTTCTTAAGCCAAGAACCCGATACCCAAATTCTTTCTCCAACATCTCTCTTACGCTTCCCTCCTCCGTCCCCTGGACTGTCCCCTGAACCATTTCACCGCTCTTGTCCTGTGCATCAAAGATAAAGGCTTTGAGCTGCTCTTTCACTTCTTCAAGGGAGATGAGCTCCAATCCCTGTCCTCTGACCTCTCCTGTAGCATCGTGAAAACTGCTCGTCTTGAGCTTTCCTTCAATAATCATCCCCTGTTCGTTCCTTGCCTTGTACTGGAAAGTTTTCATGAAAGAAGATGGGTGAGGACTATTTCTTCCCCATCCCTTCCACCGCCCGCAGTGCCTCAATCGGGAGCATCCAGATCGTGGTGTTGGACTGGTCTGAAGAAATATCATTGATAGATTGAAGGGTTCGAAGATGAAGAGCTCCGGGAGCTGAAGACAACATTTGCGCGGCCTTTGCCATGTTTTCCGCTGCCATAACCTCTCCCTCCGCCTTAATGATCACCGCTCTTCTCTCACGCTCCGCTTCGGCTTCTTTCGCCATCGTTCTCTTCATGTCTTCCGGAAGTATCACATCCTTCAACTCCACTGTGTTCACCTGAATCCCCCAGGGATCACTGGCTTCATCCACAATCTTTTCGATTTTCTTTGAGACCGCGTCACGACTACTCAGCAGGTCATCGAGGGAGGTTTCTCCCACGACATTTCTCATGGTCGTCTGAGCCAGCTGACTAACCGCGTAGAAAAAGTTCTCCACTTCAATAATGGCTTTTTCAGCGTCTCGAACCTTGTAGTAGATCACGGCGTTGACCTTGCAGGAGACATTATCTTTTGTGATGGCTTCCTGGCTTGGCACGTCAACGGCCTTCACCCGCATGTCAACCTTTCGCATGGTCTGGAAGATAGGAATAACGAGTCTCCATCCAGGCTCTTTAACTTTTTGAAATCTTCCCATAAGAAACACTACGCCACGCTCATACTGTTTGATCTGGCGGATAAAGACGACGGCGAGGACGATTCCGAGTGGTAGAAGTGTTGTGACACCTCCGAAGAGAGCAAGAATTTCCATGATTTAAGAATTAGGAATTAGGAAGTAGGAGATAGGATGGTAGGACTAAGCTGTGACCAAGGCTATGGTAGTGGGTTATGAACTGAAAATCTATATGTCTCGCAGAATTCGCACTTCACCCTCTTCAAACTTCACCTTCATACCTGCCTGAAGCTCTCCACTCAGGGCTTTTTCGACCATGCCGCTGATCACCGACTTGGGAATTACTTTGCTCAGTACCTTGCTGACAAAAAAAGAGCTGGGGTCAGTGTTTTTCAGCTGATCCAGTATCTGAGGGGTGATGATAATCTGTGTGGAACCGCCAAAACTTAATCCGAAGAGGTTGTTTCGGTTGCTTTCGGCAGCTGTCCTCTCCTGGATTTTTTTATCCCATTTTTCCTGCTGCCAGGATGCCAGCGTGTGCTGCTCAGGGTCTGCTGACTCGGGAGATTCCGGCCCTCCGGTATTGGAGGACACATCATCGGCTTTTTCTTTTATTCGCCATATAACGAAAAGACCCACCAAGATGATAACAGTCAGGGTCCCTGAACTGATACCGAAAGTGCTTTGGATGAACTCTTCCATGAACGATAATGATGTGGTAAGAGTATAGCAGAAAATTGGCCTATCGGTATTTATCTTCTCCGAAAATTCGTCTTCGAAAACCTGAGGCTGTACCAGAACAAATTCCTATCATACGTAATCGGACAATACCAATGCCATAATAAAGTCCACCCTTCAGGAATGTGTGCGTTTTTTTTCTGATTTCAGGAATAGGATCCGGATTTACAATAATGTTATTCCCAAATACTTTTTCGAGCGGCTCCGGCGTGAGACTGACGACATCGAGATTGAAAAAATCGTCCTTTTCTCCCGGAACCTGAACACGACAGACATTGAGAACCTGGATGAGAATGAAGGGGTCAACTGGACTCCTGCTTTCCCAGGCGTTGAGATCGATTAGGGGACCAAAAGAGGTGGGGAGTTTTATCCGTTTTGACTGTTCCCGAGGGGTTTTCTCTAAGAAGATTTTTTTGTCACCGTTTGCCCTCTCGATGAAAAGAGCATTCTCTTGATCCACAGAGTCATTTTCAAGAAAGTACATGGGTTGCGAAAAAGAGGCTACAATGTAGCCTCTTTTTCTGATTTGTCAAATTTTAGAGGAAATCAGATCGTTTAAACGAATTATCCCCTCATCATCCCAGCACAACCTTCCCCCCCTTTACCCCCACCTTCACTTTTTTCACTCCCTTTTCGTCACCTATAATCTTCATCGCTAAAGGATCAAGCAGTTGATTCTGAATAACACGCTTGAGTGGCCGCGCGCCAAAGACAGGATCATATCCCATTTCACCAAGAAGATCTTTCGCCTGATCACTAACCTCCAGCTCAATGCCCTGTTTTTTTAAGCGTGAATGAAGCTGTTGAATCTGGATATCGACAATGTGCCGTAAATCCTTTTTGCTCAGCGCTTCAAAGGTCACGATGTCGTCAACACGATTAAGAAATTCGGGTCGGAAGTATTTGCTCAGTTCAGATTTTAACTTGAGTTCGAGGGCTGTCTTTTCCAACTTTTGCTCCGCGTATTCCTGGATGAACTGTGAGCCGACATTGGAAGTCATGATAATGATACTGTTTTTGAAATTCACCACTCGCCCCTTGGAATCCGTAAGTCGTCCATCATCGAGGATTTGGAGCATAACATTAAACACGTCACGATGGGCTTTTTCGATTTCATCAAACAAGATAATGGAATAGGGTCTCCGGCAAACAGCCTCGGTGAGCTGCCCCCCTTCGTCGTATCCGACATACCCTGGTGGAGCGCCAATCAAACGAGCGACAGCATGCTGCTCCATGTACTCACTCATATCTATTCGAACCATGGCGTGTTCGTCACTGAACAGAACTTCGGCAAGAGCCTTTGCGAGTTCAGTTTTCCCAACCCCCGTTGGCCCCATGAAGATAAAGGATCCGATAGGTCGGTTTTCCGCCTGAATACCTGCCCGGCTTCGTCGGATCGCGTTGGCTACGGCCTTGATGGCCTCACTCTGGCCGACGACCCGCTGATGCAACTCATCTTCCAGCCGCAACAACTTATCCTGTTCACTTTGCAGCATCTTGCTAACCGGAACTCCCGTCCAGCGAGCAACCACCATGGCGATGTCCTCTTCCGTTACTTCTTCCTGGAGAATAGAACCTTCTTTCTGCATCTTTTGTAACTTTGCGGTGAGATCCTTCATCTCCTTTTCTTTGTTTGGGATCAAACCATAGTTAATTTCCGCGACCCGCTGAAGATTTCCTCCACGCTCCTCTCTCTCGGCTTCCATGCGGAGAGTTTCGATTTCAGAATTCAGCGTGCGAAGCTGGACGATGATGTCTTTTTCGGCTTTCCATCGGATGTCCAATCCTCGTTTTTGTTCGCTGAACTCAGCAACTTCTTTTTCAATCTCTTTCAAACGTTTTTTTGACTCGTCATCCTTCTCTTTCTTCAGGGCTTCCTTTTCGATTTCAAGCTGAATCAGCTTGCGCTGGAGACGATCGATTTCAACCGGTTGACTATCGATCTGCATTCGCAAGGCGGAAGTCGCCTCATCGATAAGGTCAACCGCCTTGTCGGGAAGGAAACGATCGGTAATGTAACGGTCACTCAATTGCGCGGCAGCGACTATGGCAGCGTCTTGGATACGCACTCCATGATGAACTTCATATTTTTCTTTGATGCCGCGAAGAATGCTGATGGTTTCTTCAACACTGGGCTCACTGACAAAGACAGGCTGGAACCGGCGTTCGAGCGCCGCGTCTTTTTCAACGTACTTTTGATACTCCTTCAAGGTGGTCGCGCCAATCATATGCAGCTTGCCACGGGCCAATTCGGGTTTGATCAAATTCGACGCGTCCATGGAACCTTCGGCAGCCCCTGCGCCAACGATGGTATGCATCTCGTCGACGAAGACGATGTAACGCCCCTCGGCGGCCACGATTTCTTTGATAACGGCCTTGAGGCGGTCTTCAAATTCACCACGATACTTCGCTCCGGCGATCATTGATCCGAGATCAAGAGCCAACACTTCTTTGTTCTTCAAATTTTCAGGAACGTCCTGGTCCACGATGCGCTTGGCCAAACCTTCGATAATGGTGGTCTTCCCTGTCCCCGGCTCTCCAATCAAAACCGGATTGTTCTTCGTCCTTCGAGACAAAATCTGCATGATGCGTCGAATTTCTTCATCACGTCCGATCACGGGATCGATCTTCCCCTCGCGTGCCAGCTTCGTGAGATTGGATGAATATTTTTCAAGCGCCTGGTACTTGCCTTCCGGATTGTCGTCTGTGACGCGTTGCGAACCTCGGACTTCCTGAAGAATTTCCATCACCTTTTTTTTGCCCACGGATTGGCTCGTGAGAATGAGGCGAACAACATTCTCAATTTCGAGAAAACTCAAAAGCAGATGCTCCGTAGAAATGTATTCGTCTTTTAAATTGGCTGCTTCCTTATTCGACTGGTTGAGCACGCGTTTGAGATCCTGCGTGAGAAAAATATCAGCGGCTCCTCTCACCTGTGGCGCCTTTTCAATTTCATGCTCGAGCTGCTCGCGAATCTTATCCGTGTCCGCTTCCAGTTTTTTCAAAATGGTCATGACCAGACTCCCCTCCTGGGCCATGAGGCTGAGGAAGACATGCGAGCAATCCACCGCCTGATGACCGTTGTCTTGGGCGAGCTTGATGGCGGATTGGAGGGCCTGAGTTGTTTTTTGGGTAAAGTTTTGGCCTAAGTTCATGTGAAAATATTAAAACAAGTTTGAATGATTATCCGTAGCGTGAAATGTAATGGTTTCGTTTCCCTCTTCATCCACTCCCAGCTTATAAATCAGCACCCAATCCCCTTCGATATGACAGTCACGAAAGCCTTTCCAGTCACCCTTGAGCTCGTGATCATTCTTCAAAAGGGACAGCTCCTCCTTCTTTATCAGCTTTTCCATCACCGCTTTGAGTTTCCTGATATCTCTTCTTCCGGATTTTTTTAACCGCTTAACCTCTCTTCTAAAACGTTTGGTATCTTTCACAATCCTCATGTTCTCGAGCCTATAGCTTATCTAACGCATCAAAAAACTCTTCTGTGTTTTTATAGGTTTTAACCCCTATTCCCATTTCCGCTTCTCTCAGATCTTTTGCCAATTCATTATTGGGAATACCGGAACACTCTGCCGGAGAGGGCAAGAAAGGAAAGCCTTTTCTTTTCTTCACCTCGATGTAAAACATTGTAATGGCCCATGTAGGCTTGATCCCCTGAGCCTCTAAGTAAGTTTCTGCTTCCTCCTGAAGATTTGGATCGATACGAGTTTGGATACGTCCTGATGCCATAGCATGGATTATTGACTACTTGTACTCCAATTGTACTCTCTTTGACTCCACACGGCAAGAGTATTTTTTTGAATGGGTTTACATCGGACGTCCATCGGGAGAATTATCCGGAGTTTGTGGGGTGAGGTAACGTGAAAAAATATCATCCAGATCATACTGCATGAGGGTACCAATCTGGTTTTCGTAAGTATAATTTTCTGAAATATAAATCTTCTTAATGGTGTCTTCCCAGTTGTCCTGAAGCTGCTGAAGGACGTGTAGCTCCAGATGGGCAAGCTGGTATTGGTAAATGGAGTTCTTGACACTGTCTTTATTGTAAACTGCATTCACCTCATTCATTTCTTTGAAGATGAAGTCCAGAGCCTTTTTATTTTGAGGAACCTCAAAATATTGTCTTTTTGCAGATTCCCTTAGTCGCTGAATTTTTTCAGACCCATTTTCCCATTGCTCAAGAATACGATTTTCGTACAAAACAGCGTCAAAGCTTTTTGTTACCTTTTGAGTCGCGTCCATTGCCTCCTTTAAGACATTCCCGGAAACAGTCTGCCCCACCCTACCGTTTAATTTGAGTAAGAGGTTGGATATCATTTCACCAATCTCAAAAATATTCTTTGCGAATTCTCCAACACTGGTGAGCGCAGCTCCTGTCCATTGCCTCTCCGGAAATACTTGCGATCTCAATTGTTTTTCCCAATGCGTATCTCCTCCTGTGACATACTGATCCGTTTCACTGGTCAACCCTGTTGACCTGGCAGAAGCATTTCGATCTAGACTTCCTACATTTCTTTCTTCCTGTGTTGGAAATGAGGCCTCATTGAAAGTATTACCTTCGAGCTGATCCAGGATGAGCTGATATTGCTCCAAATCCTGGAGAATATACCGCAGTGTCATGAGATCTTCCTCAACAACTGTATGAGATTCGTTTGGGCTCATAAGATGAGCCATTGGGCTTGCGTGAAGGTCCAGGCTTGAATATCGGGACAACGCCCACCATTCGAAGTGGTGAGTCTGAAGATCCTGGACACTGAGTTTTTCCCAATCCTTCTTCTGAGTCAGCAGCGCGATCTGCCTGATCACGGAAATACTCAGGGGAGGATTGTTTAACAGCGCAAGACCCTTTTCCCGTTGATCCGGAGTGAGAGAAAGGTACCGTGAAAGATCCTGAACTCCGCTACTCATGATTTTTTCGAACCGGTAATAAAAATCTCTCATCTGCTCCTGGTTCTTTCCTTCGAAGTATCCGAATGCCGTTTCAAAATCAGCGGAATTCATGATCCCCTCTACCTTATTCTTTTTACTCGAAAGACTTCCCTGAAGCATCGTGTCGAACAACGCGTAGATGTCATCCAGCTCTCCGCCCTCATCGTCCAGGCTCACTTTTTGGTTCTTAAGCTCCTCCATTACACTGGTGTAGGACAGACACAGCATCGTCATCTCTTTTGCCATGATGAGACTTTCTTTCGTTTTGTCTGATGTTTTTTTCAGCTCATCCCGGGATTGATCAAGCGAAGCGCTCAATCTCTCATGATACTGAGCCGCGTCGAATCGAACCAGCTCCCCATGCTCTTCCCCCACTACCCCCCGATGCTCACTGAGCCAATGGGGGTAGGTGATCTGGTCGTCTCTCATGGCGTGCTCGATGATCTGCAGATCCACATTTTCCAGGGTTGGAACACTTCCCGGAGCCTTTGTATTGATCCCATTGTCAGTACATCCATAGACCAGCCCCCTGTGAATAATCATCGACATCTGTCTCATGTAATGCTCCCGATAGAGTTCCTTGTATCCTGAGTCAGGGAATTGAAGCAAATAAGCTTGCAATTCGGCTTCCTTTTTTTCCATGAACCTTCCGACCCCGGGAGTGTTCTTAAACAATTCTCCGCTGCTGAAGCGATTGAGCTGGCTATCGACCTCCTGATCAATTTTTTTCCAGTCGTCGATTCCATTCACTGCAGCATTGTCGAACCAAACGTAGCTGAGAAAGCTGTCGTCAACAGCCGCCTTATTGAGAAAGGCTATCAGGTAGAGTTGTTTCATTTTACTGACCTGCTCTCGTAGCTCGAAGACCTGCTGAAGCTCTGAAGCGTTTTCTGCTCCCTGGATCTTCAGGACCAGCTCAATCATTTTTCCGATATTTGCCCTCATCCTGCCGCCAAACGAATTTTTGTGCGGGCCGGTGATCCCGTGTTCCGGATCATAAATATAGTCGTTGAGCTCATCGAGGTCTCCCACCATTCCCCAGACCGACCTGTCCAGTGCTTTGTACCGGTCTTGTTCCAGTTTCCCTGAATCATACAATTGTTTCAGTCGGGCTCTTAACAGATCTTTCGCGGTCTTCAGCACTTCATCCTGTCTTGTCTTCTCCAGTTCCGTGTTTTCAAGGGTTGCTTTCAGGTCGTTGTCGAATTCAAGCCCATCGAATTGGACAGGATTATCAATATTAATATCAGAGTTCTCATTTTTGAGAAACCATGGTATCTTCCCGTCCGGCAAAGGCCCGATCTGCCAGGCGTGGATTTCTTCTCCAACCAATTTATAGGCGAAGAGGCCGATGTTACTGAAGCCAGCGAGATACCCCTCCTTGATGAGTTCCGGCGGTAGGATGACATATCCGGCTTCCACCTCTGAAAGCTGCTTAGAGCCCCCTTCCAGGATTTCCCTGAGTTTTTTTCTAAACTGGCCTCTTTTTCCCCCTATATCGGATCCCGAAAGCATTTCTTGTTGTTCTCTGAGAAAGGCGGCATAATCCTCCCCAATATTCGCTATACCTTTGTTCGATTCCTCATCGTTGGGGATATAGAATTTGTCATCTTCTCGTTCGAACATTCGAGGTGACATCTTTTCACAGACTTCAGCCAGGAATTCAATGATGAGAGGATTATCCTCCCAGGAAGGGACCCTTTTGCCCTCGTACCAGTCTATAAGCAGTTGCTCCCGTTGTGTTGGAGATGCTGGAGCCTCAAGAATAGGCGCATCATATCCCTCTTTTCTTACGAGAATATTTCCACGAATGAGTTCATCCACTACCCATTTGCTAAACGTGAAATCAGGAGCCATGTCTCCAAAAATTCCAATGTTCACGATTTTCCACTCCTTTCCATCGAAATAAATTCCCTGGTCCAAGGCTTTATCAGGTGAAAAATACTGCTGAATCAGAGCCTTCTCCATGGGCCCTCGGTAACCAAGCGCCCTGGCAAACGAGTAAAGTCCCTGAGTTTCCTGCTGTTGTGAGGCATTGAAGTTGAGCTCAATTTCACTGTCACTGATGGCGTATTGAACCAGTCCTGCTTCATCTTTTCCAAACACAATCCCTTGGCTCCGTTCTTTTGAAAGACTCCGAACCCATTCATGCACCCGTTCTTCATCAAGCTTGTCCATCATGATCACCGGCTGATACGGTACTCCGTACACGGCCTCGTAGTAGCGGAAGCAGAAGGCGAAGCAGTCATTGAATGCAGCACTTACTTCAGGAGCAAGTCCTCTCACCGGCTGCCCTGCAAACTGTTGTTCCAATGCCAGCAGGGTGTACATCTCGTCCATGCGGGATTCGAGAGCGTGGCGGGTGGAGGTGGCTTCAACCTGTTCTTTTTTTTCGGAACCGGGAGCTTCAAAAAGGGAACCGGAGAGAGGAAAGGCAGAGATGAGACCGGCGTAGTTTTCTTGTTCTTCAGCGCTCGCCAATTCTAAAAATTCTTTCGGCTCTTTATGGTTTCGCTCGATCAGTTTTTGTATTCCTTCCGCGCGGGCGTGGCCGGTTTTGTCGAGGGCTGAATATTGGTTCAAGTTGAATTCAGTCGCCTGTTGAAAATATTCTTTCTGGAACTCAGATACCAGCGTTTCGTGCTCAACTTCGAGTGGATCCTCTTCGTCCGCATACTCCTGAAAGGCTCTATAGAATTCGCTTGTTTTCTGAACTGCTTCGTCGGGAGAAGCAAGCTTTTTGAGTTCTTCAACTTCCCTGCTCAGCTGAGCCTTATCCTTTTTGATCAACGCGACAAGGCGGGCCTGCGTGAGCAGATGGTTGACTTCAATCGGGCTCTTGGGATCAAACTCAGGCTTCGCACTCTCAATAAAATCCAGCTCTTGTCTGATCATTTGAGCTGCTTCTGATTTTTTCTCTTCCAATGTATTAGTGTCATAAATTTCATCCATGAGAGATTTTCCTTCCTCCATCTTCTCCACGCCCCAGGATTGCAAAAGTAATGCGGTAAAATAGTACTTTCTGAGTTCTTTATTATTGAGAAGGGTAACTCCATCAGGGGCATATTCAATTCCGGGAATCCAGCTCAGATTTTTCCCAATCCAGTCTCCATCTGACACCCCGTGCTCCATGCAAACCAGCTTAATAAGGTTTTCACGACTGCGCTCGGTAGCCCAGGCCTGCGGGGATCGAGTACGTCGTTCAGCCGCTTCAGAAGCGGTGTTCCCGAGGCTCTCATAAAGCAATTGGAGCGCTACGAGAGGGAGCGCACCCGGGATTGTTACTCCTTTCCAGGCCATAAAAAGCCCCATGCCAAGACTCACTCCGCTTTGAGCGTATCGCTTCGTCCAAATCCGTTCATTCAAGACTGCTATTCTTTTCGGATCTTCAACCTTCTCCATTTTACTCACCATCTCTTCTATCTCATTGGCTTCATACTGATAGAATAAGACCACTGCGAACTCGACCGCTACCCCCACGGCGGTGAGTCTTCCCAACAACCTTGATTGTCTCGGAAGAGTCTCTTTCGCCGACTGCTTGAGCGTGGCGACCATTACCTGTCTTGTCGCGTCATCAGCGCAGGTAGCCAATTGTTTTTTGCAGCCTTTCAAAAACTTGTCCCACATTTTCGGCTGAAGCTTTACGGGCTCCAGGTCAGAAAGAATCTTGACGAGATCGTCGGCGTGTTCGGCATTCTGGCGCCCGAGGGCTAAAAGGGCTTCCCGTCCCTGCTTTGCGGCAAAGGCTTTGAACAGGGCTTTTCCTTCCGCGCTGAGAGCGTTTTCAAAAGTTCGTATGCCTTTCCAGATTTTGACCATGCGAGCCGTTTCCTTCCCTCTTGTCCAGGTCGAGGCATGCCAAACACTCCTGGGGGTTTCTAACTTAGTTAAGAACTTTTCCGCGTCTTCCACGGAATTAATGTTGAGCTGCTTCATCGTTTCGGCAAGCTCGTCCAGCTGGGCGCGATAACCCTGGGCACCTTCCATCACCGCATGCTGGTATGTTCTTGCAGCTTGTTGCTGCTCTGACAGACTGCGTCGTAGATGCCACCATCTTTGCCTGAAGGCCGGTGTTTCCGCGAGTCTCGCGGCTTCGTGGAGCGGCGTACCCCCCTCCTTCAAGACTTTTCCCGCCGTCAATAAATCATCCGCCAACCGTATCCCACCTGCTTTTTCGATGTCCATCAGCTCTGAGGCGACCTTGAGACGGCTATATTTTTCAGCCCCAAAAAACTTGCTGCCGACAGCATCGGCTATGCTCCCCGTATATCCCTCTTTCACCGCCTTCATGAGGCTTACTCCCAGCTTTCTGCTTCTCTCAGCATATACTACCGCCCCCAAGCCGAGTGATACCCAAAAAATTTCTCCTCCAAAGAGTGAAGAGAGTACTCTCTCCGCTGTCCCTGGAGCTGAAGCCACGAAACAATCCCACCACGTTTCCGGAGGCGTCCCTGGGGCGGCGTAATATTGAAGAAGAAAGGCTATTCTTTCATCACAGCGTTCCTTCACGGACTCAGTACTGGTGGATTTTTTGAGCTCATTGAGCTTGTCGATAGCAAGGGTGAACGTAGAGATATCTTCTTTTGCCCATGCCTTTTGGCCTCTATCGATCTTATTCGCAAGGGTCACCGCAGCGAGGTAGCTTTCGCGGCATGTTTTTTCGAGAGATTCATGGGTTTCAAAAGCCGCGAGAGTATCACTGGATTCAGCTTCAAGCCCTTGCTTTGGCTGGTCAGGAAGTTTCCCTGGTTCCTCTTGTTCATCTTTTCCTTTTTCCCCCTTCCCCTGATGCTGCTTCAAAAACTCCTGTTCGTTCCAGTATTGGTATCCGATATAGCCTGCCGCCGCTGCTGAGACAGCCGTGAGCCCCCACTTCGCGCTACTACTGATTTTGTCCCGAAAAAACCAGGCTCCAATGGCTATGATCGCGGCTCCGGCCAGAATGATTTCTTTGTTCGCGTAGAGCTTGTCCTGCCATTCCGGGGTTTCCAGACGTTTTTCAAATTCCCCGATCGCCTGTTCGGCAAGTTTTTTGAGTCCCTCATGATTCTTGGTATCCAGTTTTTTCAGCTCCTCCACCGCTTTCTTCATGGTTTCCGGCGTCGTGGCTTTTTTTTTCAGTTCTTCAATGAGCTGGATCGTTTGGACTTGCGTCTCGCTCAATGTCGGCACATCGATCTTCAATGCGGTGTATTCAGGTGTTTGTTTTGGTTTTTCTTGTGTGGCCATGGCAGACTTTATCAAGCGGCTGGAGAAGCTGCTGGGGTTTCTTTTTGTTTGAGATACTTCACAAACCCGTCGTAAACTTTTTCGGGAAGTTCGTAGAGAGAAATGCTGGCGTAATCGTTCAGGTCTTGTTCTGGTTTCTCCATCTTTCCATTTTTCACTGAAACAGAGAAAGCATCGATGGATGGCGGAAGTGCAGGGCTTCCTGTATCAACCAAAAATCGGTTGTACTTGGCGATGTAAACATATCTGAGTCCATCTATCTTCGTCTCATAATAATAGCTATTCTGTACCCAGTTGACGGGTTCTGTGGGTATGAAGTCAAATCCATCTCCGTTTTTTTTTGTGATGGTTCTTGCAGTGTCATACCAGCGACCTCCCACGAAAATTTCCTCACCGTAGCTACCGGGTGGTGTTTTTTCCTTCTGAATGCGGTGCAATTTCCCATCATTTGTTCCTTTGAAAAAGAGACCGGAAAAAAGGAGATCATCGAGAGTCGTTCCACTGGGCAGGTTGAAACTCTTGATGAAGTCAGCTTCTTTTCCGTTTGTGAATCCTGCAGCTCCGATATCCAGGCTCCCATAGTCTTTTGCCAATTGTACAAGGAGAGCGCTTTTTTCGGCTTGTTCAAGTTTTCGCGGGTTTTGATTCATCTGGTTCTCGAGAACAGTGCTCATCGCTCTTTCGAGGTAGTAATGGATGATATTCCTCTTCCCTTTTTCCGGATCGCTGATGTTTTCCTTTTGTTTTTGATGGATGTAGTCATTGATTTGCTCGAGGCTGATTGTCGCTCCATCCTCAACTTTGAGATCAGTCTTAAGTTTTGCCAGGGCTTCCCCCTCTGGCATGCCACCGTACCCACCCGTGATAAAGTGGACATAAGCCGCTGACTGCTTGATGTATTCATCCAGGCGTCCTTTTATTATGGGATCCTTTTCCTCCTTTGCCGCCTGGCTGCAGAGTAAATAAAATTTCACGATCTCGTCATATTTTCCGAGGCTGTTGAAGAAGTATCGAATTTCGGGATCCAGGGTCGCATCCGCGGCTTCCTGCTTCTGGAACTGATAGAGCTGGGCAGCGTCGGCCATTTTTTTCAGTGCATTTCCCAAAAGAGGTTTGATCTTTGTGTACTCCAAAGTTTCACTTGCGGCATACGCCATGGTGTGGAGTTGGTTCTCATATGTGCCGTTGGTCAATGTGCTGTCTTTAGCCTCTTTTCTCTTCTGGGTCTCGACGCAAACTTCCGCAAGCACTATGGCATTATTTAATATGTCAAGATGGCTATCTTCTTCACCCTCAGCAGCAACTAAACGGTCGAACGGATATCCTTCTTTCCCTCCTGTAAAGCTGTTGTAGGCCCTTATCATAATTTCCAGCCCCTTGATTATCTCCGGCTCCGTGAATCCCCTCAGCTCCATTTCCTGTTGGCCGATGGACTTCATGATTTTTACCCTCATCTCTTTTCGGACATTTTTTTCCGGTTCATTTTCGCGGTTATTTGGATCGCCCACGACATATTCTCTAAGAGCCTTTCCGAGATCATTGTCCTGAGCTGCTATCGGCCCGAGTATTTCTTCAGTCGCCCAGGTGAGTGCTCCCCGTTCATTTCTGTCCGCGTAGAGGGGAAGGAGATGCATGAGTTTATCGACGGGGACCTTGTCCGTGGGAAGATCTTTAAGATCAGCCAGGATGGATGCATTGTCCGCCCACTTTGCCCCACGAACCCTCGCTTCATCGATCGCTGCCATTATGGCTACGTGCCATATTGCCTTACCAGTTAGTTCAAATGGTCCCTTTGTCGTTGCCATCGCTGTTGCCATCCTCGTCCCCCTCCAGAGCTCCAGTGCTCCACCAGTAACATTGATCCCCAGCGATGCGAAGCGGTATCCGATCGATTCTGTACTCGTTTCCCTGGGCCGGTTACTGAGCATTTTGTAATCCTGTAGAGCAACTGATGCTGCCCTGTAACCGAAGTACACCCCGATCCCCAAACCAATGGCACCTTTCGCGACTCCAGGTCCGCCATATTTATCTAAAAAAGCGCTAATTCTCCCTTGTGAAGGATTGGTCATTAGATTGTCAAACCCTTTAAGGATTTTCCATGGCAGCACTACTGCCGAGGTCCCGATAGAAAGGATACCTCCAAGTCCGATGAGCTGATAAGCGGCCATGGTCGCAAGACCTCCCACCATGAGTTGGTCGAAAAGATCCGGGTAGAGGAGTTCTTTTGGAATTTTCAAGCTCTGGTGAAAGATCACCTCCATCCCCATGTGCTTGTCGTAGAGAGTGTTGAGAGCCTGTTTTTTTCCTGTGCCTTCTTTGAGAAAGGTGTTTTTGGAGGCTGTGAAATCATTTTCAAGATCGTTGATCAGCTCTGCCGTCCCCTGCTGCTTGCCCAGCATATCAGTATAATTCTGTGAAAAGGCCTTGCAGTTGTCGAGTACCAGGTTGAGCCCTGCAAGGCGGGCCTGAAGAGCTTCTTTGTCAGTAGCACTCATTGTTGTGTCTGCTTCCAACGCCTTCAGTTTCGCATGCTCATCCTTCACTTCTACCTCTCTCGTCACAAGAAAGGTGAGGGTTCGCCCAAAGCGCCCCAATACATCGGTCTGGACTTTTTTCATGTAGTCCAACCTGGTGAGCGTCTTCTCTGTTCTGTTTTCGACGACTGCCCTGATAGGATTTTCACGATTATTAGCTCCGGCTGGTAATTGATCATTGGTAATCTGCTGCTCCAAAAACCATCTCTCTGTAATAATGTCGTGAATTTCCGGTGGGACTTCATTCGCAAAAGCTTCGTTGAGGGAAACTTCTTCAAGCTTTTTCACTATTCCGTCTAACAAATCCTGACTGGGGGAAGGACTCTGTAGTTCTGTTTTGATTGCATCAAGCTGTTCCTGAACAAGTTTGGATGATTTCGGTTCTGTCTTCTCCATTCTGTCGATTGTTCTCAAAATCTGAACTTTTATTTCGGCCTGTCCGTTGATCTCCGCTTCTTTCTCATAGGAGCTCATATAGATCGTCGATTTCCCTGATTTATAATCCCTCAAAAGGCTGATCAGGTTTTGATACTCGACGGCGTATTCAATCCCGGGATCGCGAAGATCCATAGACCGCTCCGCTGCTTCCGCCTGCTGGTATTGGGTCAAGCCAGGCACTGATCTTTCGTACCAGCTGCTCACCTTCGCGGCATATTTTCCGATTTCCGTGTCCCCGGCGATTCGGTGAATGGCTTCCGCTGCTAGACCCACTCCCGCAAATCCCGCTCCCACTTTGGCGGTCGTCCAGGCGGTTGATTTCATGCTTTCCCATAAGCTCCCTGATGTAAACCAGCGGTAGAGGAGGAGCCCTCCGACAGCCGCGCCAGCGATGAGGGTGAACTGGGCATTTTCTTTGGTAAATTTTGGTCCTCCCTTGACCAGCCCCGCTGCCTCGGTTTCAATTCGCTTTTGAACGTTATCGAGATCTTCAAGAGTCACACCACGTTCTTCTTGTTTTATTGACCGAATCCTCTCCACCAGCCTCTTCTTATGCTCCATCGCCTTCTCCTTCGGCGACATGGTTTTGCTGTATCCCATCACGTCATCCATCGTGCCCCGGGTCCACTCCGTCACCTGATCCAAAACCCCTGCCGCCTTTTCGCCAATTCCTTTTTCTTCTCCCTGAGGAATACTTACCTCCGCCTTGGGGGCAATCGCCTCCGTGTGACTTCTGTAAAAGTCTTCGAGCGTCGTATCGATCTCAAGTTTATCAAGAAGTTGCTTTTCAAGTCCGGCTGTTCTTTCTGCATCGTTTTCCAGCTTCCACATCAGCTCCCTCACGGTCATGTCCTCAAGAGCTTTATTAGCAGCAGGCTCTGCTTCAACCGTTTCCGATTTTTCAGGAGCAGATGTTGGATTCTGAAACACCAGCCTCTTCTCTCCGATAGCGTCGTCCGATTTTTTACAGGGGAATTGCATTGGATTTTGATTTATTTTTGTTGATATAAGTATCTGGGGGTTTGGGGGTAAAACTGGTCTCTCGGATGATATAGGGTACAAGGTATGCGATCCGCCGCGGCGGATTTCCCCCCAATGGTTTTGGTCCTTTTGCCATCAAAAGGACGAAAGAGAAAAAAACCTATCTGCCCCCTACCTCTTTTATCACCTCCAAATCCCTCATATACCCCTTCAAAGTCTCCTGCTTTTCCTTTTCAACTTTGATCTGCTCGATCAGCACCTGCTTTTTGAAATTTTCTTCAATCTCCCTTGCGGATTTGTACACGTCCGCGGAAAAAGACCGGAGTTTCTTCACCGTGTCTTCAATATCTTTTTCCTGTCCGGCGAACTTCGGATCCGCTTTCAGTCGTTCAACCGATTTTTCGAGCTTTTTCATCCCGTCCGGCCCCAGTGCGATCAGGAAAGCCGTCAGCTTTTTGGGGTCTTTAGCCGCCTCGTCTAGAAGTTCCTGGGTCATACGCTCAGCTTCTTTTTTGTCGACCCCCTCCCCAGCCACCTCCTCTCTCTCCACCCCCATCTCCTGATACAGTTTCTCCATGTCATTTTTAACCTTCTCATCCCGCGCGACGCGCTCTTCAAGGCCTACATGAATGGCTTCTTTCTGTTCCTTTTCGATCTTTTCCAAGTCCCTGTGCAATTCTTTCACCGCACTTTCCTCCATCTTCGGCAAAGCAAAGATGAGTTTCTGCTTTTTCTCATCCGGCAAAGAGGATTTTTGAATGAGTTTGGCGACTTGCGAGCGAAGGTTTGTTTTGGACATAGAAGATAACATTATGGATAATATAAAGATTTATTGATGATGTAAGCACTGGGGGTTTGGGGGTAAAACTGGTCTCTCGGATGATATAGGGTACAAGGTATGCGATCCGCCGCGGCGGATTTTACCCCCAATGGTTTTGGTCCTTTTGCCATCAAAAGGACAGAAAAGAAAATGCCTAACTCTCAACAGTTTTCCCCTTATTATAGCAGAAAAAGCCCCTTTTTGGAAGGGAGAGAAGGTTCAATAATAACGGTTTATGAGCCCTGATTCTCTAGGACTTTCTTCGCATCATCAATCAGTGCTTGCAGCTCCTCCGACTGCGTCCTCATACGCTCAACGTCCTGAGCCAAAGCCTTCTGCTGTTCTTCCTCCTGTTCTTTTTTGAAGGCGGCTTTTTGAAGTCGGGCTTCGTGAAAGAAGCGGTCGAACTCAACCTGGCTCTCGGGAGAGGCTTTCAGACCCTCATGGATCACGGCTTCCAGTTTGGAGAGAAAAAAATCGTCGCTCATGGCCAGAAACTTCGCGAGTTTGTCGGGATGCCTGAAGATGTTTTCCATCATTTTGAAAAAAGTAACGACTTCTTCCTTCCCGATCTTCGGCTTTTCTCCCGGCGCCTGATCTGAAATCAGCCGTTTGCTGCTCTCCTGCTCCCCTACTTTTTCATTGAGAATTTTGAGCGCTTCTTCATCGTGGTCGCGAATGAGCTCAGCCATATGCTGGAGCTGGATATCGCTCATCCCTTTCAGCTCATTCAACAGCCGGTCCATGTCTTCTTTTTTGAGCATGAGGCGCTGGATTTGTTGGGCGAGAAGGGGGGTAGAGGTGGGCATGGGGAGTGGGGATAGGTTGTTGGTTGTTGGTTGTTGGTTGTTGGGTATTAGGTTTTTTCTGTGTCATTGCGTTGCGACCCCCTTTTGTCACTTCGACTCCGCTCAGTGCATGCATTCCGACCGACCCGAGTGGAATCCTGGGTGGGGGGGAGCGGAGGAATCTCTTCCTCACGCATTCTTACGTAGACGTACTACTTGGGCTGCTAGCTGCTGAAGTTGTTGTAGGAGGCTGGAAATACTTCTTATTGAGAGCCTCCAATGCGGCTGTTGCGGGTTCTACCTTCGGAGTTTCTGTTGAAGGAACAGTGGCGGCTGAGCTATCCGGCACTTCAGCTGGGATTAAGGTCTCTAAGTATGTTTTTGCGGCTGCGGCTGCCAGGGTTATTGTCTTTGCCTTTTTTACATCAACTAGAACTTTAGCCAGGCTGCTCCTTAGTTCTTTTTCTTTTTCTTTTTCTCCATCTCCTTTTTTAATTTCCGAAACAAGGCTGTCGATCGTTGTGCTTAAATTTGCTGTAATATCCGTTTTTGCTTCACTCAATTTTTTTCTTCTTCGTTGAGTCTTTTAGTTTCCGTCTCATGAAAAGAGAGAATTTCCTGAACAAAGTCCGTGTGTGTATCCGAAGTGGGCGTCTTAGTAAAAGCCGTGATGAGATCTTCACCGACTAGCCTTGCTTCCGTAAATTTACGTCCCAAAGCCAAGGCATCTCTCTCAAGAATGCTTGCAATATCCCTTGGATTTCCTGTTTTATCTTCAACCTGCTGATGTCGAATGAGTGCCTCAATCAGTTTAACCTTTGTTTCAGGGGCACTAATCCCTCCAAAACAGTCAAAAACTTTCTGAGCTTTCGGACTCAAATGCTCCAAATATGCTTTTATCTCAGGTTCATTCCCTTTTTCAAAATCAACCGCAGTACCATTTGCATCTGGTGTTTGGATTGAAAATACATTAGCAGTCAGGTTTACAATACATTTCTGATCCGCCCCCAGTACCTTTCTTATCACAATCAATTTCCCATCTTTAGCCAAATCCTGAGTCTCCGGAAACGAAATATTTTCTAAACTTTTTTTCTCCGTTTCTTTTCTTGGAAATGCCTCTTTTACTTCCGGTGGTTTTTCACCTTCCTCTTCCTTCTTCTTGTCGACCGCCTCAGGCTCTGCATCGCTGAGGCCAAAGACGTAACTTATACCCTGAATGTACTTTATGAAGTAATCAAAAGAGGTCGAGAAAACTTCGAGAAAATCTTTTGATTGGAGGTCTTTTAAAATCGTACTAAGCCCCTGTATGCTAGGAGTCATTAATGCTAATTTATCGCCCCAACCTGCTGCTTCACGAGCGGTAAGCATTCTGATTTTATAGGCTTCATCACCCATTTCTTTCTCGAATGTTTTTCCCTTTGATTGTTCTTCGATAGCAGTGGTAATGGTTTTGATCTTCTCGACCAGGTCGTCATTTGCTTTGGCATTTGCTTCTGTTTTAGGAAGCTTTTGAAGATCCTCAACAAGCCCCTTCGCCTCCTCCACCTGACCTTTGAGCTTTGCTTTGAGTGCTGTCTTTTCTGTTTCCGTAGCTTCTGTTGTGGTCTCTCCTGCGGGGATTTCAATTTCTGCTGGCGCTTCTTTCGCATCCTGAAACACCCCCCTCTTCATCAGAAGGCTGACATCATACCCGGCACGGCAATGAAAAGGGAGCATTGGGAAGGGGGAAGGACTATTAGGACTATTCTCAACTCTTAACTCTCAACTCCTAACTCTCAACCGTATCCCATTATTATAGCGGAAAAAGGGGGGGAATTCAATCTTGAACTGTGATTTTTTTGATGGTCTGGACTATGAAGGTCTTGAACTGTGATTATTCTGATTGAATGAAGACTATGAGAAGATTTTGATGAGAAAGAAAAAAAATCATAGCCCCTCAGATAATCAGAAAAATCACAGTTCAGGACTTCAGAAAAATCATAGTTCAAGACCTCTATCAATCATAGTTCAGGAGCCCAGTCCCTATTGCATCACAATAACCCCCAATGGCTGCTTGATTTGAGGCCAGATTTTTTGTAAGCTATCGATTCTTACATCAGGTCGCTGACTGATGAAATCAAACAGAATCATATCGACCGTGTTGTACGTGACGGATAAACTGATGAAATCCTTGTCGTTGCTGACAATAATTCTGTCTTCCTTTTGAGCCAGCTTGATTATTTCAAGATCAGTCATTTCTGGATTCAGATCTCCCACAAAAACGACATCGCATTTATTCTGCTTCAAGTAGACCCCAACTGATTTGGGGACATTATGATCGACGATGAATTTAAGCATAGGCCTGGCGGGAAGACGACCTTAAGAATCGGATGCGCGAAACAGATTGATAGGCGAAATCGACGCAGGCATTAATATCTTCTTCAGTGACATTAAATTCTTTGATGATTTCCTTGTGCGTCCATCCTTCAGCCAGGCATCCGAGTACTTGTTCAACGCTGATTCGGGTTCCCTTGATTCGTGGTTTTCCGAAGAGGATGTTGCCCGATATGGTAATTCGTTTAGGAATCATGTGTTTATTTAAATCCAGCTACTAGTATAGTTCAGAGTATCATTGATTGCAATTCCCCCCTCTTTGGCAGCATTTCCCCTCGGGCTCGATCTGAGAAACAATGAAGAATTTTCACAACAAAGAGATTTATTTCCCCTCATTATAACGGAAAACGGGGGAAATTCAATGGGGAGGGGCGGTTTTATTGTAGAGACGGGTTGGTTTTTTGTAGAGATGTTTTATTTGTTTGTAGAGACAGTTTGAAACCCGTCTCATCGGCCAGGAACACCATCCTGGCCTAGGTGGCAAAACGTCTCTATGGGGATCATGCGTACATGCGCGCGGAACCGTCTGGCGGTGTGGCATTCCCGCGTGTAAAGACACATTGCCCAGTTCTTTTACAAATTGAAAGTCTCATTTTCAATTTGTAAATGTCTCACTTCTTTGCTAAAATAGAAGCATGATTCTCGTTTCTTTATGATCCCCCGTGAAGCGGAAAAAACGCTGAAAAAAATGGCACAGGATTTTTCCATCCTGTTGATTACCGGACCCCGACAGTCAGGGAAAACGACGCTGGTAAAAAAGCTTTTTCCGGACTTTGATTATGTCCTGCTGGAGGACATTGATGAGAGAGAATTCGCGCTCACAGATCCCAGGGGTTTTCTGGATCGTTTCCCAAAAGGAGTCATTCTGGACGAGGTACAGCGGACTCCTGACCTACTGTCGTATCTCCTGGGTTTATCCGATCAAAATAAAAAACGGCGTTTTATTTTGACCGGATCTCAAAACATTCTGCTGATGGATACCATCACCCAGAGTCTGGCCGGAAGAGTGGGAGCTTTTCATCTTCTGCCTCTCAGTCATTCGGAGCTCGTCTCAGCTTCGATCTCTCTCAAATCACTTGAGAAAAACCTTTTCACCGGCTTTTACCCCAAAATCCATGACGAGAATCTTGACCCTCAAATGTGGTTACAGAGCTACTATCGGACCTATCTGGAAAGAGATGTCCGCACCCTGTCTGATATCGGAGACCTCAATTCCTTTCAGCGTTTTGTGAGACTCTGCGCGGCCAGATCCGGACAGATCCTGAATTTTTCGGCACTGGCCAATGATGCAGGGATTTCTCATCCGACGGCGAAGAAGTGGCTCTCCGTTCTGGAGGCCAGTTTTATCGTCCGCTTACTGGAACCTCATCATAAGAATTTTTCCAAACGACTGATCAAATCCCCAAAGCTCTATTTTCTCGATACAGGGCTTCTTTGTTATTTGCTGAGAATTACATCCAGCGAAACGCTTCGGACGCACGCCTTGAGGGGAGCAATTTTTGAAACCTTCGTGGTCTCCGAACTCGTCAAAACTTTTCTGAATAGGAGCCTTGATGTTCCTCTGTATTATTGGCGAGACCATACCGGAAACGAGATTGATATCCTGGTCGAGTATTCTGACCATCTCCTCCCCCTGGAAATCAAATCCGGCCACACGATCTCTTCAGATGCATTTAAAGGATTGCGATTTTGGATGGGCTTGCCAAAAAATCCGAATAAGAGAGGAATCCTGGTCTATGCCGGACCAAAGCGATACCTGCGAGAAAGAATTGAAGTCATGCCCTGGGACACGCTCAAGCTCCCTGTCGATTAGGCCTTCTGGATTGCGCCGGAACAGGGCAGCGGGAAAATCCCGAATGTATGTTCACTATGCTCTAAAAGAACCTATTAAAACAAGAAAAAATCGGGGGCGGCTATACCTCACCACCTTTGCCTGCCACTCCAAAATCTCTGGAAATGTCGTGATTCTTCACACCTTTCTCATTTCTTAAAAACACACGACGCGGAGTCTATACGATCTTTCAAAAGCAGAATCGTCTCTCTTTTGAGGGTTTTTCGAATTTGCCGGAAGGTCTCCGGAGGGAGGAGTGGATTGAGGTCTTCATCGAGATTCGTGAGCGTGATGTGCTTTTCTATAAAATCAGATAATTCTTTCAGAAAATGAAGAACCTCAGTACTCCTCCTCTCCTCAATCACTGCGGAATTGAAAGGATATCCCTTCAGAAGATACTGATGGATATCGTAGATATCTCTTCCCGCGATAGACCCATGACGCTCAAAGCGATCCATAAGCGCCACCATCTTGTTTGCCACAAGAGTGGGGAGGGTCTGGGCAGACAGAATCCGGTCAATATCAGCGAATCTGACCTTTTCAAAGGTGTTGCTCACGGGCGCGGGACATGTGATATCGACCCTGAGAGAGTTCCGCCCCCCTCGCGGATTCGAATATTTGAGAAAATACTGGGGAACCACATTGCTACGGTCATCTCTCTTCAGTCCTAATGAGGCAAAAATACGTTCGAGATGTTTTCCGGACAGGGTAATTTCTTGAGAATCCTTGAGCTCAAAATCGAGGTCTACTGAAAACCGATCGATAAATCCTCTCATGGCCGCGCAGGTCCCTCCCTTGAAATGTAAGAGGGACGCAAGAACACTATCATCTGCAATAGCTGTCAGAAGGCGATAGAGCCATGCACGGTGAAGAGCGTCATGGGGTTGGGGAATCAGCATAACGAGAAGGGGTAAGAGGATATCTCAGGGTTTCTTGCAGCATCCGAATCCTGCTCCAATCAGGAGACCGGTCGAAGTGTGCCCGGGGATTGTAGTAGAGTTGATCAGCAATAGCTCTCTCCACGGAAGCTCGGAAATAGCCTTTCTCAAATCGTATCTCTTCGACCTGATACAGGTACCGGGGATTCATTTGACGACAGAAATATTGATGACCGGCTATGGCAAAACGCCTGGAATCGGAAGCGATGAAAGTCATGTATTGAGGTGCCTGATTGATAACTCCTTCCTCAAACAGCACGGTCTCCGTACTCAGATAGCAGTATTGATGAAGCGCTTTTGCGCCCAGGAGATAAGGATCCAGCCGGTGAACCGGCACCAGGGAATACATCCCCCTATAGATACGATGGATAAGCCCTTCGCAAACATAGCGTGCGAGGGTCGTCCTGAGCGTATTGGCATTTCCTATCTCCCAGAGATTCGCCAGATCTCCGGTGTGAAAAATCATTTCTCCATTCGCGGCCAATAGCCTGATCCTTTGTGCCGTTATGTTCTTTTTTAATGTACTCATGTGTACATTATAACAGAACAAGAGTATAATGAAAGACAAAATAAGCACTGACTCCATAGAGTTTGTCTCTGTTTTCGTTTCCGGAAACCATGCCTAATCCCCGCCCCCCTCACCCTTGAGCTTGGCGCGGATGGCGGCGATTTCGGAGGATTCGGATTCCTGGCCGATATTTTCAAATGACGCCGCAAGATCATTTTCAATATCATTTAGATTTTCTCTGAATTTTGCTACATTTTTCTGGGCAGCGTTTTCAACTGCCACAACGATTTCCGCCTGTGGTTGCGAGATCTTTTCCTGTTCGATTTTGATCAGCTCTTCAAGCCCTTTCAATAACTCCTTCTTTTCTTCCAGACTGAGGTGAATCGCTTGTTCTTCCTGCCCAAATATTTTCTGTAATTCACTCAGCATTTTTTCGGTTACCCCATTCCGCTCAATATAACCCACATAACTCTCTTTGTGGCTTTCAGGAATGAAGTCAGAAGCATAAATAGCTTCAATAATATTCAGGATGCTTTCTTCGAATTGTTGTGCGTTCATGGTCATAACGAATTACTTAATATGAAATACTTATTATTTGCTCGCCTCATTTTGTCTCTTAAAAACATTCTTTATTCTCTCCAATAATCCTTGCCTTCTCTCCACTTTCTTTGTTTCTTTACCTTCCTCTTTTTTACCCTCAGTTTTTTCTACTTTTTTGAGGGCAAACTCTACCGCCATCGTGTTTTTTGAAACTGTGCTTTTTTCGTCAATTTCAGCCCTGGAAAAGGTGGGCTTTTCTTCCGATCCATCTGTCTGCATGGTTAGTATCGGTTTCTTTGGATCTTTTGTTGTCAGAAAAGCCATTTTCCTCGGCTCACTCATCAGCATAAAACCTTCTGCATCCTTCCTCATAAGGGTATATTCCTTTTCTCCAATCTTAATTTTCTGGCCTATCTTGGCGTTGTTTTTGATGTAATTAATTTTTTCCGACAACGATTTTTCATTGATTTTTCCAACCTCCACTAATCTTCGCCTAAAATAATTTTGGGTGTCGGCGGATGATATAGCTCCAATAAAATCGGCTATTCTTCCTTCTGTGCTTCTCAGGAATGATCGTCTATTACCGTTCATCAGATACTTGCAGAGGTTCCTGGCAGCCACTCGTTCAGAGCTGTTTTGAATACCATCGATATATTTTGAAAACAATTCGCTTTCAGCATTATAATTTCCTAACACCGCATCTCTGAGAAGAGTTTCAAACTTTGCTTTTTGTTCTTCAACTGTTTTATCATTAGTTGCTTTAATATTTGGCATGACAATCGAAAGAAGGCTTTGATGCCATTCTTCAATTTTTTTTTCTTTGTTTTCGGCGCGAAGCTTCATCTTTTCCCGGCTCTCACGTCGAATACTTTCCGTATGTTCTCTCGCTTCTTTTAATCTCTTGATTTTTTGTCTTATGTTTTCATGGCCTGTCAGTGGTTCTCCAATAAAATCAAAAGCTTTTGACAGGCTAAAAATACCTTTATTAGCTTTTTGGATAATTTTTTGTCGCTGTTCAAGATCCTGTATTTCCATGCGTAAGTTGCCGGCCAATTTTTCACTGGCCTCGATCTTAAAGCTGAGAATATTCAGGGAACTTTTTGCGTATTCAGTTTGTGCCCCTGTATCACTTTCAAAGTACTTTTTTGCTTCAGCATTTGCTTGATCAACTGCTATCTTCTGAAGCTGGTCATCAATTTGTTTTTTGTAGAGAGTGTTGACCTTTCCGGTCATTGAAAATATTTTCCTCGCGCCCCCCTCCAATAAGCTTCCAATTCCAAGCTCCCAGTCATCTAAAGCTTTTTTCATGTCAGCATCGCTGAGTGCTACAGCTTTGTCGATGGCTTCATTAAGCTCCGGTGTCTTCTTTCCCAGGTGTTCCAGGATTTTTTTCTCTCCAATATCAGTTTCTTTCTCTTCCCTTGTTTCTTCAGCTTTTGTCTCTGAACCCTGCAAACACACCCACCTCTTCCCCAAAAGATTCTCTTTATACCCGTCATGGCATGGCAATGGTTTCATACGAAATTATTTTGTTTTTTGTATGGCGTTTTTTATTTTGCTGATTTTCTCCCGGGTTTCCTGTCTTTTTGCCTCTTTGAGCAGGCGGAGACCTTCGGTTTCAAGGGCTTTTAACTGTCCGGTGATTTTTTTGGCTCCTTCCACGAGCCTTTTTTCGTAGCTTTCCACTTCGCTGATGAGATCCAATATGAGCTGGTCATCAGCTTCCGGAAGGTTTTTTTCGATCATTTCTCTGACGTCCCGTGGGAAATCAGGAAGGGAGTCCATCTTCTTTCTGAGCTGTGTTATGAGGTCTCCTCTGAGCATGATAAAGGGATTAATTAAGTTCAGCTTTTTCAGCTTGTTCCGGCTGCTGTTGTTTGAGTTTTTTCATCATTCGTTTTTCAAACATGGCCTCGGTATTTCCTCTGAGCGTTGTTTCGGCGTCTTCTTTAATCGCTTCCCATTCACCGCTCACGACTTCAATGCCTTTTTTCACTCCGGCGAGACCAAGTTCAATTCCCTTGGCAATTGGCCAGGTGCCGGCCCTGATGATGGTTTCTAGAGGCTCGATAACGTATTTATTGAGCTGGAGTAGTGCAGCCCCTGGTCGGGAAATCGTGAAAAACCGCTGTTCATCGACTTCATACTTATCACCATCCATGTCCGTCTGTATGGTCTTTTTCTCGGTCATCCATTCGCCAAGGTTGCGCAGAGCCTGAAGGAAGACGAATCGCTTGGGCATAAGTTGGTTTGTGCGTTCACTAATCTTCATGGGTTTTTATTGTGATTCCTTTTATTTTAGCAGAAAATGGGCTTTTCTTCAAGGCTTGACCTCCGCTATCCTGAAACCATCACCTCTCCTTATCGTCCTTATCGTCCTTATCGTCCTTATTATCCTTCCCCATGATCCTCAAGCTTTCCGAACCCTTCCTCGACCAGCCGGCGCTGAAAAAGCGTTTCACACGGGAATTTGAAGGCCTCAAAAATGTCTTCACTCGTCGCGTCGCGCGAGTCCAGACCAGTCGTGAGCTGAGTCAGGAAGAGCAGGATGCGCTGCATGTCTTATTGCTAAACGGAACAGGTGATGGGAACACTCCGGAACATGCCAAACAGATTGAAATCGCCTACCAGCCGGCGGTGATGGATCCGGAACATACCGCCATTGAGAAGATGCTGACAAGTGTTGACTTCGGTGATCAGATCGAGGCGGTGAAGTTATCTACTATATATGCTTTTGAAGGACTGACGGAGGAGGAGTTGGAGACTTTGGTGAACAAATACCTCTTCAACCCCCTACTCCACGTCATCATCATACCTGAATCTAAACCCAAGCTGACCATTCAGGCTGAGGCTGAAAAAATGCAGATCGTAACGGGATTTCGTGAGCTGAACCTGAGAGAGCTAAAGGAACTGAGTGAGGCAAGGAGTCTTTATATGGAAGACGGTTTTTTGGAGGAAGTTCAGCGCAAGTTTCGGGATGATCTGCAGCGGGACCCAACGGATGCAGAGCTGGAGTACCTGGCCCAAAGAACCTCGGATCACTGCTTTCACACCACCTGGAAGTCGCTGGGGCTGTTTAAGAAATTGAAAGCGGAGGTGGAAAAGGTCTTGCCGAAGAGACCCGACATCGTTTCGGTTTTTGTGGATAATTCAGGGGTGATGGAGGCCGACGGGAAACCAGAAAACGAGGAAACGAGGAAACGAGGAAACGAGGAAACCAGAAACCAGAAACCAGAAACCACCACCTACCTCATCAAAGGCGAAACCCATAACGCCCCCACCGCCATCGCTCCGGTTGGAGGGGTGGAAACGATGCATGGGGGATGCTTGCGCGACATTATTGGGACCGGGCAGGGAGGAGTGCCGAGCATGGCAACGCAGGTCTTCATCGTTGGCTCGCAGAGCAAGGAGGAGATGAGCGAGCACTATCAGGTCGACTCCTTTCTCGATCCGCTCGTTATTTTGAGGGGTATGATCCAGGGTGTGCAGAATTACGGGAACCCCATGGGTGTGCCGAATTTTGGAGGGCGGGTGTTTTTGCATCCGAAGTTTTTTGGGAAACCCCTGGCCCTGGGGATTTGTCTGGGAGTGGGCGAACGGGAGTATTCAACCATTGGCAAACCTCAGTCCGGAGACATTGCCCTTCTTGTTGGAAACCCTACCGGTCGGGATGGGATCCATGGCGCGACGATGAGTTCCGCGGCGAATACCGAACAGTCCTCGAAAAAAGAAGGCGCGTCAGTCCAGATCGGTGATCCGTACACCGAACGGCTCATCATGGAGGCGACCCCTGAGCTCAGGCCTCTGCTTCGAGCTTATGGTGATCTGGGAGCGGGTGGGATCGCGTCCTGTTTTGGCGAGATGGCTGAAGGCGTGGGGATTGAAATCGATTTGACCAAGATCCCGACCAAGTACGAAGGGCTGGCCCCTTGGGAAAAACTGGAGTCGGAATCCCAGGAACGCATGGGCATGGCCGTCGCTCCTGAGAATCTGGAGAAGGTTCAGGCAATTTTAGTTCATCATGAAATCCCCTCTCATGTCCTGGGGACATTTACCGATACGAAACGATTCGTCGTGAAACACGGAACAGAAACCATCGTGGATCTGGATTACGAATGGCTAGAATCCTTTCCGGTGGCGCAAAAAACGGTGGAACAATATATTGTGCAGTCGGCAGATATTCATCTGCCGACCGTAGAGACGCCGCGCCGCGGCGTCTCTACGGGAGACGCGCTATTGCGCATCCTGCGGACCCCTGAATTGGCCGACCAATCGATGTTCCTGAGGCGCTGGGACAGCACCGTGCAGGGAAAATCGCTGAGGGAATCGCTGGCGCCATTTACGAACATGCCCTTCGATCAGGGCATCACAGTGCCAAACCCTGACGACGGCCGAACACAGGTCCTGTCGCTCACGGTCAACCCTTGGTGGTCCGCCAACCCATACGCCATGACGCAAGCCTGCGTGGCGGGGACGGTTTCCAAGCAGATTGCTGCCGGAGTAAAGCGGAAGAAAATAGCCCTCTGCGATAATTTTTACACTCCCAAGTCCCGACCGGAGATTGATTCTCACCTCACGGAAATGGTCCGGGCCATGACGGATATGATGGTAGATCTGGGAACGCCTATTATTTCCGGAAAAGATTCTTCCAGCGGGACCACGAAGATGATTCGGAAGGCTCATCAGGAATCGGAAGTGAGTGACGGCTTTCATCACGCCGATGAACAGAAAGAGCATGTTGAAAATTTTGAAATCTCCCCCACAATTTGTATGTCCGCTGTAGGTTCCGGTGACGATGCGATGAAGGTGCCGCCAAAGGCTCTTCAAAAAGTGGGAAACGAACTGTACTTTCTCTCTGTCGGCATTTCGAATGACGCGAGTGGGTCGGTGCTACTCCCCGATTACGAACGTGCGAACGCCTTCAATTGGTCTATCAATATTCAGGAGTACATTCGAACAATCGATCGCCTGGCTGAGTTGATCGATGAAGGCAAGATTATCAGTATCTCAGTCGTCGATGACGGAGGTATTTTTCACCGGATTTTTGAAATGATGTTGGGGTCGGGATTGGGGGCTGAGCTGAACATCGGTGGGGTGAACATCGGCGAGGATATCGATCCTCGCCTACGGGGGTTTATCGGCGCGGAAGATATAGATCCCAACCCTACCGTAGCTGAGGATCGATATCCTCAGCTAGCGATATTAGAATTCCTCACCAACGCCCTTCCCGGCTCCTTCATCGTCGAGGTGGAATCTGCTGATGTTCTTGCTGAACTGGACGCAGTGCGCTTGGGGTCAGTAACGGAACGAGCAGAACTGGTGATTGGCGATGAAATCATAACGCTTCACGAAATGCGCTCCACCTGGGAACGAGTCTGGTACGATCAGCTGAACATGCCTTTCGAACCCCAGCGCGTTGAACCACCGACGAGCATTCTTCCCTTTACGCCAACTGAACTGACCAAGAAGAAAGTGAACATCGTCTACTCCCCCGGGATCAACTGTCACCAGGAAATGGTTCGAACCTGGACGAAGCTGGGCTGTGATGCGAACCTGATTTCCGTTACCGACTCGAATGCGAAGTTCGCCGATGCGGATATCGTCGTCTTCCCCGGTGGCTTCGCTGATGGCGACTACCTGGGCTCAGCAAAGGTCTGGCACCGTATCATGGAAACGCAGTTCAAAGATCAGATGGACTATTTGCGAACGGGAAAGATTCCCGTGCTGGGGATTTGTAATGGATTCCAACTCATGACCCGATCCGGATTTTTTGGAAAGAATCTGAGGCTGACTTTCAACGACTCCGCGACCTTTGAACAGCGATGGGTGAGGGTGAAGTTTACTCTAGAGTCTGCAAACTCCATCTGGACGAAGGGATTGGAAGGAAAAGAAATCGTTGTTCCCGTCGCCCACGGCGAAGGCAAGTTCGTCATGGACGGCGAAATGACCGGGGCAACCATTTCCCTGGTCTACGATCCACCCGGATATCCGAACAATCCCAATGGTTCGGATCGGAACATTGCCGGCGTCTTCGCCGGTGACCGAGGCCAGTTCTGGGGAGGCATGCCCCATCCCGAACGAGCCATTGAAGAGTGGCATTACAGCCAGCATGGGATGTTATTCTTTGAGAATGTGCTGAGGAATCTCTAAGCCTTGACCCAAACCCCCAGCCCAAGTACCTTATTCACACATCATCTAACCTTCAACCATGGACTCCCACGATTGCGACGAACTCTGCTTCCACCCGATCCAGGTCGGCTCACCGGCACCTGAATTCAGATGTGAAGCCTTTGTGAATGGAAATTTCGAACATTTGGCTTTGGAAGATTTTAAGGGCAAGTGGGTGGTGCTCTTTTTCTACCCCCTCGACTTCACCTTCGTCTGCCCAACTGAGATTTTGGAATTCAACAAGCATGCGAAAGACTTTACCAAGGAAAATGCTCAGCTTCTGGGAATCAGCATCGACTCTGTCTACTCACACCAGGCCTGGGGGAAAGAGCTGGGTGCCTTGAACTTTCCGTTGCTCTCAGACATCACGAAAGAAATCAGTATGGACTACGGAGTCCTTTTGGAAGACAAAGGCATCGCGCTCCGCGGAACCTTTATTATTGATCCGGATGGCATCCTTCGACACGTAACGGTGAACGATTTGCCCATTGGTCGCAGCGTAACAGAAACGCTTCGTGTCCTTCACGCTGCCCAGAGTGGTGAGCTTTGCCCTGTTGGGTGGGAGAAGGGAGGGAAGACGCTGGGGAAAGCGTAGAGGAAGGACCTTATCTTCTTTATCATCCTTCCCTCATATGGCCAAAATCACGTACAAAGATGAACACGGTAAGGTCATCGAGATTCCGGTGGACTCAAATAAGTCGATTTTGGAGATGCTCGAAGCTGAAGGCATCGACTATCCTTTTTCCTGTATGGCCGGGGCCTGCAGCAGCTGCAAGATCACCTGCAAATCCGGCAAGGACAAGGTCCAGCTGGATAAGTTTGGCACGCCCATGATGCCCGTGGAGGACAATGAATTTTTGAGCTGTATCGCCGGAATCGCTGATGACACCGCTGCTGATGAGGGTACTGTGATTGAGCTGGAGAAGGCGGAGGAGTAGAGAGGTAACATTGTAGAGACGCATTGCAATGCGTCTCTACAATGTTACCTCTTCTTCCATTCCCTTTACTTCTTAATCGCTGCTTCGATTTCCCCGGAATCCGTGCGCATCTCAGGTGGGATATACCGGAGCCCCATGGCTTTGTAGACCTCTACTTCCGTTTTCCCGGCAATCTTTTTTCCCTTTTCACCCTTTTTTGTCGGCTTGAAAACCCCGTACTCGTTTACGGTTAGACCTTTTGATCGAATTAAAGTTCGCAAATGGACATTGTGATCTTTCGATCCGGTGAAGTACTGGAGTGCCGCGCCCCACTCATCGGCCTTTACAACTCGCAAGTCGACCTGGAGATTACCCTCCAAGACGATAGACCCTTTGGTATCCCCTTCGGCGAGAATTTTTTTTGCTTTGGGATGCGAGACGAAATAATGGATTAATTGTTGAGGGTTTTTGCTCACGGCAAGAAAATCAAGGTCCCCGATAGTTTCTTCTTTTCGACGATAGGATCCCGCAGCTTCAACTTTTGTGGTGAGTTTTGACTGCTTGAGGTATTCAAGTATCTCTTCGACCATAGGAACCATATCACCGAATAGTTTTCTTTTTTTGAGCAACTTTCCGATTTCCAATCCCTCGAGAATATTTTGAACCGCCTTGGCTCCGAAGCCTGGAAGTTTTTCAGCAGAACCGTCTTTGATGGCCTTTTTCAAGTCTCTTTTGTTTTCAACGCCGAGCATTTTCCAGAGCAGGTGAACTTTCTTTGGGCCGAGAGAGGGCACGTCCATCAGGTTGAGAAGGCTTTGAGGGAAACGGCCTTTGAGTTTTTCATAGGTCCGGATTTTTCCGGTCGAAATAAACTCAATGATCTTGAGTTCGATGGCTTCGCCGACTCCGGGGACATCCCGAATGTTTCCCGCTTTGTGGAGCTCGAGTACATCGTTTGGAAAATACTTCAGCGTTTGCGCGACACGACGGTAACTGCCCATGCGATAGCGATCTGATTCCTTCCCACCGAGAAGGTAGAGATCGGCCATGTGGTCAAAGATGGAGGCAAGTTCTTTGTTGACGCTCATGTTCACAAAAAAGCTGCCTTCAGTATAGCAGAGGATGAAAGGGAGTGGTGCCAGACCACTGAACCATGCTACCCCCGGGTTTGGGGGAAGTGTGGGGGGACCCGAGGACATAATCCATGCGGCCTGGCACCGGTGACCTAATGCTTGGGCACAAGGTCGACCGAATTTTATATGATTGTGTAGAACTGTCAAGATGATGTGAAAAATATCAGCCTTATTGTTTAGCCTCTCCTCTTCCGTGCTTCGCCACGTACTCCTCGATGGCCTTCTTGGTCGTCACCCAGTTGCGATCCCGCTTGTGAGCATCAAGCCTCCCCTCTTTGGCCAACTTGCCGAGATAGGCCTGGGAGTAGTCGCAGAACTCAGTGGCCTCCGCAAGGCTAATGAACTCATCTTTTTTCTTTGCCGGTGTCAGAGCGTCTAGGTACAGATTCAAAGAACGAATGGCTGCTTGAGCGATGAACTGAATGAGCGCCTTGTAACGTCCTTTGTCCGCCATGCGCAACGCCCGATAGTATTTTTGCCGATCGTTTTTCAAGATAATCACGAGAGGGAACCCTGTTCGCATCAGGAAAAGATTCATCAGCAAGCGAGCTGTCCGTCCGTTGCCATCGAGAAAAGGATGTATGTGAACAAACTGATGGTGAAAAAGGGCTGCAAACTCGATGGGGTGATACCGGTGCTGCTCATTTCGAACCCAGCGGATAAGCTGCTTCATCTGCTGAGGAAGCACGCCCGGCTCAACCGGTTTATGGTCACTGCCTGAAATAAACACATCCGTCTGCCGATACCCATGGTCATCCCCTTCTTCTGAGAGCTCAATCACCGCCTGATGCAGTTCTCTCACGAAGTGTTCACTGAAATCCAATTCCGTCGGCGATTCGACGAGCTGGTAAAGTTTTTCTAAAGCTCTTTTGTGGTCTTTAACCTCCAGATGTTCTTTGAGCGATTTGCCCTTCACGGTCATCCCTTCCTGGAAGACCCAATAGGTTTCGTTCAGCGTGAGGGTATTGCCTTCGATTCCATTGGAATTGTACGTCATCTCGACCTGAAACTGTTCTTTGAGTTTTTGAAGGTGAACCGGGGATATCGGACGCATCGCATTCAGCTTCTCAAGTTTTTCATCGATGAGCTCTCTGAGCGCATCCTTGATGGGATCACTCTTTTTAAGGGAAATCATGGAAGGGTTGGATAATAGCATTATTATTATATCCAACCTTCGCGCCTTATTCAAGAAAAAACTCCTGCTCCGTTGACTTTCCACTCCCTTTTCATTACAGTCTTTTGGCTTATTGCAGGTATCGTATAGTGGCTATTACGCCGCCTTGCCAAGGCGGAGACACGGGTCCGATTCCCGTTACTTGCTCCATCCTCCGCTTGCGGAGGATGCCGCTTCGTAGCTTGAGAGGTTTTCAACGTGGGAGCGAAGAATGGCCACCTTTAATCTTTATTCCCCCTCCCCCTTCTTCATTTTACATTTTAAATTCCCTCTCTCTTTCTCTTTTTTGAGATTTCCTCATTTTTAAGAGAGTCATTTCATCGTGACAATATGCCAAAGTTGTCAGGTTAATACTCTTCTTTTTCTTGACCTCGAGCCATATGAGAACGATACTTTTTTTATCTTGTATTCTTTATTCTTTTTTATGCCCGTTGCAAAAAAGAAGCCTGCTAAAAAGAAAACAGCTGCCAAGAAGCCTATGAAAAAGGCTGTTAAGAAAGCTGTGAAGAAGCCTATGAAAAAGGCTGCTCCAAAAAAGAAGGCTGCTCCTAAGAAAAAGAAGTAATACGTTTTCATACTTACTTTTTTCTTGTGGAAGATCACTGTGCTTGTGGTTCCGACTGTTCGCCCTGTGCTGACTGTGGAGAACCCAAGTACCCAACCCTCTGACCTTGCTCGGAGGGTTTTTTTGATTGAGCATGCGCAGTTGCATGGGCTATAGTGTCTAGGCTGTATCCTTAGTTATCATCCCTATGAAAGTCAGGATCGTCACAGAAATCGCATTCCAGTTCCCCAACGAAGTAGGAATTCTTGCTAAAACAGCTCGTACCTTATCTGAGAGCGGTATTGGAATAAAAGGCATGTTGAACTATTCCCAGGGATCGACCACTCAGACCTATATGGTGCTTTCAGGAGACTTGGAGAAGGCGAAGAAGATTCTCACCGATCAGGGCGTGGAGAGCGTCGGCCAGGGAAATGTCGTCGAAGTGGAGCTCGAAGGTGAAACCGGCGCAATCGCTGACATGGCGGAAAAACTTGCTGAGGCGAACATCAATATCGCCAATATGTATGCTTGTGAGGCGCCACAGGGAGCTTCAGTCATCTATATCTCCACCAATGATGATGATAAGGCGGTGGAGGTCTTGGGGGGGTAGATAACTCAAAATACCTGCTGGGCAGAGGCCGTACAATAGTAGACGGAAAGAGCAGCAATAATGAGTGACCTCATATATTGTGCTTGATTCAGAAGCTTAATTACATCCGCCTGCTTTAGTTCCTTCACCACTTTCGAAAGCTTTACCTTCGTTTCCTCTGGGAATGTTTGGCATGTTTTTATTTTAGTTTCACTTCATTATACCGGAAATCGTGGCTGATTTCAATCCGCAAGTCTGATTTACAGACAAGGGCTAATTGAACAGTGCTTATATTCTCACGGCTGGAAAGGCCATTGACTTTTTATCGGTTGGATACAGCATTTTGGTTTCGCCATTTGCTTTCTGAATGTGGATGCTTCCATCCCTGAAAATAAGGGCCTCATCGAAGGCTATATCAAGCGGGATCAGATAATCAAGTTTGGTCCCGACTCCAGCACTTTTGACCGTCAAGGTGAGGCCGCATTTCCTTTCAACCGGTACCAATTCAAAACCTCGAATGCTCAGCGTACTGAGGCAGCGTTTCCTCATCTCATTCGCTATTGTTAAAAAAAACGAGGAATGAACCAGAAGCTGATCTCCTGAGGGAATAGAGTCTAGATGAACTTGTCTCCCATCAAAGGAAAGTTTGAGGGCATTTGAAGATCCAGACCTCATAGTGTCAGCCATCGCAAAGACAAAAGGAGCTTATTCTAGCCCTTATTACATGAATTTGTCAACTATTCTGCCTGGTTTTGCAGCTGATTGCTCGAGGATGATGATCTGAGCGGAAAGAGTAATTAATTGCTGAACGTCCTCCATGATCGTATCAATCGAGTAAATCTGTAGTCCGTTCTGAAATAATACTCTTAAGAGTTCTTTTTTTTCGTTCATAAGCTCTGAGATCCCCTTCGTGATAACCATTTCCGGATTCTTTCTCGCCATCAAGTAACCCCTGTCTCTCACATAAACATCCAACTCCTGTAGTGAGTTGATTGAGTGACATAGCTCAAGAGCTTCGCTCATCTCTTGCATGGAGGAAAATCTTTCACCTGGTCTCACGGTCAAAGCTCTTTCGATAACTTTCCTGAGAACCTGATTCTTCATCTGACCAAAGAGACGCTCCCGTTCGGAATTCTGCGGATCGTGAATCTGTCGCGCAAGATCGAACACGGCTTCTGAACCACTCAGACCTGATCTAAACTGGAAAGGCGGTTCGCCGGACACCATTTCGATGAGGCTGACTCCCAGCGCCCAAATATCGGACTGAACCGAACTTTTTTGGGAACTTCCACCGATCAGTTCGGGAGCAAGAAAGGCTGGTGTCCCGACAACGATGCCTTCCGGCGTGAGCCGTTTGGTCATTTTCACTTTCAGTCCTGGCGCTTGATACAGGCGTGCCTCTTCTTCAAATGCCTCCTCCAAATCCCGTGTCTGCCGGATCGCCTTGACCAGTCCCCAATCGATTATTTTTACCTGACCGTTTTTTGCAAGCATAAGGTTATCCGGTTTGATGTCACGATGAAGTATCCCTTTCTGATGAGCCTTCTCGAGTCCGCCACAGATTTCACGGGTAATTTCAATAATGACCGCTTCATGCGTATCCCGGATGGCCTTCATCACCTCCAAAGCGTCTGCTTTTGAGAAAATGTGTCGGGCATCAGATGCCAGAATATCCTGGAAAGATTTTTTCGCGTCTTTGAGGTAAGGATTGATGATGACCTTTCGAAAAGAAAACTGTTGCGCGTCATGGGGAAAGTCGTCAAGCGTCACGGATTCTCCCCGCAGCAGTTTTCCATCCAGCTCCTCCATCGCCATATGGTACTGAAACCGGAGATTTTCCAGGCTGTCTCCATCAATCAGTTCTGTCTCGAGCAGCCACATATCAGCTGAGTTTTCAATGCCTGGAACACCTTTGGAACCGACGACTTTGAGATAGCTCCCCTGGAGAATTGCCTGGGATTCTCCACCGATGGTCACCAGCGTTTTCATTTCTTTGATCACTCTCTCCATGGATTCCGGATCAAGTTCTTTGATGAGTTTTTGGACTATCCAATCGCCTTCTCTCGTCTGGCGCTTGTAAACCTGACCGAAGGCTCCTTCACCAATCACTTCGGTGTGAATATAAGCGCTGGGAATTTCACTGATGCTCTTCTCAAAATCCCTGAGAATGTTTTGAGAAGCCAGCCATTTTCCAAGTTCTTTCTGCGCATTCTCTGAAGGCTCTCGGTTTTCGTCTTCCCTGATTCGTATCCTCTCTTCTTGTCGCTCAGTGATCATTCTTGAAAGCTTTTCTTTTAAGAACTGAATATCGGATTTGATTTGGGCTCCCAAAAACATCCTTAAGAGCTTCTCACTATATTCATAGCTGTCTCTAAGCGTATTCAGACTTTCAACAGCTACTTCGATATCAGACTCATGCTTCTCACCTAGTCCAGCATAAAAAAGAAAACTTTTCTTGAGATCAGATCTCAATCTAATTTCGTTTTCTTCTCTCTCGTAAACGTGGCGATACCATTCAGAAAGCTCAACAAGTTCTTCGCGCTGATAGGCATCTCTATCTTTATCAGGAATCGCTTGAAGTATTGTGATTCTCTCTCGACAGGACTGTATATCTTTTAGCGGCGAAATAGCGGCGAGTTTTTCAATTCGTTTCAGGAGTTTTTTGATATTTTCCATGTCCCGCTTATCAGAAGTGGGAGACCCTGATAAACCCATTAACGTACTGTAAAGTTCTTCAATTTCTCCTGTCGAGTTTGCTTCCTTTTTTTTATAAAATTCTTCAAGCTTCTCTATTTTCTCCGTAAGCCGAAACTTTGACTGCTCGCTGAGATCACTCTCTCGAATGATTTCTGGAATTTCCCAGAGATAGGATCGAGAAACAGATGTCTCGGCATCGTACCCTGACACATGCCAGATCTCTTCACGAAGAGATCTGATTATGGATCTGATGGCAGGCGTATTCCTAACTATTCCATCTTCCGGAGCTTCAAAGTCTCTGGCAACCAGAATGTCTTCAGATGTAATAAGCTTCTCGAGAGGGATTACTATTTTTTCTTCTTCCCCCTCGTCTCCTTCAGGAACCATGAATACGGACGAAGTGAAATCAATGCTCAGACTTTCAGGCGCTACATTCATCGGAATAACTTTCCCCATAAGTTCTCTCGTATTCTCCACCTCATAGGCTACCCCAAGACTTGCTTCAAAATTCGTCCGCTCCTGAGAAACGCGTTGCCGTATTGCTCTCAATTCCTGAGTCGTAACTTCTCTGGTCGGTGGTTTTTGGCGCAAAATCCGTGAGGCTTCCATGATGGGTGATGATTGATTTTTGTGTTGATTGAAAAAGGAGAATCCCTTCATTCTACCATTTTTTACGTCTTAAATCGATCTTATTCTTCATTTTCCTCACAATCCTCTACTCCCCTCTCCCGATCGTCTTTGGAGCAGTGTTTGCGCAGGCCTTCAGCAGGACACTCAGTCGATGATGAACCGACGCACCAGGCAATCTCCTGGCTGAACCGGTTCTCAATTTGTGTCCCGAAATGGTACTGAATATCAAAAGCATGAAGGTCTTCCGGTTCATCTAAATAGAGGCGAATCGTATCACTTTTTCGGGCTGAATCAATGTCCGCCCGCACCTGGAGTGTGCGAGATCGTCCCGCTTCGATCAGGTAATCCGAAACCACGAAGTCGAGGCCCAAGCGGTTGAATTCCGGTATGTAAGCCAGCTCGGTACTTCCTACCGTGAGCCGGAAATTGCTGAAGCCGCGATCATCCATCGTCCCCGCGTCGCGCAGCTTAATGCGCTTGATAAGCACATCGTGCTCTCCCGCGGTGATTACAAATCGGCCGATGACCTGCCCCGTCTCTTCAATGAAAGGCATTTTCATTTTTGAATCCGTGTTGGCAATGGTCACAACATCTGCCGGTCTGCTGGTGGTGAAGATGGGCTGCCCGGAAATAGTAAGACCTTCAGTCAGCTCTTCAGCCATATCGAAGCGGATGAAGTCCGGCCTGACCTGAAACTGGTATGAAAGATCCCCTCTTGCTTCCGCATCAAAGTCCACGTTCATCTCGATAAGCAAGGGCGAGGATGGAATGACGGTTTTATTCAGCTCAGACCAGGTGACCAGTGAGTCTTCAACGTCGAATTGACCTTCCTGAATGGTCATTCCGTTGATCAGCAATCTTCCTTTGCTCAAGTCTCTTGTCTGACCGACTGAAGTTCGTTGAATACTGAGCTGCTTCAACACGCCTGGCTTCTGCACTTCGAGATAAAACTGAATGGCCGGAACATAAAGAGCTCCTTTCGCGACCAAGAGACGATCTGAAGAACTGCCGAATGGCCGGATGAGTGCTCCGACATTCCCGATCAATTGATCAGGAGAGGAGAATGATTCGAGCGAAGAAGGAAGCATGAGCTCCGCGAGGAAGGCGTCATATAACAACGTGTGATATCGGGCGTTGGCGATAGTCCTGAACAGGATTTCAGCCGCCTGTGAACGCGTCATCAGATGGTGGGGCTGAACTGACGATTCCACCAGTCCTGTCTTGAGTGCGAAACTATAGGCTGAAGAATACCATGCGAATCCTTCACTGCCTGGCCATTTGAACACTCTCTCCAGTGTCACCAGGAGCTCCGCGAGGATAATGGGGTCAGATGGTCTCTCATGATGAATAATACCAGTTTGAAGAGCCCAGCAGTACTCTGGAGTAAACCAATCTTGAGGAAGATCCAGAGTACAGTCAGAAGGAGTCTCGATCGAATTTTTCTTCATCCAACGCCCCAACATGACCAGCCATTCGGCCCTGCTCACGAGGATTTCTGGCCCAAAGGTGCCAGTCTCTCCTCTCCCTTGAAGAACCCCTTCTTGCGTCAGGAACTCAACCGCCGGATGATTCGGATCTGATTTCGTGACATCTGAAAAAGCAAATACAGATGCTGAGCTTAGGGATATGATACCCAGCACAAGTATTAGCCCTCTTATTATGGTCAATTTTTTCATCACAGAAAACAAAACGAGCGCTTATATTACCCCATTTTGCTTTATTTTTGCAAGTTTTTGGCTTCCTGATCAGCACTCACATTCCGTCGTCCACTAATTGACAACAGCTCATTTTTCTTTCATTTATTGTTGGTATATGTTGTAATATTTATATTCGTTCTTTTCTCGTGCTTATGAGTGCTCGTATTGTCACTGAAGTCTCCTGTTATATGAAAAAAGCTCCGGGGACCTTGGGCCTTCTCAGTGAAGAAGTGGCCAAAGCGGGGGTGAATATTCAGGGTATTCAGGTTTATGAAGGACAACTTCAGTCTCTGCTCATGCTCGTGGTGGACAAAATCGAGATCACGGAGGAGGTGCTTCGCAAGATGGGGACTGATCTCATAGCTCGTACCGACATCCTGGAGGTGGATTTTCCGAATCGGGTGGGAGGATTCGCCGGCGTCGCCAAAGTTCTGGGGAAAAATGACATCAATATCCTTTCGATCTACTTTTCAGGGACGCCTCACTCCTCAGGAGATCAGGACTGGTGTCGTATTGGATACGTCAAAGTCGATGATGTGGAAAAGGCCCGGAGACTCCTCAATGAGGTTGAATCTGACCATCGTCACCAGAGAAGCCTGGACTCCTCTCATCCGGAAGAAAGTCGTGAAGAAACCCATCAAATAGGGTAGGATAAGCATACATTTAAGCCTATCTCATGTCTTCCTACCATCTTTCTCGCGTTCTTTCGAATGATCTTATCGGAGAAAGTGTTCGCCATCTCGTCATCTCTACTCCGGAACCCATACCCTATCAAGCCGGACAATTTTTTCTTATGCGTCTCCGAGACACCGAAGGGAACTATGTGGAACGATCCTATTCCGTCGCCAACTTCGACGAGAATGGGGAGCTGCGGTTTGTCATCAGAATCGATTCAAAAGGTCACATGTCTCAGCTCATTAACGCGCTGATCCCCGGTGATCCGGTGGATATCAAAGGTCCTTTTGGTCACTTTGGCTACCAGTCCCTTCCTGAGCTTCCCCAGAAACTGGTGCTGATCGCCGGTGGCGTCGGCATCTCACCTTTCTACAGCATGGCTCAGCACAGCTTTTTGAAGCAGGAGTCCTTCCCGATACAGCTGTTTTACGGATTTCGTAGGCCTGATGACTACTTGTTTCGGACTGAACTGGAAGGCTTTGCTGAAGCCCCTCGCTTGCAGATTTTTCCTGCCATCAGCGAAGAGGGTGAGTATCCCGACTGGAATGGGAAAAGAGGATATATCGGAGACTGTCTCGACGGCGATATATTCCCTCCTGAGCCCGGAACCCACTGCTATATTTGCGGGCCTCCTGTCATGGTGAAAGCGACCCGAGATAAACTCTTTGAGCTGGGTTTTGACCGGCATCATATCCACGTGGAGGCCTGGTGATCTGATGCATTCAGTGTTTGGAATCGCATCAATCGCACAAATCCTTCTCCCCTACCCTGTTCATTTTTTGGAGAGCCTCATCCTGACCTGCAGCTTCGGTGAGAAAAGCGACATTTTTTTTCGTGAAAAATCCTTGGAAGCCATTGTATCGCTGAACGTACTCGGTAATCAGGAGAGAATAGTTGGAGGTGCGGGAAAAGATTTGTTTCAATCCTTCTTCGGCGGAACCGATCACCTTCAGAAGAAATTCCATCCCCTGATCTTTCAAGGTGTCGACAACGATATCAATGTTGTCATGCGTTTGTCCCTCGGCATTGTCAGCTACACCGTAGGCTATATGATGCATTCGCTTGCCGTAATGCAGCACAAAAGATTCTGTAGGAGATGGCAACTGAACGATATGGTCGAGATAATGAGGCGTGTTAGCAGCGGTAAAAACTCTTGCGGGAGAAACTGATTCGTCCAAATTGAGGCTATTTCTCGTCACATTCGTGGAAGAATTTTGATCGGCAATATCGTAAGAACCCCAATAGTAGTATGAAGTAAGCTTTAGGTGTTCGAGGATAGCGTGCTCCCGATCCTGATGGAGTACCCTGGTCGCAAGGTGATCGATCGGTTTGATCAGAGAGTCAATGCCCAGCTCACTCTGCTTCTTCTTGATTTCATCAAACCGTACCAGAACGCCTTCTGGCTCATTAAGCTCAGGGAACTGTTCAAGATAGTACTGGCGCTCCTTCCCTTGGTACTGAATGTAGGCAACTGTATTCCAAGTATACTGTGAAGGACTGGTGCGGCAGAAACGAATCCTGGAATGTGCCGAAACACTGTCAGGGTCGAATTCGACCCCTGATTTCTCCAGGATTTGTGTGACCTTTTCGAAATCTGTCACCCGGTAAACCTCCCCGATGTATCGGGTATTGGGCTTTTTCATGGAAACCGGAGACAAGCTATTCATCGCTCGAACCGGGGATTTTTCCGGGTTTTTTCGGCTCCGAATAATAAAGCCTGGAGACAGTTGATCGATCTCCAAAAGAGAATATCGGAACTGTTCGTTTTCGTAGCTCTTGCGAAATCGATACGGTGTCATCAAAGAAAGCTCTTCGATATAGGTGTGTCGGTCCTCTTCGCCGACCTCCACCGTGAAGGAATGCATTTCTCGAATCATTTCGTGTAGCCCAACCCCTTCTCTCCAGGTATATATTTTTCCAAGATACTCTTCGAAAAAATCAGAATTGCTGATATCGCCGAAGCGTTCGTAATTCATACAGAAAGATGATAAGGACTATTATGACGATAAGGATGATAAGGAAGGAAGTCCTCCTATTCAATACTCAGATCCTTATCGTCTTTATAGTCCTTATTGTCCTCATAGTCCTACTCTACGCTTTTGCCATTTCTTCCTGTCGGGCAATCTCTTCTTCTGTTCTCACTCGTTTTGGCCGAACAATCTCCGGAACATCGTAAAAGTTGTCCTCCAAACCCATCTTCTTTCGATAGATGTGTCCTGCGTTAATCAGACGTCCCAGAATCACGTTCTCTTTCAGTCCGTCCAGCCGGTCAATTCGTTTCGTGACGGCTGCGTCGACCAGTACTCGTATTGTCTCCTGGAATGACGCCGCGCTGAGCCAGGAATCAGTATGAAAGGCGATGCGAGTCAGACCCAGAAGTATGCGTTCTCCGAAAGCCTGATGCTTCTTGGCTTTGCTCATCGTTTCGTTCACCCGCTTGAAGCGCATGTTGTCGACGATCTGACCAGGGAGAAATTCTGTTTCTCCCGGCTCAATAATGCGCACCTTCGAAAACATCTGCTTGATGATGATCTCAATATGCTTGTCATTGATGGATTGTCCCTGGGAAGCATAGATGGTCTGCACCTCCTTCATGATATAGGCCTGAGTGGTCGGAATATCCGTCTTGAGCATGTATTCGTGGAGGTCGTAGTGTCCATTGGTAAGTGCTTGTCCTTTTTTCACTTCCTGATTGTTTTCCACAATCAGGTAATCCTTGTCTGTGAGTTTGTAGGAAATTTCACGGCGCTCTTTGTGGCGAAGGAGCACGCGATCCTTTCCTGCTTCAACAACGGTTCCGGTGACCTTTGACTTCATAGTATTGTTGTAAACTTCTGATCGAGCAATCACTTGTTTTTCTCTGATATCATCTCCTTTCTTGATCTCAATGATGAATCCTGAGGGGATTAAAATTTCTTCGGTCGACTGTTCTTTTTCACTCACCATGAGCTCCATGGTCCCCTTCGTTCGCTTGATGTGAACGACTCCGTTGATATCACATAAGATAGCGGCAGACTTGGGGGGTCGAGCCTCAAGCAACTCTTCTACTCGAGGAAGACCCTGGGTAATGTCAGACCCTTCAGCAACTCCTCCCATGTGGAAGGTTCTCATGGTCAGCTGGGTACCCGGCTCTCCGATACTTTGTGCCGCGATAATTCCAGCGGCCAGACCGAAATCAACTGGTTTGTTGTTCCCCAGATCCAGTCCATAGCACTTCTGACAAATCCCTGTTTCTGTCTTGCAGGTCATCAGTGAGCGAACCGCAACTTCGTTGATCTTGTTCTCCAGGATGAGGTTGACCTCCTCGTGACCCAGGATGGTCTGGTCTTTGAGGAGTTCTTTTCCCTTGCTGTCCTTCACGGAAGCAGCCAAAGTCCGTCCATAGAGACTTGTCTTAAACTCAAATCCCATTCGAACACTTTCAGCTCCGTTAAGGATGAACTGATGATCCTGCCCACAATCTTCTTCTCGAACAATAACGTCCTGAACAGCGTCAACCAGTCTTCTCGTGAGGTATCCCGCCTCCGCGGTCTTGAGAGCGGTATCAGATTTTCCTTTTCGTCCTCCGTGTGTCGCGATGAAATACTCCAGGATACTAAATCCATCCTTGAGGTTGGAAAGGATTGGAAGCTCTATGGTTTTACCGGATGGATTGGCTACGAGCCCCTTCATTCCACACAGCTGTGTGATTTGTCCCCAGTTACCACGGGCACCTGAATCGATCTGGTAATACAAATCATTTTCATTGTGATTTTTGAAGTTCTCAATCAACTTCTTCATCACATCATTCTTCGCATTGGTCCACACCCTAAGATTGTGCTGGTACCGTTCGTCAGCGGTAATGAAACCTCTCCAGTAATAATCATTAATTTTTTTGACCACTTCAGATGCCTCTTCGATGATTTTGTACTTGGCATCGGGAACAATCATATCAGAAGAGCTCACCGTCAAACCGGACTTCGTGGCGTACTTGAATCCAACATCCTTGATGTAGTCTGAAAGCAATGCCGTCTCCTCAGGCCCGATGTCGTTATAACATTCTGAAATGATGTCCTTCAGCTGATTCTTCTTGAAACAGTAGTTTTTGAAGGGAAGTCGAACCCGTTCGGTGACCTGTTCATGGAAGATCAGTCTCCCGACGGTGGTCTCCACCATTTCAATACCGCTTCCAATATCCATGCGGACCTTGATCTTTGCCTGGAGATGAACCCCTCCAAGATCGTAATCCATGAACACTTCTTCCCGATTGGCATATACTTTTCCTTCTCCCTTCTTGCCGTCGATCATTCGGGTCAGGAAGTAGCAACCCAGCACCATGTCCTGAGTCGCGTTGGTGATCGGTTCGCCCGCGGATGGCTTGAGCAGGTTCCGAGAAGAGAGCATCAGCTCTTTGGATTCTTTTTGAGCTAGTCTGGAAAGTGGTACATGAACCGCCATCTGGTCTCCGTCAAAGTCAGCATTGAATGCCACACAAACCAGCGGGTGTATCTGGATCGCTTTCCCTTCGATGAGGACGGGCTGGAAAGCCTGGATACTCAGACGGTGAAGCGTTGGAGCACGGTTGAGAAAGACGTAGTGGTCTTTCGTAATGCGTTCGAGAATATCCCAAACTTCCTTTCTTCCGGAAGCGATGACACGCTCCGCGTTTTTGACATTGTGAGCCATCCCCTCTTCGATCAGGTCTCCAATCACAAAAGGCTTGAAGAGCTTCAGGGCCATTTCCTTGGGAATACCACACTGGTGGAGCTTGAGCTGTGGTCCGACCACGATCACACTTCGTCCGGAGTAATCCACACGCTTTCCAAGGAGATTTTGTCTGAAACGTCCTTGTTTTCCCTTCAGCATATCAGAGAGTGATCGGAGCTTGCGCTTGTCATTGGTCGTGAAAGCCGCCTTCCCAGATCGGACGGAGTTATTGAGCAGGGTATCAACTGCTTCCTGAAGCATTCTTTTTTCATTACGGCAGATGACCTCCGGAGCACCCAGACGAATAAGTTTTTTGAGACGGTTGTTTCGGTTGATCACTCGTCGGTAGAGGTCATTCAGATCGCTCGCTGCATACCGTCCTCCATCGAGCTGAACCATCGGTCTCAGATCAGGCGGAATTACTGGCAAAGCCGTCAGGATCATCCAGGCTGGGCCAATATTATTATTGAGGAGTGAGGTTGCCAGCTTGATGCGCTTAAAGATTTTTTTCTGCTTCATTTCCGTTGTGTTCATGAGCTCTTCTTCTCGCCTGACGATAAATTCTTTGAGATCAATATTTTCGATAATTTCACGAATGGCCTCCGCGCCGATACCTGCTGTGAAAACCTGACCAAACTTCATAGAAAGCTCCCGGTACTCCATCTCAGAGATGACCCGGTTGGGGTGAATCATCTTGAGCTCGTTCTTGGCACGATCAAAGGAATCGGCCAGTTCATCGAGCTGAGTCACTCCCGCTTCTTCTGCCTTGAGAATTTCTTCGTCAAGATTTTTTGATTCCTTCATCTCTGATCTGAGATGCCTGATGCGTTCTTTGAGGGCTTCTTTTGATTTCTTAGTGTAGGTCTGATACTCCTCTTCAAGCTGTTTTGCCACAGCCTTCTTACCCTCCTCGTCTACAGTCTTGATGATGTAGGCGGCAAAGTAGACGACCTGCTCCAGACTCTTGATGGGGAGATTGAGTAACAGTCCGATCCGACTTGGTGTGCTACGGAGGAACCAAATGTGCGCGATAGGCACGGCTAGCTCGATATGAGCCATTCTTTCCCGTCGCACGGAATTTCGGGTGACCTCAACTCCACATTTTTCACAGATTACTCCCTTGTAAATAATTTTCTTGTACTTGCCACAGTAGCATTCCCAATTCTTGGTTGGTCCGAAAATACGCTCGCAGAAGAGTCCATCGCGTTCGGGTTTTTGGGTCCGATAGTTGATCGTCTCCGGCTTGGTCACTTCGCCATGAGACCAATTGTGGATCTGATCTGGTGACGCGATCGCAAGAGAGATCGAATCAAATGACTTTTGAGGTCGCTTCTTGTCGTGCATAGCGGAGAATTAAAGATGAAAAATTCAAAATGGGAAAGGCTCTTCATTTTTATTTTTTATTTTGAATTTTTAATTCTCACGCCATCATCTCCTCTTCTACATCTTCCTCTATTTCAGCCTCCTCCTCCTCCATCTCATCAAGACTCTCGGTGCTGTGCATACCCGGCTCGAGGATTCCAGACTCTCCGCCGACCATTTCCAGGGTCTTATCACGGCTGGCCTTATCAATGATTTCGGCATCTTCCTCCGGTGTTTCAATCACCTCTTCTACTACGACATGCTCTCCACTGAGAGAATCGATCAGGTCAACGTCCAGACAAAGGGACTGGAGCTCTCGGGTCAGGACATTGAAGGACTCGGGAGTCGATGGTTTTCGGATTTCCTCGTGTTTTACGATTGATTCATAAGCTTTTGATCGTCCGAAGATATCGTCTGATTTGATGGTGAGCATTTCTTGAAGAGCGTGTGCAGCTCCGTAGGCCTCGAGTGCCCAGACCTCCATTTCACCGAAACGCTGTCCTCCATGCTGCGCCTTTCCACCAAGGGGTTGCTGGGTGACCAGAGAGTAAGGTCCAACACTTCGCGCGTGGATTTTGTCTTCTACCAGATGGAGAAGCTTTAACATGTAGACTTTTCCTACGGTCGTCTTGTGATCAAAGGGCTCCCCTGACATTCCGTCATAAAGCTGAACTTTCCCATCGACAGGAAGACCTGCCACTTCGAGGAGCTTGTGGATGGTATCAGTCGAAACTCCATCGAGCACCGGAGAAGCCACGTTTATCCCGAGAATGTCTGCAGCCCATCCCAGATGGGTCTCGAGGATCTGACCGATATTCATTCGAGAAGAAACACCGAGAGGATTGAGAATAATATCAACCGGAGTCCCATCGGGCATGCAGGGCATGTCCTCTTCGGGAACAATCCGGGAGATCACTCCTTTATTTCCATGTCGTCCGGCCATCTTGTCTCCCACCTGAATTTTTCGAGTCTGAGCGACGTAGACTTTGGTCTGCTTGATAATCCCCTGTGGCAACTCGTCACCATCGGCACGAGAGAATACCTGGATATCGACTACTTTTCCTCCGCTTCCTCCCGGAAGTCGAAGTGAAGAATCTTTGACATCCTTCGCCTTGTCTCCGAAGATGGCCTGAAGCAGTCTTTCTTCCGGAGTCAGATCGGTCTCTCCTTTCGGAGTAATTTTCCCAACCAGAATATCTCCTTCTTTGAGAAAGGCTCCAACCCTGACAATACCTTCACTGTCCAGATCCTTAAGCTTTTCTTCTCCGACATTGGGGATATCCCGGGTGATTATCTCCGGACCAAGCTTGGTATCTCGAATATCAGTGGTAAAAGCCTCAATATGAATTGAGTCATAGAGCCCCTCCCGAACGACCCTTTCAGAGACAACCACCGCGTCCTCGAAGTTGTAACCTTCCCAAGACATATAGGCCACGAGAAGGTTTTGCCCCAAGGCAAGCTCCCCGTTTTGAATGGCAGCACCGTCGGAAAGGACCTGATCTTTTTTGACCTTCTCCCCTACGGTCACCAGAGGTCTCATGTGGATACATGTGGCCTGATTGGAACGCTGGTAGTTCGCCAGGTTGTACGTCTTCTTCTTTCCGTTTTTGTAGAGGACAGAGATCTGTGAAGCATCGACGGATTCGATCACCCCTTCGCGTTCTGCCAGGATCACGTGACCTGAGCTACTCGCGGTGATGGACTCCATTCCTGTCCCGACGATCGGTGCGGTAGGACGAATAAGGGAAACCGCCTGACGCTGCATGTTTGTCCCCATGGATGCGCGAGTATTATCGTCATGCTCCAGGAAGGGAATAAGAGATGTCGACTCGGAAATGATCTGCTTGGGGGAGATATCGATATGGGTGATATCGTTGATATGGGCTGTGGTTGGATCTCCCATTTGTCGAGCAGAAATGTGCTTTTCGACAAACTGTCCCTTCTCGTCAATTTGAGTATTGGACTGAGCAATAACCAATTCCTTTTCGTCATCCGCGTCGTAGTACTTCACCTCTTTCCCCAGGTACCCCCAAACTGGTATTTCCTCATAGTTCTTGAGCTTTTCCAGCTTCTGAGCCGCCACAAGGTCGATAACACTGTCTTTTTTATAGAGGATCTTGCCTTTATCATCTTTAATATCCTCCCGGAGCTTGCGTCCCTCGAGGTCTTCGTCCTTTGGAGCCGTGTTCTTCACTTCCCGGAAGGGAGTCTCAATGAACCCATATTCATTGACCTTGGCGTAGGTGGCCAAATGTACGACAAGTCCGATATTCGGTCCTTCCGGAGTCGCGATGGGACAAATTCGGCCGTAATGTGAGGTGTGAACGTCTCGAACATCGAAGGATGCTCTCTCTCGTGAGAGACCTCCTGGCCCCATAGCGGAAAGTCTTCGTTTGTGAGCCAACTCGGAGAGCGGATTGGTCTGGTCCATAAACTGTGACAGCTGTGAGCTCGCGAAGAATTCTCTCATCACTGCCGTGATAGGACGAGCATTGATGAGCTGCGTTGGGGTCACCTTGTCGAGCTCGAGCACGGTCATTCGATCCTTGGCGATGCGCTCGGTTCGGAGGAGCCCGATACGGAACTTGTTCTGGACGAGCTCACCCACACTGCGGACTCGTCGATTGGAAAGGTGATCAATATCATCTGCTTCTCCGATTCCGTTGTTGAGGTTGATGAGGTGTTTGCAGATATGCACGAGATCGCTCACCTGGAAGACCCGATGCTTGATGTCAAAAGGAAGAGTGATCACAAATCGCTTATTCATCTTATAACGAGCGATCACGGACATATCATAGCGCTTGAAATCAAAGAACATGCTGTCGATCAGCTGCTTGGCGTTGGAAGCAGTCGCCATATCTCCCGGGCGGAGCTTACGGTAAATCGCCTGGTACGCGTCCTCAACCGTCTTGGCGGAATCCTTCTCGAGGGTATTGAGAATGTAGTCCGCCTTCCCTTCCATGCGCTGGTCCGCAAAGAGGTCGAGGATCTGCTTGTCAGTCTCGTATCCGAAAATCCGGAGAAGAGAAGTCAGGAAGACTTTTCGGCGTCGGTCAATTTTGACGTGAATCACGCCTTTTTTGTCAGTCTCCAGCTCCAGCCAGACTCCCCTCTTCGGGATGATCTTGGCGGTGAAATGGTCGGGGAAAGCCGCGTTGCGGGCAAAGAAAACCCCCGGACTTCGAACGATCTGATTGACCACCACTCGTTCAATTCCGTTGACTACGAAAGTCCCTCGATCTGTCATGAGGGGAACATTGCCCAGATAAATATCCTGCTCTTTGATTTCCCCCGTCTCTTTATTCACCAGTCGGACATGAACCTTGAGTGATGATTCATAGGAAAGGTTTCGTTTTTTGGCGGTTTCGGGGTCGTACTTGGGGTCCTCGAAAGAATGGTCGAGAAAGTGCAGCTCAATCTTTTTTCCTGAAAAATCAATAATGGGTGATATCTCATCAAAAAGCTCTCGAATCCCTTCTTCCAAAAACCACTTGTAGGAATTCAGCTGAACCTCAATAAGATTGGGAAAAGGATACTCTCCACGAGGCGTAAAAAAATACCGACCATTTTCATCGCAGCGGGTGGTCATCTCCAGAGCCTTTTTTTTGGCAGCATCAAGATCCGCAACGGTTGAAATCTGATACTTCATGAGTTGCTTAGTGCCTTTCTTCTTGGACATAGCGAATTGCGGTGAGGATATAACAAGAGTTTTCTCTCCGTGTGAAATCCTCAACTCATCCTGTACACGGCTATGATAGCCGAGATAGTGTAGGATAGAGTAGGCGGATTACCGAAGAGATTTGCTTGACTGTATATTAAATTGTTTTGGAGCTGCCTATTGTTCCTCACTCTCAAATTGTCCAGTCAGCCCTCCTCATGGCGATCAATAACTTTCTGAAGTTTGGCGACCAGCTCGTGATACAAGTCTCGCTGAAAGTCAGGTATCAAGTGGAAGTTCTTCAGAAAATTCATGAGGTAATAATTCTTCAGTTCATGGATCCAGCGATCTTGACGCTCTCGTGAGAGGTATTTGAGTGTTGAAACATTGTGAAGAAGATCTGCTGCCTTGAGAAAGATCACTGCAGGATCTCTTTTCATAGCGGTTGTTTGTTGTTCGAAGTAATGATGGGCACGTTCTTTCTTATCTCTTATTTTGGCATCCTTTGAGACCGCTCCAACTAAGAAAAACACTTCATCTCCAAACTCTTGAAAAAGCTCCTTCTCTGTTTTCTCACGATCATTGGTATCCTCAAGCACATCATGAAGTACCGCAGCAGCTAATACTTTATCTGAAAACCCATGCTTTTGAAGGGTTTTCATTACAGCAAGAGGATGACTGATATAAGGTTCTCCAGATTTACGAAAAGTTCCTTTATGGATTTTTTCAGCGTATTGTATTGCTTTTTGGAGGAGCTCCATAGTTGAAAAGACTTGAAAATGGCTTGAGAAAAGCTACTCTTATAGTCTGAGCTCTTCCCTATCAATCTCCTGTGAGTGAACTCCTCCCTCTCCATATCAGACAGAACCTCAGAAACCTGGGTTTTAGCGATAACGACATCCTCGTCCTCAGCTATCTATTCCATGCAAAAAAGTCTACCCTAAAAGATATCAGTCGCCAAACAGCTGTCTCTTTTAGCACCTGTCATTACATTACGGCCAATCTTGCTCGTCTTGGTATTTTGGAGGTAGGGGTTCAGGAAGGAGCAGAGTATTTCAGAATCTGCTCCCATCAGGATTTTCTCAATTGGATTGATGAAAAGAGACTTCAGATGGACGAACAGTATCGGAACACTCAGAAGGAAATCCAGCAATTCCTGGTAATGGAACAGGAAAGCTCCTGGAAGCCTAGTGTTACCTATTTTGAGGGTGTAGAAGGCTTAAGAGATATCTATCAGGATATGATTAGCACAGGAAAGGCCATCAGGGGCTGGACAGATATTGAGCTGATCAGGAATACTATAGGGCAGCAATATATGGATGACTTTATTCAACGGCGAATAGAGAACAATATAGAGACCTTTGCCATCATGCCTGATAATCCCACCAATCGTGAATATTCCAAAAAAAAGGAAAAACGCCAGACCAAGCTCGTGAAACACTTTCCCCTCGAAGGAGAAATCCGAATCTATGGTAACAAGGTAGGAGCCATTAGCTTCGACAAAAAAACTCCAGTGGGTTTCATTATGGAAGGGAAAACAATGGCCGAAATCTATCGATCGATCTTTGAGCTGGCCTGGAATGAAATAAACTAGAAATCTTGTGATGATGGAACACTTTTTCAGATTAATTGCGCGAATGGTTGAGTCCCCTGACCTGCTGTATCATAGTCGATCACATCGAATGAAGATCTGAGGAGAGACTGAAGTTGTGCTTCTTGGCTTCCCATTTTGTTGCTGCTATTGATAAGTCTAATGAGTTCCTGAAGATCACGAAAAAAACGAATCTGTGAGTCTCCATTCAGCCAGACTCTTTTGTAGATTCGAGGGAGATCCCGTTCCTCCTGTGCTAGCTTCTCATCTCTTATCAAAGCAATGCCTTCCCCATCATAGGAAGCTCCGGGGAGCTTAATGGCAAAGGCTAGGTGTCCTCCTGGTTTAAGCGCCTGTCGTATCAGTGACATGAGTCTTTCAAAGGTTTGATTGTCAAAGTAGTGAAAGCAGGAATGCGCATATATTGTGTCAGTTTGCTTTTCATCTCGGATCATCTGCTCCAAGAATTCAAACATCCCTACCGGTTCTTCGGGAAGGATGAGTCTTTTTCTCAAATATTTTGGATTAAACTGATCTCTTCTCTCACGAAGTCTTTCTCTTGCATACGGACTATCATCGATAGAAGTGACAGATGCCGCCTTCAATTGAAGAAATCGCAGATCATCAGAACCATAGCCGCTCCCAAGTACGACCACGTCCTTGCCTTCGATAAGCGACTCTGCATGATCTGGCCCGTTTCTGTAGGGCTCAACACCAGTGTCAACGAACAGATTTGGTTGCTCTCTATCCATGAAAAGATAACGATGCTGACGATGGAGTTGATCGTATGTAATAGGAGGAAGAAGGTCTCCCAAGCGGAGCAAACCGGATCCCATCTGCTGCTGTTCTGTATTTTCAGGTATGTGCTGCAACTGATAGCTACTCGCCGAAATGAGCAGGTGAAGTAGGGCGTGAGGGATGAATCCATGAGATGTCAGCATTTCTGCTGGGATCAATATCCGATCCCTCAAAATATCCAGGATGGGTGTTTTTTTAGTAATTCTGTCCCCCACTTCATTAAGAACTTCTTTCTTGATAGAAATTATGCTCTTTGGAAAACTCAGATGCACGGCTCTCTCAAGGGATTGCACGTAAGCTCCATTGATCTGTTTCCCCGACTCGTTGGGGATGTCGGCCTTCAACTTCAGGGCAAGCCGTCGGGACTCTTTCAGCATATTCTTGCCAAGAACTGCTCCGATTTCATCTAGATGCTCTAACATGGGATAATAATGATGAAAAGTCGGCCGCGATTATATTCTATGTCTTAATATTATCAAGACAGATCTCAGCTCTTCCTCCAGCTCATGAGTTAACAATCCTAACAAAAAAGTTTACCCAATACCAGAAAAAATCCTGCTTGTGTCGTGTGTCTCTCCCCTTCTTAACCTCTATCTCCCGATAAGTCGGGGCTAGGGTCCATCCACTTTTACGTCCTATAATTCGGAGCCTCCCTCGCAATCAGCACATCATGGGGGTGCGATTCCCTCTGAGAAGCCTTGCTGACCTTGATAAATTGGGCCTTTTCCTGCATCTCTGGGATGGTTTTTGCCCCCTGGTATCCCATGGAAGAGCGCAAGCCCCCCATCAGCTGGTAAACCTCCCGTGAAGCAGCCCCCTTATACTGGATCAGACCTTCGATCCCCTCAGGCACATATTTAGCATCTTTTTTAACGTCCTCCTGTCCATAGCGTTCTCGTCCCCCCGCTTTCATCGCTCCGATTGATCCCATCCCCCGGTAAGCTTTGAAGGTCTTCCCGTCACGGAAGACAATTTCGCCCGGAGACTCCTCCGTCCCTGCCAGAATACTCCCGATCATGATAGCGGAAGCTCCTGCTGCCAAAGCTTTGGCAATATCTCCAGAATATCGGATCCCTCCATCAGCGATAATCGGCACCTTCCCCTTGGCTGCCTGCGCGCAATTCCAGACTGCGGACAGCTGTGGCGCTCCAATACCAGTCACTACTCTGGTCGTACAAATGGAACCGGGTCCGATCCCCACCTTGATGCCGTCCGCGCCGGCTTTGATCAAGTCCAGTACCGCCTCCGGCGTAGCTACATTTCCCGCAATGACCTGCTGATCGGGGTAGGTTTTTTTAATATACTTCACCGTGTCGATGACCCCCTTTGAATGCCCGTGAGCGGTATCCACGACCAGGACATCAACACCAGCCTCTACCAGGAGCTGGACGCGTTCCTTCATATTGGCCGCCGGTCCCACGGCCGCCCCACAGATGAGGCTCAGCTCGGAGTCCTTAGCGGCATTGGGAAATTGCTCACTTTTCTCCAGGTCAGCTCTGGTCACAAGGGCAAAGAGCTTTCGATTTTTCTTGTTTTCGATAATAAGTAGTTTGCTAAACTTACTCTCTTCCAGGATGGCATAGGCTTTTCCCAGTGAAATCCCCTTTTCGGCCAAAAGAAGCTTGTTGAATGGCGTCATGCGTCCCTTGACCTTGAGAGAAGCGTGTTTATTCATGTAATCATTTTTGGTGATGATCCCCACCAATTCCCCATCGGTCCTGCCGTTTTTTGTCACGGGAACCGCCTTATAGCCGTATTCTTCACGGATCTGGATGACTTTTTGAATGTGGTCCTCTGGACTGACGACTCTGGGATTTCGGATAAATCCATTTTCAAAACGCTTGACCTTCCTCACTTCCTCCGCCTGGTGTTCGGGACTCAGGTTTTTGTGAATAATCCCGATCCCTCCTTCCAGTGCCATGGTGATGGCCATTTCGTGCTCCGTGACGGTGTCCATAGCCGCTGAAATAAGCGGAATATTGAGCTCCAAACCTTTGCTCACCCTTGTTTTTAAGTCCGCGTCTTTGGGCAGAATTTCGGAGTACTGCGGAAGGAGCAGGACGTCGTCAAAGGTGAGGGATTCTTCGAGGTGGAACATGGGGAGGGATTAGGTGGTAGGTGGTAGGTGGTAGGTGGTAGGTGGTAGGTGGTAGGTGGTGGGTGGTGGGTG
>JAUYGZ010000021.1 GCA_030690415.1 bacterium
AACCATTAACCAAAACCCAATCTCTACCAACTACTGGTTGGGGGGCAAATAAAAGGTAGCAAATATGGAGCAAATAAAAGGTAGCAGAAATTTGGTAGGGGCAGATGAATGATAAGGGTAAAATGTGATAGAGGGAAGCCATAAGCAAGAAGGAAAAAGTGTCCGGGATCGGCACTTTTTTTTTGCGATACGAAGAAAAGGTGATCGGACAACAAAGCCCGGAAGAGCAAGTGAAAAGGGGTCGAAAAAACGAAAAAATCCGGAAAAAGCTTGACATCCAAAATCCGCATCCAAAATTTTCAATAGTGGATGTTTTTTATATATTATTTTTTAATCTCAATTATGCAAACCAACGACACGGTTCAGATCGGGACGAAAGTCCGGGACTATCTCAAGCCCTACCTCAGATTATTGATACCGAAATCAGGAGAGAAGCATCAGGCGAGGCAGTTTCTGGAACTGAGCAGAGGCTTGCTGCAAAGCCGGAAAGCTATCTTAAGTCAGGCAGCCCGGAAAGTTTTACGCCGTAGAGGAAAAAAGAAAGGCCGGTACCTATATCGTGGACGAATGGATAATTGGATTAAGAGGATGTCGAAACTGCTGGGGAAACTGGACTGGGAAAAACTGATGAGATGTCATTGGAAAAGACTGAGAGAAAGACAAAAGAGCTGGCATATGATCGTCCATGACGGTAGTGATCTGGCGAAACCCTGGGCACGAAAGATGGAAGGGCTTTCCAAGGTACGAGATGGATCCAGTGGTGAAATCACGCGTGGATACAGCTTCCATGGGAGCGTTGGGATTGGGAAAGAGCTCTGGGATATTCATCCCATTGATATCAGGATGGTTGATCCCACCGGCAAAAACTTTACCTGTGAGGCTGATGTGATGAGAGAGCAAATCCGGGAAATGGTGTCCTATGGGATTGGCACGGAACAGCTTCATGTTTTTGATCGGGGTTATGATGACCGGAAGGAGTTCGCCTTTCTCGATGAACAAGGCCTTGACTGGCTGATCCGTATGAGAAAAAACCGAAAAGTCATCTACCGTAATGAGCGAGGTCACACGATCAAACTCGTCGCCGAATCAATGCTTGAAGAATCTCGAGAGAATAAAGATGGGGTCAAATATGCCTATCATCCCATCTGGATTTCAGTGGACGTGGATGGTGAAGGAAGGAAAGTCAAATCCTACCTAAAGCGCTACACTCTGATCGCCATCGCTCACCCCAAGCACCGGAACCCTATGATGCTGATGACAAACGTACCTGTAGAGTCACTGAAAGGAGCCGTGGAAATGTATCTCAACTATCTGGATCGATGGAAAGTCGAAGACTATTATCGATTCTTCAAGCAGACACTTGATGTGGAGACCATGAGACTGATGGAGTTCCGAAAGCTAAGCAGTTTCCTTCGGCTCCTCATGTTACTCAGTGACTTTACCCTGAGAGAATACCACAAGAGTCAAGACCCCCACGGCTCAGGACTTTGGGAACTCCTTAAGTCCAACTATATTCCCACTGAAGAAACCCTGATCATGTCCCCGTATGTGGTGACACAAGCGGTGAGCGAGTTACTTCAGGAGGAACACCTTTATGGATTTTCCGGTCACTCGGGTTCATCACCGCCAATTGAACAATATTCCCTTTTTCAATCGGCGCAGTTTTTGGACACTTTTTCCTGAGCCAATATGACTCCCAACAGCCATCTTATGACACTTCCCATATCCTGCCCCTACCAAATTTCTGCTTATATAAGTTGTTTGGAGGTGTTGGTTCCCCTATTATAGGGGTTAGGGGTGATAGGGAAACAGCTTATATAAGCCTTCTTAAAACTGACTAAACATTCTCAGTGAG
>JAUYGZ010000024.1 GCA_030690415.1 bacterium
AACCAGGAGAGAGTTCGGAATCACCTCGGATGACAGTCGCCTTCTTACCCAATTGTTCCAGGGCAAATTTCATTGCCAGAGCTGAACCTACTGAGTCCGGATCAGGCGACGGATGGCAGTGGAGAAGGATTGATGACGCTCTTTTTATTTCGTCCAGAATGACCGGAGCTTTTTGACTGACTTCTTTTGATATCAAACTGTCTGTTGATTTCATGACGTAATGTTGACCGCAGGGATAAGCAGTAAGCGTTATTTGAATGTAATCGGTATCTCGAGCGCAGCTGCATTTTCCGGCAAACCTGACGGGTTGGATCTCTGAAGAATGAGTGAACTGCGTACGCTCTGTGGCCCTCTATCCTCGGGCTTGGTGAATTCTAGCGTGGCCTCGAAAGGCACAAAGTCGGTAGTCATCCACTCATCCTTTGCAGTGGCATATCCCTCGGCGATGATGAGCCCATCCCAATCGACTAGAACTACTGGAAAAGTGGCTTCGAAGTACCAATTGCCCCTGGCTTTGCCTGTGATCTTGAGTGGCGAAGATATTGCGCTGCCTGGAGCAGGCCTGCTGATTTCGATAAGTTCCCTGGCGGATTCAGGCGAGTAATAGACCTGCACCTCGTCTCCATTGTTTCGATCTCCAATAAATAGGCCAAAACCGTATATAACGATAAATATAACAATAAGAAGTATTATCGTTTTTTTCATCTTTCCATCCTAGCACAAAACCCTAGGTTCAACCTAGGAGGCCCACCTGACTTCTTCCCCCTAGTTTTTTCTCATAACCTAATGGCTTAACAGAGGGTGTTTTTGAACTTTTTCCACAGTCTTGCCATACTAGGAGCATGTTCCACCTGCGCAAGACCAAAACCACATCAGGGGCCACAGCCATACAAGTTGTCCGATACGAGAATAGAAAACTGATTGTGGTAAAGCATATAGGCAGTGCTCATTCTAAAGAAGAGATTGCGATATTGCTTCGCAATGCCGATCATTGGATTCAAACCGAAGGCGGACAAGGATTACTTCTTGATACGGAACCAAAAGAGACCAGGAAGCTAATCAATTTGGATACCGCTGAATATCAAGGGGTGACATACAATTTTGCATACGAAGTATTGGGTGCCGTGATCAAACGCCTTGGTTTTACCGACTTAAATAATCCCCTTTGCCTGGATCTCGTTCTCATGCGGATTTTCGAGCCGGCTTCAAAACTCCGTTCGGTTGAACTTTTGAAAAAGTATTTCGGGATCACACATGGTTTGCGACAGGTATACGAAACTTTGCCAAAGCTCGTTAAGCACAAGGCATCAGTCGAGAAACTTCTCATGGCGTATGCGACGAATGGCGGAAAGATCAAATTGTCATTCATTCTTTACGATGTTACCACTTTGTATTTCGAAAGCTTTGAACCAGACGACCTCAGAAAACCTGGCTTCTCCAAAGACAACAAGTTTGCCCAGCCTCAAATCGTGATTGGCCTTTTGGTGGACAGTCTAGGATTTCCTCTTGGATACGGAGTATTCGCCGGCAACACCTTTGAAGGCAACACTATGCTACCGATGGTTCAAGATTTCTGCGCCACACACGAAATATCGTCATTTACGGTCGTTGCAGATGCGGCGATGATCAGTATGAAGAATGTTAAGGAATTGAGAGAAAAGAAACTCACATACATTGTAGGTGCCAGGTTGGCGAACATCTCTCCAACATTGATCAATCGAATCACAGACGGTTTCAAAGCACATGTGCACGGGACTACGATGAGAATTTCGACCGAGCATGGAGATCTTGTTGTGGCGTTTTCTGATTCGAGATTCAGAAAAGACAAGTCTGATATGGAAAAACAGATTGTCAAAGCCAAGCGCCTGGCGGAAGAAAAGCATCTGGGTAGAAGAGCAAAATTCCTTTCCATTTCCGGAGGAACGTGCGAATTCAACAAAGCCCTGGCGGAGAGAGCGGAAAAACTTCTCGGCATTAAAGGTTACTACACCAATGTACCTGTTGCAGACTTGAGTAACCTGGAAGTCATCGAGCATTACTCAAATCTGTGGCGCGTAGAGCAATCGTTCCGCATGTCAAAAAGCGACCTCCAAACCCGCCCGATTTTTCATCATCTGGAAGATTCGGTAAAAGCGCATGTACTCATCTGCATCATGGCGTTGGCTGCCGGCAAGTATCTTGAACAGAAAGCTGGACAATCGTTACGAAAGATTACTGATACCCTAAA
>JAUYGZ010000004.1 GCA_030690415.1 bacterium
GGCAATCGCTTTAATCAGTTGTAAATATTTGGGATGGTCACGTCTGACACTCATCCGATCATCTAAGTACGTGAGAAGCTTGGCGTAGGGATTTAAGACGGTGATGGGTTTCAATAATCTCTGGAAGTTTCGGTGTTTGGTCGTGATCAAGTCCCGCTCAAGCTTCTTGAGATAGCCCTGAGGGGTTTCACTTTCTCTTTGATACTCTAAAATCCTTTGGGTTTGAGCGCGGGATTCATCCACGGAGAGGATGATAAATCTTGTCTTGGTCTCAGGATTGCTTTCGGGATTGGTGGTGGTCTTAAAAACGGCGGTGTTGCATTTCACGGTATTGGTCATCGTCGTGAGCTTTCCTGTGTAAACATCCTTGATCGTGGCTTCAATGACCAGTTCCTTGGCTGTAATAAGATTTCGGATGGCGTAATCGGCCTCTTCTGCCCCTTTTTCCTCTTCTACGGCCAGGACTCTGTGAGTGAGAGACAGCTCTTTCTTGTAGAATAAGGCTTTTCCTGTAAGACTCGTTAGCTTGATGAGTTCTTCCTCAGGGCATAAACTTAGCACTGCATCTTGAAGGGATGTCTTTCCGGCTCCTGAACCACTAATGATCAGGATGGATAAAGGGTTCTCCATTTTCCGAGATGTCATTGCCAGATAGGCCACAAGCTTGTTCATGTCTTCACCGATAAAGCCGCAAAGGGCAATGTCTTTTAAAATGGTCTCAATGAGGTTGCTTTGTTTTCCAAATGAGATGGCTTGTCTCCTTTCTTCATCTCTCATGGTGACGATGGGTTTGTCTGCATCGTCTTTTTTAGCGGCGATATGTTCTTCTACCGCAAGAATGATTCTCTGCATGTCCTGTTCAACGACCTCTTGCTCTTCTTTAAAGAGAATGGTCGCGTCCTTGATGAACTGAGCCCGGGCCTTGGCATTGTAAAGGTCCACGGTGTCAATGTGGAACTTGCGATGATTTTCAGCTCGGAGGTTGGCTTTGAGTTTGTTGGGGGATCCTTCAATGCCTCGGATGAGGTAGCGACGTTGATTGTGTTCGATCATAAAACCGTCTTCAACGGGTTTTCGGTTGAAGCTGGAAGCTTGACGGTGGATGGCTGAGGAAGCACTGATTTTCTGCGGATAAATGAGCTTCTCAAGCGCTTCAGGTGAGTGCTTTAAAAGATAGCTATTCGGGTCCTCATT
>JAUYGZ010000006.1 GCA_030690415.1 bacterium
GGCCCCAAAGACCGTCTCCGAAAGTAACCAGGCAAAAGTTCCGACCAGGAAGAAAAAAGCCTGGAGGTAATAAGGAGCCAGGTACAAGAATTCCAGTTTTTCAGACCGGGTCAAGGGGGAAGGAACCCATTTGCGAATAGGTTGCGAATCGGAAGCAAATGATCGCGAATGAACTAATGCAATTCGCTCATTAGCATCCATTAGCTCAAGTCCGCTTGAGGTGGACGCATTTGCTCTCTCTATTCGCGTTTCCCATTTCCCCAACAAAAGTCTCAAAAACATCTTCTTAGTATTAAAGGAGTGGCCTTCGGCCCAGCGCATTCTTTGTCTGATCAGTCTTTTGATCGTGGAAACGCACTCTGAAGGAGCCTGAATATAAGGAGTAAAGATCACTCTAAAGCCCTGAGCGTAGAGTCGAAGGGTGAGTTCAAAGTCCTCGGTGATTGAAGTCCCCCAGCCGAAGTGCTTCAAGACATCAGCCCGCATGCAATAAACCGAGCCGTGAATAATCTTTAGGGCCCCCAAAATTTCCTGCCCCGGCCGTTCAATCACGTAACTGCCGGCATATTCCGTTCTCACTCCCCGGGTAATCCAGTTTTCGGACTTATTTAAAACATGCCACTGATAGCCGGCCACCACGGCCACATCATTTTTGGCCCGCAATTCCTCTTCCTGCTTTCTGAAAACTTCCCTCTCCTGCCAACTGGCAAACTCCTCCTGGAAATCCCTATACGGCATCGTCTGAATTGATTCTGCTTTGTAAAATTTCTCCTCGTCCCAGGCGCCAGAAGACTTAAAATACTTCATAAATTGAATCAAAGTGTCGGGATAAGGGACAAAGTCAGCGTCAAAAACAACGACAAACTCTGTTCTCGGATCCATAACCTTCGTCGCGTAAGCCAGCGCTCCGCCTTTGAAACCTTCCCGTGTCGGCCTGTGCAGAATTTTTACTTTGGGATTATTTGCCCAGGAGTTGACAATTTCAACGGTCTCATCGGTTGAATCATCGCAAACAATCACCTCATAATTAGGGGCTTGCCCTGATCCGCCGGCTGATGAGTGGGCTTGCCCTGAGTAGTCATCAGTTGTTGAGTGGGCTTGCCCTGAGGAGCCATCAGGTGACGAAGGGTAGTCGAAGGACGTGCA
>JAUYGZ010000011.1 GCA_030690415.1 bacterium
ACCGACCCATAAGTTGCGGTTGCACTCCCCCCACCACCAAGACCCCCATAAGCACCGCCGGTATTTCTATTCGAAGAATTAAAAGGGGCTCTTCCGGGGCCTGTACAGCCATTAAATCCAAAAGAAGAAGCTGTTATTGTCCCTCCACTCTGCACCTCAACATCACCCAAGACATTGAGACTCAGCATATTGCGCGGTGTAGGCGAAGTGGCATTATCATTATGAGCATGCCTGATAGTACCGCCTGAACCAACAAGAACACTCGCTAAATTAAGAGTTGCCAGACCATCCGCATCATAGACCAATCGATTACCTGTTTCAAAAATAGCTTGATTCCGCACATCCAAATTCATATTCAAACCTGACCAGGTCGCCAAAGCACCGCTGGGGATAGTTGTTTGATCACCGGTTCGACCACCATTATCGATATACAAGGTCGGCGTGTTAGATCCCTGCTGTTTATAAATGGATCCCGCTCCGCCTTCCTGAGTATAACCAAGACCACCGTAGGCCTGATACGTAATCTCTGAAGTATCGGTCGTCGTGTAATAGGCAGCAATTCTACCGCCCCCTCCTCCTCCCCCATAGCGTCCAGCACCAGCATTAATCGCTCCTGCGCCACCATTCGCAATAATCGTCCCTGAACCAGCCAGCGAACCCGCGTTTATCCAAATACTTCCACCTGACCCACCACCACCACCACCATAATCGGGGACACCATCTCCTCCAGTGGCGCTGATAGCACCGGAACTACTCACTCCAGTGCCGTTGACCGTCAAAGTTCCTCCCACCACTAATTTAATTGCCCCCGCTCCTTTTCCTCCTCCAACACACCCAAACCCATCAGACCCATTACCGCCGGAACCAATACTGGCCGGCTCATTAACCGACCCATAAGTTGCGGTTGCACTCCCCCCACCACCAAGACCCCCATAAGCACCGCCGGTATTTCTATTCGAAGAATTAAAAGGGGCTCTTCCGGGGCCTGTACAGCCATTAAATCCTAAAGCATTAACGTTTATTGTGCCCCCACTATTCACCGTAAAATCCCCGGTAGTCGTAATGTCAATAACAGTCGCCTGACTCGTCGTGTTGGTCGTGTGAACTAACTTACCCGATGGACCATTAATCACCACACTCCTAAACGTATGCTTCTCAATAGCCGAACTATCAATCGTAAAGGTGCAGTTGATAACGATATGCTTATCATCAAAATCAAGCTCAGCAGCCGTCAGTTTGTCATCAGCCGCCTGCCCGCCCTGCGTACACAGATTCACCTGTGAGACCGTCACTGAATTCGATGTCGCCCAGCTTCCGATCTCTCCCGAATCCGTCATCTTCGGACGAACATAGGCCGTCCACACTTCACCAACAGCCTGATCATCCAGGAAGATCGTGGTCGGCGCGGGATTTCCCGCTAAACCGAGGGTTTGGAGATGCTGAATCTCCATGTCGCTCAAGGCCCGATCAAAAATCTGAAGCTCATCAATCCATCCCTTGAAATACCGTGGATTTCCGGTCGGCCCTGCAGTGGCATTGTAGAGCCCGACAAAAGCATTTTCTGTAACCGTGGAAAGAGTTTGAGCGGGAGTGGTATCCGTCCCGATCACCGTGCCATCCACATACAGACTGGCGATCGTCCCATCATTCACTGCCACCACATGGTGCCATCCGGCCGAATACACATTGTTGACAATAATCTCTGTTGTCCATGCCCCCGCGCCATCAGCCTCCTGAACGAAGGTTTGTTCGCCGTAGGTCGGAGACCCCTCATTGCCTGTGCCAAAAGAAAGGACATAAGGCCCAAACCCATCAACACTGTCCACCTTGCTCACCACGTCGCTGTTGTGATTCACGCTCAGATTGCCGCTCGTATCGTCGTAATTGACCCACGCGGAAATCGTCATTGCCCCCGTGATATTCAAACTCGCGGCATTTCCCACATCAACAGAGCTTCCCACCACTCCGTCAAAACTCATCGCCCCCCCCACCTTCCCCGAGCTCATGTAGACCACCCCGCCATTCAGCGTCCCATTATTTCCCTCACCACTGAAATCATAGACCGTCGTCTGACTACCGGCCCCATCCGCCACCTGATCATTATCCATCGGCAAATTCAAAGCCATCAGGTTTTGAACAGGAAGCTCCCCAACTCCATCGGGATCCACCGTCCATCGGTAAGCAAGCGTTTCATTCGTATCCACACCAGTCACCGTGGAAATCAAATCGCCGGTAGAGGTCGTCGCGCCTCCATTGATCGACAGCGCGTGGAAAATCAGACAGGTATTGGCGCCGTTATTGTTCCCCAAATCATAGACCTGAGTCCCCATCGTCACCGCGGTGCTCGCCGCGTCACATCCAATATCCTCCGCCTCGACATACGTCACCGCCTCAGTCCCCAGATGCTTGATCAGAGCCTGAGAACCTTCAACCGTCGAATCCAGCCGGATCAGATTCCCGGAGGCTCCCGTCAGGGTCAGGAGTCCGCCGACCGTCTGAGTCACGCCATTTGTCAGTTCAATGCTCTGCCCCGCGGTCGTCGAGGTAAAATTGAACCAGGTATTGTTTCCCGTGATCGTGACCGTGGCATTATTAAAGACAGCCGTCCCACTCGCGAAACTCACCGTTCCATTATTGATCCAGCTCGTCCCCGTCACCGTCATCGTATTACTGCCCGTGATCGTCCCATCATTTCTCACGTTATTCACCATTGAATTGGCTCCGGGAGCGTAGGTATTCGAAGGAAGAATAAATAAAGTCTTCCCCGATGCCATCGTCAGCACGCTTCCGGAAGTGGTGTAGATCGCGTCAATATCGGCATCGGCCACATTGTTCGCCACATCCAGATTCGCGTTCGTCACCGTCGATTGCGTGTCGCTTCCAATGGTCAGATACTGCTCGACCAGTTGTATTCCCGTGGGACTTCCCGACCCGTCATAAACCGTCACCGCTACGGCTTCAAACCCTGTAGACCCATCAACATACACCGTGATCACATCGTTATTATTCAGACTCACATTGCTGAAGGTCCAGATCCCTGTCCCTCCCGCCAGAACCGTCGTCCCTCCACCGGCGCCATTGATCAGATACCGGATCGTCTCACCATCAGCGCAGGCAGCACCTCCTATCGCCACCACGCAGGTCCCGGAAAGCTCCACCCCGGTGATCGTCACCGTATTCGCCGAAGCGACAAGGCCTCCCACCTCTCCCGGATCCGTAATCGGGGTCACGCTCAGATTCCAGACCTCATCCACATCAGTCTCTTCTGAGGTGACAATCGTAGGCCCACCCACTCCGGGGCTGGCTCCAAGACCATCAGTATAGAGCCGGCTGATCTGAGCCGCGCTGAGAGCGCGGGGGTAGATCTGGACTTCGTCGATATACCCATCGAAATCATAGCCAGCGCTGTTCCACGCCCCAATTCTCATGTCACCGCCATTAGCAATTGCCTGACTGTACGAAGAAGTCTTATTCAGTGCGCCATTCACATAAAACTTACATTGCTGTGCCAGTTTGTCATAGGTAGCCGAAAACATATACCAGGTACTTGGAGTAGGATTAAAATCAGAATCGCAGACCCTCCAGGCCGCACCGGCACTATCATAAAACATAAACATGATCTCGCTGTTATCGAGAGCTGATCCTGACCAGTCATACCAGACCCCGTATGCAGTATCCTTATGAAGGATCATATTATTAGCTGCGTACGCGCTACCCTTCACCCAGGCCGAGACCGTGATTGCGTTCGTGATATCGAGTGAGCTGTTATCCGGCACTTGAACATATTCATTATCTCCCGTTAATTGAAGACATCCACCCACCTTACAATTCGCCGGATTGGAAGTGTAAACAGCACCATTAGTGGCCGTCCCACTATTCCCATTCCCACTGAAATCCTGCTGTGTGGTGCCTAAATTAAAGGGCATATTCAAAGCCATCAGAAATGTAAGAGTAGCACCAGACACGACCATTCTTCCCAATCCACCATCCCCACCCTCCGGCCCGAGCCCTCCCGCGGAGGCTCCATTATAGCCATAGCCTCCCCTTCCTCCTGAAACGGACACGGTTCCACTGGGCATAATCATATTTGCCAAAACCGCAAGGCTTCCCCCTGCACCTCCTCCTCCTCCTCCCCCTTGCTGCCCACCCGTACTGTTCCAGGTATTATCAGCCCCCTGTGATCCACCGGACGACACACTTCCGGACACCACGACACGATCACCGGTGATATACAGAATCCCTCCTCCCCTTCCCCCAGTAGCTCCATATCGAGGGTTAGAGCTATGTGTCCCGGAAGATCCACCCGCTCCTCCAAAAAGAAGCTTCGTGGAAAGTGACGATTCACCCAAAACTCCACCCCCCAATCCTGCTATGGAACCACCCAATATTTTCGCCCCATTTCCTCCTGCCACTCCATAACCACCTCCACCCGCTGAAGCATCCGCTCCTTTACCGGCGCCTCCCCCCATCCCCACAGCCGCGGTCGTTGTCGCCCTTGCCGTGGTATACCCATTCTGATTTTCGCCATACGTACCATAAGTATAATCCACGCTTGGGGTAACTAGCTGATAAACTCCTCCACGATATCCAAGACCCTGAGCACTGATCGCCCCTCCCACCGTAACATCTCCCGTGGCCCTGAAAATAACCACCCCTCCCTTCTGCCCATCCCACGCGGTCGCGACAATGGAGGTACCGACAGGGACCGTCACCGTCGTGTACTGCGGCACGCGCACGATCTGGGCCGCGACAGCGGGATTCGTGTTAAACGTTCCGGAATAATAATTATTCGTTAACCCACCGGAAACAGTAATTTGAGTTCCATTAATTGCGGAAATTGACGCGAATTCATAAGCCCCTGCGTTTGTCGAATGCTGCATCTGAATAATCAATATTTCATCCTCCAGGAAAAATCCACTGGCACTATTAACATTAAAGGCCACCGAACCTGACGGTACCGACGTCGACGTAATATAAGCGTAGTCATTCACCACCGTATTCGCCGCTCCTACTGACAAGACCCCATCTGATCCATCCCCCGTGTCGACGGAGCCAACAGTGCCCACCGTCTTACTCCACTGATACGCCCCAATCTCCCCACTCGGCAATCCACTCATCTGACTCGTTAGATTGTCCGCGGTGGACAAAGTAGTCGTACCATTATTCAGCGTTAAACCAAGGAATTCCCAACAGCTGCCATTGTTTCCAGAATCCGTACCATTCCCAACCGTAATCATCTTACTCGCCGCGTCACACCCTGAATAACTGACATTGGCATAGCTCACGTTTTCAGTTCCCTGATGATTGATCACCCACTGGGAAACACCGGTAATCGAATCAATCAGGATTTCATTTCCGGATGTTCCCGTGAGCGTCAGCAGACCATTGACCGTCTGTATGTCAGCAACTCCAAAATGCAGCGCCTGCCCCCCCGTCGTCGAGGTGAAATTGAACCAGGTATTGTTCCCATCAATCGTGACCGTCCCTGCATTATTAAAGACAACCGTCCCGCTCGCGAAACTCACCGTTCCACCAACGTAATTGATCCAGCTCGTCCCCATCACCGTCATCGTATTGCTGCCCGTGATCGTTCCATCATTTCTCACATTATTCACCGTTGAGTTGGCTCCGGGAGCGTAAGTGTTTGAAGGAATTACATACAACCCCTTCCCCGATGCCATCGTCAGCACGCTTCCTGAAGTCGTGTAAATGTCATTAATATCACCAGCAGTCCCATCAGTTGCCACATCCAGATTCGCGTTCGTCACCGTCGACTGCGTATCGCTTCCGATCGTCAGGTACTGCTTGACCAGCTGTATTCCCGTCGGACTTCCCGACCCGTCATAGACCGTCACCGCCACGGCCTTCTCACCGACAACCCCGTCGACATACACCGTGATCACATCATTGTTATTCAGACTCACATTGCTGAAGGTCCAATCTCCTGTCCCATCCGGAAGAGCCATCGCATCTCCACCACCGCCATTGACCAGATACCGGATCGTCTCACCAATGGCACAGGGAGTGCCTCCTATCGTCTGCGTACAGGTCCCCGAAAGCGTTACTCCCGTGATCGTCACCGTATTCGCCGAAGCGACAGAGCTCCCCACCTCTCCTGCATCAGTAATCGGTGTCACGCTGGGGAGATCCCAAACCTCTCCAACATCAGTCTCTGTTGAAGCCATGAATGTAGGACCGCCAACACCGGGGCTGGCCCCTAATCCATCGTGATACAACCCATCGATCTGAGCCGCGCTCAGCGCGCGGGGGTAGATTTGGACTTCGTCGAGAGAACCATTGAAATACTGTGTAGAATAATTGTTATACCCAATATAAAGAGGGAAAGCATTAGCAGCTCCCAAAGTTCCAGTTGCTTGGTAAACCTGAGTACCATTTACATAAAATCGATGGGTTGCGCCATTAAATGTCGTGGCAATATGACTCCATTGGTTCAGTACCGGAGCAATCGTTGATGATGGATTGGTTCCCCCTCCGAGGGTAATATATCCATTTGTAGCAGTTAAATATAAACAATAATTATAAGAGGAATTTCCATCACCCTTACAAATAATATTTTTCTGAGTTGAGAAACTTGTCGGATAAACCCAGACAGATAGGGTCAACGCACTGGTAATATCCAGAATATTCGCATCAGAAACACTAATATAATCATTCGTCCCGTCAAAACTCATCGCGCCTCCAACTCGTCCTGAAGTCACATACCCATTTGGAGTCACCATATTCGTGGCCGTCCCATTCAGCCCATTCCCGCTAAAATCACTCTGCGTTGTCCCACTATTAAACGGCATATTCAACGCCATCAGCTTCTTCGCAGTCCCGTCATTATAGGTCCACTGATACGCCTGGATCATCTGACTACTAAACTGTGTGAAATCGCGAACCAGATTCTCCGAAGTAGGCAAGAATACCGTCGAAGACCCACTTCCTCCCGCCAGCTGAAGCGATGGGAAGAGCCAGCAAGCATCATTCCCTCCTCCATTAACCGAATTCCCGGTCTGAATATCTTTGCTGCTGACGCATCCTCCATTGCTGACATTCGCGTACTGAACACTCACCGAGGCATCAGTATGGGTAATATTCCATGGCGTTGGAGTCACCGAATCAGATGACTGCAGGTTGATTGCATTCCCAATCCCACTCGCCCCCGTGATGACCAGCTTCCCCCCTGAAGCAAAAGTCTGGGTCTGCCCTGCGGGAAAGACGATCGTTTTCCCGGGGATGATACTCTTCAAAATGAAGAACGTATTTGATCCGGAAATGTTTGAAGTAGACGATACCTCGCCGTTGATCGTCACCATGCCGGAGTTGTGGGTGAAGACCCCGAGATTCGTCCAATCCCCCGCCACCTCCATATTCGTCGCGTGCCCTGTCAAGACTCCGGTTGCGGAAATGGCAAGATTGTTAAACATTGTCTGAGTCGTTCCCAAAACCGTACCGGTACCGGTGAAGGTCACCGTGCCGGAATTGTGCGTGAAAGCAGTCCCATTATTCGTCCAGTTCCCCGCCACGTTCATGTTCGTCGCGTGACCGGTCAGTGCGGCACCAATAACGATATTGTTGAACGTCGTCGTGCTCGATCCGAGAATCGTACTGGCCCCCGCGAAAGTCACGGTACCGGAGTTGTGCGTGAATGTTCCATCATTCGTCCAGTCCCCATACACCGTCATACCAGTCGAGTGACCGGTCAAAGTCCCGGTCATGGAAAGATGATTGAAGGTCGTTTCGCTGATACCAAAGACCTGGCTATCAGCCCCCGTGAAGGTCACCGTGCCGGTACCGCGGTTGAAGACTCCCCCGTCTCTCGTCCAATCCCCATCCACACTAAAATTCGCGGACGGAGCATTGAAGGTCCCTCCGGAAAGATTGAAATTCCCGGCACTGCCGATCGTGATCGTAGCCGAGCCACCCGTAAAGACACCACTCGCCTGTTTCAATCCATCAGAGCCGATAGCCATGGTATAGGCATTCTGGGAAATCGTACCGCTGTAGGGAACCTGAATATCAATACCCTTCACATCCACGGCAACATCGACCGAACAATTGATATTGGAAGAAGCCTCGAAGAGAGCCACGTCACTTGGCCCTGGGACAACCCCCCCGCTCCAGTTGGAGCCCGTATTCCAGGCATTGCTGGTCGTTCCTAACCAGATAAAGCCACTAATAAAATCATCAAAAATCCATCGCACATTGTGCTGGCTGTAGCCAATGGATCCCGTACCTCTGACATCGATCACGGTCGAACTATTATTGTACGAATCCCGCACATCGAGATTCGACAGGGTTCGGCTTCCTTCTGAAACAATATTCCAATAGGTCCCGGAAGTTGTGCTTCGTAACGCCAGGCGGTTCGGATCAGCACCCCCCACCAACGTCAACGCTCCGTTAATCGTCTGGGTCTTCCCCTCCTCGAAGGTCATCTCGCGCGCCACGGACACCGTCTTGCTCAGATTATTAAACGTCGTACTGCCGAAGAGCGATTGATCGGTGCCGGTGAAGGTCACCGTGCTGGAACCGGCGTTGAAGATTCCCGTAGTAACATTCAGCGTCCAGTTTCCACCAAGTGAAATCATCGACGCCCCGGTCGCCGCGTTCAGCGTGCCATTAATGGTAATACTATTCGTAATCGTCAGGTTATAGCCATTGGCATTCAGCACATCCCCCGCGTCGATCACCAGCGAATCAGCCACCAGATTACTCGTCAGCGTGATGGTGTCCGGAGAATGCCCCACCACCAGATCCCCCAGATTGGAAGCCGTGCTATCGGAGAAACTCAAATCCCCATCCAGCGTCAGCGTTCCTCCTTTCGTAAAGGTCGTGCCCGAAGCCAGTGTGAAATCCCCCGCCACGTTCATACTTCCCACAGGAGCGATGAAAGTCCCCAACGTCTCCGTGAACATTCCGTTGATATCGAGATTGCCGGCTGAGGCAGAGAAAATATCTTTTGTGGCGTTCGGGTCATTAATCGTGAAACTAAAATAATCTACTCCCGCACCAAAATCTTTTATCGCGTGCGTGTCCTGAACCCCATCCCCATCCCCCACGTATTTCCAAATTCCCTTCGTCGTATCATTTCCTGAGCTGAGCGTGACGCTCTCATTGCCCCGCAACTGAATGACTCCGGTATTGCTCACCGCCCCCGTCACCGCCAGCGCGTTCCCCGCCAGATCCACTGTCCCCGCGCTGTTCGTCAGAGTCCCCAAAGCCGTAAGACCATTCGTCACAAGCTGCAATGTCCCCGATCCCGAATGAACAATGTTCCTGAAGGGGCTACTCCCGCCCCCGGTATTGAATAATTGAGTCCCGCTCCCCGTGAAGGTGACCGTACCGGAATTATGCGTAAACGTACCGCCATTGGTAAAGTTCCCCGCCACATTCATGTTGATAGGATGGCCTATCAAAGCTCCAGACCCTGAGATCGTGACATTGGTAAAGGTTGTTATGTTTCCACCTAAGACAGCGTGTGGCACTGAACTATCGAAGACCACAGTGCCAGTGGAAACAAAATCTCCACCCTGATGAACCAGATCACCACTGACCGTAACCATGTTGCTGTCGGCATTGAGAAGAAGACTTGCCGCGGTGGTAGCGCCAAGACTATAAAACGTCGAGGGGGAGGACTGGTTCCTATACTCGGTTAGAATCCACTCAACGGAACGGGTAACACTGGAGACTCGGACTTCGTCGATAACGCCTGGGAAAGCTCCATAGGTACCAGTGAATCCACTACCAAAAAGATTAGGCGCGTAAACCGTTGTCCTGGGAGAAAGTAAACCGGTTCGAACAAGGACACCATTCAAATAAATGATGGGTCGCTTATCAACATAGCGTACCGCGATATGATTGAAGCCTGTACCAATAGTCCCGCTGTAAACAGCAAGAGGAGGCATGTAGGAGGTCGCATGTTCGTACACGGAAATACCATTCTTTCCCACTGATAATCCAGCGCCTGCATTCGGAGAACCATAGCCTCCTGGCCAAAAAACATATCGCTGACCGGATGTTCCGGTGGTAGTACTTGTGCTCTCAGTATCGATTTGATGATCCGTCGTCGTCTGTACCCACGCTGAAAAGGTAAAATTATTCGTGGGTTGCACGAGAGCCGTGGAAACATATGCTGTCGTTCCATTAAAATTACCGGCTCCATCGACTTGTCCAGTGGTCGCGGTGACAGCAGTGTTCGTCCCGTTGTAGCCGTTTGAAGTAGAATCCGTAACACTCAGCGTGGTGCCATTCGGCATATGATAGACCCCTTTAAAATTTGAATCCCAGGTACCGCTCACGCTGGGATTAGTACTCACGGAACCATTGCCATAAAAAAGATAGATGCTCGTATCAACAATGCTCGAGAGCGTCGGAATCCTCACCCAGGCAACAAACTCGCCCGTGGTAGAAACATATTTTTCAATCTCATGATCCAGCTTATTCCCCGACGAATCCGTAAAGATAATGTCATAACCATTCGCATGAGTAACATATCCACCATTTGCCACGGTTTTCAGTTCGAGATCCGTGACGGAAAAGAGTATCGGGAAATTGCTCTGGGTAGCCGCCACTTTTGTTCGGTCAATCGTCACCGACTTCCGATATGAATATCCGCTGTACCAAGCGCCTCCTCCGCCTGTCAAAGAAAGATCACCATTCACATCCAGAGCGCCACTTAAATCGTAGCTTCCCGTTCCCGTAAAGCTCAGATCATAGTAAGCATTCCCGGCTCCCAACGCCCCATACGTCCCACCCCCGTAATACTCCACCGTCCCCGTATCAGTATCCATCATCGTAATGGCCACCGTTTCATCTCCTACCAGTTTCAGCGTTCCGTTATTATTGAGAGTCGTCAGTGATAGATTTTTGCTATTCATAATTGCTGTTCCGTTCAGCAGATCCATCGTCGTCGCGGTCAAAGCGGAGTTCATCGTCCACTCTCCTCCTACTCCATTGAAAGCGATCGTACTGAAATCACTCGTCGTCGCCCCCGTCGAATCAATCGTTTGAGCGGTAGTCGATGTGAATGTCACCGTGCCGGTACCGGCGGTGAAGATTCCGGTGTTGATCCAGTTTCCGCCAACCGTGATCGTATTCGCGCCGGCCGTCAGAGTCCCCTTGTTCTGAATATGATGCGTATTGACATTTCCCCCGGGAGCAAAGGTCGAAGCAGACGGGATATAAAGCTCTTTGCCGGACTGAATCGTGGGCACCGTGGCATCCACCATGTAAATCGCGTCAACATCAGAATCAGCCACATCATGCGCCACATCCAAATCCGCGTTCGTGATACTCGTCCCAGTCTCATCTCTCACGACCAGATGATCAACATAAAGATCAGCATCGACCACCGACACCCCATTCACTTTCAGCACCGTAACCGCTTTCTCAGTCTCCCCATCAAGGAAAATAGTCACTCGATATCCCGACAAAAGCCAGGCAGGGATAACCGCGATCGCGTAATCTCCAAACATATTCGTCTCAGCCGTCTGGGTTCCCACGAGAGTTCCCGACCCATCAAAAACCGCCACCACCACGGTCTTCCCACTTATCACCGTCCCCGACGCTTCGGGATCATTGGTATAAACCGTTCCTGAGATCGCCATGGAGGAAAAGATCCACTGGTCTGTCGGAGGCACATCTGCATCATCATTACCGGTGCCACTAATAGAATCCGCAGCATAAATATCATGACTCATCGCATTAGCGTTTGAAACACTGACATAAGACACATGCTGATCAGCGGCCGTCACGGCGAAAGACCAAGGCAAAGTCCCATCTATCAAGTCGAGCGAAAGCTCTGTCCCCGTAGCCAGTCCACTCAGCGCCAGCACACCACCAATCGTCTGAGTCTTGTTCTCTTCAAACCGAAGCGCTTTGCTGGCCACTTCGGATTTAAAATTATTGAACGTGTTGTCCCCCCTGATCTGACTCGTCCCAAGCGTATCAAAATCAACCGTGCTCGTTCCTGCCGTGAAGCCGCCTCCATTATTCGTCCAGTTCACCGCCACCTGCAGCAGGTTCGAAGCCAGCGTGAGCGCTCCCGTCGCCTCAAGAATAAGTGATCCGTCCACATTGATCGTACTTGATCCCGTAGCCGTGTAAACACCGGCAATCGTCAGGTCGCCACTACCGCTCGCCGTCACGTTATTCGCTCCACTGAGGAAAGAAGCACCGGATTCAACGATAATGTTTCCGGAGTTCACAACACCTCCGGGCTGATAGGTCGTGCCGGTCAGAATAGTCAGAGTACGGCCGGTGAGCCCCCCATCCCCATTCACGGTCAAAGCGGAACCGTCGAGACCATGAAAAGCGTCTTCATCAGCGGAATTAATATAAGACCCCACCTCGGCATTACTCAAGGTCTGAGAAACCCCATTCCCCAGCGTCAGATGAGTCCTGACCAGCTCCAGCCCCGTCATGGCTTCCCCCGCTCCCAAATACTTCGCCACCGCCACGGCTTCAGCACTATCCTCAGCTCCATCCAGAAACACCGTAATCACATTACCCGAGGAAGCCGTCACCCCGGGGATCGTCCAGGAGCCATCCGAGTCGGTCGTCGTCTTTCCCGCCTGAAGCACTCCATTCACCGCCACCTTCACGGTATAAGAAGTACTGCACGAGGCTCCTCCATAAGAATCCACACAAGTCCCGGAAATATCCGGCCCCAGAATCAATATCTGATTGCTTGAAGCAGTCGTTGATCCCACCACTCCCGCGCTTGAAATCGGTGTCACCGTCAAACCCCAAAGCTGTTCCGGAACGGTTTCTGCAGCTACCCAAGCCGTCGGCCCTCCGACTCCGGCTCCAATTGCACCTCCACTTGGAGGATTACAAGTACCATTTGCAGCATCCCCATCACCATCATCACAAAGCTGAATAATTTCAGCGACGCTGAGCGCGCGGGGATAAACCTGAAGCTCGTCGATCTTTCCACTAAAATAATACCCAGTGGTTGCAAGCCTCCCGATATAACTCAACCCATCCCCTCCTGTCCGCATAGCGGAAGAAGCTCCACTCGCCACCTGAACTCCATCGATGTATATCTTCCGATATCCCCCACTCACACTATTAACAGCCAGAATATGGTGCCAGGCTCCTGTAGAAGGCTGAGCCGCGTAAATAAGATCGGTATAGCTTGTACCATTATGAATTCGAAAATACGTTGATGTGCCGGAAAGAAACAATGAATAGTCAGTATTCAGCACCCCACCAACAGTCTTCTCAAAAATACCGCGACCTCCCCCGGCAGTAAGATTCACCCATGCGGATATCGTAAGCTCCCCACTCATATTCAAAGTCGAATTAGAGGGTGTCTGGACATAATTAGTGGTCCCATTAAAATTTAAACATCCTCCGACCTGACAGCTCTGGTATACAGCTCCTGTCACCGTCCCCGTATTCCCATTCCCACTGAAATCCGTCTGAGTTGCCCCCGAATTAAACGGCATATTCAGAGCCATCACATTGGCCCCATTGGTCGTCCACCGATAGGCTCCGACAGAGCCGGGGTCCAGAGTGTCCACCGTTGAATTCAGAACTTCTAACGTGTTCAACTCCTCCACCAACCCATCCTCAAGATACACGTCTGGCGCTATCGTCACGGTATTGGCCGAAGTCACGGCAGTGCCGGAGATACCGTTATTGGCGAGAGGGGTGATGATGAGATTGAAAACATCACCATTAAACGTCTCAGCATTCGCCAGGACCGTTGGAGCTCCAAAACCGGCAACGCCATCAGTATAGAGCCGACTGATCTGAGCCGCGCTGAGAGCACGGGGGTAGATCTGGACTTCGTCGATAAGTCCCTTCATGGGTTGATAAACGGTATCTCTCGCCCCGATTAATAATGGTAATGTGTTTTTAATATCTGCAGTGAAGGCATCGTTATACAACACCGTTACAGCGATGTTAACTCCATTAATATATATTTTAACTCCGCTTGCATCTCCAGAACCGTTATAGGTGAATGCAACGTGCTGCCACGTCCCAGTCGAGAGAGCGACATTACTCTCTATACGCTTCGTTTTTATAGCTGTATCAACCATCTCAACCCATATTTTTCCGCTTGTTGCTACCTGTAAGTCGTATCCCTCATATGGAGATGTCACCCTCTGTTTGGCAAAAATATATCTTAATGTGGCAAAATCAGTCACGTTAACCCATGCCGAACCTGTAAATGCATCTGTTTTTCCAAAATTATTAACCGCTGAATGAGGCACATTTATATAATCATTCACCCCATCAAAGCTCATCGCTCCCCCAACCCTTCCCGAACTGACATACCCATTTGGAGAAACCATATTCGTGGCCGTCCCAGTATTCCCATTCCCACTAAAATCCGTCTGCGTTCCCCCCTCATTAAACGGCATATTCAACGCCATCAGATTTGATGCCCCAACTGTCCACCGATACACCCCAATATCAGGTAAAGAGAGCCCTGTTGGGTTAGACCAAATATCCTGAACCGTGGTCGCCGTCGTGGACTGCTGAAACCCTCCATTGTCTATTCCAAGCTGTAGCGCGGTGATCGGCGCATACGGAATAATCTCCACCGTATTGGCTGAAACAACAGTCGATCCGACGACCCCCGAACTCGTGATCGGAGTCACTGAGAGATTCCACACATTATCGACGGATGTCTCAAGGGCGCTCCAAAGAGTAGGCCCTCCATTCCCCGCGTTCCCATTCGTATAAAGCTGGCTGATCTGAGCCGCGCTGAGCGCGCGGGGGTAGATCTGGACTTCGTCAATGGAACCGTTGAAACTCGGTATCCCAACACCACAAATAGACCCGCTAGGCGTCAACATATTCCCAAGAGCAAAATGCGCTGTACCGTTCGCGGCACCCAGCAAAGAGCCGAAGGATAAGTTCAGCGTTGTGGTTTCCAGAAGATTATTAACAAATATTTTTACACGATCGAGTCCATTATTGGTATCAATCGTCCCATCATAGGTCATCACCACATGATACCAAATGGACGTATTGGTAACAGAAGTAGAGCCCAACACTCCTCGGTATGAAGTGCCATCAAGAGCGCCATACCACAAAAATTCAGGCTTGCTTCCCGTACCGAGCCTTAATAGGTAAGAACGTTGATTTTGGCTACAACTACTATCTGCAGCTTTTGCAATAATAAAGTTGTTGGTCATAACAGCCGAAGGCTTAATCCAAAAAGACATACTGAATTTCTTGTCCTCGCCTGAAATTACATCCTCCATGATCTGAGGATCACCGAAGCCAACAACATCAGCAACAGAATCAAACCGTAAACAGCCACCTACTTTGCAACTCCCGCCGGAAATATAATCAACAGCCACTGTAGTTCCATTGAGACTATTCCCACTAAAATCCGTCTGCGTTGTTCCGTAATGAAACGGCATATTCAACGCCATCAGATTCGCGCTCGGACTCGTTCCGTTCTCGGCCGGATTGTCCCCGGCATCCGGATCCACGGACCAGGTGTAGGCTCCAATATCCGTCCCGGCTAAACCGGGGACAGGATCTAATGCATTCAAATCTTCAACTGTGGACAAAGTCGTCACCACTCCATCTTCCAGATACAGATCAGTGATCGGCGCGTACGGAAGAATCTCCACCGTATTCGCTGAAACCACAGTCGACCCCACGATTCCTGAACTCGTGATCGGAGTCACCGACAGACTCCACACATTATCGACCGAGGTCTCGAGAGCGCTCCAGAGCGTCGGTCCTCCAAACCCCTGCCCAACATCTATCCCATCACTACAGTCACCGTCACTATCTCCATCATTACAGAGCTGTGCGACCTGAGCGGCGCTAAGAGCGCGGGGGTAGATCTGGACTTCATCGAGAGATCCCTTGAAATAATTATCCGAATACCCATTATAACCGATATAAAGAGGATCATTATTCACAGACCCCAATCCGCCACAGGTATATCCTGAAGTACAGGTCAGTTTAACTCCGTTCAAATAGGCATACGAATTGGTTGAATCTGCGACAATAACAATATGATTCCATTGATTCGCTGTTGGTGGACTATCCCATCTCGAACTTGATGCACCGGTAAATTGGACATCTCCAACAGTATTTCTGAGAAAGAGCGTGTAATTATAGGCAACAGCTCCATTCCCCTTTGTCACAATAAACCGGTTCGTCGCATCATAGGAAGCAGGATTAACCCAAACAGAAACAGAAAGTGCGCTGGAAATGTCAAAATCAGAATCATCGCTTCTGGACACATAATCATTCACCCCATCAAAGCTCATCGCCCCCCCCACTTTCCCCGAGCTGACATACCCATTTGGAGTCGTCATATTATAAGTCGTCCCCGTATTCCCATTCCCACTAAAATCCGTCTGCGTTCCCCCCGCATTAAACGGCATATTCAACGCCATCAGATTGGAGGCCCCCACTGTCCACCAGTAGGCTCCGATCTCCCCGGAATCAATTCCCACCACATCTGAGTACAAATCCTGCGCAGTCGTCAGTTGGGTCTGCGGAATGAAGCCCGGCCCTTCTCCCAGCTGGAGCGTCTCGAAGACCCAGCAGACGCCATTATTCCCAAGATCATATCCGTTATCAGTCGCGTCAATAGCCGTACTTAGCGGCATCACCGTACAGGCCGAATCTTTGACCGACACATAGCTCAGACTCTCCGTCCCCTGATGATCAATCGTCCACTGCACCCCTGCTGAATTCGACGCGAGAGCAATCACATTTCCGGAAGCCCCCGTCAGCGTCAGCGCGCCATTGATCGTCTGAGTACTGCCGGTGGCGACCTGAATGCTTTTTCCTCCCGCTTCAACGGAAGAGAGATTATTCCAGGTCGTATTTCCGGAAATCACGGCAGTGGTCGCCGTGTCAAAATCAACTGTTCCTCCATTGGCATCAAAAGTTCCCTGCGGATGATTGAAATTTCTCCCCACCGTCATCGTCCCCGAGGTGGAATGGAAAGTCCCTCCCGTCCCCGTCACCCCCTGTATAAAATCCCGGGTAATATTGATCGGATCAGAGGAGCCATTGAAAGTCCCCTCCTGGATATCCATGTCACCGGACACATTCAAGGTTCCGCTCTGATTATAAGTCCCGCCATTCAGAATAAACGTCGTGGGATTCGTCACGGTCACCGTCTGGCCATTTTGATAGAAAGTCCCTTGGGTAATCTCCAGCGTCCCCACATTCAAGGTCGCGGTCGGCTGAAAGGTTGTCGTCGCGGTCGGATCATTGATCGTCAGCGTCTCATAGGTCAAATTCGGTAAGGTCATGGGGTTGGTTACCCCATCCCCCCTGAAGACCCACTCCCCATCACCGGCCGCCCCTCCCGTTACACTCTCATTGCCCCAAAGCTTCAGGGCTCCATTGTTTACCAAAGTGGTCATCGCCAGACTCCGGCCATTGAGATCAAGAATGACATTGGCCGCGATGGTCAAAGTAGTCGCGGAAATCGCCCCTCCGGCGGTATAGGTCGGAGCCGTCGTCCCGGCGTCCAGCGTAAGTCCCCCGACAGATGTAATAGCTCCAAGACTTGTTACCCCGGAAGAACGAACAGAAATATCACCGGAAGTCGTTGTCGTCAGGGTTCCGGAACCACTCAGAGATCCCGCGCCGCTATTATCAGCGTCCGCGATCAGCACGATCGGGATATCAGTCCCCGAAATCGCCTGATTCAGCGTAATCCCACCATTCGCCTGAACAGAACAGGCATTGATGGCCGGAAGACCCGAATGAACACAACTCACGCCATTGATTCCACCCACGGACCCCACGACCAAATCATCAGCCTCAGCAACATAAATCGACCCATACCCACTCACCGTACGGGCTGCCAGATTTTGAACACTGGTCTCAATTTCGTCACCGGCCAGAGCCGTCCCCACGTTCGTCACCGCGTCGAAAAGCACTGATCCCGTCCCGGCAATGGTGACATTATTCGTGGACCCATTATCATCGGTAATAGTTCCCGTCGAAATCAGCCGTAAAGTTTGATCGGTCGCTAAAGTCAGCTGTTCCAGGCCAATATTCCCCGCGTCAATCGTGAGGTTGAAAACCCGTGAACTGAAATCAATCGCATTCAGATCAACCGTGCCTCCCGTCACCTTCAGCGTCGTAATCTCTCCTGAAGTAATCGCGTCCCGAATCGTCGTTGAAATCTGAAGTACTCCGGTTGCCGCGGTACCGAAACCGACTGTTCCCCCGGCGCCTTCACCAATCGTCAGTGTTCCGGCCTTACCTCCCGTACTATAAATCTTATCCAGGCCACTCGTAATCGTAATATCCCCCGTTGGCTCCAGACTCAGATTGACACTGTCAGCGATGTCAACACTTCCATCAAAACGAATTCCATAACTCCCTGAAGTGGCATGGATCCTCGTATTTTGGCTAATAGTGGCAAGATGATTCACCCTGAAAAAATCTCCCAGGAGATACGTCCCTGACGCGTTCATCGTGACATCATAATAGGTCTGTCCCGCATCAAGTATCGTATCAGTCGTTGGAGACGTAAAAACCACCATCCCATTATTATGAGTTAGCGATCCATTATTCGTATAGTTCCCGAAAATCGTCAGAGGCTGAGTATCCGAAGCGCTGACCACACCGAGAGCGGCCACCGTCAAGTTATTCACCGCCAAAATCGCGTCATTCGTTGTCAAATCCAGCGTATGAGCTGTCCCATCCCCCACGGTCAGCGCTCCATTCACGGTAATCGTCCCCTGAGCCGTCGTCGTCCCCGTCCCGGTGAGATCAACATCATTGAAAGTATACGGTCCACCGGTACCGCCCAAAGTACTTCCCGGAAGCGTCACCTTCCCTCCAGTCATATTGATCACCCCCGCCCCTCCGATATCCCCTCCTCCAACCGTAATATCTGCCGTCCCTCCAAAAGTCCCCGTCTGCGCGTCGATATCTCCGGTGGTAACAATCGTACCGGAACTGGAAACAGTCCCGCTCGTCGGATTGATGTCCAAATCAAAATAATCCGTCGCGCCAAGATCTCTCAAGGACCCCGCCGCCGCCACCAGCCAGGTACCGGAATAGGGGTCCTGAGCCAGTCCAAGGATCGTTCCGGCCAGCGTATCGCGAACGGTGGCGGTATTGGAGAAAATAGCGCCTGTTGCCGTCAGGTTCTGACCATTGAGATCCAGGACACCGGAAGAGACCGCCAATGAATCGAGAATAGTCAGGGCGGAAAGCGCCTGAAGCGTTCCGGATCCGGAATGGGTGAGCTCATTGATCCGTTCTGATGGGACAGCAATCGTTTGGGTCCCACTGCCATCAAAAGTAAGCTTGGCCCCACAGGAGGGAACACATAATACACCATTCGTATCATCAAATACCCAATTACCACTGACATGGAAATCCCCGGGAGGAAGTGGGCTCTCATCACTGATCGAAACATTCGTCACATCGATGATCCCGGCTCCTCCCTGAAACAGGGCGCGTGTCACCGTCAGTCCGCCATTGAAAGTCTGTGTCGCTCCACCGGCATTATAGATCGCTCCGGAAGTCCCCTGCACGGTCACTAATCCGGTTGAGGTGACCGGCTGATCATTTGCATTAAAGGTCCCGGCTGAAATAGTAAAAGTCCCGGCTACAGAGAGTGGGAGACTTAATCGGAAATTATCCGGTGTGGGTGACACATCAGTCGAAAGAATTTCAAGATTATAGTAATCCGTAGCACCGCTATCCCGAATACTCATATTATTGGCAGTATCATTCCCATTGCCCACGTATCGGATTTTCCCGGAATTCGTATCAGGAGTCGTGACCGTAAAATCAGTTCCGGACCGAACCTCAAGGACTCCCCCATTGGCAATATTATGAGTAGTGGCGGTCAGGATGTTCCCTGCCGTCTTCACCGTGTCATCAGCGCCAATGACCAGCGTCGTCACCGTGGCCGCGCTGCCCAACTGAAGCGTTTTTGAAGTGCCATCAACAGAGATACTTCCCACACTCACTCCATTCACGCTCAGCGTTGATGTCCCGGTACCCGCGAAAGTAAGACTACCACTATTCGTAAAGGTCCCCGCGGTTCGGGTAAAGTCTCCATTCACCGTCATCGTATCAGTCGTCGTCGTAAACGTTCCGGCGCTTGAAATGGCTCCATCGAAAGTCATCGGAAACCCTCCCCCATTCACGACGGCCCCGGATGAAATGGCAAAAGATCCGGAAAAGAGTGAGTACACCACGCCCTTTCCAATCGAAGGAAGGGTCAGGGTACCTTTAATATCTGTGGAGCCCTCCACGACAAGCTGGTCTCTCGGAGCAAAGATATGCCCGGAAGGGACCAGAAGCGTCTTACCGCTGTTCACGATTATTGTAACGGGACAGGGGGGCTCCTCACACAAGACTAATGGCCCCGGCGTCGTATAGATCGAATCGAGATCAGCACTCCCAAAGGAACCGTTCGAGTCCTCCAAATCACTATTCGAAATTCCACCCACGCCATCTTCGTCCCGGACAATCAAATGATTTTGATAGATATCGATCCCTGACAGGATCACGGCGTTTGAGATCGTGACGGTAACACCATCTTCCGCGGCCCCACTAATAAAAAGCGTCAACACATCACCTGAAGTGAAAGAAGTTCCCGTAATCAGGTAGTCTCCACTCCCATCAGTCGTGTCGTTCCCCCCTCCCGTCGCGCTCCCATTCACCCAAAGCTGGACCAGTTTTCCTGTCAAAGGAGTCGTCCCATCCGCGGCATAGAGTCTCCCCGAAATCCGGTCCGTAAACCAGTTCGTCGTATTTCCCGCGTCCACGCTATTCGCGGGATTGATGGCCGTGGCATGGATATTATTATTGTCCTGGACATCCACATACGAAATGCTTCGAGTTCCCTGAGGGTTGATACTCGCCTGGACACCCAATAAGGAAGAAGATCGAATCGAAAGCAGATTCCCGGCAGCTCCATTGAGTGTCAGCGTCCCTCCTGCGACGAAAGCCTGTGTCAGGCCCTCTGGAAAAGTGAGCGTGGCGGCAGTGGTAACAGATTTCGTAAAGCTATAAAAGGTATTAGCTCCTGTAATAGACTGAGGAGTCGCGCCATCAAAAGTCACCGTTCCATTATTGTGATTGAAGGTTCCCGCTGTCTTCCCCCAGTTGCCACCCACAAAGAGAGTCCCTGAAGGTGCGGTAAAGGAAACCGTTTCAGACACTCCTTTCTGAATGGTGAAATGAGAATCAACATCAATATTACCGCTGCCTGAAGTGAACGTGGTCGTTCCTGAGCCGGAGTTCAGACCTGCCGTCAGGGTGGTTTTTGCCGTCAAGGTGTTCGAGCTTTTCTTAAAGGTGGCATTGGATACCGACATCGGTCCCCAAACAACAATGTTTTGATTTGCCCCCGTTCCACCGTCTCCTTCCCATGTCCCACCCGTAATAGCCAACGTGCTTGTGGTACCGGAGCTCCCCACGGTAACGGCTTTGGAATTCGTCTCGGTATCAAATATTCCGGCGGACTGAGTCAGTGTTCCTCCATTGGCCAAAGCGAGGTCACTCACCAACGCCAATGTTCCGGCGCCGGCATGAGAAACACTGTAAAACGCGGAACCCACGTTATTTAACGTCTGCGTCGTGAAGACGGCCCCATCAAAGATCACGGTACCCGTACCCGGCGTGAAGGTTCCTCCGGTACGGTTCCAGTTTCCGTTCACCAAGAAAAGGCCGGAAGGAGCGGTCAGTGCCCCGGAAGAAAAAGTCATCACTCCATACACGGCCAGCGCTCCCGTGGAGCCGGTGTAGGTACCACCGGAGATGGTCAATCCTCCATTGAAAATCTGTGCCGCCGTCGGAGTCAGATACGTTCCGGTTCCACTCACCGTCGTAAGTCCTGTCACAGAAGTAAAATAACCACCTGGAGAATACGTCCCGCCCGTGATCGTCAGTGTTCCCAATGCCGTCAAATCATTCGACAAGCTCAAAGTCCCCGTCTTACTGACCGTCACATTGTTGAAGCTTGAAGTCGAATTAATCGCCTGCGCGGATCCTCCATTGAAAACCACCGATCCACTGTTGTGAGCAAAAACCCCTGTGAAATCACCTCCGACATTCGTCGTCGTTGAAGGAAGAGTCAAAGTCCCTGCTGTTCGACTCACATTCCCGGTCGCGGTCACCATACCGGAACCTCCTGTGAAAGTACCTGTACCTTCAACCGTCAAGTTTGCGACCGACGTGCCAAGAGTCGCTGGAGAATAGGTCCCTCCTGAAACCGTCAGCGTTCCCGCCGCTGCCAAAGCATTCGTCGACAAGGACAAAGTCCCTGTCTTACTCACCGTCACATTGTTGAAGCTTGAAGCCGAATTGATCGTCTGGGTGCTCGTCCCGTCGAAAATCACCGTTCCGCTTCCATGAGTAAAGCTGCCCGTAAAATCACCCGTCACGTTCGTCGTGGAGGAGCTCAGCGTCAGAGTCCCGGAAGTCCGGCTCACGCTCCCATTCACATCAATGGCTCCGGAGGAACCCGAAAAAGTCCCACCGGCCACCGTCAAGCCGGTCACCATCGTCGTCCCGGTACTCTTATAATACGTTCCCCCATTGACCGTCAGAGTACCGTTGATCGTCGAATTGAACCCATCCTCATAAAACCCTCCATCCGTTATCGTAAGAGAACTCGCTGTAAAATTCGTATCCACCAAATGCAAAGATCCGGAAGGTCGATTGTAAACAACGGTACCCATGTTGAGACTATTCGTCCGAAGATTATGAGACCCCGCCCCGTCAAAAGTCCAGGTGCCGGAGACCGCCAGCGACCCCGCGGCATTGACAATAAGAGACTTGGCCACGTTCACGTTCGTCGCGTTCAAATCTCCATCATCGATCCAGAGCACTCCATTCACGTCCAGATTCGTGGCGGAAAAAACCAAATCATCAGTACCGGAGGTTCCGGTATTATTGAGGGTTAAATTATTCAATACGCTCACCCCTGAATCCACCAATTGATCGGTCGTCCCATACAACTGCAGATTCCCATCATTGGCATCGAAAGTTCCATTTGGCGTGGTGATATTTCCCGCGACGCTCAAGTAGTTATCGTCTCCAGGAGCCTGAAAACTGGATGCCGTTCCAATACTTCCCACCTGCAGATTCCCGGCAACTCTCATCATGGGCTGGGTGCCATGGGTCGTTGTGCCCGTATAGGCAAAAATTCCCTGACCTCCTGCCCCCAGGATCAGATTCCCCGACACCGTCAGGCGCTGTGTGCCAAGATTGACCGTCGCATCTCCACTGATATTAAAATCATTCGTAACCGTGAGCTCTCCTCCCGTGATCTGAAGAGGTCCTCCGAGCCACGCTGTGGCGACATTGACACTCAACACCAAATAATTTTGATCCACAATCGAGGGGGTACTTCCTGAGCCAACCCCCCAGGTTACAGAATCCGACGAGGTAGGCTGACCATTCGGATTCCAGTTATTATCACAAGACCAGTTATAATTTGATCCACATCCACTGTCCCAGGAAGGGTCGAGATCAAAACCCGTATTGTCCCCATGACTAAATGAGGGATATACCTTGATCAACTGACCAGAAAGATTATTCGCCCCTCCCCAAATCACGTATGAAATTTCAATTTGCCCCTTCGGATCCAGCATCCACTGCTCTCCATCATACACAACATTTCCTTCCGCGTCCTTCTTGATCTGATCTCCGTCATACACCAGCTTCCCTTGCCGTGTGGATCGAACTTCAATCAGATTTTCTTTATTCATTCCATCCGCCCCTACGATCCTGAATGATCCAAGCGTGGTCTGCGTCTTCCCCGCCTCGAAATACATATCCTTTCCTAGCTCAGTGGATTCGATATCATGCCAGGTGTTGTCACCGAAGATCGTTGAAGCCTGAGGACCGGCAAAAACAACTTTCGAAGCACCGGCCTCAAAACTTCCCCGATTCACCCAGTCTCCGCTCACCACATACTCAACACCATCAGCCAACTGTAAACCCGCCCCTTCTTGAATGGTTAAATTCCCGGCCACCGTCATCGGTTGAGATGCTGATCGAAGATCCAGAGATCGATCCATCTCAGCACCCCCTATGGTGATATTTTCGGAAATATTCAGAGAACTTTCAACCACCGTCGCGCCGGGAGTCGGTCCATCAAGGAAAAGTCCATGGAGAGAAAGCTCCATCTGCTCTCCTCCCAAGACCCCTCCCCCATCCAACGCCAAAGCTCCATCCGTAAGAGTGACTTGAGCGGGGGAACAATCCGAAGAACAAAATAAATTGCCTCCAAAAATGCTCACGTCGAAAGCTCCTGTCAAAGACCCTCCCCGAATATCAATATTGCGCTCGACCAGAAGAGGAGACCGAAGCGTCCTGGCCCCCCCGAGGATCTGAAGAGCGTAAAAACCGGAATGTAAAGCTTCGGAAGAATCGATAACACCATCCGCGTCTCCTTCGAAAATCACCGTACTGGTCCCCGCGTGAAAAACATTGGTATTGATCCAGCTGCCCGACACGTGAATCGTTCTCGCTTCAGGATAAAAAGTCCCTTCGTTGATCAAGTCGGTCACGGAAACATCTCCTCCCGGGCGATACACCGTCCCTGAAGCAATGGAAAGACTCATCCCTTCAGCGAGAACCAGCCCTCCTTCTGGCGATATGGAGTAGAAATCCGACAAAGTCGTGGATCCTGAACCAAGAGCCAAAAGAGTGTTCGTAAACTCTACGCTCATGTCGCTCCGGATACTGACACGTCCCGCCACCAACTCAAGAGCTGTCGCCGTGTCTCCGGCCACGATCACCGTGGCTGCTCGATGAACACCATCATCGAAGAAGAAACTCAAAACATCTCCGGCGCTCACGGTTGGCAAAATCATACTGGTCTGTCCTGAAGCGTCACTCAACCCTTTTTGAACGTCCGCCATTTCTCCATTGATCAGCACGGAAACCGACTTGGCGGCAAGCGGGATCCCCTCACCGTCAGAAACCACGGTAATCGGGTACACCTGCTGTTGAGCCAAAGCAGTGCTCCCCGGGATCACCACGGAAGGATCAATCGCGATCGGAAATGAAATCGTGTCCTGGTCTTGGAGCTTCAGAGTAAAGACACCCTCGCTGTACCGAAAGAGAATCTGATCATCGTGACGGATACCCTGAGCGTCGATGAAGAAAGGCGCGGCAACCAAAAAAGCCCCTTCAGCACCCACCCCGCGAGGGATGACAAGAAACCCTCCTTGCGCCCCGGCCAGGACCTGATATTGCTCCGGGTTTTCCAAAGCCCACTGAAACTGAAAAGGAACGGCTGGCCGATTATGGAGAACCAACCACTCTCTTTGCGTGCGGGTCTGAGCGTCGTAAAAATACGAAAAAATGTCATTGGCCCCTTCCTGATTCACGAAGCTCAAGAGTCCATAATGATTTTCCACCCGATAGACATCATCCGTGAGAGGCTTCAGCACCATGCTCCCCCGCGCTCCGGAATACCGGATACCTCCCACAAAATCCTTGGAAAAAGTCACGAGCGCTTCTCCCTCCTGAAGAGGCTGAAGAACCGTGTCGTCCTGAAAAGCGGCCACCGGCTGTTGCTCGACAAGATTGAGAGCAATCGCTTCTCCGTCGCTTAAACGACCATACTTCCGCTGATCCTGGACGGAGCTGAGATCAAGGGTGGGATTGGAAAAAAGCCGTTCAATAAATCCCTGGGTCTGATAGACCAAAGGTTTGATCGCTTTTCGAAACGTTTCATATCGTTTGGCGAACCATTGGTCTTCCGAAAGTCCCGAAAGGGCTTCCAAGGGAAACGGTGCTTTTTTTTGAGCAAGCTCTTCAAGAGTAAAATCTCCCTGGAAAAAAGACCCCTCTGATTCCCCCACCACCAAAGGGGTCGTCCCGGGGTGAACCGAAAGAGTGGCCTCATAAGACGCGGCGACTTGTTCTTTGAGAGAAGAAAAAGCATCAAGATCCAACCAACTCGTCTCCAAAAACCCAAAGATCCCCGCTCCGGAAAGAGCCGTTCCGGTAATTTTATAATTCGCCGTCACATCATTCATCAGCTCATCCAATGGCCTCAAATCTCCCTTTTGATCAACCAGATCAACCAGAATTTCCACATCTCCTTCGACGGCATCGATCACCCGAAACGGAACCCCTATCTGATCCTTCTGAACAACAATTCTCCCGGGACAATCATCCGTCACTTCTTCCAGGAGATTGGTCTCAAGTCGGGGGCAAATAAAAACACCCGCCGCGAGATTAAGATTGGGAAGGTAAAGCGATCGATCACGCGCGGACTCCACGGTCCTCTGTTTCGTAAACACCACATGGGTCTCATCACCTTCCACCTCCAGCCCGGGAACAAACTGAAACTTTCCTTGTTGCAAGAACTGCTTCAGACTATTTCCGTTCTCATTCTGAACCGACTTTGGATTCGAACGCTCATCAGAAACCCCTTGAGCGTAAGCCTTCCGAATGCCATAGAAAAATGTCGTTGGTTCAGGAGACACCGGCGCCATCTCCGGAGACACTGAATCTCCCTCAGACCTAATCTCTTCAGAGCCGGAGGAGTTCCCCCTGATAAGGGGGTCAGGGGGTCCGGGGGGGAGAGGCCCCTCCTGCGAATACTCTTCCTGCGCCTGCTGAAGCAGCTCCGTCAAATCCAGCTGAAAAGACGCTCGTAACAATCCGGATGACCTCTCGATAATCCGAATCTCGTAAAGATTTTGCTCCAAAAGAATAAACTGAAGATCGTACCGCTCTGGGTCGGGATTGACCACGATCTGATCGATCAGATCCGAAAGCAACTGCTCTGGAGAAAAATCAGGAACAAGCTCAACGGGACCCTCCACGCCAACGCCATCGGGAGGAAGCTGCCCCTCCCCCGGAGGAAGAACCTCAGGATTGGGAAGAAATTCTTCAGGAAGAACAGTCACATCAGTCGGAAGTTCCTCCGCTGAACCATGAACCGTCTCTTCTCCCGGCACTGAAGATTCTTGACCGGGAGGGACTAAAGCTCCCTCGCCAGGAAGGACCGGAGTCTCTTCCCCGGGAAGCTGTTCTTCATCAGGGCGTCTTGGCTGATCGAGAGGAACCTGGTCCACCGGCACTTCGGAAATGTGGTCTTCCGGAATCTCGAGAGAGACTGACTGTGTCACTGAAAAGAGATCTACGCCTTCAAACAAGAGCCTCCCTTTCCCATCCACCTGCAATTCAAAAGGCTGAGGAAAAATACTCTCAATCTCTCCACTGGCCATAAGGGCTCTTATGGGAAAATTAGGAGAGTCCGTTTCACCACTGAGCAGGAGATAGGAATCAATACTATTATGTAAAACGGCTGTATCAGGAGACATAGCCTCCGAAAAATCACCAGAAGAATTGGTATCGTGCAGCGTGACCTCCGCCACTCGATCTTTCCCGGCTCCTCCAAAGACGGTTCGATAGAGGAGTTGGTTAGCACTATCCACCTGCTCTACGACAGGATCAAAATCAGATCCTAAAAGACACTGGTATTCGCTGGTCCGAAGAGGAAAAATCAGAGCGGGCATCATCTGTCCAACCGCGTACAAACTCTTCTCATCGGGAAAAGGAAGGAGAGACCAGCCAAAATTTAAATCAGCGGGGGGAATACAAGAGGAAAGATCAGGGTGAATCCTCATCGCCATGGAAAGAGGAAATCCATGATCATATTCTTCGACTGAAAAGGAAACCCCTTTTGCCCCCAACATCTGATAATTCACATCCTTCAATTGTGTCCCATCAGGAAAAGCCTGATAGGCCAAAGGCTTATCAAACCCGATCTGACAAACTCCCAAATCGAGCAGAAGATCTCCCTGCTCCGTCACCTGAAGGCGTTCTGCCCCATTAAATCGAAGAATAATGTCATTCACTTCAGCCTCAGGAGCAATGGTAAACAATTGATCAAGCCCCACACCCTCTCCGAAAATGTTCAGGTCAATACCGGGATACAGTGAAGAATACCGCAGCTCAAGAGTTGAAGGAATATCCTGATACCACCGCTCAGGCTGATCTCCCAGGACTCGGTACAGAAGTGGTGGCGAGACTTGCTGATCTGAAGAATTTTCGACCGCGAGAATCTCTTCCGTCTGAGCACCAACAAATTGCTGCCGAATAGCCCCGAAAACAAAAGGTGATGAAGACATCTCGAGAATATTCGACTGCAGAGAGGAACCATCTTCACAGCTCAGATCAGCCGAAGACGATTCTGGAAGCTCCAGAAGAGTGTCTTTTGAAGCTTCTTCAGGGATCACGTCGGGCAAAGCCGACGGGTCTTTGCCTCCTTCATCAAGGACGGGTTCCGAGATGACAGACTGATCAGGCTCCTGGTTTAAACTCAACGCCTGGTATTCCTGAGCAACCTGAAGAGGAATAAACCAAGTCCCAATCAATTCACGATTCTGGAAAAAATAAGAAGCGCGATCTTTTTGTGCTCCAAACACAATACTGTCATCCCACTGCCCAAGATTTTTTTCAAAAAGAAAAGGCTGATCATAAAGAAAACTCAACTGGGCGGTATTCTGGGAATCCTCCACCCTTTGATCAATTGGCATCAAAATATCCTGCTGCAGCAGAAGAGGAAAGGTCAAAACCTCGGGGTGAGTGATCCGAAGAATAAAACGACCATCCAAATACCTCGCCTCAATGACGCCCGAACGGATCTCTCCATATCCATCGATCAGCTGAGGGGGAGTAAACACAAAAGGTCGGGAATCCTGAAAGTTTTTCTTCCACACGAAAAATCCTCCATCAGCCATAGCTTCCACGTGATATTCCTCGGCTGACTGAATCTCCCGACTAAACTCATAAGCATCATTAAAACCATCTTTCAACAACACCCATTGCTTGAGGGCTCTTTGATCACGGTCGTAGAAATACGAAACACTCTCCGGTCGAGTTTGATTCGCGAAAACGACCATTCCGGAATCAAAGGAAGCATTGTATCCCTCTTGGGGAAGAAAGGAGAGCGTCTTCTGTTCGTCATCAAACCGCAAAGCATGAAGCCCAAGAGAAAAATCTTTTTTCACCATAATCATAGCGTCACTCAGATCTCGAATAGCTTTCTGATGAAAGAGAAGAATAGAGTCTTCATTGTCCAAAAACTCCGGCCGCAGCTGCTTCAGTCGCTCACCATATTCTCCTTTTTGAGAAACGGATTCCTGAGAAGGCGCTGATTCGGATGGCAAACCTTCAGAGGGAAAGACTTCGGGTACTGAAGACTCATCTGGTGGAGTCTCGGCTGAATCAATGACGGCATCGGGAGCAATGACTTCATCCGGTGGAGTCTCAGCTGAATCAATCACGGCATCGGGGGCAATATCTTCAGCCGGTGGAGTCTCAGCTGAATCAATGATGACATCAGGAAAAATGACTTCATCCGGCGGAGTCCCGGCTGAATCAATCACGGCATCGGGGGCAATATCTTCAGCCGGTACCGAAGCGGGATCCCCCACCGAAGGCTCTACCGGGACTTCAACAACCTGAGCGGGAGCCTCAGACCATGAGAAAAATAATGCCGAGAAAAAGCCTGACAGTTTCCGAGAGAAGTTTTCAATAAAACCAACCGGCTCTTCAGAATTATCGGAAGGAGTCGGAGGTATCGTCTCAGGTGCTGATTCCTCCGGTACGGGAACTTCTGCTGGAACAGGATCTAAAATTTCTTCAGATGGAACGGTTTCATCGGGAAGCACATCAACGACCTCGTCAACAGCAGGCTCCGTCACGGGTTCCACCACAGGCTGCTCCGCGGGTCCAACGGAGTCTTCTGGGACAACGTCTGAAGGGCCCCCTTGAATATTCTCATCCTGCGCGGGAAGAGAACCCTCAGCAGGAGACGGTGAAGGAACAGCTTCTTCGAAAACATCTGGCGTAGGTAAAAAAAGCTCACGGTCATATTGACCCAAAAAATAATACTGTTCAGTCTCCTGAGCCCGATACCGCCGCAGATCATCCTCACTCTGGGGACTGAAATAATCTTCCTTCACCCCTCCAAAAGACGGCTCTTCCAACCAAGACTTCACGGGCTCAGGAAAAATTTGAGCGGAAAACCACCCGGAAAGAATTCCCTGAAAGGTGATAAATGTCACCAGGAAGACTCCCGCGAAAAAGAAGAAAAATCCTGCCTTCCGATATGATTTACCCTGTCGCTTCAAATGACGAAAATGATGTAATTTTATTTCTCTCCATTATACCAAAAAAAGCTTATCAAAGCTGACCCAAGATGGAAGGGACGACATGTGTTTTGATCATCGTCAAGAGGGTTTGGCTAGCATCTTTTTGCTGGAAATAAAGCCAAATAAAGGTATAATCAGAAATGAGCTCCTTGACACCAGTCTCTCACCACCCTATCGCCACACTCGTGGCGGAAAAATTGTCTGCCAGAGGCACCAGCCCGACACTCGTCTGGCGGGGATCCGCCTATGGCGGAAAAACTGAAAATTGTCTGCCAGAGGCAGATCCTCCTCCGGAGGAAAAACTGAAAATTGAAAATTGAAAATTGAAAATTCCCGACTACGTCGGGATCTCTGGGGTTGTACTTGGAATCGAGAGGGAGACTACCGGTTTTTTCAGTGCCATGTCGGGGTCGCGCTGTCCCCCGAGCGTTGACGAGCAATCGTCACGAAGATCCGTCCAGCGCAAAACTAAGTGCTAAAACTAATTTAGCTGCGATCAGAAACGCAATGCTTGGTGAACAACTGGCATCCGTGCCAGTAGCACCAGCTTTCGCTTTTGCCGCATAACCGTCTGACCGAAACTCGGACGTCGCTTCGCCTCAGACCTCTCCTATGAGGGTCGAAGTGTCACCTAGGAGGGTAAGGCTTCCGGTCTGTTCGCCCGGGATCACGAAAACCTTGAACTAAGCGAGTCGGGCTTTTTGTTTGTCTCTTATCCGACTCGTCGAAAATTCAGGACAACCTATCATGGTAGATCTGTAAGACCGACTCCTTCCACGCGGGTTCGACTCCCGCCAACTCCACCATTCGACTCGTCCTCGCTACGCTCAAACTCGCTCATGGTGTTCCACCCCTCTTTAGGAGTCGAATGCCCCGAGCGAAATGAAATGGAGTCGAGGGGCCATCGTCCTTGCTTCGCAAGTTCTCGCTCGGGGTCTCCGACCATCTCACCCTATTCAGAGAGTCGAGGGCCTTGAGCGAGTGAAACGAGTCGAAAGGCATACGCTTAACTCATTAAGTATATGCCTTTCGATATTCCAAAAATAGAAAATCCCCATTTCGTATATCTAGCCCGATGTTCAGATAAGTCACTGTACGTTGGTTATTGTTCGAACATTACCAAAAGAGAAAAGGCCCACAATGAAGGGAAAGGAGCTTATTTCACTCGCAAAAGAAGACCGATAAAAATCATCTATTTCGAAAAATATTTATCGGAAATCGAAGCAATACGAAGGGAATTACAAATCAAGAAATGGTCAAGAATCAAAAAAGAAAATCTTGCAAAACATGGCCATCCAACCAAATTCTAACCCCCCTCTTAGCTGGTTCAAGGTTCGCAGGATCTCAGCAAGGTACCTTGAACCGGTCTTGCCATTCTGTGCAAAACAACCCCAGAAAGCTCATCATGATGAAAATCAAGAGCATTTTTGGACGTTCTGAAGCCAAAAAAAACACCATTGGCTTGCAAAAGCCAAGCTCAAACTTTCACACAAGTTGTGCACATTTCACATGCGCAGAACTCCATAAGAAACCTGAAAACCAAGTTAATTCCATACCCCTAAACTTTTTCAACATCTTCGACTAGAATAGAATCCTCCGGATATCTTTGCTTCCCCACTTCTTCCCTCTCCTTATAGTCCTTATCGTCTTTATCATCCTTCCCCATGGCTCTCCTCGAATCCAAACAACTCCCCCTCAGCTCCCCTCTCATCGATTTTTCTCTCCCCGATCCGGACGGCAAACTCCATTGCCCCTCTGATTTCGCGGGCCGAAAAGTGCTCGTCATCATCTTCATGTGTAATCATTGCCCTTACATCCACGCAGTGATTGACCGACTGGTTGAGCTCCAAAACAGCTACGAGCCACAAGACGTTCAACTCATCGGAATCAATGCCAATGACTGGTCCCATTACCCGGACGACAGCCCTGAAAAAATGAAGGAATTTATTACAGAAAGAAAGATCTCCTTTCCCTACCTCTACGACGAAAAACAGGAAATTGCAAAAGCCTATCAGGCCGTCTGCACCCCTGATATATTTGTATTTGGCTCGTATTCTGAAGCTGGGGGGGCTTCTCCCCTTGTAAGGGGCCGGGGGTTGGAGGGGGGCGAAGAAAAAAGACTCGCCTACCACGGCCGCATCGACGATAACTGGAAAGAGCCGGAAAAAGTCACCAAAAAGGATCTCAAGGTAGCTATCGACTCTCTCTTGAAGGGCGAAAAACCCGCTCAAGAGCAGTACTCCAGCATGGGCTGCTCAATCAAGTGGAAGGCGTAAGGCAAACGCCCCTTGACAAACGAGGAAAAGAAGCGAAAATGGTGCCTCCTAAATGGTGTCACCATGGCCGCAAAACACCCGGAAGATTTCAAAAATCAAACAGGAAAGTGGGAAATCAGCAAGGGAAGTAAAAGCTCAGAAAGAATCCCCTCCTTCCAAAACTCAGCTGGGGATCCCGCGCTGAGAGCTTTTCTTGAAAAGAACCAACCACAAGGCTGGGTCAGAAGAGCCGTCAACTTCGTGTTTGGGAAGAAAGAAAAAAAAGAAACCCAGCAAAAAGGTGAAGAAGAAAAACCACCAGAAGAAGCTCCAAAGCCACTGATTGATAACTACCAAGACATCCCCGAATTAGAATTGAAGCTCTTGTACAGGAGCCTCGGGTCAGAAGCAGAGGATGAACAAAAAATGAGCGATTTTGAGTTCTATAAAGAAGCCATTCACTCAACCGAACTTGCTCTGTGTACGGCACTCATCAAAAAAAATACCGCCATCAACCCCAGGGTTGTTTTCTTTCTCCTGTGTCACCCCGCGGTAACTGTTAATTTGCACAGTGAAGCACTGCAAAAAGCCAGCTTTGACAAACATCCCACGACAGCCATTCGTTTTTTGAGAACTGGAAAATTTCCCAACTTGTACAAGATACTGGTCATAGAAAAAACCCCCTTTGAAAACAATTTTCCCCTCGCCAACAAACTCCTGGGAGTCATCGAAAAACTTCCAGTGCAGGAGAAGGAGGTGCTACAAAAAGCGATGAGGAAAAAATTCGAAGAAAGGGAAATAGCTTGAGAAATTTCTCGATAATCCACAACACCACACTTTCATGGCGTTCTTTGCTATACTCAATGAAGCACTCTCAGTCTCTGCCCTCTTCATTCTTCATTCTTCATTCTTCGTTTTACATTTTACATTCCCCTCTCCCCTCTCCTATCTTCTACCCCCTACCGCCTACCACCTACCACCACCCATGCTCATCATCTATTGCCATCCCAGCCACGAATCACACAACGGAAAAATTCTTAAAAAAGTGACCAGAACCCTCGGCTGTCACGATATTGAATTCGAAGTGCTCGATCTGTATGAAATGAACTTCGACCCCTGTTTGACGGAAGAGGAGTACGGCCAAATGGTCAACCGTAGCGAAAAAAAGATTGATCCCCAAATCAAAAAGCTCCAGGAGAAAATTGCCGGAGCAAATACCCTCATCTTCATTTACCCTACCTACTGGTACAGCATGCCCGCTCGACTAAAAGGATTTATGGACCGCATCTTCACCTCACGCTTCGCCTATCGATTTTTCCCTGTAAACCGATTCATGCTCTTTGGAGCCTGGACTCTCTCCTGGATCCCGGGAATACGATACCTACTTCAAACCCGATCAGTAATCCCACTCCTCAAAGGAAAAAAAACCCTTATTTTCCGCACCTACGGAGGCCCTGCGCTCGGGAAAAGAATCTTTGGCAACACCCAAAAAGTCCTGGAAAATAATATCCTTCGCTTTTGCGGAATAACTGACATCACCGTCCACGAGCTCTTCAATACCGACAAGAAAAATATCTATACGCAGGAGTACGAAGACTCTTATCTCAAAAAAGTCGAAAAAATCTGCAATCGGCTAAAATAATCTATACATCAGATCCTACCGAAACGATCCCAAAATATTACCGTACAAATACGATCCGACACCATTCAGAATCCCCGCCGTCACTCCTCCGGTCCCAATCCGAATCTGCTTGGCATCAGCCGGATACAGCGTCTCGATTTTTCTTTGATCCTCCCGCCCGTCTGGCCATCGAACGGTCCAATCCCACTCGATATATCGTCCAATTCTCCCATTCCGAAGCACCTCCTCAGTCCCCGCGGGCAAATCATTCGAATACTCTTCCTGACGAGGTAAAATAACTTGTCGATTGATCGTTTGTTCAAGCTCCACGATACGACCATCGTCGATCCCATAAAATTCAAAGTAGGCTTCCTCAAGATCAGGATCCGTATAAGAGTGGATCACAATCGGCCCTGGAGTATCATTGATAAACCTCAAATCCAAATTCTCCGGAGGGAATATAGTAGCATCGATCCCATAACCATATTCGTGATAATATGAAACATCCAGACTATGGGGTTTCCTCTCTGTAATTTTTAATCCGGCATTGATCGCTGCCCTGTACATCGTAGTAGACACCTGGCAAAGCCCTCCACCGGGCACCTCACGCACACCACCTCCTCCGAAGATCGCCAGCGCGGGTCTCCATCCATCTTCATAAAAAATGTAACCGAGGACCTGATTAAAGCTGAACTCTCCCCCGGGCGGAATCACTTCTCCAGCAAAGAGCCCTAATCCCTTTTTGACATTAAAAATTCTATCGACGTAATTCCCCATCTTGTAGCTGGACTTCCCCTGAGAGAGGAGGGTCAGCTCACCAACTCCATCCATAATCATATGGGGACTCAGCAATTCATTTTCCAGAATTATTTCCGTTTCTTCCGTGTCACCGAAAAGAGCGGTAAGAATGTCTTGAACCAGTCGATCCTGATTGAGCTTTCTTCCAACAGAAAGATCTCCTTCCATTTCTGACTTCAGAAATCCTTTTCCCTGCATGACCGGTTCGCGAACATGAGCAGAGCCGGCTTTTTTGTCATAAGTAAGAGCCCATTGAGCGACCCAGTCTCGCACAACTCCTTCCGCCACATCGAGCTGCTGTTGCTCTGAATTGACGGAGAATAACCAGGGAACATCAAACAGGGGAAAATCTACTCGCTCACCATCAGCCATCCAAAAAAGAGACTTATACAAAACCTCCTGGAGATCCTTTTCGTAAATATCATCCAAATCCTCCGAATAAACCTGGGGCTCAACGGCGCTAAGGTGCACCACGATTTCTCTTTGCTGATACCCATCGATCACCACATCACGAAGGCTTTGAAGAAGCCGATCGGCCTCTATCTTGTCCAGACGATATCCCATCTGATGCGACTGGAGCTTCCACTGCATGGTTTCTTCACTCAGATAGATCTGAGCATTATAGACCGGTCTCTCATAAGATCGGACCAAATCCAAAACAGAAGACAGCAGGTCTTCATCCACCGTCCTTTGAGGAGGCAGCCCCTCTCGCCCTTCGGCTAAAGCGACTCCATGAAGAGTCGGAGAAAGGGAAGGATGCTGAACCATAAGCTGATCAACCGTCGTCCCCACATCAAACACAATCCCAAACTCATTCGGCAAAAGCGTCTCAGCCCCTGCTTTCTGATCACCCAGGTAGACCTGCAGATCTACGCTCTGTTCTTCCAGGGTATTAACAGTTCGTCCCACAAGAGACCATACCTCCTCGCGCGTCAGCCCAGAGACATCAGTCCCCATAAAAGAAGTCCCCTCTGGGACTACAGTAAAGAACCTTTGATAAGCATCAAATCCCATATGTGCGATCATCAAGAAGGATAAACCCAACAAAAGCACACGTTTTCCCATAGTTTTATTTTTATTTTTCACTTCACACCATTATCGCACAAAAAATATCGAAAGTCAAAGCGAGCTTGACCGATAATTCAGAACACCATAGACTCTCTCTGCTTGCCTGTAGGCGAGTTTCTCTACTCCTACAACCGACAACCTACTTCCTAATCCCTCCTCCATGTCCGACCTCTCGAAAGTCCGTAATATTGGTATCATTGCCCACATCGATGCCGGAAAAACAACCACCACAGAGCGTGTTTTGCTCTATACCGGGGTCACTCATAAAATCGGTGAAGTCCATGCAGGTGAGGCCACCATGGACTGGATGGAGCAGGAAAGAGAGCGAGGAATTACCATCACTTCAGCTGCCACGACGTGCTTCTGGAAAGAAATTCAGATCAATATCATTGATACACCTGGCCACGTTGACTTTACGGCAGAGGTAGAACGCTCCCTCCGTGTACTGGACGGAGGAGTCACGGTGTTTGACGGATCACAAGGGGTGGAGCCACAATCAGAGACGGTGTGGAGACAAGCCGACAAGTACAACGTCCCCCGAATCTGCTTCGCCAACAAAATGGACAAGACCGGAGGAGACTTCTATATGACTCTGAAATCCATTCACGACCGATTGAGCCTCAATTGTGCTCCTATTCAGCTCCCCATCGGATCGGAAGCCGATTTCAGCGGAGTCATCGACCTCGTCGAGATGAAAGCCTACTCCTTCTCCGCCGACGAACTGGGGCGAAAAATGGACGAAATCCCAATTCCGGAAGACATGAAGGAGAAGGCAAAACAATACCGGGAAGGCCTCATCGAAAAAGTCGCGGAATTTGACGAGAGCATTATGGAAAAATACCTCGATGGCCAGGAAGTCTCCATAGATGAGCTTAAAAAAGGAATCCGAACAGCTGTTATCACAGCTCAATTTTACCCACTCCTCTGCGGATCATCACTAAAAAACAAAGGCGTGCTCCTGATGCTGGATGCTATCGTAGACTACCTCCCATCTCCCCTCGATGTCGATAATGGTCAGATCAAGGGATACGACATCAAAGATGCAACAAAAGAAATGGTTCGACAAGCAGACATCAATGAGCCGACCTCCGCACTCGCCTTTAAGATCATGTCCGACCCCTTCGTGGGACGACTCACCTTCGTCCGCGTCTACTCAGGAGCCCTGAAGAGCGGAAGCTATGTCTACAACACGAACTCCCGAAGTAAAGAGCGTATCGGGCGACTTCTTCAAATGCACGCCAATGACCGAAAAGAAATCACTGAAATCCCCGCGGGAAATATTGGAGCGGTCGTAGGGCTGAAGGACACCCTGACAGGTGACACCCTCTGCGATGAAAAATCCCCTATAGTCCTTGAACACATCACTTTCCCAGAGCCCGTCATCCGCATTGCCATCGAACCGAAAACAAAAGCAGACCAGGAAAAAATGGGAGTCGCTCTCTCCAAGCTCGCCGAAGAAGACCCTACCTTCCAGGTCAAAACCGACGAAGAAACCAACCAGACCATCATTGCCGGAATGGGAGAGCTGCATTTGGATATCATCGTCGATCGTATGCGACGAGAGTTCAAAGTAGAATGCAATGTCGGGGAACCTCAGGTTGCCTACAGGGAAACCATACAGGAAACCGTTGAAACCGAACACAAGTACGTCAAACAAACAGGGGGTCGTGGACAATATGGCCACGTCGTCATGAAGATGGAACCCCGTGAGCCAGGAGAAGGATATGAATTTGTCGACAAAGTGGTCGGAGGCCGTATCCCCAGAGAATACATCCCTGGTGTCCAGAAAGGACTCCTGGAAGCCCTCAACAAAGGAGTCATCGCCGGATATCCGGTGGTTGATATCACAGTGAGCCTCCTGGATGGATCCTACCACGAAGTTGATTCCTCAGAGCTCGCCTTCAAAATGGCTGCTTCTATTGCCTTCAAAGACGGTATGCGTGCGGCAAAGCCCGTACTGCTCGAGCCGGTGATGAAGGTGGAGGTCGTTACTCCGGAAGAGTACATGGGAGACATTATGGGAAATTTGAACGGCCGCCGGGGGCAGATCCAGCACATGGGCGATCGGGGCATGGCGAAAACAATCGATGCCATGGTCCCCCTCTCCGAGCTCTTCGGATACGCCACCGATATCCGCTCCATGTCCCAGGGCAGAGCCAGCTACTCGATGGAGTTTGCCCACTATGCGAAGGTGCCAACAAACGTGGCAGAGAAGATTAAGGAAAAGAGAGGGGTGGCGTAATTTCATGTCGCCAATACACCAAAAAGCCTGTCAGAATCTGACAGGCTTTTTGGCAATCATCCAATCATGTCTTCCGCCAACTATCAGCATCTTCATCTTCATCTTCTTCATCTCCAGCCTCTTCAGCCCCATCTGAAAAAGCACTGATGGCATCATTCAAAGGATCATCATGATCAAGTTCACGATAAAATTCACCATCATCAGGAATAGGCTCAGCAGGTTGCTTCTCTCGACCATCATCTGCGGCAAAAGCCTCCATTGCGTTATCCAACACTTCCGGATTGTCCAAAAGCCCAAATGACATTTCAAACATGGCCTTTTCAACTCTTCCCGGATCACAATCTCCAGAGTAAGCGGGATCCGAGTTTCGCCACTCTAAAACGACTTCCATCAATAGCTTGAGGGTAGAAAGATTCAGAACAGCTCCAGGCTCCCCATTGTCTTCTACAAGAATTCCATTTTCCCAAAGGCTATCAAAATGCTCAGCAGTAAAACAATAGTAACCGGGTGTCTGTCTCTCTGCCTTCGTCTTGCTAAGATCCTTTTTCAACACTTGTAGAGCTTCCTTCCGGGCATCCTCCCCATCCAGCCAATCGATCAACATATCGAGAACATCTGCCAGTGGCTCACTTTTTTCAAATCTCAACTTTTCCAGAACAGGAGCAAAAAAAGCGAGTTGCTGAACATGGTTCTCTTTCTGTTCTTCATCGTACAGAGCAGCCAGGACCAGACGAACTTGCGCTATTTTCTCAACAAAACGTGAAAACTCCATACCGGCCAATGCCGCAATGGCCGCATACTGAGAAGAAACTAGTACCTCCTCATCAGCTCCACCTTCCAACGATGCATATGCAGAATAAATATCAATTTTATCAGAATACGCCATATTTCTCCTTATGATTAAAGTGCGCGCATTATAAAGCCATTCGCGATAAAAGCAAGCAAAAAGACAACATAATGTGAAAAATGACGTATGTTGACAAATGCTATGTAATAGTTTACAATACTTCGAATTATTATTTCTTATGTCTTCACATGGCTAAAGCGGATCCAAGGATAAACCTCCAAATCCTCGAAAACCTGACAAAAAAGGCCGAAAAGCAAAAATTCACCTCTTCAGAAGATGACGAGGAAAATGAGGATCATTTCCTCAGAGCAGAAAAAAGACAGGTGAAAATGAGAATAGACCGCCTGGAGGGTCCCAACAAAGCAAGATTAGAGTAGATCCTTGTTGACCTTCCTCTTCGAGTCTGAGCTGACCAGAACCATCTAAGCCTTACCTGGGCTCGTAAGATCGCCTCAGAGTCGATGACCCACCTTCACCTTCGCGGTCTTTATGACCCTCCCTCGCATCTCATACCCCTGGGAAAATATCTCTAGGATCTTTCCAACATCACCTTCTCCCGTCATCATCACCTCATGCTTGGCGGGATCGATCTGATCCCCCTCCTTCACTTCCATCAGACTCACCCCTTGTTGATCAAGAAAACTCTGAAACTGCCAGTCAATCAGCTCGAACCCTTTCTTCCATTCGGCATCAAGCCCCTCCGGCTCATGCTCCAGCAAGCGGTGGTAGTTTTCATAGATTTCAAGCACCTGAAGCACCAGTTTTTGCGCTGCGAAGGCGGAAAAGGATGACTTCTCTTCCTCCATCCGACGCTGAGCGTTATGAAGATCAGCTACCGCCCTCAAAGCTTTTGACTCAGCCTCGTCCTTGACTCTTGTCAGCTCCTGGATCTGCTCCTGATAGGTCTCATGTACGGTCTTTTCGTCTCCCTTCTTTAAATCCTGTATTTTTTTCACCAGATCATCTTCTTGCGTCTCCGAATTCGCATCATTCGAATCCATTCGTCCGCCGCGGCGGATGGCATCGGAACCATTGGCATCGGAATGTTCATCTTGATCTGCCATGTATCGCAGTAATAAAACAAAAAGCAGGCAAGAGTATAGCCATTCAACTCACCAACATCAACCTAACTCCTCATATGACACCCCCCTCCAAAAACTCCCTCGCCTGCTCGAGCGCCGCCTTATTGTACGAATACCGCATCCTCATCGGACCCAAAACCCCCATAACCCCCTTCCTCCCTCCCAACTGATACCGGGTCACCAGCATGCTCACACTCTGAAACTGCTCAATTAAGTTCTCTTCTCCAATATAAACCCTCACGTCCCGATCAATCTCAAGCGAATCCAGCAAGGTCACGAATTCATTTTCCATCACCTCGACCACCCGTGAAGCCACTTCCGGATGTGCCATAAACTCCGGCTGCCGAAGCACTTTAGACAGCCCTAAAAACAAAGCATGATCATTATCGGGAATCGTGGCAAAAGCAATATTGTCGACGACCTGGGAGAGGATATCTACGCCTCGATAAACCTGTTGCCGATCCAACTTGTCCTGATACTGCTCTAGACTCTGAGCAAAAGCCGTTTTAGCCAAAATCTGCTCCTTCTTCGAGTCCTTAATGCTCTCGACAAAAAAACGGTATCCCTTGGCGGTAGGGACTCGGCCAGCGGATGTGTAGGGCTGAACAATAAGCCCCTTCTCTTCCAAACGAGCCATTTCGTTTCGAATCGTCGCCGAAGAGACCTGAAGCTTGTATTCCGTAACAATGGTCTTAGACCCCACGGGAACAGCCGTCCTGATAAAGTTATCGATAATGGCCAGGAGCAATTGTTGCTGACGGTCCTTCATCACAATTGATTATCGAATATTCCATTCTCTGATCTGTTGAACAGCAGTAATGGCCTCATCTAGAGTCAAAGGGGCGTGATCCTCCAAACAACGGGGAGCAAAGTAGGCCCACCCCATTTGGCACAAAAGAACGCCTTTATCGAGAACAAAAACCATCATCACCCCTTCATCTGACTCCAGACTAAAAGCATCCAGCAAAAACAGTCCTGTTTGCTCGGACCCCCTCACAACAAGATCACAAAGTCGTTCGAAAACCGTTCTGATAAGCTCTTCGTTCATAAGGGGAATAAGATCAAACTCATCATATCACCCCACATTTTTCCTTGCAATGCCCCCAACAATCCGTAAAATAACAAAGCTCAACCTCTGGTTCGCTAGTGCCTGGTTTCTGGTCACTAGTCGCCAGAAACAAGTAACCAAATAACCAGCAACCAGAATGCCTACCATCAATCAGCTCATTCGAAAACCGCGGACGACCAAGATCAGAAAATCAAAGTCTCCCGCCCTACAGTACCGCTGGAACAGCCTGAAACGGAAAGCGGTCACCATGAAAAGAGGAAACCCTTTTATGCGGGGAGTCTGCACGAAAGTGAGCACTATGACGCCAAAGAAACCGAACTCAGCACTCCGAAAATTCGCCAGGGTAAAGCTCACCAATGGTATGGAAGTGACCGCCTACATCGGTGGCGAAGGACACAATCTTCAGGAACACTCGGTCGTCATGATCCGTGGAGGACGAGTGAAAGATCTTCCAGGAGTTCGTTACCACGTCGTTCGAGGCCGTCTTGATTGCGAAGGCGTAAAAGACCGTAAACGTGGCCGCTCCCGATACGGAGCCAAGAAAGACGCTTGATGAAAGACGATAAAGAGAATAAGGACGATAAAGACGATAAAGAAAAAAACAAATACAATCATTGATACAGTTCAGCCCTCAAGACTGAACTCCTTATCATCTTTATAGTCCTTATCGTCCTTACTCCATATGTCCAAAAAAGCCCCCGTACACGTCCCTGACAACTCCACTGATCTGATCGAAAAGTTCGTCAACTACATCATGCTGGACGGTAAAAAAACCACCGCCAGAAGGATTTTTAAAGAAAGCATGGAGATCATCCAGAAGCGTGGCTACAACAAACCCCAGGAAACTTTTGAAAAAGCCGTGCAAAACCTCTTCCCAACCCTGGAAGTCAAAGGAAAGCGTATCGGAGGATCGGTGTATCAGATCCCCGTGGAAGTTCGTCCAAAACGACAGCTCACCCTAGCTCTCCGATGGCTCTTGTCCTCAACCAGGGAAAAAAAGGGATCTCCCCTCTCCAAGCGCCTTGCCGATGAGATCATCGAAGCCTATGAAGGCACCGGAAACGCCATGAAGAAGAAACAAGACATCTTCAAGATGGCTCAGGCTAATAAAGCTTTCGCACACTTCGCACGATACTAAGAAAGGACATAATAAATCAGAAGAGCCCTCCATAAGGGCTTTTTTGTTATTCCTTTGGGTCAACTGCATAATCAGCATTGGTCTGGTTCTCCCTCTTCGTTGTCATCTGGATTCCCAAAGAACGCAACTTCGACTTAAAATCCTCAAGAGCTCCTTCAATCCTGGCAAGAGTCGCTACAATTTCTGCTTCAGAATGACCCTGAAGAGTGCCTTCCAAAATCACGGTCATGACCTGTCCCTTCTCCGGCAAGCTCAAGACTTGATTTCTCTGAAGACCAGCTTCATCGATCCCTGATGGAGCTTCTTCTCCATGATATAAGCCCTCGGAAAGCCATTGCTGATATGCCCCCCTGCTTTGAGCCAACTCCTCATCCCCTGGGGAAACAGCAGAAAAAATTTCCTTACGCTGTTCCAAAAACACTGGGTTCACGACTACGAACCTCTTGCCTTCAACATCAGCAGTCCGTTCTTCCAGCTTAAACTCTCCAACCAGACCACCGTTATCTATCCTATTGCCCCATTGCAAACCTTCTTGAACCATAAAAAAAAATGACATTATATAGCCCTCTGCAAATGCCTCGACTGACGCTCCTTCATAATCGCATCGGCCACCTTTTCCGCCTTCTTTACCTCCTGCACATTCAGCCTGATTTCAATCTCCGTATTCCCCAACGTCACATTGCCCCAGGCCAACAAAATCTGGTACACCAGCTCCTGGCGATTCTCCCAGCTCCGGATACCGACACACTCTCTCAGTGCCGTATTCACATCAAGATCCTCAAGATTAAGAGCATTATAATCTTTGCTCTCAATAATATGAAGCAGCATTTCTTCCGTCTCGGTCGTCATGAGAGTAGGGTTGAACAACGCTCGGTTGGTCGGTTTGTGATTGGTGAAATAGGGTGTTCGGAGAGAAATGGTCTTCCCCTGTGACTCCACAAGGTGAATAACATCACTTTCCTGTCGCTCCAATAGAAGGAGGTTCCTTGCCCAGAGCTGTTCCGGAATACCTTGCTGAAAGACCGATCCGCCATATTTGGTGGTAATAGCCTTTTGGATAACCGCGCAATGCTTTTGCAAGCGTTCATTGATACGAGGATCCCTCTGGATAAAGGAAAAGACATCCTGGGAAGCACGGGCAGGACCACTGAATTGACGACCCTTTACCGCGAGCTGGGTATACAATGTTCCGGTGATGACCCCGGCATCTTTCATTTTTTCTCCAAAATGCCTCAAAAGAGACTCCATCCCCCTCGGATCGATGAAAGGATTACCACAATAAGTGCTCGCGATCGGATTATAGATCCGATCAAAAATGGCACGGTCCAACAGGGTTGTTTTTTGTTCTCCGTGTTCACTCCGCAGCGCAACCTGATACTGATTCTGAAAAAGATCATAGTCCGTATCTTCAATGGTCCAGGTCTGCCCACCCGCGTCTGAGAGCTTCCAAAGATCATCTTCCAGTATTGTTTGGCCCTTAAAAAGATCTCGCACCATCTGGTCAGCCTCGAAACGCTTCCCGGCAACTTCCCGAAACTTCAAAATCCCGTTCCTGGCCTTCCCACTGGGAGACAAAAGCACGTCCCAACCGAGAAGATCATCCAACGTTTCGTGATATTTTCTGAAAAGCTCTGATCGTCGAGAATTCTTGCTAAACTTCACACTGGCAAAAAGATTCGGCTGATCCCCACTGGTCCCCTTTTCCCTGCGATAACCCTTCGGATAGTCCTGAGTCATGAGTGTGACAGGATTTTCTTCCTCCTGAAAAGCTCCGCCTGGAGGTTCTTCAAAATTATTAATCACATAAAACATATTTACCCGAGTCGGGCGCAAAAAAGAATTTTCATTACAGAGTCTGCTGATAGTCGTCCTGGGATTTTTCGGATGATCCTTATTGGTTTTACTAGCAGTTGATATCTTGTCTCTGAAACGTTGTTGCCAGTTTTCACTAATATCCGTCATCCGCATGAAATCTCCTGACTCAGTCCCCAGGAGATAAATCTGCCCATCGTCTCCCGTGAACAAAGAAAGCATATCGCCCGACAAAAGCTCGATAGACTTCACCTTCCGGGCTCCTCCCCGTCCTTCAATGACCTGCTCAACCATGGCAATAATAGTCTCTGACTTCCCTGTCCCACTATCACCCGCAAGAACAAAAGTTTTTCGAAGTCCATTCTCCAGCTCAATCGTCAACGCTGATCCATGGACAGGAAGCCCGCCTATCGCCTTCACACGTTCATTCGCGTTCGTGAGAATCGGCTTCTTGAGATACCCCATGTAGTTCGTGATCTCTTCACTATCGACCCAAGACACCGGCAAAGGCGTTTTATGAGTATCGTCATACTGATCAAAAAAGTATCCAATACGATAGTCTTCTCCCATGACCTTGGAAGGAATTCCAAGAAAGCTCACGCCATCGGGACGCAGGCTTTTCAGGTCGTCAAAAGAGACATCTGTCTGGGGAAAAAGCCGAAGCTCCTCAGCTAAATAGTGAGAGTATGAGCGATTCATCACCAGCATAAGCCGACTTGGGCCTACCTGAACCATCTTACAGACATAGTCATTCGGAGCCAAAACATTCACGAACTCCTGAAGCCGATATCGAAAATAATCCGGCTGAGGAGCATCATTCCCATCGCCATCTCGTCGATATATCCCACGCTCAAAACCTGCCACACGAGCGGTTCCTCCTGTGATCATTTCAGGAGAAGGGTCGGTCGGCATGGTCTGTCCGGCAAACTCAGAGCGTGCTACCAGATCCCGAGCCCAGCTCGGTAAACGTGCGTCACCCGCAATCCCTCTCAAGGACTGATAGCCAACCTGAAAGGAAGGCTTCACTTTAATCCCCTTCTCCTGCTCTTCAGTCAAAAAAGCCTTTAAAAATTCATTAATAAATCCTCCAATCTTTTTCTCAGCACCCAGAAGACTATCCGCCACATGATCGGGGTGGGTCCCCTGAGAAAACTGAAGAGCTAAAATCTTAATCGTGTCATCGCTATACCATCGCTGTGCAACCATACCGGCAATTTTCTGGAACAAAGAAAGCTGAACATCATTAAAGTCGCGAGTATCAAACTTATCAGCAAAACGATGCGCCCCATAATAGGCAACCAGTTCATCATCTTTCAGTTTTTTCAAAGCGGGAATCCGCGCTCTCACCTGAAGTAAGTAATGATTAAAGAGATCTTGAAAAGCCCGGCTTCTCACAAATCTCTTTGCGTCCTTACAGTCAACATTCCGAAGGGTCACGATGGTCGCGGGCGAGTCCGGCTCGATACTGGTGAGGTAATCTGACACACTGGGGCTAAAGCGTTGTATTATGGTTTTCTTAGGAGGAGGAGGGTTCTTTTTGACAGCTTCAATCAAGGGCGATTTATCTCTGAAGGCTCTTGCAAATTCAATCTCTCCTCCGGGAAACAGATCCTTAAGAGCGTTCCCAATAGGATTCAGATCCTGACTCGTGTTCAGCTCCGCCCGCTTCTCCCGAAAAGCCTTCCAGTATTTTAAAAGCAGCCGTAAGTCCGTCTCAAGAGCTAAGGAAAGCATTTCATATCCCTCTCTGGTCCCATCCACCATTCCACCGAAGGCAAATCGAACATACCCTTTCGGCCGGGGGACCACATCGATCTTGCGACTCCTCGCAATAGCCTCTAAAAAAGGCTGAATAGCAGGGTCGTCCCCTTGCTCATCGAGTTTAAAACAGAAGTAAAAAGGTCCTTCCGGCTTGATGCATCGTTGTTCAATGCCGGGAAAATCTTTTTCAACCCGCTTGATAGCATCGATAGCAGCCTGGCTCCTCTTGGCAGAATCCCTCTGGGTCTGCTTATCAAGCCTCAGGTTCTTGAGGCGGGAAATCAGCATATTCGTATACTGCTTCAGATGTCTCCAGTCAGCTGCCCTAAGCTGAAGATGGTCCAAATCGTTCCGCGCCTCTACCAAAGCCTCGTAGAGGGGAAGACAAAATAAATCAGAATCCAGGCGACAAAAGTCCTCTCCAAGAAGCGAATCGAGCACCTTCAAGGGATCTTGTATCGTAATAGCTCCCTCGAGAGCCTTGCAAGCCTTTTTTACAGCTACACCGGCCTTCAGGGTCGCCTGATCCAAATACAAAGACAGGGAGTGCGTAGCATCTCGTTGACGATCTGCAAAGACTGCAAAAGTCTCACCCTGAGGATTGGTTTCCTGGTCATTCGTCACCACCACCCCAGTCCTTCTCCCTGCTCCCATGGCCCACTTAGTGGTCGGAAGCGAAGTATAAATGGTAATAGGGTTGGAAAAACGCCCCCGATGCATTTCATAAAACTCAGAGAGGGACACATCTCCATTTTCTGCTTTGATTTCCTTCGAGACCTGCTTCCGATAGGCTTCATCCGACAAGATCGTCAAACCATACTCCGAAGCAATATCGAGAAGCTCCAGTTTTATCCGATACGGCATGACTTTCGAGCTTGGATTGTGAGGGTCATTGATGATAAGAAGAGTACTGGAGCAGTACAGACGAAAAAGCTCAGGAAAATCAGCAAGACGGTCTTTCATGGATTCCAATTGTTTTTTCAGGGATGAGGAGTCCAGATCCCCGGATTCATTCATCGTGAGCTGAAGAACATTTTTCGAGGGGTAGTCATCCTCACTCAGGACATCACTAAAGGTCCAGCTCACATCAGCAAGAGCGAGGTTTGGCCGGAATGATCCATGTTCGATGTCGTTCAACAGTCGCTCCAGCAGCTCCAGATCATCTGGCTGATTCCTTCTCCGAAGCTGATCCAGCCTCCCTTGAAACAGATCGGCTCCCCCCTTCACACCCCTTCTCACCGTCCCTGAAAACCCCCGAAGACGATTGGCGGCATCACGGAACAAGCCCCGTTCAAGCATTTTCGCCGCCTCTTCGATCCCGAACTGCTTCAGTAATTGGGTCACCTGAACCTTCAGATATCCCGGAATATTGACCCCTAAAACTTCATCCAGGTGCTGAATCAAAGACTCCAAGGTTGCTGAAGAGTTTTCAGCCGTCGAATAGAGTGTCTCGTTAACAAAGGAACGAAAAAAAGCCATCAGACGGCCTTCGGGATGTTTGTGCTGATCGATGTTCCGAATGGTCCGATGTCGGCTTTCTCGATCGGCAAATGCTCTTCTTTGGGCCGAATCCTCACTCGAAGTGCTCTCGGCATCTACCCCCCGTCGGGCTTTCAAGTGTTCGAGCCTCTCTCTTAATACTCTAAGATCATCGTATTGGAACCGGTCAACCCCGGCCCGTGACTTCTGAAGAAAAAACTTTCCCACAAGACCGAGCTGTCGCCGACCACCACCCTGGGGAACAGACACGCAGCAATAACCCTTTCCTTCGAGAGCCTTAAAAAAATACTGAAAGGTAAGGTTGCTGGTGTTCTCACGAAGTTCTGCTTCCATCCCTTCAAGATCTTCTCCGCTCTTCACTCGACGAAGGAAGTTTAAAAAATCCAGAAAACCCTTGAGACACAGGTAATCCTTCTGAGCCGTCATTTGCCATTCTTGCTTTCTTATCCGTTGGGGGTCTGCTACATGAACACCCTCTCGCTCATATTGCTGCATCTTTTTCTGAACCGCTTCCTGGAGTTCTCTCAGATCTTCGTAGGAAAAATACTGGAGCATTCTTCTCATATTCATCTGCGTATTGGCGGGTGTTCCGGAATCCTTGATATGAAATTTCTCTAAATGATTCTTGATCTCCGGCTGAATAGTCGCCACAAAACACATACTCGATCCCCTGGCATTCGGTGATTCATCCACGATGACAAGACGCCCGATGACCCCCTTCCACTTCTCCAATAGGATATCGCTACTCAAAACATTATGAGAAACCGATTGCAGCCTGACGACAAAAAGACTTTTTTTATCCGCCTCCATTTTTGCAAGCAAATCATCATCAAGAGCATGGCAGGTCTCATTCAAAGGTCTGCTCCCGTTGGCATACTGGCTCAGAAGATGTTCTTTAATGAGCCGAACAGCTGTATCCGCAGTGCCAGATATCGTGACTTTTTTGAAACCTCTTAGTCCTTCGAAATTGACAAAGTCAGTCACTTCCGACTCAAAAACAGCTCTTTCAGATGTCGTTGTGTAATGTGTACTCTGCTCCACCATCTGTGAAACAAGACCCAAAAATCGGTCAAAAACAACCCCATCGACCGAAAGGAGATTTCGAAATTCAGAGATGCTCCTCAGTCGTCCCCCAAAAACAAGATGCTCAATGGTCTCAATGCCTTGTGGGGTGATCGGGGGGGTTCCAATTGAAAACTTATACTGCAGCAATGCCTCTGCCTCCCGGGGGCCAACCGTTAGTCCCTCCGAGCCATTGCCGTGAACGACCCTCCCAACAACCCTTCTCAGTTCTTTTTCAAACTCATTACTCTCATTGACAATGCGAAAAACAGCACCCTGATTCGCCTTTGATATGATTTGATTGATGTATTCACGATCAATCTTTCCCAACAGAAGTTCACAAATTCTCTTCCTTCGCTCCAATAAGGGAAGAAGGCTGCTGAGTTTTTCATCAGTATCTTTACCCTGAGAAGCGAGATTTTCTCTTAATAATCTCAGGATAAGAGAGACATCCTCGAGCTGTACCATACCGTCAATAAGAGGACTGGCAATCGTTTCTGCCATAAGGGACTCTGCGACGGCGTGGAGGGAGTCTATATCCCTCTCGAGACCAACGGGGATCTGCCCTTTATGTTTACTCATGTGAAGGTGTTCAAGTTTTGGAGCTCATCGTAGCGAAAAAGGAATATATGACAAAAAAATAAGTGTCCGAAGTTTCAGTTCTCGAGAAATGCGCTACTATAAAAGGCGTACGAACCCTAGTCGAAGTGTATGAAAGCCAAAATCGTCTTTCTCGGAACCCCTGAATTCGCCATCTCCATCCTGGAAAAGCTCCACGAAGAGCACGACATCATAGTTGTCATCACCCAGCCTGATCGACCGACTGGTCGTGAGCAAATCCTTACAGCACCTCCCGTTAAAATCAGAGCGGAACAATTAGGTATCCCCGTACTTCAACCCCAAAAAGCATTCGATATAAGAAATGGGATATTAAAAATCACCACCCATCCTCCTGACTTTTTAATCACCGCCGCCTACGGCGAATACCTCCCAAAAACCGTTTTAACTCTTCCCGAAAAAGACGCCCTCAACGTCCACCCCTCTCTCCTTCCCCTGTACCGCGGCGCCACCCCAATGCAATCAGCGCTATTGAACGGAGACAAGAAGACTGGAATCAGCATTATTCGCATGGTCAAAGAAATGGACGCCGGTCCGATCTTCGCCCAAGAAGAATTTCCACTCCCAGCGGACATGAAATACCCCGACCTCGAAAAACTCTGTTCACAAAGGGGTGCCGAACTCATCAGCCATGTGCTCGCCCACCATGATGACATCACGCCCGTCGATCAAGAATCTTCCCACGCCACAATGTGCCACAAAATCAATAAAGAAGACGGCCTCATAAGCTGGTCCGAAGCGTCAGCGATCCAGATATATAACAAATTCCGAGCCTTCACCCCTTGGCCCGGTGCTTTCACACAATTCAAAGACCAAAAACTCTCCATCCTGGATGCATCAGCACTACCCAATGCCGAGTCAGGACACCCTCCCGGAACCGTGTTTCAGGAGAATGGACAGACACTGGTCCAATGCCAAAAAGGATCCCTATTGATCAAAGTTCTCCAATTAGCGGGGAAAAACGCTGTTGATATTAAATCCTTTCTGAATGGCCATGCTGATTTCCTCGGAGCAAAACTCATTAACGAGAGACGATAAGGACTATAAAGACGATAACGAGGATAATGAGGCCGCATTTTAAATATCCACAGACAAGTCCATTATCTTAAAAGATTCCTTATAATCCTTACTGTCATTATCGTCTTTATAGTCCTTCTTAATGTCCACCGCCAGAAAAATCCTCTCCAACACCGCCATCCAGATAGCGGGCAAAATTATGACCGCGGTTCTTTCCATTGTGATCATTAAATACATCACTTCATTGGAAAGTATCCCAGGCTTGGAAGGGTTGCCGGCAGACTACAAGCTGATCTACACCTACCTCGCTTTTTTTGGCATTATCGCTGATTTCGGGCTCTTTACGATCGCTGTCCGAGAAATGTCTCAAGCAAAAGACCAGGAAGAACAACAGTTCATCATGGGTAACCTCTTCGGAATGAGATTCTTCACCATCCTCATCGCGATGGTTATGGCCTCACTCTTCATATTCCTGATCCCAACCGAAAACTACACCATGACGGTCAAATTTGGCGTTACTATCGCCGCCATTACCACCGTGCTCACTATGATGGCCAGCACCACCTCCTCCATCCTCCAAGTTCACCTCCGCATGACCATGCCGACCATCGCCTTAGCTTTGGGGAAAATCGTCATGGCCGCCTATATCATCACCATCATCATTTTTTTCCAGGATATTCCATATGCTTTCTACCACCTCATCTTCGCCGGAATTACTGGAGCTTTTATGACCTTCGTCATCACCTGGCATTATACCCGGAAGTGGTTCCCATTTCGTACCCACTTCCGCTTCGACTATTGGAAACGGATTTTTAAAGAAGCCCTCCCCTACGGAGCAGCCATCATCCTCAGTACCATGTATTACAAGATGGATATCCTCCTCCTTTCCTTCATGCGAGACAAACAAGAAATCGCGATCTATGGATACCCAAGCTCCATTATTGAAATGCTCGCAATCTTCCCCATCTACTTCATGAACTCAACCCTTCCAACACTTAGTCGAGCCTTTGCAGAATCAAGCGAAAAAGTAAAAAAAATTATCCAGCTCTCCTTCAACTTCATCGCTCTCATCACCCTTCCAATGGTTATTGGAGGCGTCATCCTCTCGAGACCGCTTATGGCCTTCGTGATGAATCAGGAGTTCCTCACGGGAAACGTGGCTGGATACTACGGCGCAGACATCGCCTTTCAACTCCTCCTCCTCCCCACGATCTTCGCCTTCGTAAACACCCTCTTCAGCTTCGTCCTCATCGCCAGTGGGAAACAAGCAAAACTTTTGAAAATCAATCTCTTTGGAGTCCTCTTCAACCTCATCACCAACCTTCTCTTTATTCCTTCGTATGGGTTCATAGCTGCGGGTATCACAACCCTTCTCTCGGAAGCACTCGTGATCTGGCTCACATGGAAAGAAATGCGAAAAGAAATCACGGTTCACTTCGAAATCAAAACTCCGGCGAAAATTCTCTTCGCTTCAGTCGTCATGGGCCTCTTCGTTTGGTGGGCTCAAAACAGTCTGCACATCGTTCCGCTCGTGGGAATTGGAGCCATGGTCTTCATCGCGACCCTAATTCCTCTCCGTGTTTTTGATGAAAAAACCATGGGTTTAGTGAAAAAATAACGCCATCACTTGTTTTATCGCCTTTCTTGACGTACCTTGGGCTTTGTTATCGGGGTGTAGCGCAGTCGCACTGAAGTTCCGCTTTGCGGGACTGGCTACACTCTCGATTCACTTCGTCATTTCATTCCTTGTTCATCGGGGTGTAGCGCAGTTGGCTAGCGCGCTTGCATGGGGTGCAAGAGGTCGTGGGTTCAAGTCCCGCCACTCCGACCATTCATACAAAAACAAAATCCTCGTCTATTCTATTCATCTTTTCATCACACCCATGAAACACCGACACCTGAGTACACTTTTCATAGGCCTTCTCACCATCACCCTCTCCATCCTTAGTGTCATCCATGTCGAGGCAGCTAAGGACTGCCACAGCGGCTCATTTGGATATGGGTACTCGAATTGTGAGGTTGTAACGTCCTTCAACGACACAGCCGAACACACCTACAATAAGGCTATCCTTTACGCCCAGGAGCGAGAAATTGTGAAAGGCTACGATGACGGCACTTTCAAGCCGGACAACCCCGTCAACAGAGCGGAGTTCACGAAAATCATTGTTGAAGCTTTGATCGGAAGAAATCCGACGGAATTTGCCGACACCTGCTTCCCTGATATCGAAAAGGATATCTGGTTCTCCAGCTATGTCTGCTACGCCAAAGAAGAAGGCCTGATCAAAGGCTACCCTGATGGGACATTCCAACCAGTGAATAACATCAACTTTGTAGAAGTCTCCAAAATCCTTACAGTCGCCTTCCGGATCAATCACAGAGACGCTGAGGATGGGGAAGACTGGTTTACCCCCTTTGTCGTCGCACTCAGTGATCATCATTTCATCCCTGGGACAGTCCGTGTTCTTTGGCAACCGATAACGAGAGGTGAAATGGCTGAGCTGATTATGCGCTTCAAAGAAGAGATCTCAACGCTGCCATCATTAAACGCTTGTGACTTTATCCCCATCCTTTGTCCCGGGAATGCTTTGGAGGGATATGGAGACCGCTTTATTGGAAATGTAGACATGAAGACAGTCCGCCAAACCTGGCTTGACTGGTACAACACAGAGAGACGAAAACTAGGCCTCCATGACTACGTCTACAATAGAGAGCTCAACCGAACCGCCTATCTCTGGTCACAGGAAATGGCGGATAGAAATGAAACAAATCATAAAAGGGTAGGCCAAACAGAATACTATGACTACAATATGATTTCCGATTGGTTTAAAAACATCGGTGTAGAATTTGAAAACATCAACACCGTAACCTTCACTGAAAACATCGGTTGGGGGCCTTTTGTTTGCGAAGGTTCGAATTGCACCCTGCAACTCCTCGATGCTATCAAATCAACCTTTGATATGTATATGGGGGAAAAAGATAAAGAAGACCGCTCTCACTACAACAGTGTCATGAATAAATACTTCAACGAAGTTGGCTTAGGGATTGTTTTGAAAAATAAGAAATACTACCTCACAGTACACTACGGGACCCGCCTGCAATAATTTCACTCCTCCGTATACCGAAGGACATCTCGAAAACGAAAATACTCCAATAGTCTGAGGCCGGTATATCGCCCGAGAAATAAATTGGCGACAATGAAAAGAAGGAGTGTCTCCGGATGTGACATCAGGAGAACTTGTAGAACGTCCCAGGAAACGAGAAGATATCCGAGTGATGAAATCACCAATGTCTCAAGAAAAGCTCTTATCAGAGACCAGAGCCCTTTTTCTCCTTCGACCCCGGAGACACGATCTATCATTGCGGCAAGAATCACCAGTATCAGTGAGCTGGTGAGATCAAACGTCGTATCGGTAAGGGAGAGAATAGCTCCCATAATAAAAAGAAGGGTAACACCAAGAAAGGAAATCTGAACCCCTACTTTTGCGGTATAAAGGAGATGTCGTTGTGAAAGGAGAAGACGGATAAGGTAACCGATCAGGGCTAATACAACGATCGTCACAATTCCCACCTGCCAGCCTAAAACTAGAAAGGAATAGGTGAAAACAAGAGGGAGTCGTGCGCCAACGGAAGAAAACCCGATCACAAGACGAAGAAAGGTGATCAGAGTAATGATAACAGGAAGAAAGAGAACAAGAAGAAGGACGGAATCCTCAACTCCTCTTTTCTGAAGTGCTGAAATTCCGTAGCTCGGAAGAGAAAACACATTAAATTCAGACTCGGAAACAGCATCGATGACCTCAACATCATATGCCCTGGATCGAATGACATCGACCACATCTCTCCCTTCCTCAAGGGTAAAAAACTCATCCAACGCTTCCCGTCGGGTAATAATAATACGCTGGGGAGAGAGAACAGAATAAACACCAGACAAAATATTTTTAATCAGTCCGATATTGCCATCTGTCACAACCACCAGATCTTTCCGTTGGAGATCTAAACGACCAGAAAAACTATTCAAAATCGTCATAAGATCGACCCGATCGGTCCAGAGAATAACTCGTTCACTCTTCTGAATATCCTCGAGGTGCTCCTCAATCCGGTCAAGAACACGATTTTTCAATCGTAAACTGATTGCAGCCCTGATATTCTGCAAATAGACATTCTGGTCTTCAGAACTCTTTGCTAACGACTCAATACGCTCGATGCTCTGACTTTGGTCGGCAATCAAAAAGAGAGAGCGTTCATAGGCAAAGACTTCTTTGATATACTCTGAGGACTGAATCGGCTTTCCCTCTTCAAATAACCATGAAATGGAGATTTTAACATTATACCGTCCTGGACGACGAAAAATATGCACCACTTCTTCCTGTGAACTAAATTCACCATCACCAAACTCCCACAGGTATTCCAAGACTCTGGCTCCCTCGGGGAGTGATACTGTTTCTACCTTAAAAATAATATTTTTCCCTACCTCAATACTGTTATCGGACTGTATTGTAGGGGTAAACACCACTTCCTGAAGTGCTGTTTCGTCTAAAATATCTTGTTCTTGAGCAAAAACAAGACCCCCATTCATAAATGAAAAAATTCCTAAAATAATCATGATCCAGAGCACAGACTTCATTCTCATAGCTGTTGAATAAGTAGAATTAAAGAGAATATATATATTAAATAATAATCATAATAAGAATCACAAAAACTTTTCCCCTCCACTTGCTCTAAAAGAGCTTATCACCATTAATAATGGTGCAAAAGTCATAAAATCTGTTCAAAAGCTGTTGATAACACTGCGCTGGGGAAAAGAGAAAACATTTAAATCGGAAAACAAAGAAGCAAAACTTGTGAAGATCCGACACGACCTCCTGAACAACAAAAGATTCTTTGCACAGATCAAAAAATCACAACAAACAGGTTTTACACCCATCACAAACTTTTCAACACACTCTCTGAAAAGGAGGCATTGGTAAAAACCTCGTCCACATCCTCATCATCCTCCAGGAGCTCGATGAGATGCACAATCTCTTTCCCCTTTTGAACATCATTCACTTCTTTTTCCTCTTGAGGCACAAGCGAGATTTCCGATTTTTGAACAGGGAGATTGTTGAAAACTTTCAAACACTGTTCAAAAGCCTCAGGACTGGTTTGTACCCTAACAGCAGCACCCTCCCAAAACACATCATCCGCACCGGCGTCGATCAACTCGAGCTCAAAAGCATCATGATCAATGGTAACCTTATCAGCCTCAATAATTCCTTTTCGTTCAAACATCCAGGCTACACAACCACTTCCACCAAGGTTTCCGTGGTTTTTTGTCATAATGGTACGAACATTCGTTAAGGAGCGGTTCGTATTGTCTGTGAGTGCCAGAATAAGGATAGCGACACCTTCTGGTCCGTATCCCTCGTAAATCACTTCTTCCAGGCGGTCTCCTTTGAGCTCACCGGTCCCCTTTTTTACCGCCCTTTCAATATTGTCATTCGGAACCCCTGCCGACTTTGCCTTTTGAATCGCCACCCGAAGAGTGGGGTTTGTGTCTGGATCTCCACCACCCTGCTGCGCGGCGACGGTGATCAGCTTCGCCATTCTCGTGAAGACCTTTCCTTTTTTTGAGTCAGCCGCAGCCTTTTTATGCTTGATATTAGCCCACTTACTGTGTCCTGACATAAAAAAGAACATGAAAAACCAAGGGGAATTCTATCATAAAACCCTTTGCAGAGACAAAGTATGGTCCTATAATAGTGTTCCTCTAAAAAATCTCAAGCATGGGCGGACACACCATGACGGAAAACGAAAGCGACACCGCTGAAGAACTTCAGGCAGCTTTTGACGCACCGGCATATGGCGAAAAAGGGAAAGAAAAAGAAGAAGACCAAAAAAACCCAAATGATGCTCAGGTAGAAGACATTGACCGTCAACTCGATGCCGCGCATAAAAAAGGCATCATCTGTACCCGAGACAAAATGACCCTTTGGGGAAGGATTCACAGCCTGAGTGAAGAGGATAAAAAAAGAGCACCAGAGCTCATTAAAGAACACCTTAAAAAGAAGCAAAGCTATCTGGAGGATTTTGACGAAGAACTTCAAAAAGCGGTAAAAAACGGGGACCTAACGGAAAATGAAGCGAAGAAAAAAATGAAAGAATATCAGGAAAAAAACGGAGAAACCCGAGAAAAAATGGCGGAAAGGGAGTTTCCGAAACAGCTCGAAGCCCTCAGGAAAGAGAAGAAAAAGTTTGAAGAACTCCTTCAGGAGTCTTCCCACTACTGCAAAGAAGGCAAACTTAGTTCAGAGGCAAAAAAAATGTGTGAGGATTATGAAGAGCTCGATGAGGCAGGAAAGAAAAAAGAAAAAAAGAATCTGATCCGTCGCATTGACCGAAGAAACAATGCCGCGAAGCTCTGCACGGGATACTACCAGGAAGCAAAGAATCTTTTCGAAGAAGGTGAATACAGTAAGGCTTTGAGACTTATGAAGCGAAACATGAGAATCTGCGAGCACTATCCGGACTCTATCATGCTACAGGATTATCTTGAGTGGGCGGAAACCGATATTTCAAATCTCCAATGGGAAAAAGAACAATCTGATCACGTTCAGGATGCCAGAGAAGACAGGGATGACAGTATTAAATCAGGAGACCACGAGATGGCGCTTGAGACATCCAAAACCCTCGTTAACCTGACAAAAGAATGGCTTGAAACCACCTTTAGCGGATCAGACGAGGAGGAAAAACCAAGAGAGACGAAATGGATCACACCATTCATGAAAAAAAGCAGTGAGGAGGCGGAAAAAACCCATCAGGCACTTGTGAAAATTTACGAGCATCTTGTCCAGGAGGAGCAGGAGGAGGAGGGACAACTGGAGGAGGAACAAGATCTTTTGGATCAGGAGATGTCAAAAGACGTCGCCATACAAGCACACATGAAGGCAGCAAGTGACACCCAGGAAGATATTGATACCCCTGAAACCCTACCCGTTTTTTCTCGGGTAATGAAGGAGGAAGGAGAAGAGGTTAAGGTGATTTATCATGACGAGGTGGAGGATTACACCGAGGAAGAGTTGGAAGATGAAAACACCATCGTCACCATCGATGAAGACAAGGATTTTGAACTCCAAAAAGACGAAGCGAAGGAAATCATGTCTGCCGACACTCCTATCCGGATGACTAAAGACGGCGAAGAGCTGGAAACCCGAAAGGAGGTTGAGGAAGAGCTTAATGAAAGGATGTTAGAGGGGGAAACAAGACTCCTTAATCGCCTCATAAAAGAAGGTAAGATTTCCCCCGATGTCGCTGATCAGGAAAGAAGAAGAATACGAAAAATGAGATCTACCGACCAGCTCGGGAAAACACTCCTCGAGGAAGACCGACGATCTGGAAGGGGCATTGTACAAAGCGAAAGAAGGGATTGGAACGCCGAAAACATGGAGGAAATCCTGGAAGGGGTGAGAGAAAAAGACCAAAACCTACAGCACCCCCTCAATCAAGTCGCCAGTTTTCAAAGAAAGCGAAAGCAGAAACGTGTGGAGAGACTTGCTGAAGTGGCATAAAAAAAACACGCTGAAAAACCTTGACCATAAAAACTTAGCACTCTATACTGGTGAGTGCTAAGTTTTCCATTTTTAAATTTTACATTTTTAATTCACTGCCATGTCAAAAATAATAGGAATCGACCTTGGGACGACCAATAGCTGTATTGCCTTTATGGAGGCAGGAAAACCAAAGGTGATCGAAAACGCGGAAGGCGATCGTACGACCCCCTCCGTTGTTGCCGTCAGAGAAGGACAGCGTCTCGCGGGGAAGACGGCAAAAAATCAGGCTGTCGTAAACCCGGAAAACACCATTTTTTCCGCAAAACGATTTATCGGACGTCAATTCGACGAGGTCACCGAAGAGTCTAAAAACTTCCCTTTCAAAGTCGCGAAAGGCTCCAAGGGAGAGGCGGAAATTCTGATGGACGGCAAACAGCACCGCCCGGCGGAGATCTCCGCGATGGTTCTCCAAAAGCTCAAGGCAGATGCTGAGGCCTTCCTCGGTGAGCCAGTGACGAAAGCGGTGATTACGGTCCCCGCCTACTTCAACGACTCCCAAAGACAGGCGACCAAAGACGCGGGAAAGATCGCCGGTCTTGAGGTCGAACGCATTATCAATGAACCAACGGCAGCAGCCTTCGCTTACGGACTTGATAAAAAAGGCAAAGAACTGACGGTTGCGGTATTTGACCTAGGAGGAGGGACTTTCGATATTTCCATCATCGAGATTGGAGACGGGGTGACCAAGGTGTTGTCTACAAATGGAGATACTCACCTCGGAGGAGACGACTTCGACCACGCCATCATCGAATGGCTTTTGAAGCAGTTCAAATCCGACACGGGAGTCGACCTCAGCAACGACCCCATGGCTATGCAGCGACTCAAGGAGACGACAGAGAAGGCGAAAAAAGAGCTTTCGACAACCACCGAAACCGACATCAACCTCCCATTTATTACTGCGGACGCGAGCGGGCCAAAGCACATGAACGTCAAGCTCAGCCGGGCGAAATTGGAAGAGTTGGTTTCCGAGCTGATTCAGCGAACAATCGATCCTTGTGAAAAAGCGATAAAGGATTCAGGACTCAGTAAGGGGGACATCAACGAAGTGATTCTCGTCGGAGGAATGACCAGAATGCCTGCGGTACAGGACAAGGTGAAAGAAATTTTTGGGAAAGAACCTTCCAAAAACGTCAACCCCGATGAAGTCGTCGCCATGGGAGCCGCTATCCAGGGTGGAATTCTTCAAGGAGACGTAAAGGACGTCCTTCTCCTCGATGTGACCCCCCTTTCCCTGTCCATTGAGACCATGGGAGGCATCGCGACACCGATGATCAAGCGAAACACCACCATTCCCACGAGCCATAGTCAGGTCTTCTCCACCGCGGCTGACAATCAGCCGGCGGTTGAAATCCATGTGACCCAGGGGGAGCGGGAAATGGCGGAAGGCAATAAATCTCTTGGGAAATTTATTCTCGATGGCATCTCTCCCGCACCTCGAGGAGTCCCACAAGTGGAGGTCACCTTCGATATCGATGCCAACGGAATTCTGAACGTCAAAGCCAAGGATAAGGGAACTGGAAAAGAACAGCACATTACCATCCAAGGTTCTTCCGGCCTGAGCGAGGAGGAAATCGAAAAGATGCAGAAAGAGGCTGAGGCCCATGCGGAAGAAGACAAGGCAAGAAAAGAATCCGCTGAATCAAGAAACAAGGCCGACTCAGCTATCTATCAGGTAGGAAAATCCATGAGTGACCTGGGCGACAAGGTGACCGAAGAAGAAAAGAAGGAGCCACAAGAAAAGCTTGAGGCACTGAAAGAGTTGCTCAAAAAATCGGATGCGGGGAAAGAAGAGATTGAAAAGGCGACGGAAGAGCTCCTGAAAGCCTCCCAAGCTATCGGCGAAAAGCTCTATCAGCAGCAGGCAGAGCAAGGACAAGCTGAAGCCATGAAGAGTGAGGATGGCGTAGAGGTAAAAGAGACGGAGAGGAAAGAAGATGTGGTTGACGCAAAAGTCGTGGAAGAAGATGAGCAGAAGAAAGACGACAAGGAAGATAAGGAGAAATAAATCACTCAAAGATAAATCAACAGCGGTCTCAAGCGACGAGACCGCTTTTTAAAAATCAAATAATATTTACAAAGCCAGTCAATGAGAAAGCACCGCAGACAACTCCTCTTTTGCCGTAGAATAAGAGCGACAACTCTTCTTGCGTCCGAATGAAGAATATCACATATCAGCTACTGTCTCTTGGCTTATCCATCACTATAACAAGCGGAGTGCTCGTGGTCGTCTTAGGAGGGTATATAGGGCTGGCACCATCAGCACTGCATGGCAATCCAGCGGGAGCTCAAGGAAACCTGTGTAGCCCTCAGACCACCCAGCTTACTCTCAACTTCACTATCTCTAACAAAATCCCAACCCGGCTCAAGTTTGACGAGGGGGGAAAAATTGAAGGGGGAAATGCCGCTGGGGTTCCGACGACGGGCAATGTTTACGCCCCTCCAATCCTAGTAGAAAGAGTGAAGTTTGACTGCCCACAAGGACTTACCTGTTGGGGAAACCACAGGTTTTTCCTCGGCGGTATTGGGGGCGCTCTTGTCGACGAGCTGATCTGGAACGGTTCAGTTGATCAAAACTATACCAACCTTCAAGGGGGAGGGATGTTGATCGACTGGTACGAAGACCACACCTCGAATGGGGCGTTCGGGGCGCTTCCGGGGACCTTCCTTCCCGCGACCATTATTACCTACAATCTCCAACAACAAACCACCCAGCTGAGTATCGCAGTCAACGAACTTGGACCATACAACGCTGGCGCCATTGCGACGGCCCTCGGAACCTTTTTTATCGATAACAGTGGCCAAAACGACCAAAAACTCTGGACTGAACAAACAGTCACCATTGCTCTGACAGGACCAGGAAAGATGGGACTCGGTTCACCTACAAGTACAACCCTCAAGAATCAGGCAGGCCAAATCGTCATCAGCAGCCTTGCACATGTGACCGATTTCATGAGCACTGTCCTGATGGTCTGTAAGGACCAAAATAATAACGGAACCTGTGACGATCAGGAGTGCACCTTGGCCCAGTGCTCGGACACTATCGACAACGACGCCGATGGCAAAATCGACTTTCCAACCGACCCTGGATGTGAGAGCGCGTCGGATCTCAATGAAACTAATCCGCAGTGCAACGACGGCCTGGACAACGACGGTGATGGGGAAATTGACTACCCGGATGATATCGGCTGCCAGGCGCCAATAGACAATGATGAGATTAATCCTTCTATTGACCGGAATGTAGGATTTCAACAGTTGTCCAAACCTCAGCTCATCATCCAGCCAGCACTCGAGCAGGATGAACGCCTGGTCTTCGCGGCGCCATCAGCGGGATGGACACTCACGACCACTCCAGACGCATCTCTCTACATCGGCGGATCGTCTCCTGCAGACGACGGCAACTTTATCATTACAGCAGAGTACAAGGATCCAAACAATAATGTTTATTACGTCATTGTGGCTGTCGGCGACTACGAGCAGCACAGCGCTCTCTCCACCAGTGGTGGACTTCCCTATTCAGGAGCAGCTTTCTAGCCCCCAGTACAGACGCATTGCAATGCGTCTCTACCCCCAACTCCCTTCATGAAAAACTACCTCCCCAGCATCGCCCTCGTCATCACCTTCCTGATCATGCTCAGCATTATGCCGGGGCCGGATTATCTCGTGGCTCAAAGCATCACCGCTCAGTGTTCAGACGGACAAGACAACGACAACGACAGCAAGATTGACTATCCGAACGATACGGGCTGTCAAAACACACAGGATAACGACGAAACGAATCCCCCCTTCGACCGTGCTCTTCCGGGAGTTGGCGTGGGGTCAGGTGGCACGGTCGGGATGATTCAATACCCCATCAGCGTTCTTGCCAATCAGCCCAACAACTACTTCATTGAGAAGAGGGATGGGGTAAACGTTGAGCGAGTACCTCTGCAAGTCGCCGCGCTCCCCAAAAAAACCGGCACGCCACTCATCAACGGCCAGCTCTACTGGCATCTTCTCAGTGGGCAGGATCAATCAGGGGAAGGGCATATTGCTCTGGCTCCAGGGAGACATTGGGACCTGAGCACGCTTCGAAATCCCACCTACACCGAGGAGCCCCTGCTCAGCTTTTTCCAATCCGCGAATAATCTCACCCAATGTATTCAACAAGTGAAAACCTTTCCTTCGTCCCAAAGTTTTTTGGAGGACCCTTTCTTTTTCCAGCTCCTCCTGGATCTCCTCACCCTGTGCCAGCGCTAAATCATTCTTCATTTTTCATCAGCCGTGTCACGAAAAAAAACCACAACACGATTACTCTCCACCTCTCCACTCCGGAGCTTCCTGCTCATCGGAGGTCTAGCCCTCTTCATCGCGCTGAGCTGGAGGGCACTGTTTCCCGGAACAGAGCTGGGAACCTCTGTTCTGCGCACCAGCTTCAATCGTCTCAGCTCCACGGTCGTGAATTTCAGTATCCCAAGCGCAGGAACACTCAGCATCAGCGCCGGTCCCAGCGCATATATCGGTGACGCAAGAGTCTTCGGGCTGATCCTGGAGCTTGAAAATGCAAACCCCACGAATAGCTCTCCCTTCATCATCCAGAGCCCTGATTTGGACGTCTTCAATACCATCAACCCTGATAACCCACAGGAGGTCATCTTGACGACCATATTCCCTCAAGGGCATCTCACCAGCAATGAACGCCTTATCGCGGAGCTTCCTTTCTCGCCAACACAAGAAGGTCAGTTTCTCATCAAGTCTATTTTCTTCGGCAACCTTCCGGCCACGACCTTCCCCGCCTATCAGGAGTTCCCGATCTTTATCGAGAGCTCCAACATCCTTTTTGATGCCAATGGAAACGCAGTAGTGGTGACGCCTCCTCCTCCCCCGCCACCCCCACCGGTGCTCACGCAGTGTTCAGACGGCCTTGATAATGACGCCGACGGCTTGACCGACTACTCTGCCGATCCGGGCTGTGAGGACCTCCTCGACAACGACGAAACCGACCCCATTGGGCTCGGACCGCTGAGACTGGACATCCCTCCCGATCTGGTGAAGGTTCTCCAAAAACTCAACCACACGATCGAGCACCTCGTGATCTTACCGCCGGCGCAACAGTTCCTACAGTACCAATTCCAGATGGAAGCAGCCGGAGGAGAAGAGCCGCTGGACTATACTTGGAGTAGAGTCGGAGGCGCGCTCAATACGAACAACCAGTATGATCTTCCCGGTTCAGGGCTGACCCTAAGCCCGGCCGGTCTTATTCAGGCGGCGGGCCCCGAGCTGAACCCCGGCAATTACCAGTACCAGCTTTCGGTCAGTGACGGGCTGGACACCCTGGAGTTCAGCCTTCAGATCGCCGTCTATGATGGATTTGGAAACCCGATTTTGCTCCAGTTGGTTCCCAGCTTTACCGGCAGTGAACAGATCTGCACGGTCGGACAGATCTGCGAAGCCAGCTTCCTTACCAGGGAAGGAAGATCGCCCTATACATACACCTTCACGGGCGAAAAACCCGACCTGCCTACCTTCCCCCAGATGAGCATTGACGGACCTTTCTATCGCTTTACGCCGACCACCGCAGAGCTGGGAAGTTATCGGGGCACGATGTCGGTCTCTGACAGTAGCGTGCCAGCTCAGACTGCTCAGAGAGATTTTATGCTCACCATTGTTCCCGCGGATATCGAGAGCGAATTCGTCTATTCCGCCGAAAAACGATGTGATTTCCTGGATATTTCAGCGGTGGAAGAGGCCGGTCAGTACACTCAATTCACCTGCCGAAATGGGGTCATGGAAGGATTTGAAGGTCTATTTCGGCCTAACGATTCGCTCAACCGTGCCGAGGCGGCAAAGGTGACGAGCCTGATCGTGGCGGATCAAAGCACCGTTGAAATGAGCTTCAGACAATTCTCGAATGTTGATTCAGGGACTCCGGTAAACTACAACGATGTCCTGGTGAGGGACTGGTTTGCGAACTTCGTCTACTACCTTTTCCAAAAGGGAATCATCATCGACAACGACCTGTACAGACCAGCTGACACCCTCAATGTGGCTGAGGCGATGAAGCTGGTCGTAGAGTCCTATATCAATCTCAGTGAACCCCTGCTCAACGATTTGGAAGATATTACCGGATACACAGAGTGGTTTCAGCCCTACCAGACCATTGCCAGCTACGTGGATGCCGAAATGGCCTTTGTGGACCCCGCTCTTCCCGCTAAGCGTGTCTGGATGGCAGAATTTCTCTACAAGCTTTCAACCAGCTACCCGACCTCCAAGTTCCAGTAAGTGCTTACTTCTCAGAGTATGAAAACAATTGCGGGGTCCGTATCAAAAAAAACGCTGGTATGGATGATCATCATTGCAGTTTTTGGAGCCTTGCTCATCTGGATCAGCTTTCAGCCGACACTTACACCACTGAAGAGTCAGGTCACGGCACCCACGACCCCAGCAGTTCAGATGGTCGGAGACGAAAGCAGGGCCAATGCCTTCACGAGCTTTGAACAATCCGATCCGAATATCGATATGAACGAGGCGGGGGTTTCAGTAGTGGTCTGGCAAAGTCGGCAGGGAGAAAGTAGCTACCCCGGGGTAGGAGGAAACATCTTTGCCGTTCGCTATGACCAGACAGGACGGGAGATAGTGCCACCGGAGGAGCTTAGAGACAAAGGAGGGGTTAAGGGTAATGAGTTTCGGGTGAATACTCCGGGCAATAATCTTCCGGGATCCCCTAGCGTGACCATGAACGCAGCAGGAAGCTTTGTTGTGGCCTGGTATAGTCGGAATAATGGCAAGGTGTTTGCGCGACGGTTTGACCCTTCCGGAGCCATGGTGGGAGAGGAGCTGGAGATAAATAGTCAATCAAAAGCAAAGTTTCAGGATGATGCCAGGATAGCCGTTGGGATGGATGATGAGGAAGACTTCGTGGTGGCGTGGTTCGGCACAGGGCCGAATGATGAAGAAGGCATTTACGCTCGATGGTATGATAGCAGTGGAGCACCCCGAGGAGATGAAGCCCTGATCAATACAACGCTAGTGGGTGAACAATCTTCACCTTCAGTGGCCATGAATGCATCGGGCTCCACCGTCTTCACCTGGTTCGGAAATGGGGTAGGAGACGAGCAGGGAGTTTTTGCGAGACAATTTGACCAAAATAGCGTTGCGCTTGGCGAAGAACGATTGGTCAATGAAAACCCAGAACGACCGCAGAAAAGACCCTCGATAGACATGATCAACACAGGAGAGTTTGTGATCGTCTGGCAGACCCTTTTTGACGATGATCGCAAGTGGGATATTTCTTTTCGAACCTTCTCGCCAGTTGGAACGCCTGGTCCTGAAATTAGAGCAAACAGCAAGCGGGAGAAAGATCAGGAGCATCCTGCCGTCGCACTGAGTGAGGAGGGAGAAATCCTCATCGCCTGGGATACCAATGATGTTTTACTGCCTTCTCGAAGAGACGTCTTTGCCAGGCTCTTCGATCCTGAAGGCAATCCTCTTACCCAGGGCATTTCCCGTGTCAACAGCACGGCAGACAACGCTCAATGGTACCCCGGGGTGGCGATGAATAGCCAACGTGATATTGTCATTCTCTGGAGCGGATACCGGGAAGATGACGTGTCGGGTTACGATCACGAGGCCGTCGTCTTCCAGCGCTTCAAAAAATATGATGGAAATGTGGAATAGAAAGCCTGCACTCAAAGAAGACCAATCACTCGGGCTTCTTTGAGTTTCCCCATCATCATAAGCCGGATTCTGTCGAGGAGATGATCTATCTCGACTCCGCGTTGCCGCGAAGCTCTAGCGTTGGGCAAGACTGGAGCCCCTGGCGGCTTGATCCACTCTTCCCATCCCAACTTGCTCCGTCCAGAATTTAACCGAGGGCACCTAATCACTCAGGGCCCTCCCCGCTGAACGGGGCTTTTCACCTTTCGCCGCGGAGCGGCGACCCTGAGCGAAGTCGATGGGTTATTTCGCTCAGGCTAGTCGCTCCGCGGCTAGTATTGTCTCTGTGGCAATGGTCCTATGCTGACATTTCTGCCGACACGGTCGCCGTTAGCGACTGAATTTGCCAGGTGGAGTCCGGACTTTCCTCTCCCCTACCAAGGCAGGGAAGCCATCTCTCAGATGGGGGCTGAAAGAATAGGATAAAACATTCCAAAACGCAAATATGATACTCCGCCGAGCGTTTTTCTGTTGAGTTATTATGACTGCCATGATATCATTCAATTGCATAATAAGTTATACAGTCATGACCACCGCAAGTCCCCAACAACAGTCAAAAAAAAGGGTAATTTTCAACCTTCCTCTCGAGGTCGTTGAGCGTTTGGAAGCCATTCCAAGCGGAGACAGATCAACATTTGCTGCCGATGCCCTGATGCGACAGCTCAAGATCCAGGGGCGAATCGCATGGCTTAAAAAATTCAAACGTTCAGGCAAAGTGATCCCCATCAGACGAGACAAGGGTGGTTGGGGGGATGTAAAGCGAAATCAGTATTAGTAAAGAAGAGGTATGAAACTGCTCGACACTAATATTCTTATCTACGCCCTGAACCCGAAGAGCCCCCTCCACGAAAGGGCGCTATCGATTCTCTCGCAATCTGATCAAGAATTTGCACTTTCCGCACTCAGCTACTTCGAAATTTTTCTAGGAGCCCTGAAGGAACACAGGGAACAGATTAGGTTTTTTTTGGACTATTATCACGTCTTCCGGGTTACTCCAGAGATCGCTTATCGAGGAGCTGTCCTCATGGTCGACCACAATAAATCATCCCGAAGTCTGAAAATCGATAGCCTCATCGCGGCAACAGCCATGGAGCATGATGTGCCTTTCATGACAAACAACCCCAAGGATTTTGAATGGATCAAAGGACTGAAGGTCGAAAGTCTTTAGGCCAGCGTCATTTGACAATAATAGACGTAATTCCCGCTTGACTCTGCTATTTCTCCCGCTAAGCTTCGGGCAAGTTCTCACGATTATGAGCACCATTCAGAGTACCACCACCATTATCACCACAACGACCACCGGGTCGCTGATGAGGTAGTGTGTGATGACTGGCAGATCATGTCCCCCTACTACCTCAGATGAGGTGGTTTTTTTTATCTTCTTAATCTTTCTTCCCATGAAAGTCCTGAAATTTGGAGGGACCTCTGTCGGTACTCCAGACGCGATCAGAAACGTTGCCACAATCGTTGAAAAGACTCAGCAGGGAAACGAAGATCCCATTGTCGTCGTCTGTTCGGCATTTTCTGAGGTGACGAACCAGTTGATCAAAGCAGCCAATCTGGCTAAAGACAATGATCAGGAATACAAAGGCCTTGTTTATCAGTTGGGGAAGCAACATCTGGATTCGATTGATCAGCTTTTTGAGGATCCTCAAGAAAAAAGAAAAGTTCAGGCTATTATTCTTAAAACCATCGAAGAGCTCGAAAGAAGCCTCAATGCCTGTGCGGAGCTGGGACAGCTGCCATCAGCCACTCACGATAAAATCCTTAGCTGTGGAGAGCGCCTTTCAACAAGCATCGTGGCTCACTATCTTCAGGAGAGAGGTCTTGAAGTAGCTTTTCTAGACGCAAGAAAAGTTATCAGAACCGATAAGAATCACGGAGACGCACAGGTGGACTTCGCCGTCACCAACAAGAACATTCAGCATTATATGGCGGAGCAGAGAGTTAAGATTCAAGTAGTAACCGGATTTATTGGGGCAACCGCCGACGGTCAGACGACGACCCTTGGAAGAGGCGGGTCAGACTACACCGCGACCATTTTTGGGGCGGCACTCGGTGTCGATCGGGTTGTTCTCTACAAGAAGGACGTAAACGGGGTCTGCACCGCAGATCCAAAAAGAGTGCCCAATGCGAAAGCCCTGATGGAAATGTCCTATAATGAAGCGGCGGCGCTCACAACACTTGGCGCGAAGGTTATCCATCCGGCAGCAATGGTCCCGGTTCAGGAGAAAAATATCCCTATTGAAATCAGGAACACCACGGACCTGGAAACTTCAGGAACATTAGTGTCTCGTGTCCCCGAGAAAAATGGCGATGTCGTGAAAGGGATAAGCTCTCTCGAAGAGGTGTCGTTGGTGACGCTCAAAGGGCCTGGGCTTAGGGGTGTTATAGGGACTTCAGCGAGGCTGTATGAGGCTTTGAGCAAATCGGGTGTGAATGTGATTCTGGCAGTACAAGACGCCTCAGAAAATAACATTTGCGTGGCGGTGAATCCAAGCGACGAGAAAAAAGCAAAGAAAGCCATTGAAGATGAGTTTTACCGAGAAGACCACCAAGGTCTCATGACAGTTGAATCGGAAGGAGACTTTGCAATTATCTCTGTTGTTGGAGATGGGATGATAGGAACCCATGGCATGATGGGCCAATTCGCAACGGCGTTGGGCAACGCAGGGGTAAATATCCATGCCGTAGCGCAAGGGTCTTCGGAAAACAGTATTTCAGCCGTGATCAAAAGACAAAAGTTGGATAAGGCTCTTCAGGCGGTCCATGATAAGTTTTTTGAACACATCCTTCGACTCTTTGTTGTTGGAGCCACGGGGAATATTGGGAAAACGCTGCTCGAACAAGTGAGAACAACAGTCGAGCAACTGTGGGTTCGAAACAAACTCAAGATTGTATTGTCAGGGGTGGCCAGCAGTAAAAAGATGTTCTTAAATTCGCAGGGGATAGGCTTGAACGAATGGGAAAAGGCGCTTCTCACAAAAGGCGGGGAAATGAGCTTCACGAATTTTACTGAAAAGATGAAACAAATGGATCTTCCCAATGCAGTTTTTGTAGATTGCACTGCCGAAGAAACGATCACCGAGCTCTATGAATCAATCCTCCGTGCGAGCATTTCAATTGTGACGCCAAACAAGAAAGCCATGACGGGGGAATTAGAAAAATATAAGGGGCTCAAAAAAGCAGCAGAAGAGAAGAAAGTGGGCCTGCGCTTCGATACTACTGCAGCAGCGGGTCTCGGCGTGATTAGCAGAATCAAGGAATTGAGGGATCAGGGAGATCAGATTAATCGCATCGAAGCCGTGCTCTCTGGGACGCTCAGTTATATCTTCAACACTTTTGACGGGACAAAACCCTTTAGTGAAGTGGTGAAAGAAGCCAAACAAGCCGGGTACACGGAGTCAGATCCGCGCGACGATCTGAACGGAATGGATGTGGCACGAAAGATCCTCATATTGGCTCGCGAGAGTGGGTATGATCTAGAGCCAGGGAACATCCAAGTCCAAGGCCTTCTCAACGATGCATGTCATCAGGCAGGAAGCGTGGAAGAATTCTTCACAGAGCTGAAAAAAATGGACTCCCATTTCGAAACAATGAGACTCAAGGCTGAACAAGAAGGAAAAGCACTTCGATATATTGCCCGTTTTAGCAAGGACGAGCAGAGTGCTAAGGTCGCTCTTGAGGCAGTTCCCAAAAATCACCCTTTTGCAGGACTTTCCGGCGCCGACAACAGCATTGCCATCAGTACGGAGTACTACGACGGCAATAGTCCGGACATCAAAAGAGGCCCAGGCGCAGGGAAAAGAGTGACCGCTGGTGGAGTCTACAATGATATAGTGAAGGTTGGATCTTCTCAGAAACAATGAACCCATCACAAACCACCAAAGACCTCCTCCACCAGCTCAGCATCGAATTTCAGGAGTTCACGCACCCACCCGTCTTCACCTGCGAAGAGGCCGAGCGCCTGTGCCCACCCATGCCCGGCAAAAAGAACAAAAACCTCTTTCTACGCGACGCGAAAGGGAAAAAATATTTTTTATTCAGCCTCGCCCAGGACAAACGACTCAGTATTCAGCAAATGGCCGATATCGCTGGAGAAAAGAGCCTGAGCTTCGCGTCGGAACGCCGCCTCAAAGAAGTTCTCGGGATAGAGCCTGGTTCGGTCGGAATCCTGGCCCTCATCAATGACACTCAAAAACTAACGACGGTCTTTATTGACAGCGATCTTCTCGATCCAGAATGGTTCCAGTCCCATCCGCTGATCAATACGAGCACATGGTGTCTGAAGAGCGAAGACGTTCCCCGATTTTTATCGGCCACGGGGCATCACGTTATCATCATCGAAAACTGATGAGAGGTAAAAAAAGACCAAAAAAATCTCGTATTCAAGACTAGAAAATGCTATAATGAACAGATGGTAAACATATAAAAAGCCATGCCGTTCAAAAAAAACAATAAAAAAATAATCCGAGTCCTTGGCGCATTGGCCGTGCCGACGCTTCTTGTTTCGCTTGGAATAGCATTCTTCAGCGAAGGGGGTTCACAGCTGGCAAAGAATTTCCTTTCTGCGGCGTTGGTTCCCGGCGACTTCACCATGCCGGCAAGCGAAGTCGAATATCGTACGGTAGAGACGACCTTCACTCCTCCCGGAGGATTCTCTGGCGCGGAGCATGAGGTATGGACAAAGAACGGTTCTCCGTACGCTGCAGCCCACTGGCCGATGAACTCCACTGGCCTTACTGATATTAGCGGCAATGGGAATAACAGTACCACGACGACAGGCACGCCAACTTTCCGAACTGCCGCCAGTGGATTGTGTCTGTCCGGTTTTGGTGGTTGTTGGGACTTTGATGACGCCGTGTTTGAATACTTCACGATCCCCACTTCTCCGACTCTGGCCTTCGCGGGATCATTTTCGATGTCCGCCTGGTTCAACAGTGACCAGGCCTTCGATGAGATTCGATCAGGATGGCATGGGATTGTGACCCAGGGGAATTTTGGTTCAGGTGGTGCCTTTAGGGGGATTACCCGACGCGAGTCAAATAGGAACCTCATCGCCTGGTGCGGGAACACCACCGTCGAAGCCACTGATGTCCCAATCGAAGCGGGCCAATGGTACCACGTGGTCTCGACCTGCAGCGCTACCAATGCCAGAATTTATGTGAATGGTGAGCTTGCGGGGTCGACGACCATCGCTTCTACCCCCATCGTTTCGAATACCTTTCCAGTCGTGGTGGGGCGCAATCGAACCGCTTACAATGAATGGTGGGACGGCCGGATCGACGAAGTCATGGTACTGCCAAGTATTCTAAGTGCTGATCAGGTCCGTGAAATGTATGCGAATGGTATTGCCGGCAAATCTCCGATGACGAACATTTCCTTTTCTGAGACGACAGCGGGAGACACTTGGCACAAGGACGCGGTTGAAGAAACGGCTGCGGGAGCATTTATTGCACCGGTCAGCGTAGGCACAACGACGATCATTACAGGCCCCGGTGCAGTCTGCGGTGACGGGACCCTCGAAGAGGGGGAAGTCTGCGACGACGGAGAGGCGACAGACTCGGGTACTTGTAATGCCACCTGTACAGCACTGACCTTCTGTGGTGACGGAACGATCCAAAGTCCCAATGGCGAAGGAGTTGCGGAAACAGTCTGTGACGATGGAGCCACCAATGGTACCGTAGCAGGAGGATGTAACTATGAGTGTACTGGGACTCTTCCTATCGGCTGCTCCCCAGAGCTCTCAGGAGATGGTTCGGACGGGTCTCTGACCGTGGCTTCTCTCAATACGATTGTCAACAATTATGCACATCTGACAGCCGATGTGGTGTCAGGAGCTTCGAGCATCACCGTCAATGATGCCTTAGCCTTCACCGACAACCAGGAAATCCTGATCCTTCAGATGCAGGACGCCTCAGGTTCGAATGAGGGAACCTATGAATTTGCTCAGATTGATTCGATTGCTGTGAATACGATTACCCTTGTCAATCCTTTAATCAACGGATATGCATCCACCCCTGCTTCAGCAAACACCACCGCGGCCACGATCACTCAGATCGTACAGGTGCCAAATTACACGGATGTGACCGTCGATCCGGGTGCTTCCATCACCGCCACTGTCTGGACTGGTCTCGCGGGGGGAGTCATTGCCTTTCGGGCCACGGGGAATACCATTGTTAATGGGACCATTACCGCGAGCAATACTGGATTTTTAGGGGGGGCACGAGGAATATGCACGGCCGGATCTCGTGACGGTTTTCAGGGGACTTCCTTTGAAGGAAATGGAGTAAGAAGCGTATCGGCCAATGAAGGCGGCGGAGGCGGTGGGCACGGAGATACCGGAAGCTGTGGCGGTGCCGGTGGCGCGGGCGGAAGCTATGGGACGTTAGGAGAAGAAGGAAACACGGAAACGTACTGTCATGGGGCAACTCGCGCTATACAGGGCAGTGTTTACGGAGTAGCGGACCTCAGCAAGCTTTTCCTGGGATCAGGCGGAGGAGGTGGTGGAAGCGATAACGATTGTGGCCATGAAGGTGGTCCAGCTGGCCGAGGGGGAGGAATTGTTTGGATTGCCGGTACAGACACCCTTACCGTCAATGGCACCATTACGAATAATGGACAACAGGGTACGGCTGCGGAAAACGGCGCGGGGGGAGATGGAGCCGGAGGATCAGGCGGTTCTTTGTATCTGGCTGCTCATACTATGGATTTGGGTGATAATCTGGTTCAGAGCGTTGGAGGTGCCCGACAGGTTGCTTTCAACGATGGTGGAGCCGGAGGAGTTGGGCGCATTCGCCTTCACAATGCCCTGAAGAGCGGAGCGACCAGTCCTGTGTCTTTCGAATCGGCTCTGTGTTCTGCCGCTGCCGTATGTGGTAATGGGATAATCGAATTTGGGGAAACCTGCGATGACGGGGGGATCATTCCTGGTGATGGATGTGATGCTACGTGTCAAATAGAGCCGCCACCGCTCTGCGGAGATGGTGTTTTGGATGTTGGCGAAGAGTGTGATGACGGAAATATTCTTCCAGGCGACGGCTGTGACGCGAGTTGCCAGATTGAGCCATTCTGCGGCGACGGAGTGGTAGACCCGGGTGAACAGTGTGATGATGGGAATATTCTCCCGGGCGACGGTTGTGACGGAAGCTGTCAGGTGGAGGCGGCCTGTGGAGACGGATCGATCGATCCGGGCGAAGCCTGTGACGATGGAAACATTATCCCCGGTGATGGATGTGACGCGAGCTGTCAGATTGAGATCGAGTGTGGGAACGGACTGCTCGAAGGAGGAGAAGAGTGTGATGACAACAACATTGCTCCAGGCGACGGCTGCAACACGAGTTGTGAAATCGAACGTGAGCTTGGAGATGCGCCCGACAGCCGGAACCACACAGGGCCTTCCCCTGGAACAACCATGACCGCCTATCCAAAAAATGGGCCTTTCGGAGTTTCCGCCAATTTTCCAGTGGTCTTTGATCCTGGCCTGCCTCTGGGGACAAGCGGCCGTGGATTCTGTCACAATGCCAGTACTGATTATCTGGGTACGAGCAAGAGCTATGAGGCTGATGCCGATCAGACTTTCGATGAAGATGTCATTGCCAATATTGACTCGCTCCTCGATCTGCCAGATCGGGACGAAGACGCTCAGGTCAATCTCCGGGACGATGGACTCAGTACCCCAAGCCCTTTTGCTCTCTGTGCACTGACTCCCATTCAGGTTCAAGGCACGACGAGCAGCGCCAGTCGCTACCTCAATGTCTGGTTCGATTGGAACCATGATGGCGATTGGAATGATGGCACTGCTTTCACGGGATCCTGTGGAGGGAGTGATGAATGGGCGGTTCGCAATCATCTGATCACGAGCACGGGAGCTTTCAATGAAATCTTAAACATTGTACCCGGAGGCACATTTGACCCTATATGGGCTCGTGTGACGCTCTCTGAAGGGCCGATCGAAGACCTTGGTGGTGTCGGGGCAAACGCAACCTATGGTCCCGTGGGGGGGCAAAATCAAAATATCTGCTTCGGGCTGGGAGAGACAGAAGACTATTACCTGAGTATTCAGGAAGACACCGGAAGACGGCAACAAACGGGAGGTTCAGATGGAGGTACTGTTTCTTCTCCCACGCAGCCCGGATCAGCTCTTCAGATAGGCCAGTTCAGCATAGATCAGAGCTCCATTACGGAGTCCACCGTCGATATCAGCTGGGACAAGGTAACGGGCCCAGTTCACTATTATGGAATTTGCCTTTCACAGGAAAACCCTCAGCCTTGTGATGAGAGTGATCAGGATAACATTATTTTCCGGATCTATGATATTGACCGCGTACAGACCCGTATCCAAAACCTCAATCCGGGGACCTTGTATTACATTGGTTTTTTTGTCAGTGATCTTCTGGGGTTGAATACTTCATCACTGACGCAGTCAGTGAGCACCTTGGTAGCCGAAAATCAAAGTGGCTTTTCCTCTCCATCCGGAGAGATTCCCTTCGAGATTCCAGGTGGTTCAGGGACCATTGATGATGGTGGGAGTATTACTGGTGATGGAGAGCCTGGTGGCTCTGGAGCAGCCAAAAACTGCTTTGTAGACGACTGCGGCACCCAGGAGCTGACCACTTACATTAGGGCTCTCCAAACGGAAGTCAATTCAGCAGAAACGCTCGGACTTAGCCCTGAGCAGTACGAGGTAGCCCAGTTTCTGGAGCAGGAGCTTTCCGGATCAGAGGAGGCACTCTGTAGCTACGAGGGAGAGCTGACCCGCGCAAAAGCGGTATGCATTATCACCCTCATACTGTTGAGAAACGAAAAGATCAGCGCGCAGGATATCGCCCGACAGGAGCTGAGCCCTTACAGTGACATGGAGATGACCGACCCCTACGCAAAGCTCATCGCCATAGCGACCGAGTTAGAAATCGTGAACGGGTACTCAGATGGGAGTTTCAGAGCGGAACAAGCTCCAAACCTCGCGGAGTCCTACAAGCTGATTGGAGAGCTGGCTAGGTATCTCTCCCCACAGCTGGCAGAAGCTCTCAGAAAAGAAGATCTGATCCTTAATCCCTTTCAGGACTGGATTTACAAATACGAACAAGTGCTCGAACAGTTTGGCGTCAATGTTTTTAGAGATCACCAGATTCTCCTTCAGAAAATAGAAACAATCCGATTTTTGGAGATGATTCAGGATCTCCTGGAAAAGTTGAGCATTCCGGACCCCTTTGCGATTGAAAAACAGCGGGTTTCCATAGGTTAAATAATTTGTGCTCCCAAAACACCCAACAATCTCGCCAGAGGATGTTTTTTTGTATAAGATGCTCTCGGTTCAAGAGCCTCTGAAGACCTCTCGACTCTTAACCCCAGTACAGACGTATAGCAATGCGTCTCTACCCCACCCTAAACCCCTACCCCATGAAACCCGACAAGGCCACTCATCTCTATAACATCCGTCACTCCCTCGCCCACATGCTTGCCGAGGCCGTGCTCGACATGTTCCCCGATGCCAAGCTGGGGACAGGGCCCGTGACAGAAAATGGTTTTTATTACGACTTCCATCTCCCCCGCACCCTGATCCCGGAAGATCTTCCGCTTCTGGAAAAAAGAATGAGGAAATATGTCAACCAAGGCCAGACCTTTCTTCGCCGTGAGGAGCCCATCCCGGAATCTATCGCCTTCCTCAAAAAAATAAAACAACCTTTCAAGGTGGAACTCGTAGAGAAGTTCGTCGGGCAGCAGGGTGTAAAAACCGTCAGCTTCTACGAAAACTTTGTCCCTCAGCAAGAAAAACCGGTTTTTGTGGACCTCTGTGAAGGGGGTCATGTGGAAACGATGAAAGAAGTTGATGCCAGATCCTTCAAACTCACTCACATTTCATCAGCCTACTGGCAGGCGGACGAAAACAATGCCTCCATGCAGCGGATTTACGGCCTCAGTTTCGAAACGGCTAAGGAACTTGAGGATTACGAAAAGATGATGGAAGAAGCTAAGAAACGAGATCACCGAAAGCTGGGGCAGGAATTGGAGCTTTTTGCCTTTCACGATTTGGTAGGGGCGGGGCTTCCTCTCTGGATGCCAAATGGATCCATTCTCATTGAAGAGATCGAAAAACTGGCCAAAGAAAGAGAAGAGGCCGGAGGCTACAGCCGGGTGAAAACTCCTCACATTGCCAAAGAGCAGCTCTATCTCACGTCCGGCCACTTACCCTACTATGCTGGTTCGATGTATCCTCCTATGGAGATGGACAATGAAAAATACTATCTGAAAGCCATGAACTGTCCTCACCATCACATTATTTACGGTGTTCGGCCACGATCCTACAAAGAGCTACCCCTTCGTCTCGCGGAGTACGGCAACTGCTATCGCTACGAAGACAGCGGAGCTCTGTTTGGCCTCATGAGAGTCCGTTCTCTCAACATGAATGACGCCCACATCTACTGCACTCCGGAGCAGTTCAGTGAAGAATTCCTGGCTGTGATCGACATGTATAAATACTACTTTAACGTGTTCGGAATCAAAAAGTATCAGATGCGCCTCAGCCTGCACAGTAAGGAAGGCCTTGGGAAAAAATACGTCGACGAACCGGAGCTCTGGATCCAGACTGAAAAACAAGTCCGGGAATGCATGGAGAAATCAGACGTCCCTTTTGTGGAAGTCGAAGACGAAGCAGCTTTTTATGGCCCGAAAATTGACGTCCAGATCTGGTCCGTGATCGGGCGGGAGTTCACGCTTGCGACCAATCAACTCGATTTTTCCGTTCCTAAAAAATTTAACCTCACCTACATCGATTCAGATGGCCAGGAAAAGACACCACTTTGTATTCACCGAGCTCCCCTTTCCACTCATGAACGTCTTATTGGATTCCTCATCGAGCACTTCGGAGGAGCGTTTCCGGCTTGGTTGGCTCCTTCGCAAGTCCATGTGATTCCTATTGCGGAAGCACATTTGGACTATGCCAAAGAAGTCTTCCAAAAGCTCAAGGAGAAGGGCATCCGCGTTCAGCTCGCCGAACCCGACGACAGCCTCGGAAAGCGCATCCGCAATGCTGAAAAGCTCAAAATTCCCTACATGCTCATCATGGGTGATCAGGAAAAGGAGGCCGGAAGCGTCAATGTTCGTGATCACAAAACAGGGAAGCAGAAAGTTCAAAAGATTGATGCTTTTGTGAAAAAACTCGTAAAGGAGATAAAAGAGAGAAAGCTTTGACAAAAGCCCCCTTTTTTATACAATGATCAAGCTATAGTCATCAGAATCCTTCATTCTTCTTTCCCTATGCCCCGAGGAAAACGCACCAATACCGCTCTCCGCTGCAAGGAATGTGACAATCCTGGAGACAGCTACGTCATTCGTCTGGTGAAAGACACCATTAAGGCCTTTACCCGAAAGAAGTACTGTTCCAGCTGCCAGCACCACACACTCCACGGCGCAAAGGAAATCAAAGGAGGATATTAAGAGATTTTTTCTTACGTTTCAAGCGCCATGATCCCCGGCAGCTTCTTTCCTCCCAAAAACTCCAGCATCGCTCCCCCACCGGTAGATACGTGGGTGAATTGATGGTGAGAGAGTCCCATCGAATTGATCAAAGCCACGCTTTCCCCGCCGCCTACAATCGTCGTGGCCCCGCTCTTTACCATGGCCCGGGCGATCGCTTCTGAGCCTTTTCGAAAAGGTTGGTATTCCGTAAGCCCCACTGGCCCATTCCACAGGATCGTCTCCGAATCCCGAATCAGGTTCACGTAGCCCTGTATGGCTCTTTCTCCGATGTCAAAAATCTTCATATCCCCCATCACATCATCGATGGGAATATCCATGGTGGTGACATGATCCCCGGCTTCATCCGCGCAGACCACGTCCTTGGGCAAGAAAAGCCGGTGGCTTTCCGCATCCAGCCTCATAGCCACGTCTCGGGCCACATCGTATTGGGTTTTTTCCTGAAGGGATTCTCCCACATCATAGCCTTCCGCTGCCAAAAAGGTATTGGCGATACCTCCCCCCAAAAGAAACCGGGCTCCTTTATCGATAAACTGTTCAATTAGTCCTATTTTCGTGTCGATCTTGGCCCCCCCGATAATGACCGTGAAGGGCTTTTTCATCTTTCCCTTCAAAAGAGGATCGAGAGCCTCGATTTCTCTCTGGAGAAGTAATCCGGCTCCCTTCTCCTTCATGAGCTTTGGCAAGAAGCTGATACTCGCGTGATCCCGATGACAGGCCGCAAAGGCATCATTGACGTAAACATCGCCATAGCCCGCTAAAACACGAGCAAAAGCTTCCCGCTTCCCTGAGTCATCAGACGCCTCATCGTCCAGTCTCACATTCTCGAGCATCACGAGCTGGGCTTTCTCTGGAATTTTCACATCACGACAGCTGTCGAGTTTCAGCACTTCCTTCCCCAATAACTCACCCAAATGCTTCGCGTGAAGATCAAGCACGGTGTCAGGCCCCCGCTCCTTGCTCCGACCCTGGTGTGCAAGAAAAATAATCTGCTTCGCTCCACGAGAGAGGATCCGCTTTACGGTAGGTAAAATGGCCCGAATTCGGTCATCGTCAGCAAGTTTTCCATTCATGATGGAGCTGTTGATATCCACCCGATACAAAACACGCTTTCCCTTGAGATCAAGATCCTTGAGCAGCTTCATAAAAAGAGTTAAGTATGATTGACTCTAGCAAAAAAAAGCCGGGAGTGAAATCCCGGCTGAGTCTTTTCTTTATGCAGCTTGAGCTGGTGGTTCTTGTGGAGGAGTGGGTGGAGCAGGAGGAGTGCTTCCCCCCATGAGTTGATCTCTGAGCTTAGCTGCCTCAGCTTCCGCCTTGGCGGAGCCTTCCGCCTGCTGTTTCTCCATCTCCAGATCCTTCCAGTCTTCCATTTGCTTTTGCTGAAGCTCACGGATCTTGACCTGGTGTTTTTCGTCCAGTTCCGCAAACTTGCGTCGTTCCTCTTCGAAAATCTTAATCAGCTCATCGATCTGGTATTGAGAAAGCTTCGGCACACTCTCCACGATTTTCTTCTTCTCATTTTTCGTGAGCGAGATAGATCCGGAAAGCATCTTCAGGAAATACGACTCGTCAAAATTGGTATTAGGGTGAGCAGGGACCAGAATAGCAGTCGCAAAATCACCTACCGTACCAATCCCCAGTTCAGTATCAGGAGGTCGTGGCCGGAGAAAGCTTTCCTCTTCAACTTCTCCAGAAACCGGCTCCGCGGTGACAGGCGTTGCTGTTGCTCCCTGATCTCCCATTTGTCCTCCGGTGGGTGGAGTGGGGGGTGAAGGGGGCGCTGGAGGAGTAGGAGGAGAGGGTGGTGATGGAGGCGTTGGAGGCGTTGGCTGAGCGGGTGCAGGAGCAGCGCCCTGATCACCTCCCTGAGGGGTAGGGGTTCCCTGACCGGATTGTCCTTGGTCGTTCTGCATATCGGAAAAATGAAGATGTGAAGCCCAAATCAAAAGCAGATTTGCGGATGATATGATACCTAAATTGCCCACTTTCCGCAAGAGATTCAAGAGAATTGTGTTTTCAACATTTTTCCGTAGAATAATGGGGAATTGAGGAGTATATATGCGCCCGTAGCTCAGCTGGATAGAGCAGTGCCCTTCTAAGGCAAAGGTCGGAGGTTCGAATCCCCCCGGGCGTACCAAATTAATTGAGAATGATCGGGGTCGTGATTGCTTTAGCCATGGGTATTGGGTTAAGCTAGCTGGGCTTTTGGTAACATTATCCACTACCACCATGAACCTCTATGGAGTCTGGGTCGACTACGCCCACGCCTTTCTTGTGAAAACTAACCCCAGTGGGGAAAACATGACTATCCACGAGCTGGTGTCTGAGGTCGAACCTCATCATCACTCGGGACAAAGCGATGGCGAGCACCTTACCCTCACGGACCAGGGTTCAAATATGAGACGCCGATCCAAGGAAATGGATGACTTTTGCGACAATATCATCAGCTCACTGAGAGACGCGGATGAAATCATCATTTTAGGCCCCGGTATCGCGAAAAGCGAGCTGGAGGGTGAGATCAGAGAGCACCATGAGCTGGGTCCTAAGCTCAAAGCGGTTGAAACGGCGGACAAACTCTCTGAGGAAGAACTGAAGAAAAGGGTAAGTAAACTTTTTCATCTGCCCCGGTAATCGTCATTCTACCCTTCATTTGCCATCTTATTCCTGAGCTGTCGAATGACAGCTGGGTACCATTTTTTTTCCAACTCCTGAACCTTCTCTTTCAGGCTCTCTTTGGTTTCCCCAGGGGCAATCTCTACGGTTTTTTGGAGAATAATCTCCCCTGAATCCACCCCTTCATCCACATAATGGATGGTCATGCCCGATTCTTTTTCCCCTGCGGCCAGTACAGCCTGATGGACATCCAGGTCCATGCCGGGGTACTTGGGGAGTAATGAAGGATGGATGTTGATGATCTTTTTCTTCCACTTACGCACGAACCAGGGCGACAAAATGCGCATCCAGCCGACTAAAACGATCAGATCAATGCCAAATTCCCGACACGCGTCATCGATCTGCCGACCATAGGTTTCCCGATCAATTTTTTCACCATTTTCACCTCTTTCCGGAAGAAAAATGACCGGAATATGGGCATTTTCAGCCTTTTTAACCGCTCCACAGTTCGTTTTGTTCACCAAAACAAAGCATAATTCGATATTTTCCATCTCTTCAGCCGCCATTTCATCCAGAATAGCCTGCAAATCGGTCCCATTCGTGGAGGCAAGTACGCAGATTTTCATACATTTCAAATAAGGTAAGCACATCCTAAACCCCCATATGCCTACAAATAAAGGCAAAACCCAAAAAACAAAACAAACATTAAAATTGACAAAATAGCAACAATACGATACTCTACTTTGCGAACTAACGACACAGTGCATTTTTATTGTATAATAAAACCTATGAGAAAGATCCTTTCCAGCCTCCTTTCCATCCTTTTCCTCTGGACTACCTTTACCTCGGTTTACGTCATCTCAACAGCATTCAGCAAGACTCCTGTCGCTTTCGCCAGCTTCCACAACGTAGCTCCCGATGTCCACATCGTGGGAGGCAAATGGGAGCTGGAAAAGGGTGACTGGCTTTTGATCGATCTGGAAAAGAACGAGCTTCGCTTCGTCAGTGAAGGAGGCCACGAAATGTCCACTCCTGTGGAGGTGGGCAGTGGTATCAACACGGGAAAACCGATGAGATACCTCGGGCGAGTCTACGATCCCGCCACTCCCGAGCAGGTCTGGGAGATCCGATCCAAAATGCAACAGAACTGGTACGGGGTTTTTGGATCGAAAGAAAGCCAGGAACAGCTTTTCCTGCGGCTCTACGAAATCAAAGACAATGGGGAAGCTCAGTATACCCCCTACGGGATCCACACGACGCCTGAAATTGACGAGCTTCTCGTCAAAGACGATGGTTACAACAGCTGGGGCTGTATCCTGACGAGCTACCACCTGCTCAAAATCCTGGAGGAACTGTACGAACTCAATGATCACGTCGTGAAAGTCGTGACGACCAGGGAAAGCGATCTCGAAGAGGTCGTGGTGTTGAACGCTCCTGGAGCATAATGACATCACAATTCTTTCAATTGATCTTAAGTTCCTTTTAAGGTATCCTTAAATTACCTTTAAAGACATCCTGAATGCTGAAAACCATCACTTCCAAAGAGCTTCGATCCCGATTCCCCTGGGTCCAAGAGCAGCTGGCGAATGGCATCCGGTTTATCGTGATCTGCCGTTCACAGCCCGTAGGAGTGCTCAACCCCTTTGATTTTTCGCAGCTAAGAGGGGGGGGGGCACAGGAAGAGGGACTAAGTCAGGAGGAGTATCAGCACTGGCTCAGCATGAGTGAACAGTCCTTTGATTTTTGGAACGACCCTTCCAACGATGCCTATGACCAACTTACCGAAAAGAATACCGATGCAAAAGGGTAATATTGTCATAGTCCCTTTTCCATTTACCGATCTTTCCACGACCAAGGTCAGACCAGCGCTGGTAATAGTCGACCAGTTTGGACAGGATGTTTTACTGTGCCCTATTTCTTCACAACACACCCTCAAATCCCACGAAAGAGTTTTGCAAAAAATGGACTACATTGGGCCACCCCTTCCTATATCTTCCGGTGTGAAGTTCCGTCATCTTTTCAGTCTACATGCAGCGCTCATCCTCAAAAAGCACAGTGCCATCACATCACAAACCATGAAGGAGATAACCAATCAGATTGTGGCTTTTTTGAGGAAATAGCTGATCGCAGTGTTGATGTGTAAATAAGTATTGAAAACACCAAAATAACCCAGCACAGAAATGCCGGTGTCATTGCTGGAACGTGGAAGAGCCCCGCGCCTACCGACCGAAGTCGGATAGGACACTGCGAACAAGGGGCTCCATTGATCTATCGACCGGCATCTGATAACATAGTCTCACTTTTTATAAGAAATGATGTCTTTTCAGCTCTCTACAAAAACAATGGGAAGGGTTCATTTCCTTGCAGTACGACTCAACATTTCTGAAAAAACCCTGGTTGAGAAGGCGGTGGAGTTTTATGCTGTGGCTCTCAAGAGAGAGAAACAATTACAGGAGGAAATGACCGCTTGGGATCAGCTCAGTGATGAAGCCTTGAGAAACTTTGAAAAGAATATCAAGTAACGAATCAGGATGAAGAAGGGAGAGATCTGGATTGTCGATATCCCGCAGAGTGAAAGCCATGAACAGTCTGGTAAGAGGCCTGTTGTTCTAGTTGCCCGGCTGGAAGCGAATATGGCGATGGTTATCCCCTGCACTTCCAATCAGAACGCCCTTCGTTTTCCGCACACTGTCAGTATTGACTCCACGGTTCGAAATGGACTTTCGGAGTTATCAATTGCCCTCGTTTTTCAGCTCAGAGCAATCGATCAAAAGCGTCTCAAGAAAAAGATCGGAGTGCTTCAAAAATCGCTTCTTGAAAAAGTTGATGGAATGATGAGTGAAATGCTGGGATTGAAAAATTGAAACACCAAAAACCCCCAGCAAAGAAATGCCTGGGAAAAATATTTTTGAATCATTCGGATGGAGGATTCGGGTATTCGTCCGTCCTCCGTAGCAGTTATGGGGCAGTCATCGACTGCGCTGCTGCTACTGCGGAGGATGGATAAGTGGGATGCGTAGTCGGAACGTAGAAGAGCCCGCGCCTACCCTGACGAATCAGGATAGACGCTGGGCGGGGGTTTCGAAAGGAGAAAAAACGATCAGCTGTTATAGTTCGCGGGCGTCATCTCGACGCGCACGAACGAGGGGCAGAACTCGCGCACCAGCGTGATGTTGAGGATGCCGTAGCCGAGTGCGATGGTGGTCTGGATGGCGGCGTAGTACTGGGGGCTGACCCAGGCATCGCCCGCGTTGCGGAGGGTGTCGGCGTGCTGCTGCAGCTCGCTCGAGATGGCCTCGGCGGCCTTCTTCGAGGCGGCCGAATCCTTCCAGTCCGCATCCTTGACGACGGCCTCGAAGTCCATCGCGATGCTGTTGAGACGGCTGGCGAGGACCGGGCTGTTCTGGATCGGGGTCTTGGACTCGACCAGGACGGCGGCGGCGCTGTGGAGGTCTCTCTGGATGAGGGCGCACTCGCGAACCGCTTCGATGGGAGTGAGCGACTCGATCCGATCCTTGCCGAAGACCTTGAGGGCTCGCTCGCTCGCATCATTCGCGAAGCAGGAGGCCAGAACGAGCACGGTGAAGCCGTGCTGGTCCTGGCCGAGCTTGCTGAGGTTCTCGGCCGTCTTCTGGGTGAAGGGACGGGCAGAGGTGCGGGTGCGATCGGCGACTGCGGGCGAGTTGGTCTGGGACTTCATTTGTGGAAACTCCTAGTTGGTTGCAACCAAGGAGGAACAACACACTGTGTGTCGATCCTCCAGAGAAACGAGGCAATGCCTCATCTCTCTAGAAGACCGAATCGTGGTCGCTCAACTCCATGGATACAACACCAACTAAATTAACTGATCTATTCTTTCAAGGTTCGAAACCTGAGGCAGCCTATCAGAGCTCATAGTGTTGTCAACAGCCGACAACAATTTTCTGGTGAGGAGAGGGAGACAGGAATGGGGAAATATGGTGAAGATATATAATGAGTAACGGAGAACGCTTGGAAGATAAATTCTAACATGTTAAAATCTATTCAAATAGTTAACATAATACATGTTCGACCCTGGCAAACCCTACAATGCCTTACCCCTGCTTCCGAACAAACCTGATTGTGACACGATAGAGCTCTGGAAGGCTGTGAACAAAGCGAACATCGCGCTTGCAAAGCTCAACATCCGTGCCGAGAAGCTACCCAATAGCATGCTTCTCATAAGCCCTCTCCTGGTCCGTGAATCCGTGGCCAGTTCGGGTATCGAAAACATCAACACAACGGTTCAAGAAGTCTTCGAGGCCGAAATATTGCCCGAAGAGCAACGGACAGGGCCAGCAAAAGAAGTCCTTCATTATCGGGATGCCATGATCTTTGGTATGGAAAGAGTGAAGAAAAGGAGCCAATTGACGCTCAAGGACTTTTCAGACCTTCAGGCGCTGGTAGAGCCAGAAAAGACAGGCATTCGCAAGGAACAGGTGAGGATCATCAACCACAGTACAAACGAGATTCTCTACACTCCACCCGCACCCAATAAGCTGGAGAGGCTGCTCGAAAACCTCGAAGACTTTGCCAATACACCATCATCTGATATGGACCCTCTGATGAAGGCGGCCGTCTTTCATTATCAATTCGAAGCCATTCACCCCTTCCTCGATGGCAATGGCCGTGTTGGGCGCATTCTGATAGTGCTTTATCTGGTGATGATGGGACGCTTGAGTCTGCCGATCCTCTTCATCAGCGGTTACATCGAAAAAAATCGGAGCAGCTACTATCGTATCCTACGGGATACCACTCTATCGGGAGATATGCATGAGCTGGTTCTCTTCTTCGTCAAAGGCTTCGAGGTACAGGCGATGCAAACGGAACAGACGATAATGGATATCGAAGAGCTCATGGGATCTTTCAAAGAAGTGGTGAATAAAAAGATGAAAATCTACACGGCCGATCTGCTGGAATGTCTGTTTACACGGGCATTTTTGACGATCGACTATGTCCAGACTTATCTCAAGCTTTCATCACGTCAGACAGCCTCAAAATACCTTTCAACGCTGGTTCATCACGGACTGCTGAAGGAAAAAAAAATAGGGAAAGGAAAGCTTTTCTATTCAGAAAGATTTTGCAAGTTGTTGTCCTGACCATCATTTTTTCATGTTAACAATTTCTGACAAAACGAACACATATCATGTAATAGGTTAATCACCATTAACATATCATCTCTTCATTCTTCTTTCCTATGCCCACCCCTTCTCCCGACGACCTCCGATCCCGCCTCACCCCTGAGCAATACCAGATCACCCAAAAAAAGGGAACCGAACGCCCTTTCACGGGTGAGTACTGGGATACGTTTAAAGACGGCATGTACCACTGCGTAGTCTGTGGGGCTCCCCTCTTCCAGTCCGAGACCAAGTACGATGCCGGCTGCGGATGGCCCAGCTTTTATCAGGCCGCGGAAGAAGGTTCCATCGCCGAACACGAGGACATCACTCACGGTATGAGCCGTACAGAAGTCGTGTGTTCAGCGTGTGGAGCGCATCTGGGTCACGTTTTTCCGGACGGCCCTCCCGACAAGACCGGTCTGCGATACTGTATCAATTCAGCATCCCTGAAGCTGAAATCCATCGGCTCTGAGGAGTCTAAATAAGTTTAATCAAATATCGTCTGCTTAAAATGCTCAGGCTCGAACGAGAGAAGGAAAAATAAGTTTGCGCAATCCCAACCCATTTACTTTTGTGAAAAAAGAACAAAGAATGGAAGAAATAGTGATTCGAATCTTACTCCTTTATTTTTCTCCATCATGCCTCCAAAGAAACCCACTCATGCTTCCAGGTCCAGTAAATCAGCGGTGAGCTCTGTGATCAAAAAAGATCTCCAAAAAATGCAAAAGACGGACAAGCTGCTTCTGCTTCTGGCCCTGGTCACCCTCGTCGCCGTTTTCCTACCCTGGTATTCCTTTGGGTTCGGCGGAGTGATGAAAGAGTTGGCACCTTATATGGCCGGCTATCAAAGCAGTATGAACGGACTGAGCTCATTTGGATGGCTCACCTTCCTGGGATCACTGGCCTATCTGCTCTGGAAAGTCCTGCCTGTGATGAAGGTAAAACTTCCTCAAATGCCCACCAGTGACAGTAATCTGCACAAAATTTTGGCTGTGGCCATGCTGGCCGGCCCGGTCATTTGGATGCTTCAGTCAGGATTTGCGTTTGGTGTCTTTGGATTTGGTTTCTGGATTGCCCTGGTTGCCTCAGCCATCTTTAGCTACCTCACCTTCACGGGGAAGAAGGTCGGCAAATAAGTTAACGTCATGGATCTTCAGGCTTTCCACCAAAAAGTGCAGCACTTCGCCCGGGAGGAGAGGGAAGAGTTTTTGAAAAACGCGCCGGAGCACCTGCGAGAAACCCTCGAAAACATCCCCATGAAGGTCCTCATGGGAGATGAAAATACCGGTCTCTACGGAGATTATTCGGGAACCCCATATCCCAAAGAAAATCCCTTTTCGGCGTACTCATTCCCCTCGGATATTACGCTGTATACCTGTGGGTTCATCCCCTACTTCGAGCACCACGACGAGCCAGGCCTCCGCAAAAAAATCAGCAAGGTCATCGCTCATGAATACGGTCATTACCTGGGCTTTTCGGAGGAGGAATTGAGGAGAAGGGGGGTATTTTGAGAAGAACAACCATGAAAAAAGGAGCCCTCATCCTGATCATCATCGTCATCAGTGGCTTGCAGATAAGCCTCCAGATGAAGGCTCACCCGACCCTCCTCCCCCACACCTTCGGATATACCGGCATCCCACCCTCCCCTTCAGCTCCCGACGAAGTGCTCATCAACGAGCTCGAGACCATGCCCCCTTCAGGACAAGGCGAATGGCTTGAATTGTTCAATCCCGGATCCCTCAGTCTCGACCTCAGCCCTTGTTCGGTCCACGATGCCAATGCCCAAATCCACCAGTTCAGCTCCGGTGACACGGTCAGCCCGGGAGGACACTTCGTTGTGAATCTGTCTTCGCAAAAATTGAACAACAGCGGTGACACGGTTCAGCTCATCTGCTCAGGCCTGCTCATCGACGAAGTCCGCTATGGTAGCCACTCTCCCGCGCATTCGTACTACAGCGAAGAAGGCTTTGAAGAAAGCCTGGGCTACCTGCCTGATCCCAGCGGTCTCAATACGCTTGGTCGCTCTCCAGACGGGAATAGCCTTTGGTTTCTCTTCTCCCACGAGCTTTATCCCACCAAAGGCTCAGCTAATTCTGACCTGCGAGTGGTCCAAGGTGTCATCAACCCCAGCTTCGGGGTCAGCGGAACTTCCGTTCGCATCAGCTGGGAGTATCCCGAAGGGGAGGACATGGCTGGCACTAAAATCTTTGTGAATCATTCGGGGACGGGATACAGCGATCAGCTTGTTCAAACCGTGGCCTATCCCGAGCAAACAGCCCTGATTGAAAATCTGCCTCAAGAGCTCATCACCATTCGACTCATCAGTTTCGACCACTCCGGAAAGGAAGCTGAAGGCGTCAGAGTAGCTGAGCTGGCTATCAGCTTAATCGGCCTGGAAGTCAGCGAAGTACTGCCCTACCCAAAGGTCGGTCTGGAGTTCATCGAGCTGCATAATAGCTCCCCTGTTCCTCTCGACCTCACCGACTACGAGCTGAATGTGACGAACGCCTCAGCCGATCTGAATGACCCCAGTGGGAGCTTCATCTTCTCAGCCTTCATCTTGGCACCGGACGAGTACTTCGCCATTTCAATTGACCCTGAAAGCTATGGTTTTAGGCTGAGTGATATTGGCAGTCTGATCGAGATCTTCGATGAGAATGGTATTCCCATAGCTTCGATCGACTACCTCACTCCATTCAAAGGGGTCTCCGTCACCTATGACGATCAGATTTTGACCACGCTCCAGCACCCCACTCCAAATCGCCCCAACATCTTTGCCAACCTTTCCCCCACCGCACTCATCTCTCTCCAAGGGAGTCCCCGCATCACAGGATGTACCTCACTTAGCTTCAATCCCACAGGAGCCCAGTCCTTCGATCCCGACGAAGATGACATCAGCTATGCCTGGACCTATACCAATGAGTCGGGAGATATCCTCTTCACGTCCGCCGAAAAGAATCCCCTCAGTTTCCCCTTCACCACCGACCTGGGTGAATACTTTACGGTGGAGTTGGAGGCTACCGATCCCTTTGGCGAAATGGGAACTGACATCCTCAAGCTGGAGCTGCTTATCTGTGATGGACGAAAGCAAACGTTGAAAGAGATCCAGTCAGAAGGAGTGGGAGGAGTGGTTCAGTATTCATCTGACATACTGATCAATGAGCTTTTGCCAAACCCTTACGGGAAAGACACAGGTGTCGAGTTCATCGAGCTTTACAACCGCGGACCGGAATCGGTTCAGCTCAACGGCTGGAAACTCGGAGAGAAGACGAAGAAAAAACTGGATGGCCTCAGTATTGCTTCCAAAGGCTTTCTCATCTTTGAAAAAGCTTCCCTCCTTAATTCCAAGGCAACGGTCGAGTTGCTGGATCCCCACGATGATGTGATCAGCTCGGTCACTTACACAGATGCCGAAGAAGGCAGAAGCTACAGCCGCGACGAGTACGACAATTTTCGCTGGACCGCTCCCACTCCGGGCAGCCTAAATGACTTCCCCTTCGAAAAGGAAAGCGTTTATCTCCAGGCCTCAGCCCCCGTCATCATCACCCGTTTCCTGGCCAATCCAAAAGGCCCTGACGAGGGCCAGGAGTGGATTGAGATTCAAAATCGCACCGAATCTCCGGTTGACCTCACCGGCTGGCAGCTTGACGACCGTGAGGGAGCCTCGGTTCCTTACACCTTCCCATCACTCATTCTTCGCCCCAAACAAACGCTCAAACTCAGTTCGGACACGAGCGGGATCACCCTCCGTAATACCGCCGATCAGATCCGTCTTTTTAACGACATGCGCCAGCTCATAGACCAGGTCGAATGGTTCACGCCTGTCGCCGATGGCCTGATCCTGACGCGATCAGACCTGGTCCAGGGTGAAAATATCGAGCCCGACTTGGCAAAAGTGATCCGCGTGGTCGATGGAGACACCATTGATGTAGAGATGACCGTTGACGGTATCCTAAAAGTGGAAAGGGTTCGCCTCATCGGGGTCGACACTCCGGAGACCGTCCATCCATTCAAACCCCTCGAATTCTTTGGAAAAGAAGCCTCTAATTACACCAAATCTCAGCTTGAAGGCCAAACCGTTCGCCTCGAATACGACCTCAGCAAGAGGGACAAATACGGCCGTCTTCTTGCTTATATCTACCTAGGCGATCGGCATTTCAATGCCGAACTGATCTCAAAAGGCTATGCATTCGCCTACCTCAGGTTCCCATTCCGGTACCGTGAGGAGTTTCGGCGGCTGGAGATCCAGGCGAAAGAAGCCGGAGTTGGGATCTGGGCAAGCGACGACATTGTGCAAATTAAAAGTGAACAGCAAAAAGGCATTGACGAGGAGCTGGAAGGAATGGAGATATTTGAGGAAATGCTGAAGGAGCTGGAAGAGGAGAAGGAAGAGGATCAAGATAAAGATGATAAGGACGATAAGGAAGAAGAAATGCAGGGAGAGAAGAATCCGGAGGATTACGACCAAATGGGTTGGGATCAGATTCGCCTCAACGAAATTTTGCCCAATCCAGCAGGGAAAGACAACGAGGGTGGCGAGTTTATCGAGCTGATCAATCTCGGTACGGTACAGGTCGATCTGAGTGACTGGGAAATTCTCAATAATAAGAAAAAAGCAATATATGGATTCAATAACACAGTCGTAGCCGAGGATGGCGATGTTAGCACCGTAGTCGAGGATCGACATCTTCGGCTATGGAAGGGTTCGATCTTTCTCCTCCAGCCACTTCTCACCGCCCTCAAAAACACCAGCGAAACGATTCAGCTGATCGACCCTTTTGGCACAGTTCGAGACGAGTTCAGCTACGACCAGGCCATGAAAGATGATCAGGTCTGGGCGCGAAATCCTCTCACGGGCGCCTGGCAGCTCTCGAAGGTCGCGACTCCGGACGCAGCCAATCCTTTTACCCTCATCAGCTCCGGTCCGGACTCCGATCACGACGGCATCAGCGACGAAGACGAGCTCAGCCTGGGTTTCAATCCCCTGTCCTGGGACGGTGACGCCAACGGCTTCCCCGACGACTTCGAACTCATGATGATGCGCAAGGAAGTGGAGTTTACCAGATGGCAGGATCTCTACCACTACTATCTGGATACCGCTTTTTCCGTTCAGCTCAAACAAACGGCCAGGACACTGACCTTCTCCGGCACGAGTCGGCCGTATACCACCATTCAGCTCACGATTTATTCTACGCCTCAGACCGTGTTCATCCCCGTCGAGCCGGACGGCAACTGGAAGTACAAGGTTGATGTCGGCCTGGAAAAGGGTTCGCATCACGCGGAAGTCTATTCGTTGGACCCAAATGGAGTCATGACCAGCTCCCGCGATCCCCTACTGTTCACTCTCGAGACCCGTATGAACGTCGCGAAGCTGGCAAAAATCAGCCATAAGAAAACAAAAAAACCAAAAAATCCAAAGGGTCCCAAAGTAAAACCGCTCTACCAGATCATGGAGCCGACACCCCGGTTCACCGAGTCCCAAGTGCTCGCCTGGAATCCTCAGATCGAGCTTCTCAGCCTCTCCAACGGCCAGAATATCCAGCTGGCTTATTCCAAACAACTCCTCGCGGATCAGTTGCTCACGCCCGGCCAAACCGTTCGTTACTCGCTGAAGGAGGGTGGGATAGTGGTCAAAGACTTTGAGCTGGTGCCTCGGGCCTACGCGAAAGAGTCATCGGGTTCAGCTCGCGATGATGAGCCATTGGTGGTTCTTTTTTGTCTTGGGGCGATTTTACTCGTGGGCATTATTGTCTCAAAAAGGATTCGTCGCGGAAAAGTATTGTAATTCATTAAATTTGTGATAATATTATGAGTAGAGTCATGTAATTATCACAAATTTATGATAATTCCCCGTGTTATTTTATCGGCTATAGAAAAGCAGTTGTTTATAGGCACGGATAAAAAACCAGTCGTGGTGATATATGGTCCGCGGCAGGTGGGAAAAACGACTTTAGCTCAGCTCATCCTAAAAAAATATCCTGAACAAAAGGCATATTTCAATTGTGATTTTCTCGATGTTCAAGAGGTATTTTCCTATGCCAACAGTCATCGCCTGGGAGGAGTGGTAAAAGATCTCAAGCTTATCGTTCTGGATGAAGCCCAACGGATTGAGAATATCGGGCTTGTGCTGAAAATTCTTGTTGATCAGCATCCTCATGTCCAGGTCATTGCCACGGGTTCATCCAGTTTCGATCTTTCCAATAAAATTAAGGAACCTTTAACGGGAAGAAAATCCGAATTTCATCTTTTCCCCATGTCTTTTGAAGAACTGTACTCCAAGAGCAATCTGCTCGAACAAACGAGAGCGATTGATACCCTTCTTCGTTTCGGCTCATATCCTGCCGTAGTTGGACTTGGTGAAGAAGAAGCACAAAAAAGGCTCAAAGAAATTACAGGAAGCTATCTCTTTAAAGATATTTTTACTTTTCAGGATCTGAAAAAGCCTGAGCTTCTCACCAAACTATTGCGTCTTCTTGCCTTTCAGATAGGATCCGAAGTTTCTTTTCACGAGCTGGCTCAGCAGTTGGGAGTCGATCAAACAGTCATTCAACGATATGTCCATTTGCTTGAGGAAGCTTTCGTCATTTTTCGACTCGGAGCTTTTAAGCGCAATCTGCGTGGCGAGATTTGTAAAAGCAGAAAAATATTTTTTTGGGATTTGGGGATACGCAATACCCTGATCCAAAATTTCAACCCCTTGGAGCTGAGAAATGATCTTGGCCCTTTATGGGAAAATTTTTGTATTCTTGAACGCTTGAAATACCTTCAGAATCATCAGCTTTCAGCAAACTATTACTTTTGGAGAACGTATACGCAAAAGGAAATCGATTATATCGAAGAAAGCGGGGGGCAACTCTCAGCTTATGAGATGAAATGGAATATCGGGAAAAAAACAAAAAAACCGAAGGCTTTCTTATCAGCGTATAAGAACAGCGCCTTTACCGTAATCAATCGGAAGAACGTTGCTTCTTTTATTATGCCGGAGACGTTGCACAAGAAATGATTTTCTTGAAATAACAGTTAGGCGATGTTTTGTAAGAAATTGATGGAGTTTCTAAGGCTCAATTATTGTACTTTTATTGCAGCTGAGAAACTCAGGAGAGGCAAGTGAAATGGGTTCTTTACCCACTATGCCGCCTTGGCAAATAACCCTTTTCTGCTCTACAATTTGGTCACCAGGACGTCGTTAAGCGAATTATAAATTTTGAAGAGTTCCTGGTATTTTGCTTGCAGAGCAGGCGGCGCCGATGCCAATCGGTCAGGATGGAAGCGGAGGGAGGCCTTTTTCCACGCGGCTTTCCTCGCAGCGGCGTTCAACTCTCCCTCGATCCCGAATCCTTTAGTAAGATCTGAAAGAGATGGAGGTATCTCCTTCGAGTTGAAACCTTTGATGATTTTTGCGCTTATCTTGTGAAGTTCATCGAGAGATAAAGTTTCCAGATAACGGTTGAGCTGCTCAGGCGTGCTCGCGAGAAGTTCTGATAAATGCTCTGCCACTGATTCGGCAAGCTTAAGATCCGGAGGTTTTATCCTCGGTGGCGGTGGTGGCTCTTATGGCATTGCCTTTGGCGGTTTATTTGGTGTCTTCGGTGGAGGTGGTGATTCGTCAAAGTCCATAAAACCCGACCCCTTTGCTTGCGACATGTCATCTGGCCCTGCTCCTGGTCGTGCCTTTGATGTTTTCACAGGTATTTCCGGCCCCTCAAATGACATGATAAACTCATCTGGCGCATTGTACCTTGCCTTATGGTATACATTATACTTTTTACCGGGAGTAAGTTTTCCTTCGTTTCTTAATTTCTGGAACGCCTCCCAGTCTATTTTTTCCCCACCTCGGATTGGTCTGTCCCATTCGGCCAATGCTCTCGCACTTTCAAGTCTCGCTCCTAATCCCTCCACTCCCTTCAGCGCCTCCTTATACTTCGAAAACGCCTGCATTGCCTTCGCATCATTGAGTCCCAAGGCAGCCAGTTCAGCTTCGGAAAGGTTTTGGATGTCTTTGAATGACTTTCCGACCAAGCCTTTTATTTCCGATACCTTTTTTCCTCCAATGGTTATGTCATCAAGTTTCGCCGAAGCCCTTGCCAGGTCATCACTCATGTTCAGTATTGCTTGCTGCAGTCGGAATCCTTTCCCTTTGACGATCCCTACTCCTTTATTGAGCAACCATTTACTTACCCGCAGTGGAGAGCCAATGACATTTTTTGCGAATTTTCCGACACCCTTTGGAAGAGACTTAAGCGATGAGCCTATCTCTCCGGCAAAGACTTTCCCCCCCCTCCAGGATGCTTTGAGAGTCGCCTTTGCTAGTCCCGCGCCACCTGTTCTGGCCATATTGAAGGCTATGGCCCCCTCTTTGGCTCCTTTTGCGGCGGCGCCAGCGCCCGTTAGAGTCAGAAAAACATTCAACGCCACTTTTCCAATTCCCTTTCCAACATCCCCCTCTGAAAAATCTTTATAAGCGATAAGAGCCTTGCCCATTTCTTTCCAGGAATGCCCTGCGGTTTCAAACGACCATTCCCCCGTTTGAGGATTCCTTCCGATGAGAGAACCCATACCATTCAGGGTATCCAGGGGATGAGAAATCATCATGTTGACGCCAGTGACCAGCTCTCCGGCCCCATCCACGATCCCCGCTGGTATATCTAGAGTTACACCCGCCACAAGCTCTGTCGCAGTGCCAATGACGGGAATATCTTTTGTGGTTTCCTTCATCCAATCGCTCACATAGGTGCCCAATCCAGAAATATTGGTCAGGCCCTCTCCGACTTTCCCCAGGAAAAGACCTCCTGTAGCGTCCCACAAATTTGGCTGTTTTATCTCAAGATGATCGAGGTGGTGTTTTTGCTCATTGAAGACGGTGAAAAGCTGTTCGTTCCGTTCCAGGGAATACTTGATGTTGTCATTGATGGTGAGTTCAAACACCTCCATTCCCTCCTGTTGCCGGTCATAATGAAAGTTAATTTGTTCTTTAAGCGGGGCAAACTGCATTTTCTGAGCTTCCAGAAGCTCGATGGAGGCGCTGATCGAGCTCAGGGATGGATCAAGGGTGCTCGAGAGATAGTCATCAATACTCATATCGCTGTGGTCAGCCTCCAGGACTTTTTTTCCAAGCTCTTCAGCTGTAGTCTCTGTTATCGTATCCATCACCACTATCTGTCGCAGACCCACCTCAGCATTGCCTTTATGCTTCATGATTTCATCACGGTTTCTCTCAAGCTCCACTCTTTGATCATTCGTCAGGTCTTCCTGAAGGAGCGTATCAGCAATGACGGACAAAACACTCTCAAGCGACTGATCAAAATTTTGGAGATCCTTTGCTTTGACCTTGGCTTCTGCTCTCATGGCTGTAGCACCCGATAGTTCCCGGGATAAACCCTCGCGGTAGACAAATAATGAGGACTGTTGCTCGCGGAGAGTATTTTCCTGCCCCTCATAGAGCGCATATTTCTCCCTGTTAGCCTGAAGAGCTTCTTCATTTTCCTTCTCCTGGCTTTCAGCCTCTTTAAGGGCCTTATCTTTTTCGATGGGTATCTGCTCTTTTTGTTTTTGCGCTGCCTCTTGTATTTTTTGGGCATAGGCTTCGAGTTTCTCGCGACGAGCTTTCATCTCGACTTCCTTTTTTGCCATGACGACTCTGATGCCCTTCAAATAGGTCATGAGCTCTACCGACTCCGGATCATCACCGAAGAGGCCGCCTCTCAAAAACACTCCCCAGCCACCTTTGTCTTCTTCGAACTTTTGGAAGCGCTCATCAAACTTCATCACCATGATCTGAAGATGGGTCATGTTTTCCCCCAGTTTGTTTTCCTGGTATTGGAGCTTTTGGAGCTCGAGATAGGTTCCTTCTGGATTCTCTAAATTGGCTTCAGAAAACGGAGATTTTTCGGTCTCGATCGATTTTACTTTTTCCAGCGTTTCCACCGCCTGTTCTCTTATGCTTTCCGCATTTTCTCTAGTTGTTTCTCTCGCTTCTTCTGCCGGCACCTCTGCCACTGGGGGTAGCGTAAAATCTTTTAGTCTCTGCAAAACAGCTCCAGGATTCTCAATAAAGACTGCACTGAGGGTCTTTTCCCCATACTCATTCGGCTCTTTCGCCTTCTCCTGTGTGAGCCACTCCTCTCCTTTTTCCTTCATGATTGTTACCACATCCACTGGCACGACCTGGGTGTTTTCGGCTTGTTGAAGTGTGAGGATATTCGATAAAAACTCAGCCTTGGTGTTCGTATCAGGAACTGCGGCAACAATCCTTAAAGCACTCTCCAAATAAGCCTTCGTCTCCACATCAAAACCATCCGGTACAGTAAGTTCATTTTCTCCCACCGTCACGTCAAGCTTTTTCCCATTTACCGTCACCGTAAGCTTATTGTTGTCCACGGCCACATCGCTAAAGTTCATGAAGTTTGGCATCGCGGAAGATGCCTCCACAGTCGGCTCTCCCACGGGCCGTTCCGTAGCTGGAGGGGCTTGTGGAGGTGGAGCGGAGGAAGGCCCCGGCTTGAGCGAATCAAGCCATCCGGCTTCTCCGGCATATTTTATCCCAAAATAACCTGCGGCTACCCCGGCCGCGCCGCCCCAGAAACCTTTTTTCCAGAGACCTATGATGCCCAGGAGGGCCGCTCCGATCAGTTCCTTGTTTTCGTAGAGCAACTCTCCCCAGTCCAGATCCTTCGATTGTTTCTCAAACTTTTTTTGCCCTTCCTCTCGGGCAGCTTCTTGAGAGGCTGGAGTTGGTTCAGGAGCTGCTTCAGGAACAGGAGGAGTCGCTGTTGCCGTTGCCTCAAAGTCACCTTCACTATTCTGGAAGATCAATCGCTTGGGAGCCCATCTCCCCTCTCCGAACTCCGAACTCCGAACTGTTCTGTTGCAGGAGAAGCGCTTCATGAACCGGGTAATTGATATTTGTTTTTCATCTGCTTCCCAATCGTGTTGGCAATGCGGTTGAGCTCAGCGGAAAGCTCACGGAGCCTGGCCACGGTCCGGTCAATTTTTTCCGGATCGAACTGCTGCCGGGGGTCGTCTTTGAGGGCCTTAACACTTTTCTCAACCTGTTTCATGCCCTGAGGGCCAATGCTGATCAGGAAGTCTCTCAGGTGATCTTCGCTCTCAAGAATTTTCGCGATGTTTTCGGGCGTCATGGGGATCTGCTCTTCATGGCTCATGCTTTCCACCTCCTCACGCCTGGTCCCCATCGCCTCATACATCCGCTGGAGTTTCTGACTGGCCTCCGTTTCTCTTTCCATCTGTTCTTCAAGGTTCTGGTGAAAGGCTTCTTCGTATTCCTTCCTGAGCTTCACAAGGTCATCATGCAGCGCTTCAAGGGCCCCCTCGCTCATCTCCCGCAGCTCGTCAAGAAAGCGCTGCTTTGTTTTATCGTCCAGAAAGCTGTCCTGAATCATTTGGGCTGTCTGAGCCAGCAGATCGGGTGGGAAAGTGTTGTCCTTTCGCATGGGCTAAAAAAGAGAGAAATATCCTTTCATTATAGCACTAAAAAGCCATTTTTCAAAGGTCGGAACCGCATCCCCCGTAGAGACGCATTGCAATGCGTCTCTACAAAAAACACAAAACGTCTCTACGCACACACACCGCGGCCCTACCTGTCCGACACCGCTTTTGAAATACCGAACACGCTCAGTCACGCAGTGACGGAAAATATCGGCAGAATAACAGTTTCCCCCCATCGAGATCGATGGTGGTTTCAAGCTCACGATTGACCAGGAGACCTATCTTTGGCGAGTATTCAGCGAAAAATTTTTTCATAGAATGAGGGATTTCCGGCTGTTTGAGAGTCAGATATTTTACTTCGCATGGGATAATTCGATCACCGACTTCCATTACAAAATCGATTTCATCAGCTTGTTTGGTACGCCAATAGGCTATCCTCCCCTCCGGTGATTTTTGATCATAAAGGGCGAGAAAAACAAAGTTCTGAAACAAATACCCTTTTTCTGATGCCTTAAGCTCTCTGGAAAACACTCCTGTAGCAAAATTTCGGAGTCCGAGATCCGTGAAATAGTACACTGGTGATTTCGTGATTTCTTTACGAACATTCCTGAAATAGGGGGTGACCCGATGAATCATGCAGGTCTTCTCAAGCAACCACAGATACTCTTGAATGGTTGGCAAACTGATCCCCAACGTACGCGAAAGCTCAGCCGCATGCAGCATCTGGCCCACCTGAGCGGCGAGCAACCTGAACAACTGAGAAAAATGATGGGTCTTCCGGACCTGTAACAGAAAAGCGATATCTCTCTCGAGATAGCTCTGGTAAATTTCCTGGATGATGGCTAGCTTTTCTTCCAGTGTCGGAGCCAGAATGACTCGCGGGTAGCCGCCAAACTGAAGATATTCTTCGACAAAGAGCTCCATTTTTTGTGGATCCACCGAAAGAAACTCACGATGACGATGCTGATAGCGATACTCCGTCCGATAATCCACGAATTCTTCAAATGAGACAGTCGAGAGCTCAAATACGCGCTTTCTTCCGGCGAGAGACTCATGCACACGCTCTTTGAGCTCCATGCTGCCAGAGCCGGAGACAATGAACTTATAGGGAAGTCCCATATCGTAGAGCCCTTTTAAAAACACTCCTGAGTCCTCTTTCCGCTGAATTTCATCAATAAAAACAAAGCCTTTTTGTTTTCCCAATTCGAGCTCTATTTTCCTGATCAATTTGCTTTGGGAGGAAAGGTGCTGAGCATCATCTTCAATATCAAGATTGAGCCAGAGAGCCTTGTGTTGCTTCTCCCGCAGTTCCTGGAAAATTTCCCGCATCACGGTCGTCTTTCCCGCTTGGCGCGGTCCGATAATGACCGTGATTTCCGGCTGTTCCAGGTGTTTTCTCAGCTCCAAAATAATCTTTCTCTTAATCATAGTTTGTGAATAGTTATACTATTCTATAAGTATAGTTTAACTATAGTACGCTTGACGCCATTTCGCAAGCAGATTCTCTACGGCAAATCCATCCCCCCTTTCCCCCAGGGGTGACATCGCAGCAGCCTTTTTAGAGTTCTCCAGACACCTTTCACCACACCATACTTCTCCACCGCCTGTCGGCTATAGTGGCTGCAGCTGGGAGTGAAGAGACATTGGTTCGCGCCAAGAACCCTCAGCAATCCTTTGTCCGGAGCAAGAAAGCGCTGATAAAAGGAAATGAACTGCAAATACAGGGCTTTCATTTCTTATTCCAAAGCATTAAACACAGTGGTTCCCGGCATCAGCCTAATCTCCGGTAGGGGGTACACGACCACTCTAGTCTTCCCCTGGATCTGATTCAGCGTGACAAAAGGATCTGGTTTATTATCCTGGTCATACCAGGACCTTGAGTCAGAGCTTCCCTTTCGATTATCCCCCAGGACGAAGTATTTCCCCTTGGGGACGGTGTATGTCTTGTCATCATTTGGACACACCTGCATATGAGGAACGATACAGGATTTCAATTCGTCATCAAGATAGGTTTCATCCAGCTTTTGCCCATTCACGTACACATCGCCTTCATGAAGGCGGACCGTGTCGCCGGGAGTCCCGATAATGCGCTTGATGTAGTACTCATCCTGATGACTCGGGGGATGAAAGACAATAACATCGCCTCTCTGAGGTTCACCGAAAAGGTATTCCAGCTTCGTGACGATGATATACTCCCCATTCGCGAGTGTATGCACCATGGAGTTTCCGATCACCTGAAAAGGAGCCGCGACAACTTTTTGCACGAAAAAAAACAGAACGATGATGACCACACTATTGATCAGCACATCAATAATGAAGCGCAGAAATCCTTCTTGAGGGATCGACCTGTGGGGATGCCTAGAGGCCATAAAGTGGAAAACAACTGATTTAGTATACCAGGATAAGACACAGAAACAACGAAGGAACAGGATTTTCGGATTCTCTTGAAGAAAAGCGGTTTCTGAGTACAATAACGGTACTGTCCTGAAGGATAGTTTTCATGGCGGATGTAGCTCAGTTGGTTAGAGCATCGGGTTGTGGTTCCGAGGGTCGTGGGTTCGAGCCCCATCATCCGCCCCATCGTCGTTCTGAATCCGAATCGTTTCAGATCCTCTTGCAGAGGCTCTTTCACTTTTCGGATTCAAACTCCTCTTCCAAAAAACGTTCCCACGTTTTTCGGGACTCCTCCTACTCCCCTCTCGCTCCACTCGCCATCTCCCCTTTTTACTCCGTGCCCCTTATCTTTCTCTCCAGCTTCGAATGGCGCTGTCCACAACTCTCAACTCTTAACTCCAAACTCCGAACTCCGAACTCTCTCTAAAGTGACCACCGTCTCCACGTGGTGTGTCTGGGGAAAAAGATCGAGTGGCTGGATTTTGCCAACCTCGTATCCTTTCTTCCGAAATTCCAAAAGATCTCTGGCCAGGGTCGCGGGATTACAGGAGACATAGATGACCCTCTGGGGCATGAGACTGATGATCTTATGCAAGGTTTTATCTGGAATACCTGCTCTGGGGGGATCGAGGATGAGGAGATCAGGGTGTAGGTATTTGTTTCGCTGAGCGAAGAGGAGCACCTTCACATCTCCACAGAAATAATCACAGTTGGCGAGCTTGTTGATCCGGGCATTTTCACGGGCATCATCGATAGCTTCCTTCAGAATCTCCATCCCGACCACTGCCCGAGCCTTTCTGGCGAGGTACTGGCCAATGGTTCCGGTACCGCAGTAGAGGTCGAGGATCTTTTCATGGCCTTTCAGATCCGCCAGGTCTCTCACGACGTCATAGAGCTTCTCGGCCGCGAGTGTATTCGTCTGAAAAAAAGAAAAGGGTGAGATCTTAAACTGTAAACCGCCGAGTTCTTCAAGGATGTAGTCACGGCCGAAGAGGACCCTGATCTTCTTATTGGAGTGTCCGGCATAGCTGATGGCTTTTCCAAAGTTCACGGTGTGGATCACACTCTGGAGTTTTTCTCCCAGCACTTCGCGGAGCTCTTCAGCTAGATGCTGATGGATCTCCTGCCCCGGCCGGGTGACAAAATTAATCATCCACTCCCCCGTCTTCACCCCTCTTCTGACGATCAAAAACTGCCAGAATCCATCGGGGTTTTTATCAAAGTCAAAGGGCTCCCATTCGGTCATACGGACATAGCGTCTTATGACATCCAGCACAGCGGGAAACTGCGGGTCAAAAATCACACAGGATTCCACTGGAATGATAGAGTGAAACTTACCTCGCTCTCGAAATCCAAAGTCAACATGCCCAGCAGCATTGTGGCCGAAGGACATCTCCACTTTGTTCCGATAAAACCATGGATCGGGTGAAGGGATGATAGGCAATACCTTCACATCAGGCATTTTCCCGATTCGCTCCAGGGTTTCTTTCACCTGTTCTTCTTTCACTTTCAGCTGCTCTTCATAGCTCAGGTTTTGCCAGAGGCAACCGCCGCAAGAAGGGGTCTTTTCATTGATGACTTTCGAGGTGGCAAAGTAGGGGCATTTGGCTTCCACCACATTCGGAGACTCCTGGAGCACCGCCTCGACCCGGGCCACCACATACTGAGGTTTTTTCTTCACCACCATCACCTGAAGTCTTTGTCCGGGAATGCCTCTCTCAACAAAAACCCGGAGTCGTCCTGTTTCGCCTGACTCTTGTCCACTGGTGTCCTTCAAGGGGACCTGATAAATCCCCAAACCAAGTCCTCCCAGGACGAGCTTTTCGATGAGCACCTCGATGACTTCACCTTTGCGAATACTCTTCACCGCAGGTGAGCGCTCTTCTCTCCTACCTGAAGTCGCTCGCGGCCTCGAGGCAAAACGTTTCTGAAGTTTATGCATAAAGAAAGCGATCGGATAGATAACGATCGTGAGTCTTTATACCAAAGGAAGCAAAAATCCGCAAGCGCAATAATGATCAACATATCTCAGGACGAAGTCAATCAGAAGCAGCTGAGATTAGGAGTCGTGACCGCTACAATGCCCCTAAAGATCAAAAAAGATATCTATGGTGTATTCCAATAAAGGTCCGAAAGTGATACTCCTCACAGCTATTGTCGTGGTGATTTTACTCGTGGCCAGCTTCGCTCTTTTCGGGAATCAACTCGGAACCATTTTTCAGCTACGAAGCCTGACCAGCCAGGTCACCAAACCCGGAAGCCTGCCTCTGGCTACCCTTCCTGATCTGGCGGTCTTGTCCAGTGAATTACAAAACCTTTTTGATTCGCATCAGTTGGGAGATAAGACCATTCCCGAGCGGCGTCAGGCTACCCAAGATGCTCTTGATCTTCTCTTCCCTGAATTATAGGAAATGAGGTTGTAGGGAGTAGGTTGTAGGGAGTAGAGCCAGCTCCAATCTCCACAACCAACAACCAACAACCAACAACCAACAACCAACAACCCCCGATGAAAAAAATCCTCCACATTCTCGTCTTCACGCTCATCCTGGGTTCGCTGCTCGCTCTGTACCCGGCATCAGGACAGCTGGCGCGACAGTTTCTGACGGCTCAAACAGGCGGCTTCCTCGAGCTGGGCGAATTGGGGGATGCTCCTGACAGCAGAAACCACTCCGGAGTAACAATGATGGCTTATCCCGGGGTGACGGCAAATTTCCCAACGGTTGGAGATCCCATCCTACCTGTTGGTCCGAACGGACATGGGTTCTGCCATGGCATTGGTTCACGACTAGGGAGCCTGGTCAGCAATGATGGATATGATGCCGATGGATCCAATGTCCCTCCTGATACGGATGGGATCAAAAACATCGACCCTGTAACAAACAACTTTGACCAAGACGAATCAGGCAGATCAAGCGGCGGCGACGATAGCCTGACCTTGACGGACAGCTGGACCATGTGTCAGCCGGCAACGATTACAATCACCGGAGTAGCATTCCCACCTGCGCAGGTCGTCAATGTCTGGTTCGATTGGAATAGAGATGGTGATTGGAGTGACGACGCAGTCCCAGGTTCAGCAGGATGCTCAAGCGACGAGTGGGCGGTGCGAAACCTGACGGTAGGTCCCGGACCATTCACGATTTCACCCACGGTTCTCCCCGTGGGAGGGGTGGGAGAGATTTGGGCGAGGGTGACCTTATCTGATCAGCCGGTTGATATCTTTGATCCGGTCTACGGACCCCTCGGAGGCCAAAGCGTGGGTTGTTTCGCCGACGGAGAAACCGAGGATTTTTTGATGACTCCTCAGGCAGGCACTGGTGGAGATACAGGAGGAGGTACCACTGGCGGTGGTGGTGCTGGCGGAGGAGCTCAGACCTGTCCTCCCGTTCAGCAGGCATCCGGGACGGTGGCAAAAAGCGGATCAGAATTCATGGTTAATACCGAAGCGGCTCAAATGCAGCTGAATACGTCGATCACTATGAATGCAAGTCATCAGTCAGTAATGGTGTGGGAAAGTAGTGGCTTGGACTCCTTATATGACATCATGGCCCAGCGCTATGATAGCTCCGGAAATCCCCTAGGGGCTGAGTTAGTTGTCAATTCAATCACTTCCAATGCGCAAAGCAACCCCGACATCGGAATAGCCAACAACGGCAATTTCGTCGTTACTTGGGAAAGCATCGAATTCAACGGAGACCGTCCCGACATCAAGGCCCGTCGTTTTGACAGCGCAGGAAATCCTTTTGGAGATGAGTTTTTAGTCAATACCAATGTCGCTTCCTTCAATAAGGAACGGCCTGAGATCACCGTTGCTTCAGACGGACGATTTGTGATTACCTGGCAGAGCAATGGCCAGGATGGAGACGTGACCGGAGTGTATGCTCGACGCTTCGACAGTAGCGGAAATCCGGTCGGTAACGAATTTCAGGTTAACACCGTGACGACGAACGCTCAGCAGTATCCTGACGTGGCGATCGGCGACAATGGCGACTTTATCATCGTCTGGGAAAGCTATGATCAGGAAACCGGTTCAATACCCAAGACAGATGCCAGTGCCGGGATTTTTGCCCGCCGTTACAGTCCTGCTGGGGCAGCAATCGACCCCACAGAATTTCAGGTGAACACAACCATTTTTGGAGCTCAGCAAAGGCCCGTTGTCGCTGGAGATACGGATCTTTTCGTAGTTGCTTGGGAGAGTCTTAGCCAGGATGGTGACAATTTTGGTATCTTTGCCCGCCGCTTCGACAGCCAGGGGGGTCCTCTGAGTGCCGAATTTCAGGTCAATTCTTATTCCACCAATGCCCAGGCCAATGCTACGATCGACATAAATAGCTCTGGTGACTTCGTGATCGCTTGGGACAGCTTTGACCAGATCGGACAGAGCTTCGAAATCTACGCCAAAGCCTACGCCTCCGATGGATCACCTATTGGCAGCATTCAGCAGGTCAATACTTTCACCACTGATGTTCAGCGCTTTCCGAGTATCTCCTTCGGCCAGACTCAATTTGTCGTCGCCTGGGAAAGCAAAGACAGTGTCCCAGCATACTATGACGTATTTGCCCAGCGCTTCGACTTCACCCTCACGACCCCTCCTCAAGGGCCTACGGAGTGTTCCGATGGTGTCGACAATGCTGATCCGGAAGACACTCTGATTGATGCCGCTGATCCAGCTTGTCTCGTTTCCGGAAGCTATTGTCCTACCCTTGATGACGAGACGGACCAGGCATCAGGAGCTCCAGAATGTTCTGATGGGGTAGATAATGCAGATCCTGAGGATACCCTTATTGATCTTGCTGACCCCGGTTGTTCTAATGCAAATGATAATGACGAAACAGACTCCATTGTAACTCCTCCTTCGGGCACCCTGCTTCAGGAGCTGCAAAGCCTTTTTACCAGCTATATCGGGAATACCCCTGAAGGGCGACTCAAGATCATTTATTTTTTCCTTCTCAATACAGCTTTCCCTAGACTCTGAAGATAATTTCTCTCATTCATGAAAAAACTGCTCGCCATCATCACCGCACTCTCACTGTTTGCGTGGATTATTCCGATTCATGGGGATACCGTGTTGGCGCAGCAGACGCCAAAAATAACCTGCACTCCCATCAGTCAGAGCTCTCAGACCTTGACTCGTCTCAGCTGTATTTTTCAGGAGCTGACCACTCCATTCGTTAAACTTGCTGAGGTCCCTTTTCCTTTCACCGTCAACAACCTGATAAGCGTTTCTTCTCCCTACACAGGGACCCTCCAGTCGCTCTATCCCAGCACGGTTACGAACAATACCGTGTTGGTCGGGTTCGTCTTGTGGGGAAATGCACCCGCTCTGCCGGTCTTTCCAGATTCTGTCCCCTTCGATTCACTCAGGATTGTCCTCGAGACCAGCCAGCCCGTTTCCGTTCTCAAGGACATTGCCGACCAACAGCAAATCCTGGTGAGTTACCTGTATGCCGACCCTGCCACACCTCAAAATCCAGTGGTGCAGTCTCAGGTTTTTGACCTCGAATTGGCGTTTGACGGCTCTCTTGTTCTCGAATCATTTACCCAGTACGCCACTGAAATCGGAGTCCTTCAGTTCCTTCGTCTTGCGCTGGCCTGTTACCAGAGCTCTCCCCAGGCTTGTGTAGCCGGAATGATCAGCAATCTCTAGTTCCATGCGAAACACATTTCTATTCTCGACCACTTCGACTCTGCTCAGTGCGGGCCTCAGTGTTTTTGTCGTCATCCTAGGAGCATGGGGGTATTCAAAAGTTCTCGTGCAGGCCCAGCAGTTGCTCCCTGCTGGCGTTACCATTCCTTGTACTCCTGTTATCGTCTCAGCGAAGCTCAGCAACTGTAGTCTTCAGGTCCCGGGAGACACGATTGGACTGGATCACTTTCAGCTGTCCATTCCCAGGACACAGCTCACGTCTCTGGGTGCCTTGGATCGGAGCTCTTCCGTGCCACTTTCAGGAGTTTTTTTCAAGCTGGATCAGGCACAGACGACACAAGACTTTTCTCTGAATATCGCCTACGCTGATCTCCAGACAACGGCTTTGGGCACGTCACCATTCCCTCTCCTCACCTTTGATCTTGGAGTTGTTTCGGTTGATCCCAGCCTCTATCCCCTGACTATTCCCGCAGTGCTCAGGCAGGGGGCTGAGTTTCATACCCCAGACTCACTGGCTCAAGGAACAGCTGCCTTCACCGCGACATCTGACCTGAGGATAAATATCATCTTAACTCTCTCATCGACCGGCACTCCTGGAGCGGCCCCACCGACAGGTGGTGGAGACATTTCGTCCAGCTTTACCTATCGGGGGGGAGGTGGAGGAGGTGTTGGAGGATATACTGCCCCTTCTCGTTTCTGCTTCGCGGACGATCCGGAATCCATGAGCTTCGACGAATGGGACATCATCTGTGATGCGAAGCGGAGAGGCATCATCAGCGGTAATCCTCAATCCGATGGCACCTTTCTCTTTCTCCCCAATCAGCCCATAAATCGTGCGGAAGCGACCAAGATCGTTACCTTAGGAGAGCTGAGAAGTCTCGGATTGATCACTGATCAGGACTTTACTGCTCTCGAGAGCAGTATTGGAGCGGTCGCGTTCAGCGGACAGTCTATCAAGTATCCCAATATTCTTTCCTACAAGGACATCACCTACGATCCCGACGGAACGGTCCCCTGGTACGCGCCCTTTGTCCTGATGGCGACAAGGTACCAGATTGTTCACGGTTATCTGGGAGACAATACCTTCCGCCCGGTGAATAAGATCATCAACGCGGAGTCCTATAGGATTATCGGAGAGTCTGCCGCGAGAGCTTCCTCCCCGATTCAGACCGTCCTGGATCAGACCACTCAGCAGACCAAAAATCAAGACTGGTTTATGAAATACATTCGCCAGCTGGAGAGTTACCAGCTCGAGTTTTCGCGGGACTACGAAAAATATACGACTCGCAAGGAGTTTGTCGTCCTGATGATGGCCCTTTTGAACAAGGTGGGCCTCTAAGCCAGTGTTGAACCCAGGATCTATCTCATCTACACTGAGTCTACGAATAAGCTTTTTGAGATGTTCCAAAAACCAGACCCCCGGCAATCCTTTCCCGAGCTCGAAGCAAGCATTCTCGAGTACTGGCGGAAAGACAAAACCTTCGAAAAATCTCTTCAGAAGAATCAAGGGCAAAAAGAATATGTTTTTTACGATGGGCCGCCATTTGCCACGGGGCTTCCGCACTATGGTCATATCTTAGCGGGGACCCTCAAAGACGTCATTCCCCGCTATCAGACGATGCGCGGGTACCACGTTCCACGCCGCTGGGGCTGGGACTGTCACGGGCTTCCCGTCGAAAACCTGGTTGAAAAAGAATTAGGATTAGAGGACAAACAAGCACTGCTGGACTTTGGCATTGGTGAGTTCAACGAAGCCTGTCGATCCTCTGTCCTCCGCTATACCCGCGAATGGGGCAAGGTCGTCGAGCGTATGGGTCGATGGGTGGACTTCGAAGACAGCTACAAGACCATGAGCCCCGATTTTATGGAGTCTATCTGGTGGGTTTTCAAGACCCTCTGGGAAAAAAAACTGATTTACAAAGGCAAAAAGCCCATGCATATCTGTCCGCGCTGCGTGACCCCCTTATCGAATTTCGAAGTAGGTTTGGGCTACAAAGACGTCACTGATTTTTCGACGACAGCCCAATTCCGGCTCAAAGAAACCGAGCAGAAGAAAAAACTCTTCGGCGATACTCCCACCTTTGTTCTCGCCTGGACCACGACCACTTGGACTCTCCCGGGCAACCTCATGTTGGCGGTGGGGAAGGATATAGATTATGTGGTCATTAAGAAGGGATCAGATCAGTTTGTATTGGCCAAAGACTGCTTCGAGAGCTATCGGGAACACTTTTCGGGGCTCGAAGAGCTCCCAAAAGAATCCATCAAAGGCAAAAAACTCGTCGGCCTCGACTACGAGCCCCTCTTCGATGTCTTCGTTGGCGCTGATTTACCAAATCTGGACAAGGCTTGGAAAATTTACGCTGCTGACTTCGTTACGACCGATTCGGGGACAGGTGTAGTTCACATCGCCTCCGGATACGGAGAAGACGACATGATGATGGCCCAGGACATGAAAATGCCCATTCTTCAACACCTGCTGATGGATGGTCACTTCATTGAGGCCATGGGGCCGGAGTTCAAAAAACAGACCGTGATCGGTGAGGACAACAAGCGACGAACAGACGAATTTGTGGCGGAGAAACTTAAAGAGAAGGGGTATTTCTTTGCGTCCCATAAGTACCGTCACAGCTATCCTCACTGCTGGCGCTGCGAAAACCCCCTGCTCAACTTCGCAACGGATTCATGGTATGTGGATATCGACAAGGTGAAAAAGAAAATGCTGGCGTCCAATCAGAAAATCAACTGGGTTCCCGATCATCTCAAGCATGGCCGTTTCGGCAAATGGCTGGAAGGGGCCAGGGATTGGGCTATCTCAAGAAACCGATACTGGGGGACGCCTCTTCCCATCTGGGAAGGCGACAAGGGCTCCGTCGAATGCCTGGGATCTATCGCTGATCTCAGAGCCCGCCTCCCCAAACGGATCACAAAAATCACTCTGGTTCGTCACGGAGAAAGTGAAGGAAATACAGTTGGCCTGCGTCAGGCAGAGCTTCCCGGGACAGGCTTGACCGAAAAAGGGAAGAGACAGGCCAAAGAAGCCGGAAAAAAGTGTGCCAAGCTCCATCAGGAGGAGCCATTTGACCGGCTCTACTACTCTCCTCTTCGCCGTACAGAAGAAACCGCCAATATCATTGCTGAAGCAATGGGGACAAACCTCTTCATGAGCGCTGAGGATGAAATCCGTGAAATCAATTTCGGGGAAAGCGAAGGAAAAAGAGACATCGAAATGAAAGAGGCTATGGAAGCGAGAGGAGCTCTTTTGCCCGAAGAACACTACAAATCCAAATGCGGAAAGACGGGCGAGTCTCATCACGATGTGACGGAGAGAGCGCTCCAGTTTATCCGACGCATGGCAAAAGAGCATCCGGGAGAGTCTCTCCTCATCGTGACCCATAGCGACATTATCCGGCTGCTCTTGAGAGAGTTCAATGGAGACTCCCTGGAGCTGCTGTATGCGAAAGGTCACTACGCCATGGCTGAACCCAAAGAGCTCTATATCGATACTCAGACAGGACGACTAGTGGACCTTCACAAGCACTTTGTCGATGAGATGGAGTATCAGCATCCTGAGACGGGAGAAACCATGCGGCGTATCCCGGAAGTCCTCGACTGCTGGTTCGAATCCGGATCCATGCCCTACGCCCAGGCGCATTATCCATTCGAAAACAAAGAACAATTCGAAGCGAGCTTCCCCGCCCAGTTTATCGCCGAGGGGCTCGATCAGACTCGAGGATGGTTTTATACCCTGGTCGTACTCTCGTCAGCTTTGTTCGAAAAACCAGCCTTTCAAAACGTCATCGTCAACGGGATCGTCCTCGCTGAAGACGGCCAGAAGATGAGCAAGAGCAAGAAAAACTATCCTGATCCTCAGATCATCTTTGACAAATACGGTGCCGACGCTATGCGCTTGTATCTGATGAATTCCCCGGTCGTCAAGGCCGACGATCTTCGCTTTTCTGAGAAAGGGGTCCAAGAAATGGTTCGCTCAACTCTCCTTCCCCTCTGGAACGCCTATTCATTTCTCCTCACCTACGCGGAGATCGACGGCTGGAAACCACAAGGCCAGATCACCTTCGTCCGCCACGGTGAAACGGAGCTGAATAAGGAACATCGATGGCAAGGCTCCATGGACGAGCCCCTCAATCATGAAGGGGTGGAAGGTATTGAACGATTGAGGGAACAGACCAGGAATCTTCCCATTGATCACATCGTGAGTTCCGACTTTCTAAGGGCCAGGCATACGGCAGACATCTTGAATACGGACTTCGAATTCGAAGTGGAAACTCTTGCCGGTCTTCGAGAGCAATCCTTCGGAGAGCATGAAGGAAAATCATTCGAAGACGACCTCAAAAAACATGGCTCGCAAGCCCAGGCGGTTTTTCAGGTGCGGAAGGATCCAAAAAAGGGAGAAAGTCTCAAGGATTTTGAAAAACGAGTAATCTCTACTGTCGAAGATCTCATCGCCAAACATCAAGGCCGGAATATTCTTCTGGTCGGGCATGGAGGGGTGTATTTGGTGCTCAAAAAATATTTTTACGGTATCAAAACCTGGGAGGATCTCTTCGAAAACCACTTCAGATACGTTCAAAATGGCGAACTGGCCATCTTCGAGACGGCCGTCCGCCGCGGCGGACAAGCCAAAAACAAACTCGACCGCTGGATCGTCTCTGAGCTCTCTACCTTGATCCGAGGCATGACAGAGGGCTTGGACGAGTACGATCTTATGCGAGGCCTCGATCCCCTTGTCCGCTTTATCGATTCCCTGACGAACTGGTACATTCGGCGGTCTCGGAGAAGATTTTGGAAGGGTGAAAGCGACGCTGACAAAAGCGAAGCGTACCAGACGCTTTACACCGTCTTGGTTGAAGTCTGTAAACTCCTTGCGCCTTTCGCGCCCTTCATTACCGAGGAGATGTACCGCAATTTGACGGGATTGAAGTCCGTTCACCTGTCCGATTGGCCGGAGACGGAAGAAAGCCGGATCGATGAATCCCTCAATCGGGAAATGGAGATTGCCCGTCAAATCGTCACGCTTGGCCACGCGGCAAGGGCTAAGGCCAACATGAAGGTTCGTCAACCATTGGGTACCATCGAAATCGCGTTGTCACCGGATCTGATCGATCGGAAAGACCTGGAAGATCAGCTCGAGGTCATCCGTGAAGAGCTGAATATCAAAGAAATTCGATTCCTCTCCTCTGTCGAGGGCAAGGTCAGGATTCTCGTTAAACCCAACGCCAAACTCCTCGGTCCCAAATACGGTGCTGCCGTTCAACACATCATCACCGAAGCCAAAGCGGGTCATTACAAAGAGCTGGAAAATGGTAATTATCGGGTACTCGACTTCGAGCTCAGCCTCAACGAGATTGAGATCGCCTACGAGGCCCTCGAAGAAGGGAAAGGCCATCTGGTCGTAGAAGCAGGCCAGGGTATCGTTGTCATCCTGGATACCGAAATTACTCCAGAGCTTCGGAGGGAAGGCTTTGCACGAGATATCGTGCGATCTATTCAGGATTTACGAAAACAGGCTGACCTTAAGGTGGACGATCGCATTATCATCGGACTGACGACCGAATCAGAAGACGTTCAGACCACCATTGCGGAGCATCAGGATTATATCCGTAAGGAGACCCTGGCCAATGAGATCACTGCCGAAAAGCGCTCCACTGAGTGGGAGTCAGTCCTTGACCTGGGAGGGCAGGGATGTGTGGTGACGGTAGAGAGGGGAAAAATGTGATATGAGCTCTAGTCTCCCATGATAAAAGTAAACATTCCTTCTAGAGCTTTTTTGATATGAGGGGGAAGGGAAGAGGATTCGTACGGTTGGCAGCGGAGTGCCGCATGAAGACGCTCACTCGCGCTCTTGAGATCTCTTTGCTCGGGAGTTTTTCTACTGGAGACCCGGAAGGTTTTGATCCCTAATTTTTCGAAAATGGTATCCCGGTACTGGTTGAGGTGTTCACGACCATTATGTGAGGCCCCATCCACCTCAACAGCAAAGCATAATGGAGAACCATCTCGAAGAGTTATTGTTACGAAATTATCACATTCGAATCCAAAGGTTTCCCGATTTGAAAGTATCTCAGATTCCCGTATTTTCTGTCGAAACGCTTTATTACTACGGCTCAGCCATAAGAAATATGCTTTGAGAATCCGTGTCATGTGGGCCTCACTCGGAGGATGACCATTTTTTTTGATTTTTTTAGGAGATTTTGAGATTCTCTGAAATCTTTTTAACCAATACTCCCGGTCAATATCTTGTGATATGGCCGCATGAAAACACTGTTTGAGCTGGATCTGATTCAGAGGAACATCATGGAGAGAAGTCAGAAGTCTTTCGATGAGTGAAAAGTGTTGAGAAAAAACGGAACAGGAATGAATGAGAGAAACTTTTTGGGCAATAAGCTTCGGAGAAGACTGCTGAGGATGTTCTAATATTTTCCCACCCGCCTCCTTGGCAATATAAGAATGATGAGTGGCTCCCACTCCGCGTTTTTTCAGTGCCCAGCATGTCCTGACCATGAGTCCATGTGGTGCTGAGTCGAGTGTCCTGACGAATGATGCACCCAGAAGGGAGAGCTCACGATCTCCTGTTTGTGTATTGGCTAAAGAGACAATGGAGAAACACAGATCCTGAGCTTTTTGGGAGTGAGAGTGCAGCTTGAGGCAAAGTTCTGGTAAAGAAGCCTGGAGTTGCTGAAGAAATCTTCTTTCCGCTATTGATACGTGATTTTTTTTATTGATATCCCTGGCCCATTTGCCGATTTCCTGAATAGTTCGACTCAGATCACGACACTGTTGTGGAGAGAGCGATGAATGATTGAGAAGACTTTGAGAACGCTCAAAGCGTTCTGGAAGAGAGAGAGGATGGATGTTCTCTTGAATGTTGTCACGGATGTGACTGAGTCTTCCGTTAAGATTTCTCTGTTGAATATTTGATTGTTCTTCGGGAATCTCGTGAGCATTCTGAAACAATCGTTCACTGGTCCGTTCAATGTGTCGGCTGATACGACGACCTCGTTGACCCACGCAAAATAAATAAGCATATAGAGTTTTTTTTGCGCAGAGTATAAGACCATTATTGGGAATAAGCAAATAAAAACATGAGCAGAATTAGTCAAGCAGCCGCATAGCTGAAGAAGTTCTTTGGAAGATTTTTTGAAGAAAAATGGTACCTAAACTCTACTTCAGCGAGTTTGACAACCCCAACTCCACCCCTCGGAATTGCGAGCTTCTTTCCTCTGCGATAAGTTGGAGATACGTTAATGATAGAAATAGTATGTCCTTGAAAAAATCTCAAAAAGCGTCGAAAAAAATTCCACCTCGAGCCGTCAAAAAGGCTTCAGTTCACCCTGCCTCAAAAAAACCGTCACACGACAACATTCGAAAGTCGTCTAAGAACAGCAAAACCAGTTCCGCAAAACGGAGTAGCTCCAAATCAGTCTCAACAAAGCGGGCGTCCGGAATACAACATCGCACTACTCGCATGGAGCCCAAAAAAGTCCTTTTCATCACCCGAAGTCGATGGTACGTGGTTTCTTCGCTGGTGATTCTGATGACCCTCATGGTCACAAGTCTGTCATTGGCTTTCTATCCACTTCTTTCAGGAGAGTCGCAGGCCAGCATCCTGGCTCAGATGGGCGGGCAGGATGTGGTATCGGGGCAAGCGAAGAGTCAGGGAGGGGTTCTCCTGACCGTCGAGGATCAGGGACAAAATGAAAACAAGCTCAGAGATATTTTTCAGACTATCTTCCCCGAGATGAGCGTTCGGGAAATTCCCTACGACTCTCCTCAGGGACAGGACCTGATACAGCAGCTCGGGATCACAGAGGTTCCCAATATTCTTTTTCAGGAAGGAGTTTTTGAGGAGCAGCAGCTTTCAGCGGTTGTACAGGACCTCTTTAGCCTTCAGCAAGGCTACTACGTGCTCAATGTTTCGTTTGTAAACCCCTCTGACCAGCTTTGGATAGGTGGAGCTCCCTACGCAGAGGGTGGGATAGCGATCGGGCAGAGTACTGCTCCGGTGACCATCCTCTGGTACTCCGATCTGCGATGTCAGCAGTGCAGGGCAAATGAACGCAACAACCTTCCCTCTCTCCTCCCACTGGTCAACGAAGGCGTGGTTCAGATCATCTTTTTAGACCTGCCTTCCGGCGAAGAAAGTCAATTTCACTCGGCGGCTCTCGCCTGTTTCGCTCGGGTCAAACAGGATCAACAGCAGTATGTCCAGCTCAGACAGAATCTTTTCAACCGAACAAACCTAAGCCAGGCCTACACCAGTCGTCAGCTCGAAGATGCTGGTATAAGTTGGGAAAATGATTGTGACCAGGCTGCTCTCGGAGATGTCTTCCGACAGCGGTCCGAGATGGCGGAGAAAGAAGGAGTCAGCTCACTTCCCACCCTGTATGTAGGGAGATCAGGCAGTGGGCAGTACCACCGTTTGACTGGTGTTCAAAAGTTTAGCGTCATTCAAAAAATGATGGATGAGCTGATGGGATCCCTTTGATTCGGTTCCTAAAAGCAGTATGCTCTCAGCATACTTCGATTAATGATACTCAATGGCTGAACATACTCCTTCTCCTCAGGAAAAAGAAGCCTCTTCAGGAATCAGAATCACCCGACTCCACTCCCTTTTTATCGGAATAGGCGTATTGGCTCTCGTCGGATTATTTCTGATGATCTCCGCTTCGCCCGGAAAAAAAACCATTCCGATATCCGAGATCCAGATTCAAAAAGTTTCCGCCAGCTCCGAGCTGCTCTTCCATTTCGACGAAGCGGTTAATCAGAAAAGCGTGGAAGAAGAGCTCGTCATCCCCGACGGGGTATCGGGTGATATCAGTTGGAAAGACGGCGTCATGATCTACGATCCTTCAGAGCCACTTGTGGAGGGGGCGAAATACCGCTTCGCCGTGACAAAAAAAGCGCTGAAGGCGGATAATACCGCCTTCGGGAAGCAGAAGGATTTCGCCTTCCAGGTCGCGGGCACTCCCCATCTCATCAGCCGCATTCCAGAAATTGACGCCGTCGAAGTGCCCACGGATGGCAGCATCACCATGGTCTTCGACATGCCCATGATCCCCCTCACCCAGATCCAGGGCGCGGCAGCCGACCGCCGTTTCCAGGACTGGACAGCCACGATCAGCCCTCCCCTCCCGGGCCACTGGCGATGGCTGGGGACCACCACCATTGCTTACGTCCCTGACGAAGGCCTGAAAGCCGCCACGAAATATACGATCAGTGTTCCGGCAGGTATTTCCACGCCCCTGGGGGATCAGACTCAGGAAGACTATTCCTGGAGTTTTGAGACCCAGCGTCCGGAGGCGCAAGCCATCAATCCGGTGCCGATCGAAGGTGAAACGATTCAGCAGTATGGCCCTAAAAGTCAGGTTCTTCTCAGCTTCAACCTGCCCATGAGCCTGGGATCGGCAAAGGATCACATTCGATTTTACAGGGAGGAGATAAACGCGTACAAAGATCCGGATCCCCTGGCCAACACCACTGAAATGAGCCTGAAAGCTCATCGTTATCACCGGTTCGAAACAGAAAATGGCGCCGAAACAGACGAAACCACGCTTGTCCTCGAGCCTGTGGAGACTTTAGAGTTCAACGGTACTTACATGATCCAGATCAGCGCCGGTATCACCTCCACGGAGGGAGATCTCGGGAGTCCGGAAGATCAGTTTTTCCATTTTTCAACCGTGGGAGACCTCACTGTAATGCGCGGCTACTACGAGTACTTCGGGATCCAGCTTGATTTTTCCAATTCCATTGTTGAGGAGACACTCAGGCCCAACCTCAGCATCGATCCTCTTCCGGAAGACTGGGAAAACACCGATGTTCAGGTCTACAGCTGGGATAAGAGTTACCTCCGCTTTTACCCACAGCTGAGACCCAGCACCCTCTACACGGTTCGAATCAATACCGGCTTGAGGGACCAGTTCGGTCAATCACTCAAAGAACCCTACCAGTTCGAATTCACCACGGAGCCGGTTCCCTCCAGAGTCTTTATCCACTCTGATGGTGAGTTTGGCATCTTCGAGAGAGAAAGACCTCCCGTCTACTACCTCAACGCCGTCAACGTCTCTGAGCTCACCCTCAAGTTTACACCCCTCAGCCTGACGGACTTCCTGGACCTTCGTGAAAAACAGGAATCCTCCTATGACTTCCGACCCGATTTCTCAGGCTATAAAGACAGCAAGAGCCTGACACTCCAGCCACCGAAAAAGGTTCACGATCAGTGGGAGGCGATTCCATTTGATCTCGAAGAACAGTGGGGAGAGCTGGGGAGCGGCATTTACGGATTCTCCATGCAGGCGCCCGAGTACACCGACTACAATGGCAACTCCATCATTGAGGTCCAGTATTTCGCGCTGACCGATATGGCGCTCACCCTCAAGAATTCCGGCAGCAAAGCCCTGGTCTGGTTGACGAATACCCAGACGGGAGAGCCCATCTCCGATGCCGTGATCCAGTTTTACAGCCTCAGCGGAGAGCTGCCTGTGTCCGGCAAAACTGACAGGTCTGGATTTTTCGAAGCGGATCTCCCTCTCGAAAAATTTGTCACTGGAGGCAACACCTATAGTCCCGAGTTTTATGTCATCGCCAGGAAAGATGACGACTTCACTTTCACAAGTAACAACTGGAATAACGGACTCGAACCCTACCAGTTCGGTCTTCCGACCAATTTCCAGGGAGTTGACGCCGCCGAGTACACGTCAGACAGCTATGTCTATACGGACAGGCCTATCTACAGGGCAGGCGATACGGTTCACTTCAAGGGTATTGTAAGGTTACGGGAGAACGCAAGCGGACAATTTTACATGCCCAAGAACACCCGAAAAGCCGTCGTGACGATCTCAGACGCTATGGGCCAAGAGGTGTACAATAAAACACTTGGGATCAATCCCTTTGGGAGCTTCGATGACCAGTTTAGCATCGATGAAGCAGGCTCTCTCGGCGATTACCGCCTGAACCTGCAGGTGACGCCGGACGGTGATCTGGAGGGGAATTATGGCGGTGCCAGTTTCTCTGTCCTTGCCTACCGCAAGCCGGAGTACCGGGTCGAGCTGATGCCTCAGCAGGAGGATTATTTTGACGATGACACGATCAGCGTTGATATCGATGGATCCTACTACTTTGGAGCGCCTCTCAGCGGCGCGAAGCTCAACTGGCGGGCGCAGAGTACGGACTACTTCTTCAATCAGTATACCGACGGCTACTATTCCTTCGCCCTGGAAGACGCCTGGTGCTGGTGGGACTGCGAGAGATCCACCTCCGAGATCACTTCCGGTGAAGGAGTTCTCGACGACGAAGGGCATTTCCAGGTACAATTTCCTTTTGACCTCAATGACAAAAGCTTGAGTCAGGTCGCGACGATTGAAGCCGACGTCTTTGATCCCAATAATCAGGTCGTCAGCAATAGAGTCTCTGTTCCGGTCCACAAGGCTAATATCTACGTGGGGATTCGACCACGGGACTATGCCGTCGCGCCAGGTGAAAAGGCTGGCGTGGAGCTCGTGACGGTCAATCCCGACGGCAGTCCAAAGCCGAACCAAAGTGTGACGATCAAGCTATTTACGAGGGAGTGGAATTCCATCCGAAAGAAAGGCGTAGATGGGAAATACTATTACGATAATGAACCGGAAGACACCTTCCTCCGCGAAACCTCGGTTCACACGGACGAAGAAGGTAAGGCTGTGGCCGATCTGCTCATCGAAAAAGGAGGACAGCACCGATTCGTGGCTTCGGTCAAGGATGAAGAAGGGCGTGAAACGATTGCAGACACCAGCATTTATGCCTACTCCAGCACCTACATCAACTGGCCCCGGGCCAACAATGACCGCGTGGACATCATCGCCGACAAGCCCGAGTATCGGGTTGGTGACACCGCCAAATTACTCGTCAAATCCCCTTTTCAGGGCGATAAGGTGAAAGCTCTGGTCACCGTCGAGCGGGAACAAATCATCAGCAAGAAAGTCATCACCGTCGAGAGCAACGCCCAGGCCATCGAAATTCCCATCACCGAAGATCTGATCCCCAATGCCTTCGTATCCGTCGTCATCATCAAGCCCCGCGACGGCGAAACCTTCAACGAAAACGGACTTGATACGGGCACTCCTGCATTTCGCATCGGCTATACCCGTCTACGGGTTGAAACCAGCCGAAAAGAGCTCAGCCTGGGCATCACCACCGACAAGCCCAAGTACGGCCCAGGTGAAACGGTTCAGGTCAGCCTTTCCGCCAAAGACTGGGAAGGTAATCCCGTACAAGCAGAGCTTTCACTCGGTGTTGTGGATCTGAGCGTGCTTGCCCTTACCGGATTCCAGCTGCCAGACCTTGTCGATGTCTTCTACAGCCAGCGCGGCCTTGGCATCAATACCACTCAGACTCTTTTGTATCTGATCGAGAGATTCAAGCCCGGATCCAAAGGGGGTGGGGGAGCTGATCCCGAGATGAAGCAGCGTGGAAATTTCAAAGACACCGCCTACTGGGATCCCTCCATTTTCACGAATGAGAAAGGAGAGGCTTCTGTCACCTTTGAGCTTCCTGATAATCTCACCACCTGGCAGCTCCTTGCCGTCGCGAACACAAAGGAGCACAGCTTCGGCGCCAAAGTCATGACCATTATCGAAACCAAGAAGGTCATCCTCCGCCCCGTCCGACCCCGATTCGCTGTCGCGGAAGATGAAATCAAAATCGGCGCCATTGTCCACAACTTCCTCCCGGGGAAGAAGACCTTCAGCGTCACCTTGCAGGGCTCCGGCTTCACTCCACAGGGGGAAATGACCCAGAGCATCAGCCTCGAAGAAGACGCCCAGGGTAAGCTGCTCTTTCCGGTTCGGGCTGACTTTGTCGATGAGATGACACTCACGTTCGCCGCGAAGACCGAAGGAGGCCAGGATGAAATTGTGGAAAAAATTCCCGTCTACGTCTTCGGCACGCCACAGTCTGTCGCTACCTCCGGAGTTACGGAAGATAAAATGGTTGAATCAGTCCTGGTTCCAACCCTTGAAGACGCCCGTGAAGGTGAGCTCAGCATCACCGTCGCGCCAACCCTGGGCACTTACCTGACCAATGGGCTCCAGTACCTCGCCACCTACCCCTACGGCTGCGCGGAGCAGGTCATGTCCAGCTTTCTGCCAAACGTGGTGCTCAAGAGCCTTCAGGGTTTTGAAGCCTTCAAAATTGTCGATGATGTAACCCTGGAAAAAAATGTTTCAGAAGGCCTGCAGATGTTGTACAGCTACCAGCATGGTGATGGAGGATTCGGATACTGGCAAAGCAGTCCGCGGAGCTACGCCTACCTCTCGGCCTACATTCTCTTCGGTCTCCAAAAATCCCAACAGGCGGGTTACAGCGTTGACCAGGGAGTCATTGACCGCACGAGAGATTATCTGGACGGAGTGCTTCGAACCCAAAATTTGGAGGAATACCTCGATCTCGCGACCCGTGCCTTTATTCTCTACGTTCTCGCGGAAGGCGGCGGCGTGGACGCCAGTCTTGTCGACAATCTCTACCAGTCTCACGAGCAGTTACCGGTCTTCGGGCAGGCCATGTTGGCCATGACCCTGCACCATGGGGGTACCTCGTCAGCACTTGAAAAAGCCAACAGTCTTATCGAAGTCATCCTTCAGCGTGCGAAAGTGGATGCACGTGGGACACATTTCGAAGAAAAGATGAGTCAAAATTATCGTTCACTGATGAACACCAATACACGGACGACAGCGCTGGTTTTGCAGGCTCTCGTCCGCCTGCAGCCGGAGCATCCCCTCATCCCCCGCGTCGTCCGCTATCTTCTTGCGGTTCGTGAACAAGGGCATTGGGACACCACCCAGTCGACGACCATGAGTCTGCTGGCCTTCATCGAGTTTCTCCGGAACACGGGTGAGTTGAGCGGAGACTTCACAGCGGATGTGACGGTGGGAGAAAAAGATCTCCTGGATAAACCATTCAACAGTGAGAATATCTTGACCCGTGAAAAAGTCAGTCTGGCTCTGGATGAAATGACTCGCGGCGAAGAAAATCTGATTGGCATCGCGAAAGAAGGAAGCGGCCGTCTCTATTACGATCTGCTTCTGAGCTATTTCTACACGGCCGACATCATTCCTCCGGCGGATGAAGGAATCGGAATTGCGCGGGAAATGGAAACCGTGGGAGAGGACAAAGACGGTGTGGTGAATACTGGCGACACTTACCGCGTCACCCTGACGATTACCGTACCACGGGACCGTCATTTCGTGGCGGTCGAGAGCCCCATCCCTGCCGGAATGGAGCTCATTGATCTCCGCTTACAAACCACGCAACAAAGCCTGCTGGAAGACGAAGCAAATGACACTGATGGATGGATGGGCTATTGGGATAGTCAGCTCTGGCGTTTCAATCACATCGAGTACCGGGATGACCAGGTCTTTCTCTTTGCGGACGAACTACCGATGGGAGTGTACCAGTACGAGTACCTGGTCCGGGCCACGACTCCCGGGAAGTACCACTACCGGCCCGCCAGAGTTTACGAGATGTACTTTCCCGAGACCTTTGGTCAGACGGGTGGGGATTGGTTTGATGTGGCAGAGTGAGCTTTTTGAACCTCATGAAACAATCAATCCCCCTTAAACTGCTCTTGGCAGGACTCGCTGGAGTCCTCCTCCTTCTGCTCTGGCCCCTCCCTCCCCAGCTCCTTATCCCCTCAGGCCACCCTCCTGTTCGAATAGAGGACCGGAATGGAAAGCTGCTCTATGAGCTCCGACATCCGGATTACGGCAGTCAGGAGTTTTTGGGCTTCGAGTCCATTCCTCAGAATATCCTCCTGGCTCTTCTGGCGACCGAGGATCGAAGTTTTTTCTCTCACTGGGGGGTAAGGCCATTCAGCATCTTTCGGGCACTCTGGCAGAATTATACAGCCGGAAAAGTTATCTCGGGCGGGAGTACCATCACCCAACAACTGGTTCGAAATCGTCTTCAGCCAAAAAGCCGGGGTTACGCCTACAAAATCTACGAGATGTTCCTTGCGCTTAAGCTCGAGACACGACTGAGCAAAGTGGAAATCCTGGAGGCTTATCTAAACTCCGCCTACTTTGGCCAGCAGGCCTACGGTATTGCCGCAGCCAGCAAGACCTACTTCGGCAAGTCAGTCGCGGAGCTCTCTCGGGCCGAGTCTGCTCTCTTGGTCGGCCTCCTCCAGTCCCCCAGCGGATACAATCCTTTCCAGGATTTCGAAGCCGCCAAGAAACGTCAGGAGTTGGTTCTCAAGTCCCTCAAGGACACTCAGTTCATCAGTACTGCCGAGTATGAAGAAGCTCTGGAAGAGCCTATCAAACTCGTGAGCACTCGCGTTGATATCAGAGCCCCCCACTTTGTCTTTTGGGTGCTGAGTAACTCACCCCCTTGGTCCCCCTCTCTTCCGCCTGTCTCTCCGAAGCCAGCCAGGAATGAGGAAGGAGGCGAAGGAGGAAAGAGAGGGGGAAACCGAGCGTTAAGCGAGGAGGGGGTGAGTTTTATTACCACCACACTCGACCTCGATCTGCAAACCGAGACAGAGCTTATTGTTCGCAACAAACTGGCGGAGTTGAAAGACAAAAACGTCACGTCCGCTGCTGTCGTCATACTCGACGCGCATACGGGAGAGATCCTTGCGATGGTGGGGTCCGCGGATTATTTTGATTCAAGCCATGATGGGCAGGTCAACGTTGCCATTTCTCCACGCCAGCCAGGTTCAGCCCTCAAACCTTTCACCTACGCGCTCGCGCTCACCCGGGGAGATACCGCCGCTAGCACAGTTGCCGATATCGAAACTCAGTTCTTCACTCAGGAGGGCAATCCTTACATCCCAAGAAATTACGATTACGGCTACCACGGCCTGGTGCGCTACCGCGAAGCTCTGGCAAACTCTTACAACATTCCGGCCGTCAAAGTTCTGGAAAAAGTCGGGGTGGGCAGGCTCCTCAGCTTCCTCTCAGGAGCCGGTATCAGCACTTTGACCCAATCACCGGAATTCTACGGCATCGCCCTCACGCTGGGCAGCGGAGAGGTGACCTTGCTCGAGCTCACACAGGCCTTCGGGATCTTTCCCAGGGAAGGAAAGACTCTGCCGATTACCGCTACCTCTGCTGGGGTTGGAGTTCCCCCTTTCAAGGGGGTTAGGGGGTTAGGAGGAGACGCAGAGGGATCTCAAATCCTCGACCCTAAAGTTGCCTGGCTGATTTCCAGTATCCTCAGCGACGAAGAAGCCCGCATCCCGGAATTCGGAGAAAGCGGACCCCTCAGCTTTGACTTCCCCGTGGCCGCGAAGACCGGCACGACCAGAAACTCTCGTGACAACTGGACCGTCGGATTCACACCCGACCGCATCGTGGGTGTCTGGGTTGGCAATGTCGACAATTCCCCGATGCGGAATACCAGCGGTATCAGCGGAGCCGGGCCCATCTTTCATGACGTCATGCAGGCCGCGACAAAAAATCTCCAGCCCAAATCATTCCCGCGCCCACAGGGCATGGTACAAAAAGAAATCTGTCGGCTTTCCGGAAAACTCCCAACGGAATTTTGCTCTCATACCATGAAGGAATGGTTCATCGCGGGGACGGAGCCACGGGAAGAAGATGATCTGTTTCAAAGCGTCCCGATTGATACCCGAAACGGGTTGAAAGCGACAGGGGGCTGTGACCAACACTTCGTTCACTCTGAAGTCTTTGTCTTTTTCCCGGCGGAGCTGCAGCGATGGGCCAGGGAAAACGGCTGGAAGCAGCCGCCGACTCAGAGTTCAGAGCTTTGTGGAGGGGCTATTTCTAGCTCACCTCCTGTCACGGCTGATCGCGTGACATCCCCCTCTCTTCGTATCACCAAACCCCATCAGGGAGATAGCTTCCAGCTGGATCCCCTCATTCCCGATGAGAACGAGAAAATAATCCTTGAAGCCAGAACAGGATCAGAGGTTCAAGCGCTCCAGTGGTACGTCAATGGAGAGCTGGTCGGTTCAGCTGAGGCACCGGACTTTCGGCTTGAATGGCAGCCGGAGGCAGGATTGGCTGAAATTTTAGCCAAAAATGGGGATGAATCAGTTCGTATCGAGATAGAGGTACTCGACTAAAAAAGGGTTGGATAGGAAAATAAAGTATTTATCCAACCAATCTACTCATTCTTCCCCCTTCCCTCCTCCGCCATCTGAGATTTGTAGTTCACCAGTTTTTTCGCCAGTTCCGCGTCACCCAGCGCCAGGATTTGCACCGCCAAAATGCCGGCATTCATCGCGCCATCGATCGCGACGGTAGCGACAGGGACTCCTTTTGGCATTTGCACCATCGAGAGCAGGCTATCCAGTCCTCCGGTTGACTTGCTCAGGCAGGGTACGCCGATCACCGGCAAGGTCGTCTTCGCCGCCACCACGCCCCCCAGATGCGCCGCCATACCGGCCCCGCAAATAAAGACCTTCACTCCCCTCCTAGGGGCCTCAGCCACATATTTCTCCAGATCATCCGGATTCCGATGCGCTGACATTACTTTGATTTCCGCCGGAACAGCAAAGTCACTCAAAATGGCATGGGCTTTCGCCATCGTTTCGAGATCCGAGTCACTGCCCATGAGGATGGCGACATAAGGGTGTTCGACGGCCGTGAAATCGGAGATTTTCATTATTTTTAGATGTCATTAACTGATATGAGTATAACAAAAAAATGTCCCTTTGTCAGTGTGATCAGGTCCATTATTATTTACCTTGTGATAGTGGTAACTGAGTGAAAACCATCTCGGAGAGAATCTCATCAACAAGTGGCGTCTGACTTGAGTGTATCTCAGTCCTGAGTTGTACGATTTGACCTCTGTCTTCATGAGGAAACAAGCTTACGTCAAAGCCTAAAACATCGTGAGCACTGAGCTGATCTTCTACTCCGTTCATTTGGATAATAAGTAGAATTTGTGCAGCCTTTTCGCGAATCTTTTCTCGTTGCGTTTCGAGGGGGTCGGGAGGAATCGAAGGAATGCGATCACTGTATTTTTTAATCGCCTGAAGAGACTGCTCTTCAAGCCGTATCAATTCATCTTCCGTCGGTTCTTCACTATCAAATTGAGGGAGTCGATCTGAGTGGGACATAATAAAAAAACTAACGGATAAAACAGCGGCAGTGTACCGAGCATTGTGCAGTTCTGTCAATCACTACAATCCCCCCAGTGCCCTCTCAATATCCGTCAAGCCATCATCTCCCATGGCAAAGGGGTCTTTTGGCGGCTGTGGTGGCTTGGAATCATCACTTGTTGAAGAGCCCCCTCCAGACTGAGCCTGGTCATCATCATCAAAAGGGTTTGAGCCCGTTTGCTGACCAGGTCCCATAGGATCGACATTCTTCACGATCGGTTCTGAAGAATCAGCAGGGATCGCAGGGATCTCGGTTGGCTGGTTGACATAGCTCACCTTCACTCCACTATCGTTCGTTTGGGTCGAGGGTCGAGAGTCGATAGTTGAAGGATCATCGGACTTCTTCGATTCGGCCCTAGACTCTAGACTCTCAACTCTTGTCTCTTGACTCTTGACTTCTGGCACTCCCTTCAAAAACTCCGGTACTTCATTCGTAAAGCGCTTTTCGGTTTGAGGCTTCACACGTGGTTTCGCAGCAGCGGCTTGCGAAGGCAAAGCCTCTTCCTCTGAACCCTGACTTTGCTCTGCCACAATAGCTGCCTTGGTGCGATCGTGGATGTCAGCCCCTTCCTTATCATCCTTATCGTCCTTATCGTCCTTCCCCAATTCCCTCCCATCAGCCGGTAGAGGCTGATGCTTCTGCGAAGGGGTTTCAGGAGCGGGTTGAACGGGAGGAGACGAGGTTGTCGACGGAATCGATGCTGGAGGAGCCGGAACCGGAGCCTGAGGAGTTGGAGAAGTTGGAATGGCAGTTGGAGGGGGTGGAACCGGCGGAGTCGGAGCTTGCAGAGGCGGTATAGGAGTTGGCGCTGGTGGTAACGGAGGTGCCTCCATGGTTTGCGGGGCTTCAGGCCTGATTTCTACTGGTTGAGACGGTTGAACACGCTGTTCAATACTGGGGCCGGCGGAAGTCTTTGGTTCTGGCGTGTACCCGGCCATGACCTGAGTGACAGGCTTTTGTTCTAGAGTTGTTTGGCCAGCTTCACTGAGGCCCAGACGTTCCCGTTGGGTGCTTTGCAATGTTGAAATGATCAGGTTGACTACCTCGGGAAGGGTTCGGCCAGGGAGCTTCAATCCAGCCGCTTGCACATGTCCCCCACCGCCAAACTTCTGCGCCACTTCCATGACATTGGCCTGAGGGGTTTTTGATCGTAATGAAACTGATATCAGATCAGGACCTTCCTTAAAAAGAGCTACAATCTCAGCTTCCGGAGCATGGACCAGGAGCTCATCAATGATGTCTCCGGCATCGTCCATGACGGCTCCGGTGACCTTCAGATCCTGCTGAGTGACCGAAGACCAGACCAGACGATGCTTCGGATCAACCTCAATCTTCGTCAAAATCTTTCCCCAAAGCTTGAGGGTCGAGAGCTTTTTGGTTCGAAATAAGTACTTGATGATATCCTGTTGATTGGCCCCTTCATCCATGAGCTCTGCGGCGATTTCCATGGATCGGGGCGTCGTATTGGCATTCTGAAAGGATCCCGTGTCGGTCGTCACGCCACTGAGCAGGAAGGTCGCGGTATCGGGAACAATCAGCTTCTTCTGAAAGTGCTGTTCCATGTCACGGATCAGCCGAAAGAGGATTTCAGCGGTAGATGAGGCGGTTACATCAATCACATTTATATTCCCAAACTCCGGATTCGAAACGTGGTGATCGATGTTGATGACGGGCAAAGAAGTAAAGAGATCGGTATTCTCTTCATAGAGCTTGCCCAGTTGAGAGATATCGGCCACATCCACCGTGATGATGAGATCAAAGTGATCAGAGCGCTCTTGACAGCTCACATTTTTTTCAAAAAACCGACCGTTTTTAGGGGTGATAATGATATGAATCTTGTTGTCTTCGAGTTGATACTTCAGGCGATCCACCTCGGTCTTGTCACAATCCAGAGTCACCACGAAATCCCGTCCTCCTGGGACGTCTTGACTCAGCTGCGCTATTTCGGGCATAAACTGAAAGCTTTCCGGTACCAAGTCCGCACACGCGGCAGTGACCTCCTTCCCCAGGAGGGTCAAAGCTTTGTGTAGAGCCATAATGCTCCCAATCGCGTCGCCGTCAGGCTTGCGGTGGGTGCAGAGAAGGATTTTTTCACTGCGCTCGATGTGCGCAATGATCTCTTGGAAAGAAACATTCATTAGCTGGCGGCTAGATGGGAGTTCTACAACTTTCGTTGTTAAACTATAATAACATACTAATATAGTGCTGTCAAATAGAAGATGTCTATTTATTGCCTTTCACAAGCCAAATAATCAAATTCGGGGTTTGCAGGCCAAAACAGCAAGAATGAACACTAGCACCCAAAAGTAAGGAGTACAAACAAAAAAACCCGTTTGAATGAGTTCATATCTTCTCCTCCACCTCTATAACACAGCCTCAGGAGGGAGATACTCCTGAACGAATCGTTCCGCATACTCGATGATCTTGCCCGCCACGCTGATTTTACTCACTTCTTCGAGTTCCTCAAAGCCGGGATTGGCATTGACCTCCATAATAGCAGGGCCATGTTTGGTCTGGATGATATCCACTCCAGCTACCTCCAGCCCTACAGCTTTTGTGGCCCGGATTGCCAGGTGGATTTCCTTTTGGGAAGGTGTATAGGGTCTTCCGCTCCCTCCCTGCCCAACATTCGATCGGAACTCTCCTTCCTGGGCCACTCGTTCCATGGAGGCGATGACTTCCCCTCCTACGACAAAGAGGCGGAGGTCTTTCCCATTGGATTCAGCGATGTATTCCTGGAGGAGGATCTCATTTTTCCCACCAAGGCTTCCTGAAAGAATCCCATAGGTTGACTTCACCGACCGGTCGCTTTCCACGATGGCAACACCTTCCCCATACGATCCATAGACCGTTTTCATAATGATTGGAAACTGACCGATATATTTCACTGCCTGGTCCAGGTACTGAGCACTGCTGAGCACTGCCGTCTTGACGACCGGAATATTGTAATGGCTCAGGACCTGGAGGGTCTGGAGCTTGCTTTTGGCCCTCAAAATATTGTTGTACTCGTTCAGCATAGGGACTCCCATAAGCTGTAGATGTTCGATCACCGCTATCTTTAGCTGGGTATTGGTCAAAACAGAAACCCGGGGAATGATGAGATCCACTTCAGGAAACTTCCGTCGACCATTCCGGATGTCGAGCTTTCCATTTCCGTCAAAAAACATCGTGCACCGTTGAAAACGAATCATACTCACTTCGTGTCCTCTTTTTTGAGCCTCTTCCGAGAGTCTTCTCTGTTCATACATAAAACGCCTATTGAGAGCGCGAAAAGACAAAATACCGATGTGCATGAATTCGGGGATTACAAAAAATTGGCTCAAGAACAGGGTGAGTGTATCGCTCGTCTTTGAGAAATCAAGAAAAAGCTCCGCCTCCTGGTAAGTACTGTGGATCTCTGATCCCTTTGATCTGGCGAACGAGATCCACCTGACTGAGAGCAAACTTTCCGAGGAAGAGATCTTTCCACTCTCCACCTCCTCTGATGTAATCCCCAACTTCGAGATAGCCCCAGTAGTACAAAGCGTTTTTGGGGAAGGCCCCGGGCTGGCCGGCATCGAGCAACCCTCTCTTCACCTTCACGGCGCCCTTCCAGGCTTCATCAGGGGTTTGATAGGTGCAGAGTCGATCAAAGACCGCTCGAAAACCCTCTTCTCTCGCCCACTGGGCTGCGTGGAAGCTGAGCAGAGCGCCTCGGTATCCCTCTGAGACGACCCTGCTTTGATGAAAGACGGCTAGACCCTCCTGGGTTTTGAGGTAGTGGGCAGTCCCTCGTCGAAAGACCTGAAATGGCTGTATTTTACCATTTTCTGTACAGTACACATGGACCTCGATCTCATGAGCAATGAGCTTTTTGACGTCTTCCTCAGAAAACATTTCATCGGCTTTGACGAGGAGACGGTTTTTCTTTCCGACGACGCATCGGGACACAATCCCCTCTTTCGTCTTCACCTGCCAGTTGTGCAGCCCCTTCTCTTTCAAAAAGCTCTGCATCAGTGTGACCACCGCGTCCGAAGGGAGAGTGCGGTCTTCATGAGCTTCGGATCTTTTCAATCCTTTCAGGGCTTTTTCAGCCTGAGCCAGGATATGGCTGGGGGGAAGTCCCATGAGGAGTTCAGCCTGTCGGGGGAAATGATCATCATCCCCAATAACCGCAATAAGATCGGCCTTTTGCAGGAGCTCGCGGCGTTTCTCGTCAAAAAGACGACCGATGGGCTTGTTCAGATCTATCCTGAGGGCCTGGAGCTCGGATCTGATTTGAATAAGGTTTTCGGGAAGCGGTTTATAAACAAACCGGGGCTCATAGTGCTCCTCTTCGAAAAAGCGCTTTTTTTCTTCTGCCAAGTTCAGAGGGCGGAGCTGACTTACCAGACTGAGCTGACGGTCAAAGTTGGCGAGTCGATTATCATTTTGGTGCCAATACGATTCATCCGATTCAGTATGGAGTCTGAGAGATCTGGCTTTTCCAGATGAAGAGTCTTCCTTCGGTATCAGCTTATTTTCAGTCCCTCGAGTCACATCCAGAAAAAAATTCGAAAGGACTTTCTTTCCCAGGATGACCTGGTGCGTTTCATCCGCCATTTCCAGAGGATAAAAAACCGTTTTACCCCGATCCCCCTGGAGGGTGTATCCCAGGGTCAGCTTCTCAGCATTTTTCTTATGAGCAATCTTTTGAAACAGCTTTTCCTCCAGATAATTCTTGTTCATCGTGGGATTCATTCGGGCTTTCCCGGTGGTGGTCCCATGCTTTAGATTCAGCGTGATTTCCTCAGACATCCCGATCACCTTCTTTCCACTCAGAGCCTGGATACCCCTCTCGATCTTATTTCCAAATAAATCTTGAGCCAATCGTACACCTTTCTCGGGGGTTTGTACCTTCACTCCCGCCACGCGATCGAGCCGATCTCGTAAAGGAGCCAGATTCGCGATCTGCACCGCCAGGCCGGCACGGGCATTGATCTCCAGAAGGGCTGGGCCCATATCTTCATCGATCACGACATCCACGGCGAGGTAGCCGAGGGTGACGAGCTGCTGGATTTGAGTCGCCAAAAGGAGAATTTCTTCCCAAAACGGAATCTTAGTCCCTTTCAAATTTCCAAAATCAGGATGTTCTTTGATGATTCGGCCATAGTGAGCCATATGGGTGATCTCGCCCTTTGACAGGTCAACCCCAAGGCCAAGCCCTCCCATATGGATATTTGCTTTTCCATGGCTTTCAGAAGTCGGGACTCTCACCATGGCCATGACCGGGACCATGTTGTAGACGATGACCCGAATATCAGGGAGACCAAAGGTTCCGAGTGTTTTCATTTCCGGATGACAAATCAAGCGTTGTTCGAAGAATACGGTGTCAGGACTTCCTGTGATAGAGTAACGGCCTTCCAGGGTATCCGTCACATGCTCTATCATTTCCTCCTGGGAAAAAAAATCACCTTTCGCCGTAATCCAACCATCATGCTCACGATTGGTAATCACCACAATCCCCTCTCCTCCGAAGCCTGCATTCGGTTTCAGCACAAAGTCATTCGGCAGAGAGTCCCAAGGGAATTTCTGCAATTCCGCTTCGGAAGTGATTTTCCCTAACAATCGAGCGGAGCTGACTCCCCTTGCGGCGAGGTACTGCTTCGTCCGCATCTTGTCATCCGCAAACTGAATCTGAGCCTTTTTATTCAAAGGCTTGATATAGAGCAGATTACGGGCGTTGATGCCCAGTATCCCATGGTGGTTCCAAAATTTCAGCATGGACTAGGCAAAAAGTCTCAAAATCATCAGTAAAGGCAACAAGCCCATCATCACAAACAAAAACACAGCGTAAAGTTTTTTCACAAACTGTTCCATCCGAACCTGTTTTTCGAGCTGAGCAATGTCATCCTGCTTCAATCGGTTTTCCTCCGAAAGCTGGAGGAGCTCCTGTTTTTGCTTTTTGAATGCTATCAAAGGAACCATAGACTTCACCTGAGCTTCGAGCTTTCCGACCTGGTAATTGGCCATTTCCAGTTTTTGACGCGCTTCTTTCAGCTCCCCTTCCCCCTTCTCGTAGAGCCCTTTGTAGATGGCGACTTCCGGATCTCGTTTAAGGAGTGAGTTTCGAATACCGGCAAATTCGGCATCGTCGCCATCTCCATCCTGCTCCATCACCTGAGCTTCATGAATATCGTGAAACTCACGATGAGAAGACCTGGGCCGGATTTCCTCCCGTAGTTCTCGTTTTGCCTTCACCTGCTCAAGTTGTTGCTCGGCCAGGAGCTGAGCTTTGAAGTTGAGAAGTTCTTCTTCAGAAAAATAGAGCTGTCGACCTCGGCGTACAGAAGAGATAGTATCTTTCTTCGCATAGCGATCCAGGGTTCGGAGCGAGACATTCAAAATCTCTGCCGCAAAGGGTCGTGAAACGGTGTGCTGGTCAGTGCTCATACTCCTTCACTTTAGGAATAACATAATGTGTTTGAGGATACCTCAGGAATAATCAATAGAGCTTCGTAGTATTTGAAGATCAAGGTGATAGAGATCGTGCATATCGTATTAAGAAATCGTGTCATAGAAAGGTACGATGACTTCCCTATTATACTCACAGCTTACGCACTGACAACGCAAAGTAGACATGTCGAGTCGACAGTTGGCACTGTCCAGTCGACACATAATATCTGGCGAGTCGACATGACAGCCGTGGCGAGTCGCCAGGGTGGGGGAGTATCTCAAGGGTCTCTGAGATTTTATGTAGACAACATGACAGTGGCGACTAGACATGTAGACAGTGACGACTGGACACGCTAAAGATGGCGAGTCGACAGTGGAGTACTGTCTACATGAAATGGCTTATATGAATGAATGAGAATGTCGACATGGCGAGTCGACATGGAGATAGTGTCGAGTAGACACGCTAAGGATGTCGAGTCGACAGGGAAGCCCCGAGGTCACTCGGGTCTCCGACCCGCCTGAGCGGACGGGCAGGTAAGGGGCCAGGGGACTCAGGGCCCTGGCGCGGAGTATTCTGAAAACCTTCATGGTTCATGCTCTTCAGCTCCGTAGAATCTTCTTTTTTGACAAATCTAAAACGGCAAATCCTCCACAGCAATTTTCTCCTCAGGCATTGAGGACATGTTTGGGGAATAATCTGATGATTCGTTCTGGTTGATGCCTCCAGAGAAGCCCTGGTCTCCCCCAACACCTCCCTTGGGAGTCAGGATGATCATGTTTTCAGCGACGATCTCGGTACGGTATTGCTTTACGCCCTGATCATTGTCCCAGCTGCGGGTCTGTAGTCGTCCTTCAAAGTAGGTTTTCGTGCCCTTTTTCAGATACTGTCCGGCGATTTCAGCAAGTCGGCCCCAACAGACGATATTGTGAAACTCGACAGCCTCCTGTTTTTGATTGGTATTTTTATCGTTCCAAACTCGATTTGTCGCGACACCAACGGTGCAGACCATCTGACCACTGGGGATCTGTCGTACTTCCGGGTCGCGAGTCAGATTTCCAATAATTTGTACCTTGTTGAGGCTGTACATAGTGAGGAGTTAGGAGATAGGAGATAGGAGATAGGAGATAGGAAGGAGGAGTGGGGAGATCAGCGGCCGCTCGTCGAGGGTATTTGAGCTGCGGCAACCGTTCAGAGTAATAAGTAGTGGAACGCTATCATGGGAGAGAAAAGAGGTAAAGGTGAGTGGCAGCTCATTGAGAGAATACATAAAAAAATATATATACCAAGAAGGGTGACTTGTGTCATTTCCAGAATGCTGCTCCTGTCGTATTCAGAGTAAGGCAAGCCTTTCATGGGTTTTTGCCGGCGACAATACCAATGGTCAGATCTCGACTCAGACTAATGATCGGCTCCTCAGGGATTTGTTGGAAAATGGTGAAATCCGCCGGAAGCTTGAGCTCAAATTTCATTCCAACGCTGACCGAGCCCGGTTGATGAAGGAGCTTGAGCTGATAGTGGTCCACGCTGCTCGTATCAAAGGTCCAGGGCAGAGTATAAAAAAGCTGGGCTACTTGAGTCTCTCCGGGATTCAATTCACTCATGAAGGACCAGACGGTGTAGCCATCCTGATGACTCGTTCGAATATCCAGCAGGTCTATGCCCTCCGCACTGGTCAGGAAGCTTCCATGAGGGACCATGACGCTCATCAGACTTCGATTGGGAGCTGCGCTTATGCTCTTGAGGGTTTGTCGATCCACGTTAAATCCGATTTTTTCCACAAGTGTATCGCGATACGAGTCGTCCCAGGTCTGTTTTCGGGTTATCTGAAGCCAGTGATGGATGCTGCCGTCAGACTTAATGGCGGTATGGAGCTCATGGTCTTCAGTGATCCAACGGTCGTTTGCCAGGTCTTCCGTATTGGTGCTGGAGACGAGGAGGACATCCTCGTGATCAGAGGGGTAGGGGAGGTCGCCGCTAAAACCCCATCTACTCAGTTTCTCTTGCAGCTTCAGGTCGCTGCTGACGATTAGAATCTGTTTCTCCCGAATCAGTTCCTCCCAGATGGGCCAGACCTTGAGCAAGAGGTCTGGAGACGAAAAGAGGTCCAGGGTGAGATCCCAGGCAGCCTGAGTTATGGAATTGAGCCCATTCGTATCCCCAAGCGCTCTGAAAGCAGACCACCTGAGGCTTATATTTTCCATCTGAGCGATTTTTTCGGCGTTCATGGCCTGGTGGAGGTTCTCAGACTCAAAAAGCTTCTCAAAGACGCTTGTATTCACGAGAACAATCGTATCTACCGAGCTCCGCGCCTCGCGTTGCCAAAACCAGCGAATTTGCTCGGCGGACTGAGTCGCATCAACAAAGGCATTGGCGGTAGCCAGGTTCCATTCCGGAGCCATCTTACTGAGTCCGGATGTTTCCGGAGGAGCGAGCTTTACCCTGAGCAGTTCATCATATTCTCCCACCTCAAAAATCTTTTGAGACAGAATCTGTCCATCATCGAGCAGCAGCTCAATTCCAACCGAAAGGGCTCCACCGGTCGCCCTCTTGCTGTGAGAGTCCTGAAGGAAGACCAGAATGCGTTGGGGTTCACGATGCCCGAGGATCTCGAGAAAAGGGGAGACTCCGGATTCGAAACTCTTCAGGAAGTTCGTCAGGCTTGCTACCAGTCCAAAGGACTGATCCAGGAGCTCTTGCTGAGCTTCCGGAAGCCCCTGTGAAAGGTTATTACCCGTCAGGAGGGCCTCATCCCAAGCCTCGAGTGCCTGTTGTCCTGAACGACTCATCCACTGAAGACGATCGGTGATCGGAGCCGCGGAGGTCCAGCTTTCCAAAAACCTCTGAAAGTCCTGATAACCCTGGCTCAGTCGTAGTCCTGACTCCACGAGGGCCACTTGGTCGAGACCGATAGTCTTGACCTTTCCCAGAACGGTGACAGGAGAAAAGGGGTCGGGATTCAGCATGAGGCTTTGGTCTCTGAGCATAGAAAAGGGTAACACCTGATGTCCGCCATCTGCTCCCTGGTACTGCTCGAGAGCGAGTCTCAGATTTCCAAAATTCTGCAGGATCTGCTCTTGCAGCGAGTCTCGTCTTGCCTCAGCGAGTGAGTGGGCACTTATGGCATTGAGACTGAGTGCTGAAACGATCAATATGGAGGCAAAGAAGGCTAAGCCCGTCCGATATGATGGCGGAACTGCCCAGCTTTCACGCTGCCGTAAATACAGAAGCGAGGGGGGGGGGGAAAGCCCCGGAAGGTCCATATAGAGCTTCTCCAAAGACCCTTCTCTGTTGAGAAGATCCAATTGGTGAAGAGGGGACCGAAGCATTTTGCGATCGATCAACTTCATGCCAAAACGGTGTTTCCAGGAATTCAGCCGATGTGTGAGAGGGGATGGCATGCCAGCAAAAAGAATCAATCCTGAGAATATCACAGGTTTCACGACAAGCTCTATTCTTCGATCATCAACCCCTCATCATCCACGATGGCTATCCAGGTTTGTCCCGGAGCGAGACAGAGGGCTTGTCCCGCTTCATTTCGAAACTGAGTTGCTTGGCTTTCTGATGTCTTCTTCCAGGTGCCGGACCACTTCCGGCCATCTCGATAGTACTGCATGGTGCCACTTCCGATATCAGACATGCTCAGGCGTTCCTTTTCATCACCTGGAATCAATGTGCTGGGCGCTATTTTGACAATGATGTTTCGAGGCGCGATCTGCAGACCTGCTCCCTGGTCAATATGTGGAGATGGGGAAGTTTTGCCATAATAGCGCTTATAGGTGCGTGATTCCTCATCGTATCGAAACTGCGCATAGTAGCTGGAGTTCACATCATTCGAAAAATTCAGATCCAGTTGAGACACCGGCAGACCTCCCTCTGGGGTCTTTTCCTCGAAACACCAGTCATCTCCATTGGCATGGTGAGGCCATTTGAGACTATCAGCATACTCACGGACCATGAGGAGATCAAAGAAGAGGTTATGAGGCGCATCGTACTTCAGGTCACGGAAGCTATACGAATGACCGGAGATCTGAATATCAGCGTCCGCTTCATCCAGATTAAGGAGACGATCTGATCCCCAGAGCTTCTCCAGCGAGGAAGGAGATCCTCCGGCGTGGACATAGACACCTCCATGAGCTTCCGCGAAGTCGACAAAATAATCTCTTGCCGAGCGGACAGGGCCGACACGGTCCAGTTCCTGATACGGAAAGACGAGCATGAGCCGGGTGATACCTCCTTCCACAAGAGCCTCATAGACCACCGAAGCAGCACGAATCCCGGTATGTTGAGGCCTCGCCGTGACAAAATTATCGATCATCACCGAGACGACCGATTCACTGTACTCCGGGTCGATAGGGAGACCATCGAAGTGTGATGTGAGTAGGGGAGGCATATCGTTTTCCTCACCTCTGAGGAGCTTTTGCCAGAATGAGAGCCGGTCAAAAGCCGCCTTATCGGCCTCAACTCTCTGTCGAAGGCTTCCGGAAGGATCCGTTTCAGCACCCAGGGACGAAGAGATGACGAGAACAAGATTTCCCACGAATAATATCGCCACGAAAGCCCAAATGATCGAAACCCATCGAATACGATTTTTTGGAGTTTGTGGGGAGGGGGACTCATCGAGATGTTCCTGGATCGGAATGTCTTCCATAGCGCGAGTCACAAAAAAACCATGCTGATCAATCGAAACGGATCAGCATATTCCAAAATACGATACCCAAATCATATGTTCAACTATTACTCCTCGCCTTTTTTCTCAGCACCCTTCTCTTCACCTTCAGGAGTTTCAGTAGCCGCGACACCGGCAGCAGGAGTCTCTTCGAAGACCTCCTCAACGACCTTCAGTTCCATTGCTGAGACAACAGGTTCATCTGCGTGGTCAAGAATTTCAATTCCCTTTGGAACGACAATATCTTCAATACGGATGATGTCTCCCACCTCCACAAGGGGGCTAATATCCACCTCGATACTGTGAACCAGGTCTCCGGGGAGACAGGTGACTTCCACTTCGTGCTTGTTGATATTCAGAAGAGCACCCTGTTTGACGGCTTCCGAAGCTCCAACAAACTCGAGGGCAATATGAGTCGTGACCTTTTTGTCCATGCGAACAGCGTAAAAATCAACGTGGACAATGTCATCCGTCACGGGATGGTACTGGACATCGTGGACCAGGACGGGGACGGCTTTGGCTCCTTTCACATCCAGGGAGACGATAGTGCTGTAGGTGGCCTTTTCAAAAGCTCGTCGAAAGGTCTGATAGTCCATCTGGAGATGCAGGTTTTCAAAACCCTGTCCGTAGACGACGGCTGGAATAAGCTTTTTTCGACGCAGGTCTCTGGCTCTCAAATCTGTTGGGCGAGACTGTGCGGTAAGGGCAATGTTATCCATGATCTTGAGGAATGAGGAAGGTAGGAAATAGCTTGTAGTGAGAAAAATATCTTTTTCTTCTTTACAAGAGCAAACGGTAATGTAATGCACTCCGAATCACTGGTCAACCCCCACTTCGCAATCTGCACACTATCTCCTACTTTCCTATCTTCCTACCTTCCTTCTTCAAGCCAGCTCCTTCAGGTCTCTCAAAACTTCTCCCAGCATAGTCTTGGCCTGCTGGTTGTAGGGCTCATAATCCAGGATTTTGTGGAGGTATTCTCGGGCTGTGATGGGATTAGTATTGTGCAGACAAACTTCCACGATAATAAACATGAGCTGAATATCCCTCACGTTCAGCCGATGTGCCTGCATGTAGTAGGCCAGGGCGCTGGAAAAATCCTTTCGGGTAGAGTACAGGTGGCCTAGGTTCACCGAGTGGAGAGGATTATTCTTATCCAATCTTAGAGCCTCCTCGTAACACTGCGTAGCAGCCTGAAACTGCTGGCGATTGTAATATGATCTGGCGAGATTGGAGTAGTAGGTAGGATCAAAGGGATAGAGCTCGATGAGACGTTTGTAAATCAATTCGGCTTTTTTGTTTTGTCCCGAATTCAAATACAGCTTAGCCAGGAGTTCATTTGCCTTTCGGTGATTCGGATCGAGTGAAATAATCTGGATGAGAGTCTGAAGGGCAACTTCCTCGTCTCCGGCCATAAGGTCATGATCGACTTTTTTCATGAGTTCGTTGATGGCACCCAGATTCCTCAGGGCTTTGTGTTTTTGCTCTGATGACCGTTTAAGTTCTTCAATCGCCCTTTCCTTCATTCTCTTACTCTTTTTATGAGCCCTGTCTTCCTTTTTCTGTTCCTGAGCCAGTTCTCTTTGGAGCAAAAGGGTTTTCTTCACCATTCGAAAACGGCGACTGATCACGAAGACCAGAGATCCAAGGGAGCCAAGGAGGAGGGAGACGGGGAGGAGTACGGGCATAAAAATGCTCAAGAGCAGCAGTATTTATACTGGTGAACGGGGAGGAAAGCAAGCGAAGAGCACGTGACTCCTCGCAATGACACATTTATTTCTCTTTCGTCACAATTTTACCCTTCCCCCCCATATACGGCCTCAGCACTTCGGGTATTTCCACGGACCCATCTTTCTGCTGGTAGATCTCCAGAAGGGGGATCAAAATTCTTGGGGAAGCGATGCAGGTATTGTTGAGCGTGTGGCAAAAGGACTTGTTCCCCTCCGCGTCGCGGTACCTCAGATTCAGCCGACGTGCCTGAAATTCATGAAAAGTCGAACAACTGTGCGTTTCGCCATAGTTTTTCCGGCTCGGCATCCAGGTCTCGATGTCATTCTTGTAGATCTGCCCTTGCCCCATGTCTCCGGTACAGACATCGACGACTCGATAGGGGAGCTTGAAGTCCTGCAGGACCTCCTCCGCATTCGCCAGGATCAGGGCGTGAAGCCGAGTGCTCTCTTCCGGATCATTTTTGCAGATGACCACTTGCTCCACCTTCTGAAACTGGTGAATCCTATACAGACCCTGAGTGTCTTTTCCATAGGTCCCCGCCTCGCGTCGAAAACAATTCGAAATACCGGCATAGAGGAGGGGGAGTTGTTTTTCTTCCAGGATTTCTCCCTGATGATATGAGGCTACTGAGACTTCGCTGGTTCCGACCAGATACAATCCATCATCTTCCGGAGCTGCTTCTCTTTCCGCTTTTGATCCGACCGCATAGGCCTGTTCTTCTCCTCCTGGAAAGTACCCCGTTGCCATCATGGCTTCATACTGGACCAATACAGGAGGGATAAAAGCCGTAAATCCTTTCGCTACGAGCTTATCCAGGGTGTACTTCAGCACAGCCATTTCGAGGAGGGCTCCTTCATTTTTCAAAAAATAAAATCGGGATCCGGAGATTTTCACGCCCCTGGGAATATCAATGATATCCAGATCTTCTCCGAGTTGAACATGGTCTTTCGGCTCAAAATCAAAGGTGGGGAGATTTCCCCAGGTCCGGATCTCGACATTATCCTGATCATCTTTTCCGACCGGGACGCGATCCAGGGCGGGGGAGGGGATCTGGAGCATGAGCTTCTGAAATCGCTCCTCCAGTCCTTTCAGCTCCTGTTCTTGTTGTTTGAAATCTTCTTTTGAACCCTGCATCGCTGCGATAGCCTTTTCTCTTTCGGCCCCTTCGAGCTGTGAGATCTTTTTGGCAGTGGCATTTTGTTCCGCTCGCTGATCCTCCACAGTGGTTTTCAGCTCCCTGAGAGAGGTGTCAATCGTGAGCAGTTCATCGATGATATCAGGACGGATACCCTTGTCTACGGCCCCCTTCTTAATGAGGTCCACGTGCTCCCGAATATAACGAATATCGAGCATAATTCACAATAATTAGAGTGCGTCGAATATGCCCTAGTTTTCGTTTGTTTTCAACGTTTTCAAAAGAAAGGGGGCTTTGAGACTTCTAAGTGAGGAAAGGAGTCTCCCAAAGCTTGCGACAATCACAACGCTCCAAAACTCACATGAGCTCTTGACAAAAAAAGAATCGGCACTTACATTTTACAAGCTCTTGAGACGAACTTCTGATCGTCCTTACAGTCTTTATCGTTCTTATCGTCTTTCCCTTATGCTTCGAATCCGATTGAGCCGAATAGGCAAAACGAATTATCCTCATTATTCCGTCGTCGTTACTGAAAAGACCAACCCTGCAATCGACGGGAATTTTTTGGAAAAACTGGGAACCTATTCTCCAGTTGGTCCAACTCCGTCTTTCAGCGTTGACCTCGATCGATCCAGACACTGGATTTCGAAAGGAGCTCGCCCAACGGATACGGTTGCCCGCCTTTTGCAGAAGCAAGGTCTGGAGGGTATGGATCGCTTTGTTGATTTCAAAAAGCAGTACCAGATCCAGAATGAAAAGACACGAGCCGCTGCTGCGGCAGCCGCAGAGGCCGCTGCAAAGCCGGCAGCAGCACCAGCTCCCGAGTCCGCACCTGAACCGGAAGCCCAGGCAGAGCAGGCTCCTGAAGTTATTCAGCAAGAAGAAAAGTCTGAAGAACCGCCAGAGCCCGCTACGCCAGAATCCGCTACGGAAGAAGTAGTTTCTTCCTAAATCCTCCGAACCCCGATCTCCCACCTCCCACCTCCCACCTCCCACCTACCACCTCCCACCTCCCACCTACCACCTACCACCTACCACCTACCACCTACCACCTACCACCTACCACCTACCACCTAACTTTCACTACTATGTCAGATATCACTCCAGAAGTTCAGTTTCTTGAACAAGTTGTGAAGCTTATTGTTGTCAATGCGGATGCCGTTGAGATTTCCCGCACGGTTGATGATCTGGGAGTCCTTATTACCCTGAAGGTCGATAAGGAAGATATGGGTCGAATCATCGGTAAGGATGGTCAGACCGCCAAGGCTCTCCGAACCCTTCTCCGAGCTATCGGATCACGACACGAGCAACGCATCAATATGAAAATCCTCGAACCGGAAGGGGAAGAATTCTCTGGAGGCGCGGAGTCTTCAATGCGATCTAAAACACTTGCGGATCAATCTCTGCCGGATCAGAAACCGGCTACTCCAAAAGGGACTCATGATTCCATGATGGATGACGGGATTGATCTGTAAGACCCCCGAACCCCTTACAAGGGGTTCTTCCCACCTCTCCTACAATGACATCGAATCCTGTCTAGCCTTTTTCATGAAAACCACCAGAAAGGTCTGTCTCTAAAGGAATAAGAGGGGTAAAATCGCCTTTGAAATTTGAATTTTGACTCATGTTGACACTGCTTTTCGGTCTTAGTCCTAAAGCCACCCAGATGGCACAGTTCACCTCGGGTGTTTTGCCTACTATAGAGGGCTATGAGCCGGTTAGCGTCATCAAAGAGGCGATTGCCTGGGCGATCATTTTTGCGGCCATACTCTGTATTATCTTTATCTTCATAGGAGGGATTTCTTTCATCCTCTCAGGTGGGCAGGACGAAAAGATCAAAAGTGCCGTCGGTACCATTCGCTATGCCATCATTGGACTGGTCGTCGTCATTCTTTCCGTCACCATGGTCAATATCGTTACCTTTGTCTTCAAGGTACCCTTCGATTTCGTCGACTATCGTGAGATCCTCGATAAGGTGAAGAGCCTGAGTCAGATCTTCAGTCAGGGAGGTGGCACAGGGAGTGGGGGAGATGGGTTTTAGATAAACCAATAGAACCCAAAAATGTCAAAAGAAACCTGAAACAAAACCAGTCCCTGCTTCGTTCTAATTATGGCCGGAGGAAACCGTTTAACATCCAACCGTAGGCAAGGATCGATATCCTTGCCGATATCCTTGCCTACGGTGGGGCGTTGAGCCCTTGTGCACCTTGAAATCTCGGAGATCTACACTGACTTATGAGGGCCAAGATGGCTATCAACTTATAAGCAGGTCTATCTGCCAGCAGTTCTATGTAGTCGTTTCTGCTGGAGAAAAAGCTTTGGAGAAAGGGTTCTTCTCATCTCTTCCTCAAGGCCCATAAACCGAAATGGTTTGTGGACAAAAAGCAATCTACAGAGAAGTACTTCTTTTGTTTCTGAGAATGAAAATGACTTTCCTTCATGTGGAAATTGTTCATTTTTCATTCTTCATTTTTAATACTTACAAGCCTATGAATATACTACGCAAAGCAACTGCTAGCGTGAGTGCCTTGGCTTTGCTCTTGAGCATTTTGATCACCCCAGGAATGGGATTCAACGTCGCTCAGGCAGCTGTTGACCCTGCAGATCAGCCATTCGTGGATTTCCTCCTCGATGATCTCGGTGTCAGCGCCACTGCTCTTCCCGATGGTGCTATGTCACGTTACGACGTGTGTAACATCCTCTGGTTGGCAGATGGAGAGCCTACAGACGCACCTGACTCAGGACTTTCTGATGTCAATTCGGCACAACAAGAAGCAGTGAACCACTGTGTGGATATGGCATACTTCGAAGGAACAGCAGACGCTCGTTTCGATGGAAGTAGAACCATTACCCGCGAAGAAGTGGGAAAACCCGTCATGAATTTCCTCGGCGAAGACAAGCTCAGCCAAGCTGACGCTGACATTGTCGGAGACATGTTCTATGACTGGGGCACGGTTGACACCAATCCAACTGGTGACCGTGGACTAGACCGCTACCTGGCTGGTCTCGTCGATATGGGAGTCGTGAAAGGATTCCCAGATGGGAATGTCCGACCGAAAGACGGTATCATCGGTCCTCACTTCGCTTCTATCTACACTAAGACTCTTATCGACCCCGCTGACAACGTCGCGCTCCGCAACGGAGGAGCTTCTGCTTCTGAATACGTCTGTGTGGCCGAAGGAGGAACGCTCGAAGACTGTTTCGGCAGTTCACCTGGACCTAGTCCAGTAGGCGGAGCTCTTCAGTTCATCGACCGTGGTAATCCGGGTCCTTCTATCGTTGCTGACGGTGCGATCGTGACTCCTCTGGAGCTCGAGATCCGCAACAACAGCAGCGCGGAAACTCAGATCACCCAGATCGACGTTCGTTTGACGGGTATTGCCAATGACAACATGCTGGATGGAGCATTCTTCATCATGCCGGATGGTTCCTTCAGCCTCAACCGACGTTCGACTTTCTCTGAGGGTCTTGCAGAAGTCGCTGTTGACATGAGAATCCCCGGAAACAGCTCTTTGATCACGACCCTCGCGATCAATGTAGACGAAGATTTCAACTCCGGAACCATCGGATTCCAGGTTGAATCTGTTGTTTCCAATGCTTCATCTGTTACGGGACTACCTATTCAGAGTCAGACCGTTCAGGTGGTCGATGGCGCTAATACCATTGGAAGCCTGGCTGTTGACGTGAACGTTCGAAACGCTACTACCGCTACGGTAGAAGTCGGAGAACGATTCGTTGCGACCGAATTCGAACTGACGGCCGGATCCAACGAGGATGTCATGGTGTACTCCATGTTCCTCAATGATGAAGGATCTATTCAGGACGGAGACCTCGAGGATGCTGAGCTCACGCTTAAGCAGACCGGAGAGACGCTCGCAAGCTGTGAGTTCCGTGGAAGTGATCTCTTCTGTGGATTTGAAGAAGGCCTTCTGATCAGAGAAGGAGAAAACCTCGATGTTCTCCTCTGGGTAACGGTTGCTCTGACTTCAGATGCCGCCACCCGAACCATCTCCTATACCATAGATGAAAACTTCCATGTGGACGCTCGCGGAGTTGCCTCTGGACAGCGATTTCTGGTTGGTCCTGGATCTACTGATACCAGCTTCCCCATCGGTGATGGAGGAGTAAATGTTCATGAGGTATTGGAGGGTAGCATGACCCTTTCAAAGGATCCTTCTTCCCCAACGGGTGACATCAGCCCAGGTGCTGACAATGTTGCTGTTGCGACCTTCCGCACGGAAGTCTTCGGAGAAAGTGTCCGTATTGAGAAAGCTGCTATCGATTTGTCTGCCGGTACCCTTACCGCTGATGACATTTCCGGAACAGTCCGTCTCTTCCTCCATGAGATTGGATCAGATCCAACCAGCGGAAAAAGTGTGCTGAGCCGAGATGCCGGTCAGGCTGATCTTTTCAGTGGAACACCTTCCCTGGAGAACACCACTAACGTGACGATTGAGCCCGGTACGCCTATGGCTTTGACGATTGTTTTGACCCTGAAGTCAACAGCAGTCCCAAACCGAACGCTGACCCCAGCCCTGAACATCCAGTTTGAGCGAGTCAACTCCAACTCAACTGACCCCACAGGAGCGGTTTCCGGTAACTCTCTCACGGTGAAGCTGACAACCATCAAGGTTTCCAGCAACACCTCGTTTACCAACACAACGCTGGTCGCGGGAGCTCCCAACACCAAGATCGCTTCCTTCACTTTCCAGGCTGGTAATGACGAAAGTCAGCTGATCAGTGCTATTGACCTTTCGATCAATAATGTGGTCGGAATTACCAATATGAGACTGCGACGCGCGGATCTTGACGGTGAGCCTCAGATGGGGACCACCAAGGGAACCATCTCGGAGACGAGTAATACCTTCAGTCCAAATACCACCGTTGGTACGGTTGAACAGGGTGCGACGGCCATCATCGATGTGTATGTCGACATGCAGACAACCGCTACAGGTACTTACACGGTCACGGTTAAGCTGGATGGAGTCAACTTTACCGGTAGTACCAGCTCGACTTCACGATCACTGCCAAGCCCAGCTCTTGCTCTTCAGACTGTCACGGCTGCCGGATCAGAAGATCTCGTGGTAACCAGTGTTACACAGCCTACCAAGGGTGTTGCTCATGCCGGAATGCTGGGTCGTGAAATGATGAAGTTCAAGCTCGAACCAAACTTCGGAGGAGTCAACATTCAGGAATTCCGATTCTTCGTGGACAACGGAGGTGGGAATACCAAGAACTGGACGCTGAAGAAGTCTGACGGGACCGTGCTTGTCACGGGAGTGACCATCACCAATGGTATCCTCAACTTCCCTGTCAGTATCACTCTCGAGAAAGACGTCGAAGTGACCTATATCCTGACCGCTGACTTCACCGACTCCGGTGATATGAACTCACAGCAGAATGTCAGTATCACGATCGCCGGTATCGAATCTGATGGAGCCGCTTCCGGATCCACCATCTTCGAAATCTACCCAGGTGGTGTGAACTCCTTCACGTCTTCCACCTCATCCGAAGGATCCTTCAGAGATGATCGAGACCTGGTGATGGTTGATAGTGGTGGTGCTACGGGAGACCCCATGTACCTTGCTACTGCCGATTTCGACTTCCAGTCTGATATGACCGCTTCTCCAAGTCTGAACGGTGCTTCAACCTCAATCACTGCCGGACAGCAGGTTTCTGAGTTTGGATATGACAATCAGGAGACGCTGACGACCAGCCGATTGATCCCTGCTGCCGCTACCACGGGTAACGCCAACGAGGATTTTGTTCTCGGTGAACTCGTCTATGTCTTCGATGCGAGCGGTCCTACAGGAGGAATCGCTATGGTTGAAACCGCACTGAGTAACGCGATTGTTGGTTCAATCCTTTCAGTTTTCTTCGAAGGGTCAACAACCGCTACAGCTGTTACGCTGACAGCAAGTGACGTTGTAGTCCACCTCGCTACACCAGTCGCGGCTGACGAGAGCATTGCTCTTCCAGGAACCACTTGTGGATTCAATGTTACCAATGGACAGGTTGCTTTCTTGGTAGACGTGAGCACTGGAGCCAATACCGGTCTGACCGTGATTGATGCTACCGTTGCAAGCGGTGCCGACTGTACTGGAGCACTAACAGGGGTTACCCTGGCGAATACAGACGGACTTGCCGTCTACTCTGCTCAGCAGTTTGAAGCGCCTTCTGCCACTGGTCAGTTTGCTTACACCACAGGTCAGATTGTTGTCGTCGCTGATGATAGCACTCCAGCCAACAGTGGATTGCACATCGTCAACAGCACTCGAATGCCGGGAGAGACCCTGCTCGGAGCTGCTGTTCCATTTGACAGTTTGACGCTCACAGCCAGTGACCGTATCGCTGTCATTGGATCACTGCCGGTTGCAGGAGAGCCAGTTCAGGTGCAGGATTCTTTCCCACAGCTGAGCACGGTAAGCTCCGGATTCGGTACGCTGGTGACTCAGTCTGAACAACTTGTTGCTAAGCTCAAGATCACCAATCCTGGTCCTCGACAGCTCAGCATTAAGAGCTTCAAGTTCAAGTGTACTGGTAGCTGGGCCGCTCAGGCTGCTGTTCTCGACAACGCTATCCGCGTTGAACGAAACGGTGCTACGACCCTGTCTGTCACTCGATCTGACGCTGGTGCGGAAGACTGTAACACTGCGGACGTGACTGTTACGCTCAATACACCAGAAGTGGTCTCTTCTAGCGGTGGAACATTAGAGCTCTGGCTCTACTTCGACACTGCTGGTGGTACTGGAACGAATCAGTTCTTCCAGGTTGAGTTTAACCAGACTGCCGGTCAGGCAGGAAGCTGTGTTACCAGTTACTTCTACACGCAAGCTTCTGGCGGACCTGGTGGAGCTCCAACCAGCTCTTCACCTGCACAGATCTGTAACGACAACAAACTCTTTGGTCCAAGCTTTGAATCCTAGTCCGCCTTCGTCCCGACTTTGTCGGAACTACGGCAGGACAGGTATGACCATCGTCAGGTCGTACATATGATTCCTTGCTGCTTCCAAAGCAGTTTAAAACCCCCTCTCACTTCGGTGGGAGGGGGTTTTTTTTGTCAACCACTGGCCCCCGCTTTGGCGACCCTTTTTTCCATCCCGTCCCATTTTTCCATTCCGACCGAGGAGGTGCGACGAGCGGAGGAATCCCTCTTCTAAAAAAAGGGATTCCCTCGCGCATTCCATTTCATTACCAAGCCACTCGGCCGCAATGGCAGTGCTTATTGTTCATTTTTTCAAGCTAATTTTCCGGTGATCCGGAATATATTGGAGAATAAGGGATAAGGCAGATATAATAGAAGTGCTTTTTAATCCGTATCAATGAGGCTCAGCAAGGAAAAACAGGCCTTTCTCAAACAGGAAATCAGCAGTTACCTGAAGAACTGTCAAACCTACCTCTTCGGTTCTCGTGTTGACAATGCCGCCAAAGGAGGGGATATCGATATTCTCGTTATTGCTGAGCGATCCCTCACGCTCGATGAAAAAATTGAAATCAAAGCGCACTTTTATAAAGCCTTTGGGCAGGAAAAAATAGACATCGTCAGCTATGCTAAGACAGATCAATCCACATTCAAACAGATCATACTTCCATCATCGATACTCCTATGACTCATCAGCAACAAATACTTATCAAGCAGCTCAGGGAAAACCTTTTAGTGTTGGAGCAGTCTTTAGAGGCTCTGAATTACTCTTACCAGAAATGTCAGGGCTTTAAGCCTCATCAGGCGCAGACTCCGGATGATCTGGAAAGCTGGGAGGCCCTCATCGCTCGATTTGCGCGCACATCAGACATTTTGACCCAGAAAGTTTTTAAAAGCCTTTTCCTGCTGCTGCAGGAAAAAATGTTAACCTTCCTCGATGCCGCCAATTTTCTCGAAAAAATAGGAGTTGTAGAAAAGGCAGATGACCTGATCACAATAAGAGAGCTTCGAAATGAAGTCGCGCATGAATACGCAAATCCAATGCATTTAGAAGAGATCTATACCGTCATATTCAGCACGATCCCCTTGCTCATCGACATTATTGAGAGAACAAAGGCTTATATTCGTGAGAAGGAGTTATAGTCACGAGTCGGGAAAGAGAAAAGAGAGACTACCCCCCCCCCTGAGCGAGCTGGCTTTTCACCGACTCCTTTGCTATTCTGATAGCCCTTAAATACCTCATCATGTCGCACAAATCCACTCGAGTCCTGCTGGCTCTCTTTGTCCTTCCGGCCCTTCTCCTCACAGCCTGTGCCCCCTCCAGCCCCGTCATATCCCATGAAACCATTTTTTCCACCCGTCTTGAAGGCGAGACCGTCAAAAACCTTGGTATGGATGATGAGGTGCAGGTCACGGAAGGCAACTACCGCGATATCGTGCTTTTGGACGTACTCGATACTCAGCCAAAACAAGTTCTTTTTAAGGAGGTGGTAGAAGGAACAATGAGGCTGATACAAGGAGCCTTAAATTCAGAAGATGTGATTATTCACGAGGGAGAGAATACCTTCCACGAGACGGTGACGGATGAGGGGCGTATCTTATATATGACCAATGATTCCGTGACCAAAATATGGACGCTCTGGGACGATGCGGGAGAGCAGCTTTTCACTGGAGCTGTTACCGTCTTTCTCAAAAACAGCGGAGGAGAGCTCATCTTTGTGAGCCAGAGAGATCAAGGCTTCGTCGTCTATCGCAATGGAGAAAAGGTCTGGGAATCACCAACACCCATTCTGGAATGGATTCCTGTTCAGGAGCCCCAGGGCTACCTGGCCGTCGTACGGGACGCGGAGTTTACAAATAGCTACCGGGTTAAAAGCTCTTTTGGGGAAGTTCCAGGGTACTTCCACGGCGTGGTTGGTTTGGATCAGATTGACGGGCAGATCTTCTTTATGGGCCATCGGGACGATGGTCAGTGGGTCTGGTATCTGAATGGGGAACAAAAAGAGCTTTCTTTCCCCGTGAAAGAAGTCGCTTCCGTCGTTCGTCGGCTTCACACGGTTACGGCGCTCGTGAGCACCCCTGAGGGGGACCGAAACCAATGGTATCTGATCGACTCAGAGGGAAAAAAAGAGAATCTGCCTTCCCAGCCTTCGTCTCTGATTCGGACCACGGAAGGATGGAAAACACTCCTGAGCAAGCCTGAGCAGACCTATAGTATTCTCAATCTGGAGAATAAGGACGAAGAAGACAGCTCTGCAGAAATGGCAATCATTCCCATCACACTTGCTACCGACATCTGGTATGCCAGAAGAGATCAGGGTTCAGTCCACTGGACGATCAGAAGAGGGGATCAGGAGGTGGGGGTCTACCTGGGCTACCGCGCACCAATTCAGCTAAAAGATCAAACCTATTTACTCGGGGAAACCAGAGATGGCTCGGTAGAATTAGTGGAGATCAATAAGTAGGGGTTCATCTACAACCCACAACCCACAACCCACAACCCACAACCTCTAATCCACCCCCCCCCACCATGCGTCTCATCAAAACCTTTGTTCTCCTCGCATTTCTGAGCATCTTCACAAGTCTTCCCGCTTATGCCAATGAAAACGCTGACTTCTCCTTTGATATGGGCTCAAGCCTAACGCTGGATGAGTCTGACAGTTATGGGTATATCCCCGACATTACGATTCAGGCCTTGCGCGAGGTAACGCCACGGACTTTGTCCATCCATATTCCCAACGCCATCCGTGGTATCGTTTCAGGAGATCTCACGTATGTGGTTCAAAACGGAACCGCTTCATCGAAAGTTGACCCCATTACACTGGATTCCATCTCATTAGATCATCGGACCATTGCACTGGTGCTCAACGAGACCCTTCTTCCCAACGAAACCCTGACCATTGGCGGTTTGATTTTAAAGGCTTATCAAAGCGATAATTCTCCTCAAGCTATCGGGCTTCAGTATCCGGATGACGGCGGTGCCGTGGTGACCCTGCTTTCCAGCACCACGATTCGCTTGAATATCGGGAGTGGTACCAGGAGAAGGTATGGTGCTCCCGAGCCCATCAGAAACCTCATGAGGGTACAGCCGGATGATAGCACTGCGGTGTTCACGTGGACCAAGGGGCCGGATCTGGACCTGAATGGGTATCAGTTTACACTCAAAAAACATCTTTCCGATACCATCGTCAACGAATTTTTCGGACAGGATAGTCTGAGTTACACGATCGAGGATCTGGTCCCGGGATCAAAATACGAGCTGACTTTTCAGGTGCTCAATAATGGAGGATTTTTGTCTGAGGTGACACTGGACTTCAACTCTCAAGCGACTCCCGCTGAATCGGTCGAAGAACCCCCGACAGAACTGCCGGAAGAGCCGGCCTCAGAGCTCCCCGTCATCAGTTCAACCAACTTCACCCAGATGAGGAGAAGTACAAGTCAGGAGTTCATCTCGATCTATCAAGCGGTGGTTCCTCCGGACAGCTATGAGCTTCCCCTCGAGGGAGACAGCAAGCCAACGCTTCTGGAGCTTCTGGATTTGATGAAGACCAGCACCCTCTTCCCGGATTTTGGAGTGGTCACCCTCGCTCGTCTCGACCGTTACGAAGGCAGGTCAGGAAGTCAGCTGGATGTAAAAGTGTCTCATTCGGCACTCATCAGTCTCATCATTCACCTGGCGAGAGGGGAGCGGATACCCACCACGCTAGTTTTACCCAGACCACGGAGAGATGCTCTGGAGACCGAGTCAGAATGGGATCACCGGCTTCTGGTCTACTTCCTTCAGCGAAAGGGAGTTGTTGATGACGCTGGGGTCTATAGCGATCCCCTCGAGGAGCTCCGCCTAGAGGACCTCATCATCATGCTTGACCACTTCAGACAGCCTCTGCAGTAAGACGTGCACGATCTGCTCAGCGGACGAATGGTTCGGGCGTTCAACTGCCATTCGTCGTGTTTGTTTCGCCGTCTCATTCACCGCATTCCACACTTCACCTGAGCTCACTTCCGGTCCTTTCAGGACCACCCAATCAGGATGCTTCTTCTTCATTTCCAGAGCGTTCTTCATCTGATGGTCTCCAGCGGCAGATCTCAGAGGGATGATGATCGCAAGCTTGTTCAAGGCTTCCAGTTCGGCCAGTGAATTACCGCCAGCCCTTGAAATAACCAGATCAGCTGCGGTGAGGAAATCAGTGTAATCGTCGGTGATGTATTCGAAGGCCTGGTAAAAGCTGTCATTGCGAGAAGTGTTCATTTTCCCCTTCCCCGTCAAATGAATGACCTGCCAGTGTTCCAGGAGCTTCGGCAGGAGCTCCCACACCAGTTCATTGATCTGTTTCGCCCCCTGGCTCCCCCCCATGACGAGGAGGGTTTTACGCTGCCGGCTGAATCCAAGTTCGTGCAAAGCCTTTTCCTTCGACCCCTTGAACAGGCCGGGGGATATCGGATTGCCGACGAAGATCGTATTGTTTTTGAAATACGGCCGTGCCGACTCAAATCCCAGCAGTACTTGTTCCGCTAATCGAGCGATCCAGCGGTTCGCCAGGCCAGGAGTGCTATCGGTTTCATGCGTGATCATCGGGATCCTGTTCATCCACGCACCAATAGCGACCGGCAAAGCGACATAGCCACCGGATGAAAACACCAGATTCGGCCTAATCTTCTTCAGCAGCCAAAAAGACTGCCAGACACCTCGCAGGAAGCGGAAAAAATCAGGGATGCTTTCGAGAGCAAAGTAGCGGCGAAACTTCCCCGTTGAAATGGCATGAAAACGGCACAGGTTTCGATTCACCAGCTCTTTTTCTTTCCCATTGTTCGATCCTAAATAATGCAGCTCGATAGGAGACAGCTTTTTCTTCAATTCGCTCATCACGATCAGGTTTTTCGTGACGTGTCCGGTGGTACCGCCTCCGGTGAAGATGATGATTTTGCTTGGATTATTCATATGCATACTCTATCATATTGACGTCGAATCTTTCTGCCGTTTGCGCATTCCTGATCAGGCGCAGAATATCATCGGCATCGAAACAACCCCAAGTATTATGCTTGTGGTTATATTATGATATCTTAAGCATATATTGGTAGGAGCTGATGGTTCGGCAGGGAGATTTGACAACTATGTCTGTCCGTATGTCCTTTTTTACGGGATTCAAATATAATCCTTTCATGAGATCAAAATTGAGACTATTCATAATCGGGCTTTTAGGACTGGCACTCGTTGTCGAAACAGCGAAAGGTCAGGATGACTTTTTACAGTCGAGCTTCGCTGACGATTATCCGTGCTTCCATGAGGATTTAGCTGTTGGCCTATCTGACCTAGATGAATCAAACGGAAATGTAGTCATCAAAAACCAGCTTACCAAAGAGATTAGCGATATTCCGGAAAGGGTATCCCGATCAGTTGCCTTTTTCGTAAAATTGGATAATAGGGACGTTATCGACGAGATTGAAAATTGGTACAAAACAGACTTTTCAGCTGAGCCGAATAAGCCAAACTACACGAATACGATTGATTTTCATAAAAGCATTATCAAAAAAAACGGCTTGAGGGAGATTTCAGCCAGCATATCAAATACAGACCTAATTTACGGAATCTCAAAACAGGAATTTGCTAAACTTTTGGACAGCGGCGACTACTGCCTGATTAGTGATTTCGAAAACGCGGATTACCACTCTGAAGACATAGGCTCGATGCTGATTTTCCCCATTGATTTTAATGAAATAAAAGATGATGAGAAGGAGCCAGCAAAAGAAAATAATGGAACAGCAGATGAAACACACACTGATTCCAACAAGGAAACATCCCTAATAGACGAAGCAGCCCGATTCCTGTGGAAAAAAGCAGCTCCTTATTTCACTTCCGGGAAATACTCACAAGTATTTCTTTTTCATTCGCTACAGGATGATCCTGAGCCTTTGACTTTTACGGATGGGGATGAGTTGGTAGATCTTATTTTAGAATCGGAGGAATATAAAAAATACATCAGTGACATTATGTACAAAGCTGACAGGTTAAAAGTGACCGAAGTGACAGATGATCAGGCCAATAAAAATAGTATTAAATTTTCTAAAAACGACCTTTCCACAACTATTGGCGGCACTAAATTGACCAAAATAGAAGGACTAAAAAACTTAGATGGATCCTGGAAAATTACTACCACTATCAGCGACCGATATGACTTTGAGTATAAATTTAGAGAATATAGTGAAGTCAACAATTCAGATTCATCTAGTTTAATAAAAACAATTGCCAATAATATGGCGGCCTCCGACCAGCGCTTTGGCGTAATCCGCCCCTATTGGATCACCATTCAATTTACCCATATTTACCCCATGCAAAATGAACAACAATAAACATGTAAATATATACAAGAGATGTTTAAAATATCTTCTTATATTATTTTTTATTTATATTGGATTTTCAGTTCTTAGATTTTTTATGCCTTTCATCTCCGTTTATATTTACGGTTTTCCCGCACAGAGAAATGATTGGCCGATTGAACAGATAGGCATTGTTGAGTATGGAGAGTGGTCGATGGCTGAGGAACAGTATTATTATTTAGACTACTACGGTGTGGAATCTGAGAATGTCATAATCGATCATATTGAAAAAATGACTGTTCAAGAACCTTTTATTTATGTTATAGGACAGATGGGATACAGTGTCACCAATCTAAATGACATAGGCCAGCTTAAACATACTTACGTGGGTCAATTCGATGGCAAACGAAAAGAGCTTTATTTCAATAATCCTGAAGAGATGCCTCGTTATGCAAAAATCAACTCAAAAACTGCTGATGTGGAGTGGTACAATTCTTTAGGTATAATGAATGAACTCGATAGAAAAATATTCGCAGATCTGGAGTCGGGAAAATATAATAAAAAATGGTGGAATCCTTTTGATTAGAGTAACAAAATCACATGAATCAGTTTAACCCCCCAGAGCAAGCAAATATTCCCTCAGTCCCCGGATAGCCCACCCGCGATGACTCACGGCATTCTTTTCTTCGTCTTCCATGGCGGAGTATACCCGATCGTGACCGATTGGCTTAAAGACGGCTGATAGTGGGATTCCGGGTTGAATGGGGCCTTCGATATCCCTCGTGATTTCACCCAAACACTCGCCTTCGAAGCAGTGGTGTCCCTGTTCGTCCAGGTAGATGGCGTGGGAGACGAAGCGGGCCAGGCGGTTCTCTTCAGACTGCATTCGGTTCATAAAAAACTCCAGCCATTCCTCGTCATTCGCCCGTTCTCCTGCCCCCCAACGGCGGGTGTGGATTCCCAGCTCATCAGCCAGCGCCTGGATTTCCACCCCGGAGTCTTCGGCGATGGTCGGGATCTTACTGTGTTCGAAGTAGGCCTTAGCCTTGATGAGGGCATTTTCACTATAGCTCATTCCACTCTCATGCACTTCGATATCGATTCCCAGGTCGTTCAGATCCAGGAATTCAATTCCCTCGAAAGGGATCAGCGCTGAAAGCATCTCCATTTTTTTCCCCGGATTGGTCGTGGCGAGAAGGATTTTTTTCATGAAGCCCTTGAAAAAACAAAAAAAGCCGCTAAACTAAGTCCATTATAGAAAAATCGAACGGTATAAGAAATAAGAAATAAGAAATGAATGACGATATAGATGATAAGGAAAAGAACCCACCACCCACCACCCACCACCCACCACCCACCACCCACCACCCACCACCTACCACCTACCACCTACCACCTA
>JAUYGZ010000016.1 GCA_030690415.1 bacterium
CCTTTCCCGCGCTCAGGAAGCTGGTGGAGTGCTTCCACTCGTCGGAAAAGGTATTAAAGGCGTTACATCCGGAATCTTTGGAATGGTGAAGGCTTCAGTTGCATTTTTGGCCACTCCCATCGGTTTGGTACTTGCCGCAATTGGTTTGGTACTCGGAACTGTTATCAATTATCTTAAATCCACTCAGGCAGGTATCGATGCAGTGACAGCGGTTACACGTCCGTTATCAGCGGTATTTGAAAGTTTGATCGGCATCCTCCAGCAAGTGGGTGAGTTCCTTTTCAAGGCATTCTCCAATCCCAAGAAGACTATCACCGAGGTCTATGACTTTGTAAAGGACAAGGTCATCAAGGTATTCGAGGGTTACTGGAAGATCCTTTCGGGAATCGCGACCCTTGACTTTACAAAGGCAAAGGAAGGGCTTTCGGATATCAACGATGTGGCGGTCGAGGGCATCAACTCGATCAAGAATGCGGCCGGTGCAATCGGGGACACTTTCGCTGAGGCCATCAAAAGGGGCCAAAAAATTGATGAGATCCAAAAGAAACTGTCAAAAGGCGAAGCTGATTTTATCGATCAGCAATCGAGACTGAAGGAAGAACTGAAGGAGCAAAACCTCATCGCTGAGGATCAAACCAAAAGTATTGCTGAAAGGGAAGCGGCCGCCAGAAGAACCATTGAAATCTCAAAGGAGATCAACGGCCAACAAAAAGAAAGAATTGAACTGGAGAGACAGCTATTGGTTCTTAATTCCCAAAACAATGATACATCCGATGCCCAAAAAGCTGAGATAGCGCAGAAACTAGCTGAAATTCGGGAATCGAATGCGCAGCAGCTCGAGCTTGAAACCACTCAGCAGAATAAGCTTAATTCCATAAGAAAAGAAGGGGCAGGTATAGCAGCTGCTGCACGTCAGAAATCTCTTGACGACGCTGCGGAAAAAATGAAGCTCGAGCTAGATCTTTATCTTCAGAACCAGGATGAGAAAGGAAAATCCCTAGAACAAGAGCTCCAAGGCCTAGAAATTCTGAGGGACAAAAGTCTAGCTATTGCCAAAGCTGTATTCAATGCCACCAAAAAAACCGAAAACGATAAGCTCGCTTATCTCAAATCACAAAATGAGATCAAGAAAAAATTCCTTGAGGAAACTTCACAGGCCGTGGAGGATTATGCGAGGGCCGAGCTCGAACTATGGAAGGCAAGTCATCTATCGAAAATTGATTCTGATAAAGCACTTACCCGTGAGATTATCGATGAGGAAAAT
>JAUYGZ010000023.1 GCA_030690415.1 bacterium
GCCCATTTTTTTATCCCAGACTGTTTTTCCAAGCAATGGATTGTTCCGTCCTGGGTTCCGAATATCAAAAAATCTCCAAACAGCTCAAAGCCCCAGTCATAGCCACCGGTTTCATATTCCCAAAGTTTTTCCCCGGTCTTGAGGTCTAGCGCGTATATTTCGCTCCGTCCAGAGGCCACTCCTTCCAGGTCTTGATACGAGTCATTCCCCAGGAAGACTACTTTGTTTTCGGGGTCAATTCGATAGTGTCCCACCCAGTGTTCAGGAGCAAATTGCCATTGAATTTCCTTTTCGGAGTTTATGGCGAATAAAGAGTCTTGCACAGTACCTTCCATCAGGACTTCCCAAAAGTTTTTGTAATAGCTGAGACCTTCGAATTCGAACAATTTTATCCGGCCGTGTTCGTCAGGTGTTTCTGGACTGTATTCCTCAAGAGTTGGAGTAGGCTCATCAGGTTTTTCTTCGTCCTGGATTAGGTTTTCAGGCTCCTGAGATGGTGTCGTAGTGGATTCCTCGAGAAGTTGAGCGGAAGGTTCGGTGTGAGGAGGATCTGTTGTCTTTTCGGAAGTAGGATTTGGACTTACATGAGTGAGTTGATCCGGGATGTGGAAACTCTCGGCTTGTTTGAGATCAACTGCTTCCGGAACTCCCACTTCATTGTTGTTGGAATCCAATTCGTGAAGAACTTCTGAAGTTTCGTTATCAATTTCTGGATTTCCTTTCGTGAAAAAAAAGATGATAGAGGCGGTGAGGAAAAGGACGAGTGTTGTGATGCAGGCTTTTTTCATAGTATTTTTTTAGAAAATTTCATTCCCACTCAATTGTCCCCGGGGGCTTGTTGGTGATGTCGTAGAAGATTGCTGAAGGAGCCAGGTTTTGAAGTTTTGTGAGGATTCCTTCGAGCTGTTCCTTCGGAATCAGCGCGAAGTTGGCGGTCATGGCATCGGTCGAAGAAATGGGGCGAAGCACGAATGATTCATTATTTTTAGGACTTACGACAGCTCCGGTCGGTTCTCCGTTTACAGAGAGCGGGAGGAGGACGGTGGGACATTGCCAAATCATTCGCTCTTTCAGATCAAACTCGTTGATAGC
>JAUYGZ010000027.1 GCA_030690415.1 bacterium
TCGCGATGACGGACACGAGTTCATGTGGAGGAGTTGCAGCAGATCAGCGTTATGAGGCTTGTCTTGTGCTCACACCAGGGCTTATCGATGCTACCGGTGTGAACGCTTCCGTGAAGGTTGATGATGTGGCTGGGAATAGCATTTCTACGAGTGACACGACGAACGCGGTGGTGGATACGAAGGTTCCGGTCTTCACAAGTTCAGGTCTGACGATTGCCGTGGACAATGGGGTCAGTGGAGTTGCCGCCGTGAATGGTGGAACGACAGTGGCTGATCAAGTGAAGGTCAACGCAGCGCTGAGCGTGGCTGATGGTGACACTATTACCTGGAACGCGAGTCCGATTGGAGGTCTTGCTGCCGTTACGAATGGAGTAACGGTCACTGTACTTGCGGGATCTACGGATAATGCCGCTCAGTCTTTCAGTGTTGTTGCAACGGACAATGCCGGAAACATGACGGCGATGAGTTCACAGGCGATCGATGGGAAGACTATTGCGATTGATAATACAATACCCGTATTGACGAGCTCTGGTCTGACGATTGCCGTGGATAATGGAGTCAGTGGAGTTGCCGCGGTGAATGGCGGATCAACTCCAGCAGATCAGGTACGGGTGAACGCAACGGTGGCTGTAATTGATGGCGACACCATTACCTGGGATGCTACTCCGATTGCCGGTGGAGGTACGATTACGAATGGGACAACCGTGACTCTTCTTCCGGGTTCGACTGAAAACAGTGCTCAGACTTTCTCGATTCGGGTGATGGACAACGCCGGTAACGTGGTGGTGATGAGTTCACAGGCGATCGATGGGAAGACGATCAGTGTGGACAACGTGATTCCGGCTTCGCCGAGTTCACTCGTACTGAATGGAGGGAATACGATCATTGCTTCCCAGGTGAGCTCAGTCATCTTGCAAGGGTTTACGGCTCAGCCTGGATTGCTCATGTATGCGATTATTGACTCTCAGAGCGGCTCTCAAAACTGGGCTGAAAATGTCTCCGGTGGAGCTTTCAGCACGACTCCCCGAAATTTGTCAGCCTTCGCTGAAGGGATCTTGCAAGTCTTTGCCACGATTCAGGATAATGCCGGGAATATTTCCAGTTCTGGCCAGACGACTGGTGTCAAAGACACTCAGGGTAGCGCGGTTACTGGTGTTCAGCTCAATGGAGGTCAGGTGATCAATGCCGCGGTCCAGGGTTCGGTTAACCTGGTCTTTACTGCCGGTGAAACAGGAACAGCTTACTGGGCCATCCATGATGGTGTGAATTCCGTGACGGGGAGTCGTGTTGTTTCCTCCGTGGGGCTCCAGACCGTTTCATCGCTTGATTTGAGTGGTCTCGCTGATGGGACGCTCTCCATTGAAATCAGTTTTACGGATCTTGCTGGAAATGTTTCTTCTCTTGCGACAAGCACTGCTCAAAAAGATACGATCGCGGCAACACTGACCAACTTTAGTTTCAATGGTGGGAATGTTGTTAATGCCTCAGTCCAGTCTTCCGTTACCATGAGTTTTCAGGCGAGTGAGATGGGCACTCTGACCTATATCATCAGTGACGTGGGAAACGTTCATAGCGTGAGTTCAGCTGCTCCAATTCCTGTTGGGGTCGTTAGTCCTCAGGTTTTTTCAACCACGGTCAATGTTACCAGTCTGAATGATGGTTCCCTGAGTATTTCCCTTTCGTTTACCGACAATGTCGGGAATGTTCGTGTTGCTTCAGAGAGCGCGCAGAAAAATTCGATCGGTCCTCTTGTCACCGATGGAAGTATTTCGATATCGGGAGGGACCGGCACAGGAGGAGCCTATATTGTTGGGAACACGCTGGTCGTGAAATGGGATAATTCAGTTTCGGGAAACAATAATCCGGATGTGGCTTCTGTTTTTGCCAATCTCTCAGGATGGGGAGGAGGATCTTCCGTCGCGATGACGGACACGAGTTCATGTGGAGGAGTTGCAGCAGATCAGCGTTATGAGGCTTGTCTTGTG
>JAUYGZ010000028.1 GCA_030690415.1 bacterium
CACAAGACAAGCCTCATAACGCTGATCTGCTGCAACTCCTCCACATGAACTCGTGTCCGTCATCGCGACGGAAGATCCTCCTCCCCATCCTGAGAGATTGGCAAAAACAGAAGCCACATCCGGATTATTGTTTCCCGAAACCGAATTATCCCATTTCACGACCAGCGTGTTCCCAACAATATAGGCTCCGCCTGTGCCGGTCCCTCCCGATATCGAAATGCTTCCATCGGTCACGACCGGAGCCACCGAATTCTTCTGAACACTGCGTGTTACATCAGATGAAGTATTCCCCACAGCATCAGCAAGGCTGACCACAAGGCTCAACGCACCCTCATTCAGCCCCGATAAATTCAGCCCTGTCACACTGACGTTTCCCGCTGTAACAGCCTGGGAACCACTCACGTTCGGGTGCGCACCATCAGAAAAGCGGTAATTGAAGGTCCCATTCTCTCCAACCGTCACACTGATACTCGTCGAACTGACGTTTGACGCGTTCACAACATTCGTACCCCCATTCACGCTGAAATTGGTCGGTGCGGGTGGAGCAACCGTATCCACCGTGAAAGCAAAATTTCTGACGGTTCCCTGACTACCAATCGAATTCACCCCAACCACCGAAAAGGTATGGGCTCCTTCACCCAGACCAGACAGTGATACAAAAGTACTGGTAGTAGTGACACTTCCTGAAGGAGTCCCATCGACAGCGTATAAATACCCCGTAATGGTCCCCTGACCCGTCGGAGCAGTCCAGGAAAAATATGGACTGGCTGTCGGAATCGTATTTCCATCGAAAAATTCCGTTCCACCAGAACTCACAAATCCCCTCAAATCGACCACCGCGGGATCATAGCTTGACGCAAAGGCCAGAAAAGCATTGATGCGTTTCCCGGTCACCGTCTTCCCACTCAAAGCCGGCAAATTCTCTCCTGTCGTCAGAATCAAATTCTTCATCGCGGCGGCACTCAACGCGGGACGGTAATCCCAAAGAAGCGAAGCCAGACCAGCTACCACGGCAGAGGCATACGAAGTCCCGCTGATGAAGATGTATTCCGATCCGCTCACCACTCTCAGAGTCACATCATCGATCTGACATCCAACTCCGGTATTTTGAGCATCACTGAAGAAATGAAAGCGGAAGCGAAACTGATTCGTGAAATCCTCGTCAATCAACCCCACCGTAATCTGAGGAAGCCCATGGGCTCCCTTATCAAAAGTTCCGCGAGCCGTCGTCAGAAGTCCATTGAGAGCCAATGCCTCTGTATAATTCAGACCTCCATCGTGGCTCAACTCAACGGCAACCCCGTCCAAAGGGAACCCGTTGATATCGAGAGCATTATCCGTATCGCAGCTCATCTCGAAAAACAATGTCCCTGCCTGATAGGCCGACAAATCGAAATTCTGATTGATCTCCACAGTACTGCTCTCATTGTTGCCATAAACACCGGAAACATGCGTCTTGAGCAGCGTATTTCCACCTCCGGTCGACAGACCCCAATTCGAACCACCGCTCAGTGTAAAATCAGACAGTCCCCCAGATCCACTTTCGAAGGTGTTGCCATAGAGAGTGCTGAGAGTAGGTGACGTGGTATAAATCTGGGATCCGGGAGCACCGACATCGACTGCGCTCGCTCCATAATTCGAAGTCACACCACCGGCACCAAAAAACTCCAGAGTCCCCTGCTGATTCGTTGAAGCGACGCAAATAATGTTGTCCAGATTCGTCTCGCAGGGATAGGCATCACTTCCAGGCTGATCAAGATCAAGAGATAAATTTCCCGCTGAAGCCACGTAAAGAACCCCATTGGTCCGGGCAAAGCTCAAAGCATTCGTAATGGCAAGAGACTCCTGAGAACCGGAAAAAGATCCATTGATAACTTTGGCCCCATTTCGAACGGCAAAATAAATACTGGAAGCCACGGCGCTGGACAACACGCTGTTCGAATCAGCAGTCCCCGCCTTCAACGCCATAATCTTCCCCTGCCAGTTTACCCCGACAATCCCGATACCATTATTGCCCCGGGCAGCCGCGACACCCGCGACGCGGGTCCCATGAGTACTCTCGTCACTGGGATTGTTATCATAGTCGAAGTAATCAAAACCGCTGTGAGGACAGCCTCCAGAAAGTGAAACTCCATTTTCATCCAGACAAGCAGTCGAACCGTCCCAGAGATTGGGACTCAGATCCGGATGATTCAGCATCACCCCGGTATCGATGACGGCAAGGATAGTTTGCCCCGTCCCCGTAGTGATATCCCAGGCATCTTCAGATTGGATATCTTCACCGGCCGTTCCCGAAAAACCACCGTAACTCGCTCCAGTGTTCTTGTGTCCCCACTGGGAAGCATAGCCCGCATCATTGGGAACGGCATCCAGCTCATAGACATAGTCCGGCTCCACGTAAATCACATCGGGATCCCTGTAAAAAGTCTCAAGAAGGTCAAGCACGGTATCTCCCTGCGGTGAATCAATCCTCACGAGGGGCTGTGAATCCTGATAAATAGTGAATAAGTCATATTTCCCCAATGTCTCTAGTCGATCAAGAGCTTCAGGAGAAGCCAGCTTCACCAGGACACGTCCTGAAACAAAGGTTGACTCTAAAGCAGGACCTGGATCCTGAGAACTCAAGTCCTCGGTCGGCAAATACTGTGCTGGAATGAATGCCTTCTCAAACACAGGAGAATACTCCCGAGGCTGTTTCTCAACTCGCTTAACAGACTCGCTGGGAACAGCCTCCTGCTCTTCATCCAGAACCGGCTCAAGCACTGGAAGCTCAACCTCAGGAACCGTGCTCGGCTCATCTATTGGTATGTTCAATCGACTCTCTATGACTCTTTCCCGATCAAGCCGTTTATTATCCCGCGAAGGGGCAGGGAGACCTATCTCGTCAATCACTTCACTCTGAGCCTCCCCATTCTCCAGTTGTTCAGAATCTTCGATCTGCGGGATCACCGGAAGAATGAAGAGATTCTGCTCCTCCCTCGCGAGCGCGCTCAATGGAGTCTGAATCACCAAAAGGAACATCAGCACAATCGAAAAGCAGCGCTGAAGAGTAGACTGTTCAAGCATAATAGGAAAATAAAATACACAAGACGATATAATAGGCTAAAGTCAAAATCAGTCAATAATGCAGAAAATACATTTCTAGTTCGTCAAGCTTGACAAATATGAGAGAACAATTAAAATCCGAAGCAACTGGGCGAGCCATACCAACAGTCCAGGAGCATTCATCATTATTATTGGCCTTCATTTCACACTATGAATAATTTTCTCAAAACAGTTGGGATTATCTTCCTTTCAGTAGCCACAACTCTAATCCTTCAGAGTAACTGGCTCAGTAAACTTCTGCCGATAGATAATACCTTTGCTCAAAACAGCGCAAACATCATCAAATCAGCTGAGGACATGAACCAATGGTGGAACACACAACCCGTACTGGCAAACAAAATTGATTATTTACCGTACGCACTCCCCAAAGAAGAAATCTTTTCATTCACCTACAATGGAAAGACGGGACCAATCATCATAGATATGAACGGAGATGGTCTTTCAGATTTGGTGTATTCAGAAAGAGGCGGACAAAATGGCCTAGACGTTACACAATACGTTTTATTAAACACGGGCGAAGGCTTCGAGCGTGTTTACTCCTGTAAAGAAAATTATAATAATACAAATTTCACATATACACGACAGGGTGCTTGCGCGACAAACTAATCCGACTGAGTAAAAGCTCTTATCCATGGAAAAGAAAAAAATACTTTCGCTAATTCTTGCGTGCAGCCTCATCATTCAATCATTGAGCCCTGTTTTAGCACAAAGTGCCGATCCTCATCAAAGCCAAACCCACTTTGCCCTCCTGCACCCTCCTGAGAAACGAATCTTCAGCTTCGAGTCATCCCAGCTGACAGACCAATCATACGTAAGTCTCTCCAGTGGAGCAGCCCTCTTTCAGATTCCCATTACATCGCCGCCGGGACTCAATGGTCTCGAGCCGAACCTAGGACTCAACTACAACAACCAGGCAGCCAATGAAAATGGACCATTTGGATACGGCTGGATCTTTCCGGTAGGCCAAGTGAACCGAATAAATAAGGAGGGCATTCAGAAAATGTACACGAATCCGGTATATTCAGTCAGTATTGCAGGAATAGGAGGAGAGATGATTCAGACGGGGACATCAGGAGGAGTAGAAGAATACCGCCTCAGAAGAGAGAGCAGCTTTGCGAAAATCGAACACGATACGGTTTTCAATTTTTGGAAAGTGACGACAATAGATGGAATGATCTACCGCCTCGGAACAAACGAACAGAGCAGGATTAAAAATGCTGATGGATCGAAGATCTATTCCTGGCAATTGGAACAAATTGAAGACCTCCACGGAAACAAGGTCGATTACGAGTTTCGTCGCATCGAAAACAACCTCTATCCGAAGCGAATCTCTTATGGAGCCTCTGGAACTGGGGGGACACACCCATTCGAAATCCGATTCGAACCCTTTTATAGCTCTGCCAATCCTATTCCCAACCGCAGTGACCGCTATACCAGCTTCAAAACAGGGTTTGATTTGCGATACGAGCACCTGGTCAGCAGTATCGAAATATATTCACAAAACACCAAACGCCTCAGCTACGATTTTGAGTATACTGCAAGCGAAATCCAGTCCCGTTCAGATCTCACCAAAGTCAAAATCACAGGATACAACAGTCTTGGAAGCACGACTGAACAAACCATTCAAATAGACTACTACAATCGATTGGGAACCTATACCGGCCCACTTTATCACCGAAATAACCTCCTCAGAACAGTAACGTACCCCCAAGGGGGCAGTATTACCTACGACTATCTGCCTTCAACAGGATATTTCGATGAACAGCACATAAGAGCTAATCCGAAACCATATTTTCCCCTCACAATGGTCCAAAGCGTGACCAAAACCGATGCCCTGGGAAATACAAATACCTGGATCTATCACTATAGTGACGGACATTTCTACTTCGATTCCCCCATCGAACGCGAACTGGCCGGTTTTGGCCGCGTCACCGTCACCGATCCTCTGAACCAACAAACAAAATACTACTTCCACCAGGGAGGCGGCTTCGACGGTTCAGCTCTTGGTGAAAACCCTGCTGACGATTGGTCACTCATCGGCATGCTGTACCGAACCGAACAGTACAACAGCTCAGGAACTCTCGTCCAAAGAAACATTAGTACCTGGAAAACCAATTCCCTCGGACCAAAACGCTCTTTCGTCTACAGCTCTGATTCCACATCCACCATCTTCAACAGTTCCGGACAGGGGAAAAGTACCGCCACTTCCAGCACTTACGACCAAACCAACGGAAACATCCTGGAACAGATCGAATGGGGCGAAGTCACCGCTAATAATAACGGAACATTCTCCGATATCGGCGCGGATGATCGAAAATCCGTCTCTCAATACGCGCAAAACACGACGAAGCATCTCCTCGCCTTCCCCAGCTCCCAAAAACTCTTCAACCACAATGGAACTCTGATCACCGAGTCCGAAACCCTCTACGACAATCTTCCCTTCGGCCAGATCGACAAGGGAGATGCCACCCAAAACATTCAAAAGTTCCTGGAACAAAGCCGTGACATCAGCACCATCTCTGAATACAACAGTAATGGTCAGGTGACCCGTGTTACCGATGCCTTGGGGAACCGAACTTCCGTGTCCTACGATGCTCTCTCCCTCTACCCTGCCTCTATCACCAACGCCCTCAACCAAACAACAACCTTCGCCTATGACATCGTCTACGGCCAACCAACCAAAACCACCGATCCCAATGGCCTCGTCGCCGAAACGGTATTGGACGGACTCGGCAGAGTCGTCGAACAAAAACTGACGGACCCGAATCAGGGGAACCAGCTCGTCACCATGCAGTCCACCATCTACCACGAGCCCTCCTTCCCCCACAGTGTGGAGAACCAGGTCCACATCGATACCAGCACTACCGCCAAAAGCTTCAGCTATACCGATGGTTTTGGGAGAACCGTTCAAACGAGAACCCAAACCGATAATGGAATACCGAATCAATACATCGTCACAAACCAGTCCTACGACGCACTTGGAAGACAAAAGAAAACCAGCCTCCCCGTCTTCGCCGCCGGTACCATCTTCGACTTCATCGACGGATCAGGTATTGGAACGCTGACAACATACGATTCACTCAACCGTCCAATGAGCATCACGGACGCAAACGGAACAACAAGCATGGACTACGATCTCTGGACCAGCATCGTCACCGACCCGCTTGGTCACCAGAAAACCACCAAAAGCGATGCCTTCGGACAACTCGTTCAGGTCATCGAACACAATGCAGGTGATCAGTATGTGACTCAATATCAATATGATATCCGTGGTCTCATCACCAGGCTGGTTGACGCTCAGAACAATGTCCGAAACTTCTACTACGACAGCTTGGGACGGATGACCAGCCAGGAAGACCTCCACACCAACGGTGACACTGAGTTCGGCACCCGATCCTACATCTACAATGACAATGGCAATGTGCTCTCCCAAACCGATGCCAAAGGGCAAATCCTTGCCTACACCTACGACGCCTTGAACAGAGTAATAAGCGAACAGCTCCAATCTGATCCATCTACACTGAACTCCTACACCTACGATTCAGGAACGAATGGCATCGGACGACTCGCTCAGATTGATTCTCCAGACTCCGTTTGGTCAGCACAGTACGATCTGAGAGGTCGAGTGACCAGCGAGACCCAGACAACCGACAACCAACAACCGACAACCAAATCCTACTCCTACACCCCCTTCGACCAGCCCTCCACCATCACCCACCCCGATGGCACCACCCTCACCTACACCTACAACGGAGTCGGCCAACTCGATAGCCTGAGCACTCAGGAAGGTATCATCGTCGATACCCTCAAGTACAATCCTCTCTCCCAGGTCACCGAAATGCGCTACGGCAACGACCTTGTCTCACGATTCACTTACGATCCCAATCAGATGTACCGGCTGGTGAGGAAACAAACGGCCTTAGCCGGTAACCTCACCACATGGCAAAACAACATTCAGAACTCATTTCTTGCTGAAATAAGTGAATGGGGGTCTGGGGGAAAAACTGGTCTCTCGGATGATATAGGGTACAGGGCATGCGACAGTTGTTTTTCCCACAGCAGTTTTGGTCCTTTTGCTGTCAAAAGGACAAATGAGACAAACACAGAAACTTGGACACTTGCGAGTCTCGTCCCAACTGCCCTCGCCCAACTCGAAGACGAGCCCACCCTCATCATCGACGACGACGCTCCACTCAACGACCAGAGCCGCCGAAGAGGCGTCAACCGCTCCAACGCCAAAACTTCCACGAATGATCAACGGGACAGCACCGGCGAAATCGGCAAGCCAATACCATCTCAAGTGGTGAACCAGGCGGGAGAACCGGAACCACTCGAAGACAAAGTCTTCTTCCAGGCCAAGTATATCAACACCCTCAGCAATGCTGAACCCGCAAGCAAATACCAGTTTCGCATAAGCGATGAAGCGATTCCTCCAAACACCTTCAATTCCGGTTGGCAAAATCTCAACACAACTCTGCAACCTGAAGACACCTCACCCTTTATCCCCTTCGATCTTTCAACTCTCAACTCTGAACTGACAACCCTCAACTGGACCATCGCCTTCCAAACCAGTTCAGGGATCACCTCCCCTTGGTCCGATGCTTCCTCATTCACTGTGAAACCAGTTCCAACAGCTCCCACAGTCACTAAGCTCCAAGACATCAACTACGAGTACGACGCTGTTGGGAACATCACCAGACTTGAAGAAACCAGCGGAACTGCCGCTACTAAGACAGCACATTACGAATACGACGATCTCTATCGTCTGGTTTCAACAACCGTCACCAATACTCTCGGAGGTCAGGGGGTTCCCGAAGGGGACTACACAGAGAACTACTCATATGACGAGGTCGGCAACATCATCTTCAAATCCGACTTTGGCACCTACACTTACGACCAGCCTGGGAAGACGAACCCACACGCCGTCACAAAGATTGATGATGGCGCCGGAAACATCCGGGAGTACCTCTACGACGACTCCGGAAACATGACTCAGGAAAAGCAAACCCGTACAAACGGTTCAAGCCTCATCAAGAACTACGCCTGGGACCACAAAGACCGGATGAAAGAAGCACAGGTCATCGGAGCAAACAATAATGTCCTTTCCACCGTTCTGTTCAGCTACGATAGCGGAGTGAGAAGACTGGCAAAGTCCGTCACCAACATTGCCAACACGGAAACGACGAGCTATCCCTTCGCGGACTTTGAAATCACCTCTGAAGGTACAAGCAAGGTTTCGATCTCCGCCAACAATATGCACCTCAGTACGGTGGAAACCACTCCTCCGACAACCAACAACCCACCTGTCCCGAGCGGAGTCGCGGGACAACCGACAACCGAGACCATTTTCTCACATAGCGACCACCTCGGCGGATCAAACATTCTCACGGACATCAACGCTGAACAAGTCCAGACTATCGACTATTTCCCTTTCGGAAAAACCCGAGTCGATGAAAGCTATACAGGATTCGACGAGACCAATAAATTCACGGGCCATGAGCTCGATGATGAGACGGGGCTCTACTACGCGCAGGCGAGATACTACGATCCGGAGATCGGGAGGTTTGTGAGTGAGGACCCGCTGGGGTGGTTACCCCATAAGCTTATGACATACTATAAAACAACTCCACAAGCCTTAAATCAATACGGCTATGCAATAAACAATCCGAACAAATATACTGACCCAACAGGTAAAATAATACCGTTAATTCTTCTTGAAGGAATGATAATGGCAGGCATTGCATTACAAATGGTAGCAATTAAAACGGTTTCATATTGGTCTACAATAATAAATACCAGCAACACCATTGGAATGACTGTGGGAGGACAAGTAAATGCTTTATCAAAAATAGAGGATGTTGCTGTCACCATAGATCCAGAGACAAGTCTTACAGAAAAAGGATTTGCGACAGTAGATTTAATAGGATTAGAAGGTTTAGACAAAAACGCAGGACCTATATTCGATTTAGGATATTCAATCCTTAACGACAAAGTTCAGAAAAACATGAAAGATGCCAGAGAAGCTAAATCCTACAAAGAAAGATCCTACGAAACCTTCATAAGACAAAGTAGTAACCAAGACTTAAGCACAACAACTTCAACAAATAATCCAGGATATGCCACTATAAACTACACTTATAGTGGACCGATAAGTTTTCCAAAAGGATCATATAACAGAACTTACACTGTTCAATCCGGTGATACCTTAAGCGGAGTATTTGGCAATCAGTGGGCAACAATAGCACAATACAACAATATTGAAGATCCTAACAAAATCTATTCTGGTCAGAAAATTAGAATACCAGAATAAATCAATAAACCACATTCCCCCATTCTCACAAGCACCTCCATTTCTGATCGGATTCCTTTTACAGTAGGCTATTTAAGCATAATTTTTACTCAACTATGAAAAAATCTCTCAAACTTTTCCTCGTCATCTCGCTCAGCCTTTCCGTCCTGACCGCCTGCAACAAGAACTCCAATGAAGACCCCCAGACCGTGATAAACAACGCCTGGGAAAAGCTCGCTGATAAACAAGCTGCGTATGAAATCGGAAAAATAAACTTCGACGGGAGAGCCGATCTGGACTACGATGGCAGCAAAGCCAACCTCAAGGGCAATGGCGAGCTTCAGTTTGACAGCAGCGACAAAGAAAACCCTGTATCCGCCCTCAAACTCGATCTGGATGGAAAAGGAAGCTTTGAAGGAAGCGAAGGATCCGTGGAATTAACCGGTGAGATCAGGACCATCAAAAACACACTCTACCTCATGCTCGAATCCCTGAATATCGATACTGGCGACGCGCAGACAAACCTCATGGCCAACCTCGTCGGGAACCTCTACAAAGGCCAGTGGATCTCCATCCCTAATCCCACGGAGGAAGCAAAGAAAGCCTTCGACGCCGAAAATTTCAAAGGGAAAGCTGTAGCGGAAGTCGCCCGAAAAAACAATTTCTTCGAGCTTAAAAAAGACCTCGGAAACCGCAAGTACGAGCTCCAGATCAATGCTGAAAAGCTGAAAACCTACCTCCGAGAAGTCTCAAAAGTCAATGGGCAAGAGCTTTCAGCTGAAGACCTTATGGCGGTCGACGAAGTCCTCAAGACCCTGGTCTACAGCTTTCAGGTTGGTATTGGAAATGACTATGAGCTAACCTGGCTCAAGGGTGACTTCACCGTCAATAATCCTGAAACCGATCTCAGTCAAACGGGTGAAATCCAGACCATGAACCTAAGCTTCGAAGTAGATCTAAAGGACAGCACTAGTCAAGGAACCATCACCCTTAACATCGGAGGAGACACCCCGGGAAGCTTTAGCACCACCTTTTCAGCGACCCACGAAAAGGGAGGGGTCAGCATCGAAATCCCTGCTGATGCCCAAAACTTTGATCCAGAAGCCTTGCTCGGAGGAGGAATGCCCGGCTTGATGCCTTCCACTGAGGGAATGCCCGGAATGGAAGGTGTCCCCAATATGAAGGGTATGCCAAATATTGAGGAAATGATGGAAAACATGCCCCAAGAATAATTTCCGACTCTCGCTTCTCTGCCCTTTGATCCAAGCACATGGAGAGCTTCATCGCACCAGACTACAAAGCTCTGAAGACGGATCTCGTGATCACAACAAGGCTGGTGCCTCCAGCGGAGCACTCCTTTCATGATGTCATGTCACAGCTCATCGCGGCACTGGACCTGGGATCACCACTCAGTCCTCAATGCCAAGCAAAGGCATTCAAACTCAACCAGGAACAATTCACCTGTCAGATTGCCTTTCCGGGCAAACTCTTCGAAGAGGGCAATATGCCCCAGCTGATGAGTATCATTTCATCGGTGCTCGAATCCCCATCCATCGGACATCATGCAACGATCATGGACCTCTCTATGCCTTCACAACTCCAGGCCAGCTTCCCCGGACCGGGATCCTCGATACAAAACATCAGGGAACGGATCGGCATTTCCGATCGTCCACTCAGCTCATCGGTCCTGAGACCAAAAGCAGGCGTAGCCATAAAAGAATACCTTTCGCACGCCTACCACCTCTGGAGTGGCGGCTGCGACATCGTGGAAGAAAGCGGGTTTATGGCCTCAACCACCGAGAACGAATTCGACGAACGCGTGAGCTTTCTCGGCAAAGAACGCTCGCAATACATCGCCCGAACGGGACAACAAAAGATATATATCCCCAATATCACCGCGGGAACCATTCAGGAAATGCAGCGGAGAGCGAGAAAGTCGAAAGAGCACGGAGTGGATTATATCCTGATAAATGCTGATCAGATAGGACTGGCCGCTATCGCTTCACTTCGAATCACGAGTCAGGAGCTGGGCCTGATCCTCTGCGCGAACAAATCAGGAGTCGGACTCAACTCTCATCATCATGGGAGAATCTCAGGGAAAGTCATCGCACTTATCCTTCGCCACTTGGGTATCAATATGCTGCACATCGGATCAGAGCTGAATCAGGAATCCAAAGAAAGCTCCAACACCCTTACCAATGCCTTCTCTCATCAGGCGGAACACCATCAGACCTGCTTCCCCATCATCACCAGTGAAGGCAGTCTGAGGGACATCGAAGATATGATCATTCATCTGGGCAACGACCTGATCATCGAAGGAAGCGCCCATGTTTTCCGTCACCCGGACGGGGTCAAAGCCGGAGCACAAGCCTTTCAACAAGCCATCCTGGCAGCAGCAGGAGGGACAGATCAGCTCAGCGCGGCGGAAAAAAACAGTGCCCTCAAAAGAGCCCTCTCCATGGAACCGGAAAAAAGAAGTCCTAAGGTATCAGGTCTTGTCTGGACCCCCTTACCACGTTCCTCCAGTCATAGGGAAATCGATACGTTTCTTTCGCTCTGACCAGCTCAACCAGGAGCGACCAGGGATTTCCTTTTTGAAATAAAAAACCGTTTCCCCTTTCTTCGATCGGATCAAACGGCTCTACTTTTCCTGATTCTGCAACGGGCACCAACTGTCGATCTCTGAGCTCTTTAAGCTTATCGACCGTCACGTCCTCCAGAATCTCCATATCATAGATGGTCTCATCAGCCTCTTGTGGTGTAACCACCTTAATGGATTCGGGATGTTTTTGCTGCCAATCAAGACACTGTTTCAGGGTCTCCTCCTCACGGGGTTGGACCAGGATGAGTTGAATACCGATAGAAGCAATACCATCTATGATCTGATTCAAAATAGTCTGAATGTGCTGATCTACCGTTGAAACCAAGACCATAGGGATATGACCATTCACGAGAAGACCCCACGCCAGCTGACACTGCTCTTTTCTTTGTTTTTTACTCACGGGAAGAGTTAAGATGGAATGGAATTAAAAGAAGAAACATAAGAAGACTTCTCAGACCTAGGTATTGAGCTATTATAAGCCAATTTTCACCGATATTCAAGAGCCTTGACCTAGACAAAAGTTCATTCCATTGTTTATCACCAAGCCATGAAAGAATCCGGAAAAAAACACAAGCTCTTCATCATCCTGGATGGGAACTCCATCATGCACCGATCCTTTCACGCCCTCCCTCCTCTGAGCACCAGAGACGGGGAATTGGTCAATGCGGTCTTCGGATTTTGCTCCATCCTCATGACCATCCTAACTCAAGAAGAACCCTACTACATCGCAGCAACCTTCGACACGGCGGCACCGACCTTCCGTCATGAGATGTACACGAAGTACAAAGCAGGTCGACAGAAAGCACCCCAGGAATTTTACGATCAAATCCCACGCATCAAACAAGTGGTCAACACCCTCAGTATTCCATCCTTTGAAAAGGAAGGAGTAGAAGCCGATGACATCATCGGCACAGTGGTAACCCTCAACGAAAAAAACCATCCGGAGATGCACAACAAAATCATCACCAGTGACAACGACGCCATGCAACTAGTCAGTAATCGAACCTGCGTTTCAACACTTCACAAAGGCTACAAATCAACCGAGTGCTTTTTCCCAAAAGATGTTTATGCCAAGTACGGTCTTATGCCCGATCAAATCGTCGATCTGAAAGCCCTCATGGGAGATGCCTCAGACAATATCCCGGGAATCAAAGGCATCGGAAAGGTGGGAGCCACCAAACTGCTCCAGACCTACAAAACTCTGGATGGCATCTACGAACACATTGAACGGATCACGGGAAAAAACAAACAGCTCCTCCTCCAACAGAAAAATGAAGCCTATTTTTCACAAAAGCTCGCCACCATCGTGACTGACGTCGAGATGGACTACGAGCTGGAGAAGTGCAAAGCCCACGATTTTGACACGGAAAAAATCATCCAGCTCCTCGAATCCCTCCAGTTTTATTCCCTCATCCGTCGCCTCCGCGAATGGCAAAAAACTCATGGAATCAAAGCAAGCGAAGTGGCATCAGTCTTTGATGCCACCCAAAACCAGTCAAAAGCCAAACCCTCACCAAACCCAAACCAATCTTCCCTCTTTTGAAATGAATATCCAAGGCGCACTCAATGAAGCCAAAAACTACCTCCAACACTCCTCTACCCCTGAGCTCGATACGGAGCTGATCTTATGTACCGTACTGGGAAAAGACCGTTCTTACCTCATGACCCATCCGGAGCAAGAGCTAAGTCCTGCACAACGCCACGAATTTGAAGACCTTGTGTACCAACGACTGCAGGGTAAACCCATCGCCTACATCACCCACGAAAAGGAATTTTTTGGGAGATCGTTTTACGTCGACGAACGCTGTCTTATTCCAAGACCCGAAACGGAAGAAATGGTCGAAGACGCTCTGAATTTTCTGAAGAAACATCCGGAACACAAAACCATCATCGACCTCGGGACCGGGTCCGGAAATATCGCCATCACGATGGCCCTAGAACTCACGGACCGGGAAGTCTACGGACTGGAAATTTCAAAAGATGCCCTTGAAGTGGCAATAAGAAACCACCAAAAACACCCCTGCAACAATGTAACCTTCCTTGAATCGGACTTATTGTCCGCCCTTCCCTTAACTCTACACTCTCAACCCTTGACCATCCTGGCTAATCTCCCCTACATCGGCATCGACACTAATAACTTCATCTCAGACGAGACCAAGGCTTTCGAACCCGACCTGGCACTCTTCGGAGGCTCAGACGGCCTCGAGCTGTACCGAAGAACCTGGCAGCAGATCAAAGACCGCAACTTAAACCTTGCCACGCTCTTTATGGAAATCGGATTCAGCCAAACGGAAGACATGGAACGAGAGTGCCAAAAAGCCTTTCTGGAGATGAAGCTGGAAATCAAAAGCGATCTGGCGGGACTACCGCGCACGGCTATTCTCACCAAACAATCGCTGTAGTACCTCTTTCAAAAACTCCTTCCCTGCTATGGCCCTCTCACCACAGTGATCAAGAATAGCCTCAGATTGCTCGGATGAAATCTGATCGCGATATTCCTCATACACCTCCTGACACATCGCCTCGTCGGCTTCGGGATGAAACTGAATCCCGTAGGTAGTCTTTCCGACCCGAAAGGCCTGATTCGCAGAAATCTCACTGCTCAGCAACCTGGTCGCACCTGACGGAAGATCAAAGTGATCTCCGTGAAGTTGAAACAAAAGAGGAATAGACAAATGACCGAAAACCGGATCATTCTTCAAGTCCGGTGTGGAACTGAGGGGCAACCATCCTACTTCCATTCTCTCGTTTGCCTTCACCTGAGCTCCAAGAGCCTGAACCAAAATCTGTGCGCCAAGACATATCCCCAAAAAAGGTATACCCGCCTCAATCAGCTTCAGATGAAAAGCCATCTCTGTCTCAATCCAGGAATGGTTTTGAAGCTCATACGCGCTCATAGGTCCACCCATAGAGATCACTCCCCGAACCTCCTCAATCAGGGGCAAAGCATCTCCTTTCGACAGAGAAATCTGAGTCCAGGGAATTCCCAATTCATCAAGAATTTCCGCCAAATACCCCAGACACGGTGGATCAACATGACCAATAATCCAGAGCTTTTTCATGAATCCTTTTTTCTAAAGAGTTTTCCAATATCACCCATTACCTCTTCTCGATGTTCCGTCAAATCAAAAGGATCCACTTCTGGAACCCCCAAAGCTTCATCTATCCAACCGGACTCCCCTTCCTTCTTTTTCTCAACTTTATCAGATTTTTCAGATTTTTCAGGTGGTCTCGTAGCATTGCGAAACAATTCCGCAAGAAGGGACTGAATACGTTTGGAATCGATGACGGAATCCAGTTCCTCCGTTTCTCCAGTCGATGTGTGAATATGGACGTCCGCAGCATCAAAAAACATGGACAGAAATCCTCGTTTCAAAATCTGCACATCCTCCAACTTATTAGGCAAAATGTCTCTCTCAACCACCTGAAAAAGTCCGATATACCCAAAGCAAAGAACCCTCTGAGTCGTAATCACCACTCCGCCCAACTCGAAATTGACACACTTCACAAAAAAGTAAACCGTCAAAATAAGACCATACAGACCATAAGCCAACCAAAGCTGATCCACGACCTGAACATTATCCAGCACCCCGCTGGAGACCAGAAAAAAGAGAGCAATGAAAGGAAGGAGGAGGGAGATAATATACAAAAGAGGTGCCTTCAGATGAAAAAGCCAGTGCGAAGTACAATTGTGCAGAATTTCTTCACCCTTTCTCAGGAAAGAAAGTTTGATTTTATGATTGCCGTAAGCCATATCAGGAAGAAAGTCGAATAAGAAAAAGAATAGAAATCAGCAGAAATACAGCTCCCCCGAAAGCATAAAAAATGACGATGGGCTTCAGAAAATATGGACTGTAGGATTCACGTCGGATCTTATTGATCGTGATCCACGACACCACGCCAACCACCAGCAAAACCAGAAAAAAAAGAAAAGTCCAAAATGTCATAGAGGTGCGAAAGGAAACAGGATCAATATACAGCAGAGCCCTTCCTGACGGAAGGAAAGCTTGAGTAAACGGTTAAACTCTGATAAAAAGGATAAGCTCTGAAGAGCATTCATACACACGCCTGACCCGAGTCCGCCGCGGCGGATCGAGGGGTAGCTCAATAACTCGTTAAAGCAGTCTCACATCATGCACGCGTAGCTCAGCTGGATAGAGCACTGGTCTTCGGAACCAGGGGTCGTGGGTTCGAATCCCCCCGCGTGCACCAAAAAATCATACCTCTCCCAATCATCGAAGGATTCGATCCTCCATAGCTGGTAAGGATTTGGCGAGGAAGCGAAGGACGGACGAATCCCCCCGCGTGCACCACAAAAAAAAGATGGCTAGCCCCTGAAGGTTCCTTTATGCGTCTTCATGTTAACCACAAGGGTCAACTAGTGAAGACATAATGCATTTCATGAACCCAGAACGGTAGCCACCCCCATCCCCCACAAAAAGGACGATAGGCGGCAGCAGAGTAGCAAACTTTTTGTGAATTGAAAGCGAAAAAACAGGATACAAAAAGCAATAATGAACAAAACAATTCCAAAATTGCAAATTTGGAATATTATTTTGATATACTCAAATTCAGATAGGCAAATGCGTCGAAAAAATTACTCTCTAGATACTCTTATTCCTTATTCATATCCTATGTTCACAGGAGGAAACGGTGCTGCAGATTGTGGAGAAGGAGACTGCGAAGCATAATTATGCCAACGCAAAAGTACCTTCTGTCTCTCTGAGACAAGTCGTCAGGGTTCAGGAATACCTGAGCCCTTTCATTATTTTCTCACTCATGGAAAATTCTAACCCCTTTCCCAGCCTTGAAGCGATTGATACCTATCCCATTCCTGAGCTCCTCATCCCCCGTATGATGAAGGTCTACGGATACAGCCAAGAGACAGCCCAGGACCTCGTCCGAGAGGCCAAACGAATGCTAGCACTTCACATACGAACCAAAAAAGGCATCAACCCTTCTCTGAAAGTCGATGACGCCTGGCATGAAATGCTCATGTTCACGAGATTTTATAAGGAATTCGCGGATTTTATCGGAGGCTACGTCCACCACAACCCAACCCCTCCAGGGCAAAAAAATAAGACGAAATCAGGTGAGAGCCTCTACGAAAGCACAAAGAAAAACTATGAAGAGACCTTTGGCCTGCCCCCAGACCCCCGATACTGGGGTTAGGAAGGTTCCAAAATAACCAACTCCAATTGTTCTTCACCGAAGACCGATTTTTTGAGCTCAAAGGACTTCTTCGCCTCCGGATGTGTCACCTCCATCTCTTTGATGAAAGGTTGCAGTCCTTCACGCTCATCCCCATAACAAATCGGAATCACCACAAAGGGCTCTAAGGCCTCAACCAGGCGAAACGCGTCCTTTGCCTTTAGCACATCCTTATCCCCTACAGGAACGATCAGGACATGGACCTCTCCTAACGCCTCGATGAAATCCTCGGAAGGATACTCACCCATCTCTCCCATCCAGGCGACGTTTCCGGCAGAAGTATGAAAGGTATATGCGATCGTGACACCTTTTTTCCCCTGAGACTCAATCCCCCGAAAAGAAAATCCGGAAACATCATATTCGCCGGGCCAATCTACCATAAGAGAGTCTTCTGCAAGTTCATGCTTTTCATCCGTCCGATCATAAATAATAATCTGAGCATTCTTACGACTAGCCTTTGAGGAAGGATTGAGCAGAGCCGTCTGTTTCTTTGAGTGAAGCTCAATCGTCGAGCCTCCAAGCCACGTAATCGTCATAAAAAAAGGTAAAATAAAAAAATCTAAGGCGTAGGCGTCTGGTAATTCTCCAGTAAATTGGTCTTGTACTGATTCATCATCTGGTTGAAGGACTCCGTAAAACTCTGATTTTGGATCTGCTCAAGATGATCCTGTGACAAATACTGACTGAGGGTATCAAAAAACTCTCCCACCACCGGCAGCTGATTCAGGACTCTGGACATAATCCAGACCATGAACGCGACCACGACGGTCGCCCCAATGACAAAACCTAATCCTCGAGCCACTCCGATCAGAAGGTTAAACCAAAAGCCGTACCAAGGCCGTCCCATATAATCCACAAATTCCCGAAACTGCGAAGCTGCCAATGCCTGGGTAAAGGACTGCATAGCCCCGGTGGTCTCCAGAAGCCTCCCTGAAGCAGCCTGAAGATCTGCATTCAGCTCCGTCAAATCGGGTCCTGAAGACTTGGACTTTGAGACTGTTGTGGATTTAGAAGAAACCGTGTTGGCCAATAGGATGGAATAAGATCGATCCCATCCTAACAGAAGCCCTCCCGGCTTTGAACAACATTTTTCACTTTCTTCCCTTCTCGAGAATCCTTATCATCTCTTCGAGTCCCAATCCTCCCCCTCATCCCCCTTCCCCATGCCCCACACCCCAGAAGAACGCCAGCTTCTCGAGCAATACGTCACCTCCGTAGACAGCAACATCTTTGCCATTAGAGGTCTTCCCGGCATCGTGGGATCCGCCTTCGCACGCTATTCCAGAGCGCTGGGAAGCTTTCGTGAGACCCTTGTGAAAGAATTTTTGAAGGAAGGAGTCATTGACCCCAAGCATGCGAAGGAGCTGATTGAGCGCATCCTCGTAGCCTACGGAGACGACTCCGTGGGAGAGCTGGAGGGAGCGAATGTGAGCTTTGAAGAGATTTCAAATCTCGCAGCCAAGACCATAGAAGACCGCCGAATTGGAGGCTCCCCTATAGAACAGTCCAGCCGATACGTGTATTACGACAGAAAAGATGAAAAAGGGAAATGGAAATACCATCGCCCCCAGGAAATCATGAATTCTGAACACGCCCAAGCTTATGAGGAGGGTATAGACCGGATTTTCCAGATCTACCAGGATCTTATCGAGCCCATGACAAAATATTATGAAGGGAAAAAACCGATTGAAGAGTCCGAATACGACATTCTGGGCACCGGAGAAAAACAAAAACTGGCTGACCTCAAAGATGAAAGAGATATCAAAGCCTTCAAACGCACCTATACCTTCGACCTCAAGACCAAGACCTGCGATACCATCCGATGTATCCTTCCCACTTCAACACTCACCAATGTCGGGATGTTTGGCAATGGACGATACTTCCAGGAGCTGCTCAGCCATCTGTACACCCAGGACCTTCATGAAATGCAGGATATCGCAAAAAAAGCCCATGAAGCACTTGATGAGATCATCCCCGCCTACGTCAAACGAGCAAAACGGAACGAATGGTTGGCGGAAAAAAGAGAAACTATGCAGGAGCTGGGCCGGGAGGTATTTAAAGACAAAGCCGAAGAAAGTGAAGGCATCAGCGTGACTCTCATCCCCAGCATGAGAGAAGGCATGGATCAGGACGAATACTACTTCGTTCAAAGTCTCGCTCAAATGCTGTACCCAAATACTGAAGTCAGCCTGGAAACGATGATTTCAAAACTCGCCAAATTCGGCGACCAGGAACGCTACGAAATCCTGGAATCCTACGTTGGCGACCGCAAGCAAAGACGACACCGTCCGGATAGAGGGCTGGAAGCCGGCTACCCCATCACCTTCGATCTGGTCTGCGATTTCGGCTCCTACCGCGACCTCCAGCGTCACCGCATGCTCACTCAACAACGCCAGCTCATCACCCCCAGGATCGGGTTTGATATGCCTCAGGACATCCTGAAGGCGGGACTGGGAGGAAAGATAGACGAAGCAAAACAGATCTGCGAATCACTGTACAATAGCATTCGAGAAGATTTGGGGGCAGTAGTAGCCCAATACCCGGTCCTTTTCGGCTACCACATTCGCTGGACCATGGGGATGAACCTCCGCGCCGCCGAACACATGATCGAGCTTCGCACAACTCCCCAGGGTCATCCGAACTATCGAAAAGTCTGCCAGCTCATGGCCAAAGCCATCCTGGAGCGATACCCCTGGGCATCTGAAATCATGAAGTTCACCGACTACAATGACTACACTTGGTCTCGAGCCGATAGTGAGGCGCGGCAAAGGGTGAAGGAAAAAAAGCTGGATGAGAAATATGGGGAAATCACCACATAAGAGTGGAGGATGAGAATATCAATCTCATCCAAAACAGCGATTAGGCATAACTCAAAATTCTTCCCCGGAGGATCTTAATTTCAGATTTAATCTTATCGTAAATAGCTACAGCTTGCTCAGGAGTCACCCCAATGACATCAAAAGCCGTTGCTGCCAGATGCACTCCATTCAGATGAAAACCCTCCGAATCATTCGCAAAATGACGAATATCCCCACCTCCCTGATCAACAAGTGTTCCGATTTTTCCGATAGTTCCTTTAATACTTGGGTGCGCAATAAGAAATCTTTTATCTTTTCGATCCAGAGGACCGGAGAGCTGAACAGATTTGAAATTGAGTCCTGAAAGATTTTTTGGATTTACCATTCCCTTCTGCGCAAAATCAATCATGGCATGCGCAGCCTCGTGACCAAGTTGTTCTTGAGTGTAGTCATCTTGCGCAGCAGTATGCGGAGTACCAATAAAACCTTTATCCTGAATCACCTCCATAAGCATTTGATTATCAAACATCCCTTTCCCTTCCTGATGAAAGACATCAAGGGCAACCCGAACATTCTTTTCCTCCTGAAGTCTTCGTAAAGCCTCAAGATTGACCGATTCTCCGCGAGAAGTAATAACAAGAATCGCTCCGGGCTGAATCAATTCACACAATTCAGAAGTCAAAATCTCCGTATCACCACTGGTATTGACAGAAACAACCTGAGAACTGCTCAGTAAGTTTTCCAAAGAGACCTGATTCGGGCTCTTAAGATCCCGAACATCTGAAAATTGAACTTTATTGAAAAAAGGCCCTGCCAATTCCGAAGTCCTTTTTCCAATACGGCCGTAACCAATTACCCCAAGGGACTTTTGACTCAAATCTTCTGGTTGAACCTCTTTTTTTCCTTTCAGCCATTCATTCTCCTTGAGAGAAACCGTAGCCTCCACAACTCTACCGGCACTCGCTAATATCAAAGCAACCGTCCTTGTTGCTACGGCATTGGTACTGGCACCAGGAGTATTCAACACCACCACGCCAGCCTTCGAAGCCAAATCCAATCGGACATTATCAATTCCAACACCAACACGAACTATTTGCTCAAGATCTGGATGCTGTTCAAAAGCCTCTGGCGAAAGAAACTTTTCTTTACTTCGAATCAACATTCCTTGAGCTAACTCTGGGTCATCGACCAATTCTAAACCGGAAGCAGAGGAAATAAGGGTATTTACATCAGAACTCAAACCATCAGCAAGAAAAACCCGAAACGGGACCACCTGACCCTCGCGATTCAGATCACCTTGATATTGAATATTCATAGACAAGCATTAGAAATTGATTGCCAACATCCTAAAGACCCATTCAGGACTTTCAAGTGATTTCCGTTACTGTCGAACTAATATCTTGACCAAAAAACCTTGAAAGAGCTAGTATAAAAGGCGTTACTCATTTTTTGGATGCCAAAAAAAGCTGAACAAAGCGAATTCGACCAACAGTTTGAGAAGATAAAAAAACTTCTGAAGACTATTCCGGAAACCCCTGGAGTCTATCAGATGAAGGACGAAGAAGGCTCAATTATCTACATTGGCAAGGCGAAAAACCTCAAGCATCGCGTGGCACAGTACTTCCAGCTGTCCAAAGCCCAGTCCCTCAAGGTCAAAAAGATGGTCGAGAAAGTCCAGGACATCGACATCATAGAGACGAATAGCGAAATGGAAGCGCTCATCCTGGAAACCAACCTTATCAAAGAGCGCCGACCCCGCTACAACGTCCTCATGAAGGACGACAAAAACTACGTCTACATCAAGGTCAGCACACACGAAGACTATCCCCGCCTCAGTATTGTCCGTAAACGGGAAAAAGACGGAGCCTTGTACTTTGGCCCAAAAACCAGTGCCGACGCCTGCGAAAAAATGATCAACATTCTTCGTAAGATTTTCCCCATCCGCACCTGCACGCTCGAGATGGAAGACGGACCGGACGGACTCATCAACATCACCAAAAAAACTATCCCCATCCCCTGTCTGGACTACCACATCAAGCGCTGCGCAGGACCCTGCATCAACGAAATCAAGCAAAACGACTACAAGGACATGATCAAGCAGATCATTCGATTTTTGAAGGGAAACGTCCAGGAAATCATCACGAAACTGAAGTACGACATGTTCAACTACGCTAACGCGAAGAGCTTTGAGAGAGCCTCAAAACTGCGTGACCAAATCAAAGCCATCGAGAACATGTTTCGGAAACAGCTCGTCTCAGATCCTGAATTCATCAACCGTGACGTCATTGGCGTCCATCCTGACTTTGATAAAACCTTCATCAACCTCTTCCAGTTCCGTGAAGGTAAACTGGTTACCCAGGAGAACTTCACCCTCGACACCCCTCAGACGATCTCCAGCTCAAGTGACGAAGAACAAAGCTCAAGCGTCATAGAGTCCTTCCTGCGCTCCTACTACAGCGAGACCACAGATATCCCCGGTGAAATCTTTCTCCGTGAACCCCCACTGGATCAGGGACTTTGGACAGAATGGCTCACCGAACGACGACATGAGCTCAATCAGCTCACCGGTGATGATGACCGGAAAAAAGTACACTTTTTGACCCCTCTCAAAGGGAAGAAAAACAAGGTCCTGGAGCTTTCGGAAAAAAACGCCGGCAGCTTTGCCCGGCAGTCTCGGGCCAAATGGATGAGCGATACTGCGAAAACAACGCAGGCGTGCAGGGATCTCGCCGAAGAGCTGGGCATTGAAAAAGAGCTGAACCGCATCGAATGCTATGATATTTCCCATATGGGAGGAGAACACAGCACAGCGTCCATGGTCGTCTTTGTGAAAGGCTCCGCAGACAAAAAACTCTACCGGCACTTCAAAATCAAAACCCTTGAAAATGGCGAGATCGACGACTACGCGGCCATGGACGAAATCATCAGCCGCCGCCTGCAACGCCTTACTCAGTTCGCGACTCCCACCACAGAGCACTATCAGTTTAAGAAACCCCTAAAAAAAGACTTTGAACTGATTGAAATAGCACTCCGAGACGAAAAGATCATTTCAAAAGAAGAAAAACCAGATTCCAAAGACTACGTGGGGCTTTATCACGGAAAAGAAAACGAAAACCAACTGGTCGGATACACGCAGCTGGTCGAATACAACAATGGTGATTCAGCCCAGATCGGAACAACATGGATCGAGGGAGAGCACCTGAACCGAGCCTTGAAGCACCAACTCTGGACCAAGCTCATCGAAAAGATAAAACTCCCCCATATCTACGCCATCTGCGGCAAAGAAGAAAAAGAAGATTACCTCAGCTACGGATTTACGGAACTCAAAAAAATCCCCGACTTTCTTATTAACCAGAAACCAACAACCAACAACCAGCAAACCAGCTATCTCATCTACAAAATCACCAAAAAAACCAACTCCGACACTTCCTTTTCTCAGATCCCGGACCTCATCATCATCGACGGCGGCAAAGGACAGCTGGGCATCGTCAATCAAATCATGAAAGCTTCAGACCTCAGTATTCCCCTCATCGGCCTCGCAAAGAAAGAAGAAGAAATCTTCATGCCCATCGACGACGAAGAAGAACGCTTTCAGCGTATAATATTGCCAAAGAACTCCCAGGCACTCTACCTTGTCCAGCGCGTTCGAGATGAATCCCACCGCTTCGCGAATGAGCTGAGAAAAAAACTGGGAAAGAAAAAACTCACCGAATCCGAGATCGACGATATCCCGGGTGTCGGGCTCATCATCAAACGACGCCTTCTCAAGGAGTTTGGTTCCATCAACTCCATCAAGTCCGCTCCCATGGAGGATTTGGAACGGGTCGTGGGGGCCTATATCGCGAAGATGCTCAAGGATCGTTTGGGTAATAGCTCCAAATAAGGGGTTGTCGGTGGTAGGGAGTAGGTTGTTACGAACCCCACACTCCACACCCCACAACCTACAACCTACCCCCTCTACTATGAACAAACTCCTCGCCCTCGCCAAAACCCTTCGTGGTAAGAACGGCTGCCCCTGGGATAAATCCATCACATTAGCCGATATTCCGAAGAACCTCATCGAAGAATCAGAGGAAATTCGTGAAGCCATTGAAAAAGAAGATTGGGAAAACCTCAAAGAAGAAATCGGAGACCTGCTCTTCAACCTCTGCCTCATGATGACCATCGCGGAAGAGAAAGGCCATTTCAAACCCGAAGACATCATCACCCACAACGCCAAAAAAATCACCGAGCGCCATACCTGGGTCTTCGGAGAAGACAAAGCAAATACACCAGAAGAAGCAATCGCACTGTGGAACAAAAACAAAGCTAAAAAGAAGACATCTTCATCCTCTCAATAGTCCTTCTTAAAAATCTACTTCCTCTTCCTCATCCGGCTGATCATCCATAACGTTCATCTGCTTCACGTCTCCGGGTAATACAGCCTCAATGGCAGCCCAATCGGTATCATCAGCTTCCGGAACAATTATCGTCACATTATTCCCTACCTCAGCTTTGTAGTAGGTCACGGAAGCGAGTAAAACCCGGAAGTTCCTCCCGTCCGCCAGTACTCGATACTGCCCGTCTTCGTGAACCAAAGTCCCGATTAGCGTCTTCCGAGGGACCGGTCCGATTTGCTTATAGACAAAACGGCCATCATTAAGAATAGTCAGCTTGAGATGATCCCCCGCAACCAGTTTTGACTTGGATGCATAGTTAGCCGGGACGGGAAAATTCTCTCCATCCGGAGCGATCATTCGTTCCCCATTGAAGACGCCTTCGATAACTTTCCCTTCAGAGCTCATGGAAGACATACTGAGCGATGACGAACGTCTGGGGGCAGCCGCAAATTCTTCTCCGGACAACTCCAAAAGCATCTTCTTTGCATTTTTGAGAGAAGCTTCCGCACTTTCGAGCATTTCCTTAATCTGGGTAATGGCTGTCATATCGGTATTGGTTTTAAGAAATAGAATTTTTCAGATTCTGTCTCCTCATTCTACCACTTTTCGACCTCTGATTCAAGAGTCGAAAAAACAAGACGCAGATCTAAAAAGGGCTCATATGCTAATCAAGATCCCTCTTCAAATCAAGACCAAAATCAGTCTTCAGCGGGCTCCACTCCTTCCAATTCCATCCACTTTCGTTTTCCAACCTGAATCAGAATCTTCTCACCCTGCTTAACCTCAACAATACTATCTTCATCATCGATTCTTACATCATTGACACGGACAGCACCCTGTTGGATCATTCGCTTTCCTTCACTCCGTGATTCCACCATCTCAAGCTCCTCAAGCAAGGCAAACACCTTGAACTTTCCACTATCCATTTTCATTTTTTCAATTTTTTCCGGCTTTCCGCCCTTGGAAAAGACCTCTTCGAAATCAAGAGAAACCTGGTCTGCTGCCTTGGCATCGTGATACAAGGTAACAATTTCCTTGCCGAGCATGACCTTAAACTCTTTTGGATTTTTACCCTTTTTCATCGCCTTCTCCATTTTTTTTATCTCATCGAGCGAAACATCAGTACACAGCGTGAAGTACTTCACAATGAGATCGTCATGAAGAGACATAATTTTCCCAAACATCTCTTTTGGCTCTTCAGTGATATTAATAAAATTTCCGTAGGTTTTTGCCATCTTCCGGCCATCAGTCCCCTCAAGAAGGGTGGTCGTCAAAATATGCTTCTCTTTCTTATTGTAGACTCGCTGGAGAGTCCTCCCCGCCAACATATTAAAGGTCTGGTCATTACCTCCAAGCTCCAAATCCACATCCATAGCCACCGAATCATACCCCTGCATCAGCGGATAGAGGAATTCATGCAACCCGATCGGCTTCCCTCCTTCGAGACGCTTTTGGTACATATCACGCTCAATCATCTGCTGAACTGTAAACTGCTGAGCGAGCTTCACCACATCCGTCATAGTGAGCTTCCCAAGCCAATCAGCGTTGTAGCAGATCTCAACATGTTTGAAATCCAAAATTTTGGAGGCCTGCTCCTTGTAGGTTTTAAAATTTGCCTCGATTTCTTCCACAGACATCACCGGTCGCATGCTTTCCTTATCCGAAGTATCACCAATCAAAGCGGTAAAATTTCCAATTAACAAAATCACCTGATGCCCCAACTGCTGAAAATCACGAAGCTTCCGAAGCGCAATCGCATGCCCCAGGTGAAGCTGTGATCCGGTCGGATCAATCCCCAAGTACAATCGCAATTTATCACCCCTTTTCAGTCGTTCCTCCAGGCTTTGGCGAACGATGACCTGCTCAACTCCACGAGTCAATAATTCTTCAACAGACACTCCAGCATCATTTTTCTTAGCCATAGCGAGATAGGATAATTATGGTACCGTCAACAAAGCCACTGGAGGATAGCATGAAATAGAGGAACACGCAAAGAGAAAGCTTTTCAAGCCTCTCCAATGCTCAAGAAATATTCCAGAATTTTGTTCGGATAGCCCAACTCCGAATGAAAAGTCGTGATCAAAATATTCTTAAATTTCACCATCACCGGATCACCCTTGCACTCCGCCAACACCTTCACTCCTCTCCCAACCTTCACGATCTTCGGCGCTCGGATAAAAAACACAGAAGTCAACTCCTCGCCAATCTTTAGTTCAGTCTGAAACGACTCCGACTGCCTCCCATACGCGTTCCGCTCTATTTCAACCGGAACCAGGCTCAGAGTTGTTTCGAGAGGAACAGGTGAAATCACCTCCTTCGCCAGCAAAATCGCCCCCGCGCAAGTCCCCCAGATGGGCATCCCCTCTTTCGCGCGTTGAACAATGGCTTTGTCCAGACCTGTCGACACCAGCAGCTTAGCGATCACCGTGCTTTCCCCTCCGGGAAGGATCAGAGCATCCACCCTCGCCAGATTAGCCTTCGTCCGAACTTCGACGCCCTGAACCTTATGCTGACTCAGTGATCGGAGATGATCCGTGAAATCACCCTGGAGAGAGAGGACGCCGACTATTTTACAATGATGAATCACAAGGCGACCATTATCTCTTGAGGATGGGGGAACAGGAATAGACATCAGGCAAGTTTCAAAACAATTTTAAGAGCCTCATCAATCCTGGCTAAATCACGCTGAGAGAGTCTTCCCAATTTTTTTACAATTCGCTTCTGGTCGGTAGAAATCGTGCGAACCTGATACGCCAAAACATCAGATGCTTTATCTAGGCCATTGGCACTATCCGGTTTGAGCGGAACTCTTCCAAAGGACTGAATAATTCTCGAAGTAATCGCGACAACAATAATCAATCCAAGACGCTGAAAAATTTCATCACTGACAACAATCGCCGGACGAATATTACCCTGCTCCGATCCAACAACTGGAGAAAAATTAACCAAAATCACATCACCACGATCAAAACTCATAAATTCAAATCAAATAATTTCTTCACCAATGAGCTCGTCAAAAGGCGGCTCGGCAAGAACAATCTGATCCTCTCCAGAGAGAAGAATTCTATCTATCCCCTCGTTTAACTGCTTTCGAAAAGAAGACTTTTGTTCATGATCCATCTTCTGTCTCAGAAGACGAAGTCCTTCCTCCAAAAGACGCGACTTCGGTATGCCGACATTCGCAGAAGTTTGATCCAGCCAAAGAACAAATGAGGAGGCAATAGTTGCTGAGATTATTTTTCGACCTGTGTGCTGCATAATATAATATGTATATGACTGCTGAAATTATATATAAAACAGGCTGTAAAGTCAATCAGACATAATAATATATTATCAATTTCAACAATGAGGACAGTCCCTAAATGTGATTATCCACAATTAATACAATCATTGGACTTAATAAATTCGTAATAAAGCCTTAATTTCATTAGTTTTTCGAGATCAACAGAAGTATCGAGTCTCCAGCTTGTGCATCCTGAATTGGAACAGGAGTATCCCAGTTCTTGTAAAAGCGAAATGATATATTCTTCGTTATGAGGACTATCAAGCCAAAGATTTGATCCCAATTCATAAGTTTTCTGATTTCCAAGAACTGTATCCGCAACTTCATAAAACCGTCCTTCCCCACAATCATAGGCTGTAAAAAGCTGGGCAAGATGAGCGATGTGACTATATTTTGGATTCGAAGGATACTCCACACCACCAGCGCCAGAAAGCGGAGCTGGTTCATCAGTGCAGTACCAAGGCCTGTCGTCGACAGCAATTTCTGTGAATTTAAAAGACTCTACAATAAGCCTTTCAGTATCACTGAGCTCAGCATCTCCATAAAACACAAGATAATAAAAATCATCTCCATTCTTTGCAACGTAAGCAACAGAGGGAGAACCACAACCCGGCCCGTCACAATATCCGGTTGCTGACACAAAAACTAAAGCCTCTTTTCCACCCAGAAGGGCTCGTGAAGAAAAAGGCTGATCATTATAGAAAATTTGATTGAGAGAAGTATCCTTAAATTCCTTGAGTCTGACTTCAAAACGTTCTTTCTCACTCGTAAAAATTGCTAATCGGTTGTATTGGTCGTTCATCACCTGATCAAGTGATACATATGAAGGCATCCGTAATTCAAAACCAAGATCTGCATTACCAAACGTTATCCAGTTATCCGAAATCACACCAATTGGATTCCCCCTATTCTTCAAATACTGATAAATCGCCACGGCCACTTCATTCCGGGTCAGTTTTTTTTCGGGATTCAATTGATTCGGACTATTGGGAAACAACTGATACTGCTGGGCAACCCCGGCATAATCCCAGAACCATGCTCCTGGATATCTGGATTCATCACCGTAGTGATACGCCAGGCCTGTCGGCAGATCGAAGCTCAGCGAGAGCATCTTGATAAACTCGGCAAGCAGGACAGGATCAGCCGGGCGGAACGATCCATCGGGATGACCTTTAATAATTCCGAGCGAAGCAGCTTTCAACACAAACGGCCCATACCATTCCGATGCAATCACATCCCAAAAGGGACTGTCTCCGGGGGCGAGGAAAACGGAATCCTTCCGTGACAACAGCAGAAACTTGGCAGCCTCAGCACGATTGACAAGCCTATTTCCCTTAAATTCACCATCGGGAAACCCCCCGATGACCGCACGCCGATACAATTCTGCGGCGGCGATGCCTTCTAAAGTACTGATGTTATTATCAGCAAAAGGGTTTTCATCAAAATTCACTCGCACATCATCTTCGAAGCCGGCAGGGGGGATTGTTAAGGCTTGAGTCCAGGGTGTTAGATCAAAAATCAGGCCAATGAAGAGGGATAATATGATGAGTGATCTTATTGTTCGCATGGAAAAAAGAATAAGGATATAACGAGAATATTATAATAGAGGGGGGGGGGAAGTATAGGGAAAAGACCGTTTTGGTTGACTTATTCAGGATAAAGAGCTACTATTTTTACAGTTCATAGTACAGTTTAACATAAAATATGACTTCTACCACGATGACTGATCTTCGATTCCGAGCCAATCAGGTTCTCAAAAAAGCCGATGGGCCGGTTTGGATTTTTTCACGGGGGAAAAAAGTTGGGGTGATTTTAAATGCTGTTTTTGGAGAACAGGTCTTACGGAACTGGGATGAAAAAGGACGGAAACAGATAAAGAAGAAGGTCCCTTTTTTGAAGCTTGCCAAAAGATATCGCTTTAAAGGGCCAAAAGATCTGAGCTCTCATATTGATGACGCGCTTTATGGATAAGATTATCCTTGATACCAATATTTGGGTTTCTTATTTTAACAGTGAGGATTCGCAGGCTCAGCGTTCCGTTGAGCTTGTTGAAAGTCTGGCTAAAAAAGGAACCCTGTTCATAGTCCCTAATTACATTGATTTGGAATGCATATCGGTGCTGAACGCGAAGTGCTCAGTACAACATGCCCTTGAGTGGATGGATTTCAGAGACCGGGCGGATCAGGTTGAACGAATGACATTTTCTGAAGAAGATCATCGCCAAATTTGTGCTCTCTTTGCCAAAATGCAAACAAAAAAACTCTCCCTGGTCGATATGTCTCTCCTGTATCTTTCTGAATTGGGATATTCAGTGCTTACCTTTAATCAGCAACTCAGAAAACTCTTGCCGGGATAATCTCGTGCTTCACGTCGCGCCCCTCTCCTCTCTTCTAGAGCCTGCCTTCGGCTCCGAGGTGTCGCTCAGGCTCGAGGAGAGGGCTCATCAGAGCCTCGAACAGCCATCCTCACCCCAATCTCCTCCGTGCTCACCCCCACCATCGCCTCACCCAAATTTTCTGAGACCTTCGCCAATATTTTCGGATCATTGAAGTGAGTCACCGCCTCCACGATCGCCCGAGCCCGCTTCTTCGGATCGCTCGACTTGAAAATCCCCGAGCCAACAAAGACCCCATCCATCCCCAGCTGCATCATCATCGCCGCGTCAGCGGGCGTCGCAATACCTCCCGCGGCAAAGGTGACCACGGGTAAGCGTCCCAAATCCCGAACCTCCTTCACCAACTCCAGCGTCACCCTGAGCTCAATAGCCTTTTGCTCGAGCTCTTCATCATTCATCGCTTTCAAAACCTCAATCTCCTGCTTCATGGCTCGAACGTGGCGAACCGCCTGGATCACATCACCGGTCCCCGCTTCTCCCTTTGTCCGAATCATCGCGGCTCCTTCTTTAATCCGCCGCAATGCCTCCCCTAAATTTCTCGCCCCACAGACAAAAGGAACCTTAAATCGAAGCTTATCGACGTGATACTGCTCATCCGCGGGTGACAAAACCTCCGATTCATCAATAAAATCAACTTTAATCGCCTCAAGAATCTGCGCCTCTACAAAATGCCCGATTCGAACTTTGGCCATCACGGGGATGGTGACAGCCTTCATGATGTCTTTAATCATTTTGGGATCTGACATCCTCGCCACACCTCCCTGAGCCCTGATATCTGCCGGAACGCGCTCAAGAGCCATCACGGCACAGGCTCCAGATTCTTCAGCCACCTGAGCCTGCTCAGCATTCACCACATCCATGATGACCCCTCCCTGAAACATCCGGGCAAAACCATCTTTAAGGGAAAAAGTTTGAGAAACAGGCATAAAAAAGAGAAAAATATCACCGATAGAATACGGGAAAAGCCGGAAAAGAGAAATATTATTAAACAATACTTTATTTTGAATACAAGAAAAAGGCTCCTTAGCACTTGACAGTTGTGAGTGCTAAAATACAATGGTCAGGCTCATATATCTTTTAATATCGTGTGATATGTCAAAACTGATTCCCCTCGATGGACGAGTCGTCCTCAAAGGTATCGAAGCCGAAGAGACAACCAAATCGGGCATTATTATCCCCGGAGCCAAAGAAGAAAAACCAAAGGTGTTTGAAGTCATCTGCGTGAGTGAAGGCCGGAGAATGGATGACAACACGCTCCGCCCTCATCTGATCAAAAAAGGGCAAAAGGTCGTGTGCAGCCAGTACGCTGGAGACGATATTGAAATCGACAACGTCACCTACAAGATCATCTCTGAAGACTCCGTCACCGCCGTCATACAGGACTAAAGGATGATAAAGACGCCTTCCTAACAAGCTACAACCTACAACCTACCCCCTACTTCCTAATAACCTAAACCATGGCTAAACAAATTATCTTCGGTGACGACGCTCGCCACAAAATCGTCAAAGGCGTTAAAACATTGGCAGAAGCTGTTCGTATCACCATGGGACCACGCGGCCGTAATGTGATGTTCGAAAAATCCTACGGCGGTCCCAGCATCGTCAATGACGGAGTCACCATTGCAAAAGAAATCGAATTGGAAGACAAATTTGAAAACATGGGTGCCCAGCTCGTCAAAGAAGTGGCCAACAAGACGAATGACAAGGCAGGAGATGGGACCACCACCAGCATCATTTTGGCTGAAGCCCTAATCTCTGAGGGTATCAAAAACGTCACCGCTGGCGCCAACCCCATGTCCATCAAAACAGGCATCGAAAAAGCCACCAAGACTGTCGTAGCGGAGCTGAACAAGATGTCCGAAAAAATCACCAGCAAAGAAAAGATTGCCCAGGTGGCCACCATTTCCGCTCAAGACCCCCGCGTAGGAGAGCTTCTCGGGGAACTGGAGACACAGGTCAGATCTGGTGTGATCACCGTAGAAGAAGGACAAACCCAGGGCCTGGAAAAAGAAATCGTCGAAGGAATGCAGTTTGACAACGGATACGTATCGCCCTACATGGTCACTGACACAAGCCGCATGGAAGCCGTGATGAGTCATCCTCATATCCTGATGACGGACAAGAAGATTAGCTCCATCAAGGATATTCTGCCAATTCTTGAACAGCTCGCCCAATTAGGTAAAAAAGAGCTAGTCATCATTGCGGAAGATATCGATGGTGAAGCACTCGCCACCCTGGTGATCAACAAACTCCGGGGAGGATTCAACGCCCTGGCAGTCAAGGCGCCGGCCTTTGGTGATCGACGGAAAGAGATCCTCAAGGATATCGCCGCGCTCACAGGTGGACGGGTGATCTCAGAAGAAGTGGGACTCAAACTGGAAAATATCACCCTGGAGGACCTCGGAAAGGCTGACAAAATCGTATCCAGCAAAGATAACACCGTGATCGTTGGCGGAAAAGGTAAGAAAAGCGTAATCGATACTCGCATCGATGAAATCGACGCCCTCTACAAAAACTCAACATCAGATTTCGACAAGGAAAAACTGGCTGAGAGAAGAGCCAAACTCACCGGTGGTGTGGCCGTGATCAAAGTAGGAGCCTCAACCGAAGTGGAAATGAAAGAGAAAAAGATGCGCATCGAAGACGCCCTGAATGCTACTCGCGCGGCTGTGGATGAAGGGATCGTTCCTGGTGGAGGCGTTGCCTTCCTGCTGGCCAGCAAAGCCTTGGACAAAATCAAAGTCGAGAATGATGACGAGATGACGGGAGTGGAAATAGTCCGCAAAGCTTTAGAAGCGCCTATTAGACAAATCGCCGTCAATGCCGGCCAGGATGGTGGCGTAGTAGCCATGAAAGTGGCTACCCAAAAGCCAGGTCATGGCTTCGATGCGATGACATTGGAATTCGATGTGGACATGATCAAAGCCGGAATTATCGATCCCACAAAAGTCGCCCGTGAGGCGTTGGAAAACGCGGCCAGTCTCGCTGGGGTCTTCCTGACCACCGAATGCGGTATTGTTGAGCTACCGAAATCAGAACCAACGGGAGCGCCCGGCGGAATGGGAGGAGGTGGTATGATGCCGGGGATGATGTAATCACAATGTTCACTCACTCAAACACCCACCTATCGGTGGGTGTTTGTCTCTCACCCCAACCCCATGGATTTCCCCCTCCTCACCCCGCTGCAATGGGCCCTCATCGGCGCAGTAGCCATCTGGGACCTCATCTGGAAAGGCATCGCACTCTGGCACAGCAGCCGAAACAACCAGACCGCTTGGTTTATTGCCTCACTCATAGTGAACTCGGCAGGCATTCTCCC
>JAUYGZ010000012.1 GCA_030690415.1 bacterium
CTCCCCATCATCTACCTCACCTGGTTTCAGAAAAAATCCAAGTAATCACAGTCCTCTCCTGTTCATCAGCAGATCCAAGGGGGGAGCTCTGGTAATCCTTTTCTGTAAACGAGGGATAAGAGGCTTCATCGCGAGCGTCGAAACCACCGTCGAAGAAAAACTCACCAGAACCAAAACTGAAAATATTTTTGCATCAATAATACCCTCCTGAAAACCGATCGATGCCATAATCAACTCTAATACTCCCCTGCTACCCATCCCTAGTCCCACCACGAGAGAATCCTGAAAACCCAAGCCAGACCAAAAGGCCATGACACCAGAACCTAGAATTTTCCCGAACACAGCGACCAGAAATACACAGAGAACAAACCAGGGAAGAGTATCTAAGGCGTCAAGATCCAGATGAAAAGCGAGCGTAGCAAAAAAGATCGGACCCAAAAAACTATAGCTAAGACCAAATATGCGATCCTCAATCTTGGTGTACACCTCACCATCGATGAATTCCTGATGGAGAAAAAGTCCTGCCAAAAAAGCTCCAATAATCATATGGAGACCGATGAGCTCGGCCACAACCCCAAACAATAAAGCCAGGATCACCGCGAAGGTAAACCCCTTGTTTCCCTTGTGAATAATCCGATACAAATGCTTGAAATAACGATGCCCTACATAAAAAACAACAACAAAATAGGACACAAATGCTGCTACTACATAGCCCATCCGAAAGAAATCTACAGCTCCTGTTCGATTCACGTCCAGGAAAAGAGAAAAGACGAACAGCATGAGAATCTCCGTAATATGCGCCGCAGTCACAATGACATGGGCAACCGGAGTCTGACTGATTTTGGAATCCTTCAGAAGTCGGGCACTGATCGCCGCCGCGGTAACAGAAAGAACCAGAACAACGAAAAAGGAGGTATTGAGATCATAGCCAAACCATGAGGAAACCAGATATGCACCAAGAAAAGGAAGGATGATGCCTCCCAAAGCAACAAAAAAAGAAACTCGAGAAAACCTCAGGATATCTTTGGGATTGGTCTCAAGTCCGGAGTGAAACATGAGAAAAAAGACGCCCAATTCAGACAAGACCCGCAAAGGCTCCGAGTCAGACACCAACTGTAAGACCAATGGTCCAACCAACAAACCGGCAAACACCTCCCCAAAAAGCGTCGGAAACTGCAAGTACTGGAAGATCTTTCGACTGATCCAAACAAAGATCAGAAGAATAAGCAGTTGCTGAAAAAACATTGGTCAGCATCAAAGATATCCGCAAGCTTATCACAAAAACATGACCTTTTGCAAGAGAGGCAAAAATATCGTATCCTCAGAGCTACATCCTCCCTACCTTTTTAATTTTTCATTCCTTCCCCCCCTCACCATGTCAAAAGTTCTCGTTGCGGAGCCTGATGCTTTCTTCTGTAAGTTTTATGCACTCAAGCTCAAACAACTGGGTCATGAGGTAAATCGGGTAGAAGATGGCAAAAAAGCCATGGAATTGCTCAACAAAGATAAATACGACCTGATTCTGATGAACATCATGCTCCCCTTTCAGGATGGCTATACCATTTTAAGAAACCTCAAAGAAGGCCAAAACATCTCAACACCAGTAGTAGTCATTACGGAGCTCAGTCAAGAAGAAGACAAAAAAAAGGCCATGGACCTGGGAGTTATAGCCTATTTTACCAAAACTGATACCCAAATTCAAGATCTTCTAAAGGCCCTGGAGCCATATTTAAGCCATTCAGAAGCTTCACAAGAACCCCCTCAAAAGTTATAGCTTTTTTAGAAGAGAAAAGGCTGGAGTGGTTCTTTTCTCCCCTTTTAAGGGGCCGGGGGTAAAAGAAGGGAGCCTTTTCTCCGGTTAGCTACTCGAGAGCAGTGAGTACCCCCCCACCGCGCTTGTGAAAAAGCGCATTTTCTGATATAATCAGGGTATTCAAAACAAAAAAACCAAAGAAAAAATGTCCGAACTTTCACTTCAAGACCGGCAATTACTGGAAATTCTCAGGGAAGGGGAATTCATAGAACAGCAAGAAGCTGATGATATCGAGCGAAATGCGCTAAAAGAGGGAGCAAAAGTCTCTCAAACTATCGTGGATCTTGCCATCATGCCGGATGACCAGGTTGGGATTCTGGTCGCGGACCTCGAAAACATACCTTTCGTCCGGATTTCAAATTTTGATATCGCAAAAGAAACCCTTGACCTCATCCCACCCAATATCGCGAAAGAAAACCTCATTGTGCCCGTTCAGGACGAAGCAGGAGAATTAACGATTGCTACCAATAACATTCATCAAAAAGAACTCTTTCGATTCCTGGAAAAAAAGACACGAAAAAACATCCGACTCTACTACGCAGCCAAATCAGATATCAAAAATGTCTTAAGACGATATGAAACCCCTTTGGGGGAGAAGCTTGCCAAGGCCAAAAAAGACATCGAGAAAAAAGGGGAAAAAGAAGGAGCAGAAGCCATTTCCAACCTGCTCAACGATATTGTTTACTTCGCTGCTCAAGAACACGCGTCAGATATTCACATTGAACCACAAACAGAAGAAGTGCTCGTACGAGCCAGAACAGATGGTATCCTAAAAGACATTCTCTTTTTACCGAAAAGCTTTCAGGAAACCATCACAACACGAATAAAAGTCCTCTCAAATCTTCGAACTGACGAACACCGCGCACCACAGGACGGTCGCATCAAAATGGAATTTTCGGATATGAGCGTAACCCTTCGCGTTTCTATTATCCCGATTTACGACGGAGAAAAAATCGTACTGCGTTTGCTCGCCAGCCAGTCATCACTCAAACTGGAATCACTCGGATACAACGAAACCCATCTGAAGCTGATCAACGAGGGAATGCAGAAAACACATGGAATGATCCTTGTCACCGGACCAACCGGTTGTGGTAAAACCACAACGCTCTATAGCGTCCTCCGTATCCTTAACAAACGCGAAATCAACCTGTCTACCATCGAGGACCCCGTCGAAATCCGACTTCGTGGCACAAACCAAATCCAGGTCAATAATGACGCCAAACTGACCTTTGCGGCCGGGTTGAGAAGTATTCTTCGACAGGATCCCGATATCATCCTGGTGGGAGAAATTCGAGATGTCGAAACCGCAAATATCGCCGTCAACTCGGCCCTAACAGGACACCTGGTCCTGGCCACACTGCATACGAATGACGCTGCCTCCACTCTCCCTCGTCTACTGGAAATGGGAGTGGAACACTTCTTGGTCTCATCAACCGTCAATATCGTTGTCGCACAACGACTGTGTAGAAAAATTTGTTCCTTTTGCATTCGGGGAAAAGAAATACCATTCCAGGAACTTGTAGACCCGTTCTCTGCTTTTGAAACCTTTAATCCAGCCCTTTTTACCGAAGGAAAATCAGAAAACCAACAACCATCCAACCGGACGATCATCATCTATGAAGGAAAAGGCTGCGATGCTTGTCATCACACCGGATTTAAAGGACGACTGGCGATAGCCGAATTCATCGAAGTAGATCCCGAGATCAGAGACCTCATCAAAAAGAAAGCCCTCTCCAACGAGATCATGGCAGCAGCCAGAAAAAAGGGCATTTTGACCATGATGGAAGACGGCTTTCAGAAAATCCTCAACGGTATGACAACGCCAGAAGAAGTCCTCCGTGTTACCAGAGAATAGCCCTCACCCCCCATGCCACTCTACCAATACTCAATCCGCGATCCCAAAGGAAAAATCATAAACCAAACGGTTTCAGCGATGAGTCGTGAAGCGGCACAAAAAATGCTGGAAAAGAATGGAAGTCTGATTATTGCTCTGAAAGAGATAAAAAAAACCAAACACTGGTGGGAATGGAGTAGTCCTCTCAAACAAAAAGACATCCTCCTCATTACCAAACGAGTAGGTGACATGACCAGGCACGGGTTTAGCATTGTCTCGGCACTCAAAACCATCGAGCTTCAAACCCAAAACACAACCTTAAAAAGGGTAACACAAGATATCAAAAACCAAGTAGAATTAGGAAATTCGTTTTCTGATGCCCTGGCAACCTATCCAAAATACTTTTCAAACGTCTTTATAAGCCTGGTCAAAGTCGGCGAACAATCCGGCACACTTCCCACCGTCCTGAAATACGTCGAAAAACAAGAACGACAAATCTATACCCTCAAAAAAAAGGCGATCGGAGCCATGATCTACCCTTCGATCATCCTGAGCATGATGGTATTAATAGGGATCGGAATGATCATCTTCCTGATTCCATTCCTCAAAGACATCTTCAGTCGATTTACCAATCAGCTTCCACTGCCCACCAGGGTTCTTATGAAATCAGAAGAAATCCTGAGGACCTACTGGTACCTCTTCGTAGGAGGTGGGATCACGGTGCTTGGAGGAACAAAACTCCTCATGATGCAAAAAGCAGTCATAGAATTCAAAGACCGGGTGTTCATCCATCTGCCAGTGTTCGGGAAACTCATCAAGTCATACAACTCCGCCCAGATAATCCGAACCTTCTCTACGCTCAATAAGACCGGTGTACCCCTCATCCAGTCTCTCAAGATCCTTGAGACAGTACCTAAAAACAGCAACTACCGAAATGCGCTACAGCAGATCACCGCCGAAGTCGACCGAGGAAATATTTTTTCCTCATCCATCGAAAAATTTCCCAATCTCTTCTCACCCCTGGTGATAGAAACCGTGAAACTCGGAGAAGAAGCAGGAAATCTCGGCGACTCGATGTACTACCTGGCTGAAGTCTTTGAAGAAGAAGTCAAGGGGAACCTCAAAGCCCTGACGACATTTATCCAACCCCTCCTGCTCATCCTCGTTGGAGTTATGGTTGCGGGATTTGCCCTCTCGGTGATTGTTCCTCTTCAAAAAATACCCTCAATGATTCAAAACCGATGAAAAAAAACGAAAAAACACCGGCCTTCACCTTCATTGAGATCCTTCTCAGCATGACTATTTTGGCTATCAGCATTGGTTTAGTGACATCCTGGACCAATTCGTCACTCAGCTCTGCTGAACTCCAAACGATCACAGAAGAATTAACCGGCCTGATCCGACACCAGGAAATGGCTGCTCATACTCAATATCAAAACGCTCATCATGGCATCAGAATAGAAGCAAACCAGTATACCACGTTTATCGGAAATGACTTCGATACGTCAGCACAGGAAGATCGACAAACCTTCACATTCCCCACAGCGTTCAGCATTGAAAATATCGCCATCAACGGTGGCGGGGCTGACATCGTATTCGATAAAGGAAGTGGCGAAACAGAAGAATATGGCTCGTTCCAAATTCTTCACCATCAGAGCAATGACCTGACCACCATATCCGTCTCTCCTATCGGTCTCACAAGCTGGCAATAACTCTCTCTTATGAAAAAATTCAACGTTACACACCAATTAAAGGCTTTCGGACTCATTGAAACCATTGTTGCCATAAGTCTCTTCGCGCTCGTAACCAGCATTTTCACAGCCAATTATGTTTCTCTCAATCAGGGCAGCATCCAGAACAGCAACCGCTTTGATGCCGACACAATCCTCTCCGAATCAGTTGAAGCCATACGCTCCATTCGTGACCAAAATTTTCTCTACCTCACAAACGGTAACCACGGCCTCCAAAAAACAGAGGAAGTATGGAACTTCAATGGAACACAGGACCTGATCTATGGCATTTTTACGCGAAAGGTGACCATTGGAGATGTCTACAGAGATGATTATGACAACGTCGATCCCCTGGGGAATAACCTCGATGTCCGATCAAAACAAGTGACAATCAATCTTACCTGGGAATCCGATCTGGAAGGTGAAGCAGAAACCAGTACCCAGTACATCATTACCGACTCATACGCCTTCGACGGCATCATCACAACGGGGGAAGAATGGGGCAACGGAACTCACGACAACACGGCATCAACAAGCATTGGTGATGGAACCCTGATACTCGCCCAAGACAATACGATCTGGCAGATGATCGTAACCGAAATAGAATTTGATGACAATGCGGATGCAAATGCGATAGCTGTAATAGGAGACAGGGCCTATGTGACAGGAGATTATCACAATTCGGCAACTCACAACTTCGCGACCCTGGACGTTGGCAACCATCAAAACGTTTCCATCCTGGGTGACACGAGACTCTACGAGCACGGATATGACATCGTCACCGTTGGGAGCTATGCCTATGTGGCAACAGACGATTCAAACGGAGAACTCAAAACCGTCAGCATTGCTTCGGATAGCACTCCTTCAGTCATCACTTCGTACAACATCAGTGGCATTAGCAAAGCCTTCAGCATCGCGACCAACGGGACGAACGTGTATATCGGAACAGAAGAAAAAAGTGCCTATCAGGGGTTCTATATTTTCAGTATCGCAAACCCCGGCAATCCGTCGCTCATCGGAAGCAAAGATATTGATGGCGATGTGAGAGATATCGCCATGAACGGCAACACGGCTTATCTCGCCGCAGACTCCAGCAGTCACTCATTCCAAATCCTCGATGTCTCAAACCCCAACAACATCACCACTTTGGCAGGGGCTTCAGCAACACCACAAAATGAAGCCTGGGGAATTGCCTATCAGAATAACATGGTCTTCATCGGCAGCGAAAAAAGCTCAAACAGTTCGGAATTCAAAATCTATGATGTCAGCAACTCTACGAATCCCATCGTCCTGGGATCACTAGAGATCGACAATGACGTCCATGATGTCGACGTAGCCGGAAACTATGCCTTCATCACCTGCAATGACAACAATGCGGAATTCAAAATCATCGATATCAGCAATCCCACAAACCCGACCATCGAAGCGGAATATGACCTGGGAGGAGATGGAAATAAAATATTCGCGGTAAAAGACGATGCCGTATACGTCACTTCCAACAGCAATAGTTCATCAGTGAGCATTTTCCCCTTCCCAGGAGATGCCTATGCAACAGAAGGAATTTACCAGTCCCCACCCTTTGACACGGCATCAGATACGACGAGCTGGCACTCTTTTCACTGGGAGGGTGCCTTGGGGATAAGCACCACAGTCGGCTTTCAAATCAGGACAGCGGACAGCGAATCAAATCTCAACACCGCTCAGTGGGCAGGACCGGATGGAACCATCGAAAGCTACTACACTGACACCGATTCTATCATTCAGCTTTCACCCTCCGCGACAGGCACCAGGTGGATGCAATATCAGATAGTCCTCACGGGAGACAGCACAGAAACACCAGAAGTCAGTCTGGTCCGTTTCCAGTACTCACCCTAGTTCTCTAAAGATTTCAATATTCATTTTTCACCATATGAAAAATAAACAACACCATCCAAAACGCCGTTTCCCGGCATTCGGCATGATGGAAAGCCTGATCAGTCTGGTCGTCATCGTAATCGTGACGAGTCTCTTCTCTTCAACCTATCTAGCTGTGGACACGGCAAAATTTGAGAGTAAAAACCAATCGAGAGCTCAACAAATCCTTTCTGAAAGTGTGGAAGCCATTCGATCAATTCGGGACCAAAGCTTTCTCGATCTCCAAAATGGAACTCACGGACTGCATTACGAGGCGAATCTCTGGAATTTCACCGGATCGGAAGACACGGTCGATGATCGCTTCACCCGAAAGGTCACGATTGATCCCATTTATCGTAACAATACGGGAGACATTGACCCTGAAGGAACCATCTTAGACGACCGATCAAAAGCCATTCATGTCCAGGTCAGCTGGGAATCAGATCAGGAAGGAAGCCGTGAAATTGAGACACAATACAGTATCTCAGACTCGTATGCCTTTGAGGGAATCGACACCACGGAACAAGACTGGAACAACGGGACCCACAATCAAACCGAATCGACCGACACAGGTGACGGTGCTCTCGAACTCGAGCGATACCAGCTTTGCCCGGAGGAAGTCATCGCCCACTGGTCATTTGATGACGCTTATAGACCGGAATGGGAAAACAGAAATCGATATCAGGCAGTTTCTGTAGGTGCTGTCTGGAGCGATAAAGCTCAACGAAAAGGAGCCATGCAGTTCGACGGTGTCGACGACTACGAAGATATGGGAACGAACGTGGACATCACCGGAAAGGAACTCACGATCACCGCCTGGATAAAAGCCGACAAAGCCGAAAGCAACCCCGAAATCATAGCCAAGTCAAAGGGACTTGATCCTGGAGATACCCTCTGGTCACTCGGTCTGGAAACTGGAACTTCGAAACAAGCAAGCCTCCGATTCATCCTCAAAACTGATCAGGGAAACAGCACAAAGCTGGTGGGAGGATCAATCACTCTGGGCCAATGGACCCAGGTGGCAGCCCGATACGATGGCAAAACCATGAAGCTCTCGATCAATGGGACAGAAGTCGCCAGGCAGAGCAAGAGCGGAATTCTCATCTCAGATCTGACCTTCCCCACCTGGATCGGTGGAAATCCGGGAAATAAAACCAGTCGGGCTTTTGCGGGAAATATAGACGACGTGTCACTCTTCCAAAAGGCCCTCACAGAACGGGAAATACATGACCTCTTTCTCTTAGGACTCAATCAACAAAGCGTCTGCGAATTGACCTTCGATCCCTGGTGTGGGAATGAGGTGTTCGAAAAAAACGAAGCCTGTGACGACGGTGATCGAGATGAAAAAGGGACCTGCAATCCGATTTGTACAGGTCTCACCTATTGTGGTGATGGAATTGTGCAAGAAACCAATGGCCAGGGTAAAGACGAAGAATGCGATGACGGCAACATCAGCAATAACGATGGATGCTCATCTCAGTGCCAGAAAGAGTCCAGAGCAGTGCCCGTTTGTGGAAATGGGATCACCGAAAACGGGGAAGCATGTGATGATGGTAATACTCGCTCTCAAGATGGCTGTACGAGTACCTGTCGGACCGAAATCACCACCTGTGTAGACGGATTGGAACACCGCTGGGCGGGAAGCGACTCTGTTGAAACAAATGAAGACGACGAACAAGAAACTATCATCCGGGACCGTGTTGGAAAAAATGACGCCATCCTCGTAGGAGCATCCTGGAGTAAATCCGGCTGGACCAGAGGGGCGCTCAAGTTCGATGGGAAGAATGATTACGCTTACCTGAGCCCAATAGACTTCAATGGTCATGAAATGAGTATTTCTGCCTGGTTCAAAGCTAACGAATTGGGAAAAGATCCCACCATCATTGCGAAATCTATTGGAACAAAAAATGATGACATCTACTGGCTCGTTGGTCTGGACACCTACAACTCGTACTTTGCGAGACTTCGCTTCCAACTCAAAACCAAAGACGGATCCACCAGTGAACTCGTGGGAGGGTGGATGATCCCCTACTTTTGGAACCATGTCCTCGTTCGATACGATGGAAATCGGATGAAAATCTACCTCAACGGAAGTGAGGTCGGAAGCCTCTCGAAAAAAGGAGACATCGCGACAGAAAAAAATGCTCCCGTGTGGATTGGAGGAACACCCACTTCAGCAACCAGTCATCCCTTCTCAGGATATATTCGCGATATCAGCTTGTTCTATCGCGCACTGGCTTCAGACCAGGTGAGCTCGATAGCTTCCGAAAACGCACTGTGTAGCTATCAAGAAAAAGAAGCCAGATGCGGCGATGGGGAAGTAAGTGGGAAAGAAGAATGTGACGATGGAAATACCGAAGACAACGATGGTTGCTCATCCCTCTGTGAATCAGAAAAAATAACGGTTTGTCATCACGACAACAGCAGAGCAGAACAATCTAAAACGCTCAAAATTGGTCAATCAGCGCTTGAATCTCACCTGGCCCATGGAGATCAGATCGGTGCTTGCGATAGGGTAGAAGAAATAGAAACCCACTTCTTTATGAGAGGTGACTTTACCTCAGCTCCTTTGGACTCGGGCTCTGACAAGACGATCTGGAACTCCCTCATCTGGGATGGCATCACGGAATCCAACTCCATAGTTTCCTTTCAAATTCGAACCGCTGACACAGAAGAAAACCTCCAGGGAGCAACTTGGATTGGACCCAACACGGACGAGCCCGGAGGCGCACGAGAGACCTCTTATCTGAACCATAAAAACCTACTGGAAACCTCGGCCGACGCGACAGGCACCCGCTGGATCCAGTACCGGATCGAGCTCCAGGATGATGGACTGTATACGCCAGAAATCTATTCCGTCAGCCTCCAATATTTTCCATAAACCATGAAAACCCTTCGCGACAGATTCAAAGCCTTTACCCTGATTGAAACTCTCATGGCGACCGTCATCGCCACAATTCTGGCGGGGTCAATCACGTCATTTTTCCTGAGTATGGTCATGGGAAAACAAGACTTTCTGGAAAAACAAGAGTTGGAATACAACTCATCTTTTGTCATTCAAAGAATTCAAAGCGAAATCAAAGAATCTCAGAGTATTAATGAGGAAACATCGACCTTCGACATCAGTCCCGGAATCCTCAGTCTTTCGAAAAGCAATCCTCTCGACGACCCAACGACCATTTCTACCGACAACGGTCAACTTCTCCTCACCAGAGGGTCTCAAAACCCGCTGGCCCTTACCACGGACAAAGTACTGGTAAACGATCTCACCTTCAATTTTCAAAGCCCAAATAATAGTCCAGGAATACTGAGTGGGACACTAACCCTCGAAACCATTGACACCAACAGTCAGAGTAAAACAGAAAATTTTTCAATTTCCCTCCGCGTCAACAATCCTTAATTTCAAAAACAAACCCTAAAAAATAGACTATGAAAGCATTCTCTACCCTCATCGGCGTCATATTCCTCCTCGCGTTCCTCAGTGTCATAACAGCAGGAATGAGCTTCATGAGTATCAGCAACCTGAAGTCCAACTACTACCTGACCCAATCCCATACCACTTCTCAACAATCAGAAGCTTGCATCGACGAAGTACTCAGACGTCTCAGAGACGATCTCAACTATGGAGGAGGCAGTGTGCCCTTAACGGGAGACACCTCGTGTACTGCAGTCATTACAGGAGATGACACTGACAAAACGATTACCTCAACCGTAAGCAACGCTGATTTCGAACACTCTATTACCGCATCTATTCAGATCTTCACCAATGGTGAAGCCACAAACTTCCGCATCACCGACTGGACTGAAAACTAAAACCCACCACTCATGTCCCTTTTCTCAAAAACTAGAATCGGCATCACCATCCAGGATAACACACTGATGCTCTGTGAAAACACCACGAATTCCTCAGGTGATACGGAAATCAATGGGCTTAACATTATGACAATTCCTCACAAGGTGATCCAAAATGGAAGAATCGTGAAGAAAAAAACACTGAAAAATATTCTGCTTAAGGCACTGGAAACGGCAAAACCAAATCCGATTAAATCGACTGAAATCGTCTTTGAAATCCCGGAAGAATACACCTTCCAACACACCTTCTCACTTCCGGCCAACCTGAATGAATTAGAAGTGAAACAAGCCGTCGTATTCCAGGCAGAAAAGCTGCTTCCCTTTGAGCTCAACCAGGTTTCTTGGGATATCAAGATCATCCCTCAGGATGAAGAAAGCAACATGATACTCTTCACGGCAGTACCCTTTGAATTCATCCAGGAATACTACGATGTATTTATGTCCTGCGGGCTCATGCCACTGGGCTTTTCCATCAGAGCTGAGGATCTCATCCAGGCACTCGGCAAAAGCTCAGCACAACCGACGGTGATAATGGACCTTCAAAACAAATACACCAGTGTACTGCTTTTTCGAAACAAAACCCTCATCTCTCTCGAACAAATCAATATTGGTGAAGACAGCCTGATCAATGCTATAGCTGACAAATTCTCATTACCAAAGAGACACAGAAAAAAAGAACTTCAAAGTCTCTCCGGTGTGGATATAGGAATGGCCAGCATAGAACTCATGAAAAAGCTGAAGGAAGAATTCCTGGGCATCATGAAAAACTTTGAAAAGCTGAATCAGAGTATGTGCGAACAAGAAAAAAGCACAGAAGAAGATGAAAGCGTACCGAAACCGGAACCGGAATTAAAACCCGAAAAAGAGCAAAAAAAACAAAATATACTCTCAAGTATCACGAGCTGGTGGGAGAAGAACAAAGAGCAGACCCCACTCTCTATACAACTCTCAGGAAAAAGTATCGACAAAAAAATACAATCGGAAACAATGAAAAAGAAATCCTCTCAGGATTTGCCACCACAAGATAGCATCCCTTTTGAGTTTATTTTTACCGGATATGGAATGTTCCATTCCCTTTTTCAGGAAGCCTTTGGCATAAACTTTCATCCAAAGCTATCACCTCTGAAAACGAACCTCAAACACATCATCAACCTCAAAAAATGCGATCAAAACCGAATCGCTTACTGGAGTCAAAACTACCACAATGACACCCTGACAAAGCTGCTTCCAAGCGTCATCGGAGCATCGCTCACCGACAATGCCATCCGACAACAGGGAGAAAAACCGATTAACCTTCTTCCCCCTATGGTACGATCAATAGCACTCTGGAAAGAAACCAGCGTGTGGTTTTACGCCTCATCACTCATCATCCTGCTCATGTCAGTGGGATGGCTGATGGCATTTGGATTTACCTGGGGACAGAGCAGCGCAGAGCTGAAGATCTCCAGGACCAATTTCATCATGATCGAGCGACAATATAAGACCAAAAACGAACAAAATCTGGACGTAAAAATTCAAGAAGCCAACCAAGAGCTCCAAGTCATACGGACTCTTCAGGCCAGCAAAAATCCTTATTCTGACATCATTCAAACCATCCAGGAATCCATACCGGCGCAAACGACCTTTAACTCACTTCAGTACGGACTAAACCAGGATAAGACCCTCTTCGAGTGGAATGCCACAGCGGAAAAAAGAGAAGACGTGATCGCCACCTATGAGGTCATAAAAGGACTCCCTTTCATCGAAAAAGTTTTCTTCCCGCCTTCCAACCTGGACCCCAAAAATCTCATCCAATTCAGCATTCTCTTTAAGATTAAAGACAAAATCAAACTCAACAGCACCTAAAAGCGCCCTTCTCTCCTCATGGCTATAACCATCGTCGTACAGACGTTTTGCCAAAACGTCTCTACCCAACCCTAAACCCTCAACCCTTAGCTCTAAACCCCTCATGAAATTCTTCTTCTCTTACCTATTCCGAAGCCCGATTATTCGCCTCACAGCGTTCTGGTTTCTCGTAGGTGTCGTTGGAGTCAGCCTATTTTGCTGGAAGGTCAAGGACATGAGACAGGATTTGGTCGAAACCAACACGAAAATAAACTCCTATATCACGGCCATGATCAAACTCGAACAACAACAGGAAGAGGAGAAGCAACAACTGGAATCAATAATCGAAACCATCGGTCGCTATCGGCCTTCAGTCCCTGAGCTCCTGGACTTTATTAAAGATATTGAAACCCTCGCCAGGGGAAGGAGTCTTGACTTACAGCTGAGCAGCATCAAAACTGGAAACAGTAACGTTGAAGAAGACAAGGGTATCATCAGCTACAAGCTATCCCTCACGGCAGACCTGGACAACGTCAAAGGCTTCCTGAAAGACTTTGAAAAAAGTGACTATGCTATCCATATCCAGAGCATTGACATCAGCAAGACAGAAGAACAAAACTTCGAACTGAACGTGACCTTTATCCTCTACACTCAAATCTTATGAACCAAAATAATTCGGGAGCCTGGATGAAGGCAACCACCATCATCATCATTATCATCATGAGTGGCATATCAGTGTACCTCTACGATTTTCTCTTCCATTTCACAGCACCACCCATTGAGGCCCAATTAGTTCCATTAGAAGAAATTGATATGGCATCTTATCAGGAGCTCATCCACAAGCGGGCAGACGAAGAGAAGATTCTCCACTGAAAACTCAACTGAATCCTATGACAACCCTGTCGAGCATTATACTCACTCTCATCCTTTTCTTTTGTGGAGCCTCATTAGGAAGTTTTTTTTGCGTGATCGTCACGCGCTCTACTCACAGTGGTCCGGCTTCAAAACGCTCCCGATGTGACTATTGCCACCAACAGCTAAAGACACGTGATCTTTTTCCCGTGATAGGATACCTGCTCAATAAAGGTCAGTGTCGATACTGTGAAAAAAGTATTCCGAAGTGGTACTTCTGGGCGGAACTTTCAGGCGGTCTGCTTTTTGCGCTTTTAGCCCTTGGCATCTGGAATAATCTCTTCACGCATCCATTTTTTAACTCTCCACAATCCTTTCTTTTTGTGTTTTCGCTCTTTTGCTTTACCGGCGTATTGTACCTGATCAGTCTTTTTGACAATGCCTACTTTTGGGTACCAAAACAGCTCATATACCTCCTCATAGGGATCTCCCTCGCATCGATCTCGTGGCCAATAACACTCCAGACAGCCATCGAGAAAGTCCTTGGAGGTATCATAGGAGGAAGTTTAGTAGGAGGACAGTACCTCATCACAGGAAAAAAGGGCCTGGGATTAGGTGATGTTTTTATCAGCCTGGCAACTGGATTTTATCTCGGATGGCAATATTTCCTTGTTGCTCTGATTTCTGGATACTCCCTCGCAGTCATCGTCAATATTCCGAAATACCTCACAAAAAAAAGAGCAACAATAAGACAAAAAATACCACTTGCCCCGTATTTCCTAATAGGAGTTGTTATGGCATTGCTCATGGGAAGTTCCATTATCAGCTTGTATTAAAGAGCTTTAAACAAAAAATAAGCTTTCTGTCAATATTGCAATCTCAATCCCTTTTGTTAATGTCTCAATCGATTATCCTCCTTACTAGCTTAGCTATGAGTAAAACCCATCAGAAGCTGAAGGCCTTTACCCTGATCGAAATACTGATCACCATTGTCATTCTGGCGATTTTGGCAGGATTAACGATCATCGCACTCAATCCTGGACAAAATATTGACGATGCCAATGATGTTCGAAGAAAAACTGATGTCAATACTCTCCTCAGCGCGATATGGCAGTACAATGTCGACAACAACGGAAGCTTCCCCTCTGACATCACCTCAACAGCTCAAGCCATCAGTAACTCGGCAGCAGACATCTGCACGGACCTGGTCCCAACCTACATGGCTGCCATACCAGCTGATCCTACCACAGGTTCATACACTGACTGCACAACCTACGCCAGTGGTTACACCGTAAGCACAGCCAACAATCACGTCACCGTAAGCGCGACTCTCTCGGACTCAAGCGCGTATAGTCAAACTCGATAATGTTCTCTTATTTATTCATTTTTTATTTTTCTATTCTTTCCCTATGGGTATCACAAAAAACCATTTCAGAGGCTTTACCCTGATTGAAATTCTTATCACGATTGTTATACTTGCGATCCTGGCAGGTTTGACCATCGTTGCCCTCAACCCGGGTCAAAACATCGATGATGCCAATGACGTTCGGAGAAAGGCAGATGTGAACACGATTCTGAGCTCCATCAGCCAATACGCTGTGGACAACAGTGGAAGCTTCCCTTCTGACATTACCTCAACGGATCAAGCCATCAGCAACGCGGCAGCTGATATCTGTGGAGACATTGTACCGGCTTACATGGCAGCAGTTCCAGCTGACCCAACGACAGGCTCGTATACGGACTGTACGACATACAGTACCGGTTACACCGTGAGCAGCAGTGGAAGTCGTGTCACTGTGACCGCCACATTGGCAGACGGAAGCACCTATTCTCAGTCTCGATAAAGCCAAGCAATCAAAACCCTCTCGACTCATCGGGAGGGTTTTTTTCGTGACATGGCATTGCGAGAGAGGAACGACCGCGGCAATCTCGCAGCGCTCACATTGCGAGGAGCTACGACGAAGCCCCGCTTAGCTGGGCTTCGTCACTCCTCTCCCAAGCTGCTGATTCTCTCAATGACATGGTGAGGCCGTGAGGATTTAGGGATATAGGTAAACCTTATTCTTTTAGCGGCATTACCCTCACCAGAGCCAACACCACTACCTAAACCTGAGGGAGCATCTGAACCAGCAGTCGTTCCGGAAGTAATGGAGACAGAGGAAGATCCAGTCCTCCCTGAAACCATCGTTATTCCAGAGGAAGAACACATCAGTCCAGAAGCAATCGTGGCGCCTGAACCAGTGATACTGCCAGAAACTACCGCAACTCCAGAGATAAAAACAGATCCTTCCATCACCAATCTCAAAAGGAGTGCTCCAACAAAAAGCACAGCTATAAAAGCAACGACTCAATCAAAGACAAAAAACAAAACAGTAGAATACCAATCCAGACTCGAAAAGTGGCTGCCAAACCTAAAAAAACATTTGAGGAGAGAGCACTAATCTGCCCTCCATCGATAGTAAAGGGTCATGTTCCAGTTATCGATATCCTCTTCGCAATGATTATCAATCCCCCACATGAGGTACTGATTTCCGGCAATATTGATATTCAACTTATTGGAATTATGCGTTTCATCAGTCAATAGGGTAGCAATGTTGGCTTCGGCCGTGTAAGTATTGTCATCCGTATTGGAGCCGGTTGACCAAAGCTCCAGATCAAAGTACCCGCTCACGCACGAATCATCATTTGTAGAAAACCCATAGCCCGTAATAGTAATTGGCTGAATGAGATAAAACCCAAGATTCGTAGCCGATTCAGATCCCAGTGAACTCCCCCACTGAACCTGACAACCTTCATCATTACCGAGATGAGTACCCGCGCTACAGGAGCCTGAATTTTCTCCAAAAATGACCACATCCTGAGAGCTCAACCACTTATTCCGACCGTTACTGACATCGCAGAGATAAAGCGTCCCGTTATCAATATCCATCCACTGCATCCCAGCAACTGTGGATGAGCAGGACATCGACGGAGCAGAGCCCTGTTGCGTTCGAAAGCGGAAAGGTTCATTGAACGTGGAAAAAAGTGATTCAGAATCATCCCAACCAAAATTCCGAGAAGATCCATCATCAAAAATCAACATCACATCACTGGCAGTTCCGTTTCCTATCTTGAGATTATCACTGAGCTCAAAACGGGAATTGGCAATACTCCAACGAAGAGTCTCACCAAGGACTTCACCAAACTGAAGGATCACGGCATCAGGGGCATTACCATTACCATCGAGAATGAAGGTATTGTAATTCGTGAGTGGTCCGGCATCTCCCGTAAAATAGGAAGCCTCATCCAGCAGCAGCTGACGAGTAATATTTTGCCATGGGGGATCATTTACGAAATCATAGGACAGATAGCTCGTATCAGGACTTCCAAACTCCTTGTATTCTACCTGCATAAACATCTGCAACGATCCAATGGGGTCTGGAAAACCCACTAAGCTGGCTAAAACAAGAGTATAAATTCCACTTTCATCAGGAGAAAGCGACACTGACGTCTGATACCCTCCATAATGTCGAGCTGAAGGGTTTATCGTCCCATCCTCACGAATATCACCGGCACGAACATCATAGGTATCCCAGAGACTCACTCGAAAGGTCTGGTCGATCGTAAAAGGAGCAGCTTCCCCATCGAGGAGAGGGCCAATCTGATACGATTCAGCCGAGAAGGCAAAAACTGAAGGAAGTGAAAACACTCCAAACAGAGCTGCAAAGAAAGATAAAGAGAAACAGCTACGGAAAAAAAGCATAGAAACCCCTTAAAAAAAACAAACATTATAATACCCAAAAATAAGTCGAAAGCTATCGACAACACAAAGCAACACTAAAAAACGTCAGGAGGTCAAGAGATTTTTCAAAAATGAGAATCTACCAGGACAAAAACCGAATACCCTCATTATGGAAGAATTTACCATGCCTCATCACATCATCCGCATCAGGAGAGTAAATCTCAATGGTCGACGCACTTACCACATAGTCAGAAGCATAATCGGAACCATTATGGGGTTTGATACGCAGATAATACGAGCCATCAGCAACACCAACTGAGTCCCAGTACAAAGCCTCAAAACTGGAATCGTGAAAACATTATCGGATCCATCAGGAGTTTTAGTGTAAATAAAACCCTTATCGGTACCGATCACATCTGATTGAATCCACGTGGAAAGCGTGAAAGCCGTCAAGCCATTGATATAATTCCCCCCATCTGCGTCCTCAAGATTTACACCCGCTCCACTGAAATCGTTCGCTCCATCTATTTTCCCCGTCGAATTTTGCGTTGAACCACTATTGATAAAGTCGTTATTATTATTCGTACTATCCTCATGGGTACCGGAAGTCTCCTGAAGGTGCTGAACGAGAAGGTAATCATTGGCCCAGGTCCCCGTGATATCCCACTGATTCACAGCATCATTACAGCCATAATAGACATACAAATCAGTATCTGTGCTGTAAGAAAGGCTATCCACCTCTACCCAAAGCACCAATTCTCCTGTAGAAGAAACATATTTCTCAATCTCGTGATCCAGCTTTGTGGATCCATCAGATTTCGTGATCAAAAAGTCACCTCCGTCAGCTTGTTCAACCTTCCCTCCACTGAAAACATCCCTCCAATCAGTATCCGTCCGGTTGATGAGAACAGGAAAATTCGAGAGAGGAGATGATCCACCGACCATCGAGCTATCCACGGTGAGCTTTTTTCGATAAGGCCAGCAAGTATCATACCAGGAAGCGGCAGGAGTAGCCTGATTAATATCAGAAACCGTCTCCTCATTGCCATAATCATCAATGGCCCAGATTTTGTAATAATAAGTGGTACTGGTACTCAATCCCGTAATAGTCGTCGTCACCGTCGTCCTCGTCGCCATGGCCGCATCATCAGCATTGTCCCACTCCAGAGCCGTCCCCGTGCGATTCTGAACATCACTCTGATTGGCCCCATACCAGATTTCATAGTGATTAAAATTCGTCTCCGTGACCGCACTCCAGTCCAGGACTTGTGTCGATCCGACCAATGGAACATTTACCGACTGTACGAGCTATACCTCCGGCTACACGATCAGCAAAGACGCGACAGGCAAAAGGATCACCGTGACGGCCACGCTGGCGGATGGCACCACCTACTCCCAGTCGCGGTAAGAGTAGAGCACGACAAACCTTGAACTGGCAGGGGTAGCTCTAACTCACCCCCTAGCCCCCTCTCTAATATTAGAGAGGGGGAAGGAGTCCCGCTTAGCGGGACGACAGGGGGTGAGTTAGAGATGGGCAAGTAAGGGGTCAGGGGTTCTTTCTTCCCTAATTGATCCTCCTTATAGTCACCGTGATCGTCGGCTGAACAGTGCCATCAGCATTCGACTCATATAAACCGGTGGAATTTGAACTTGTGGAACCGGTCAACTGAAACTTCAGCAAATCACCGGCAGTCAAATTGACGAGGAATGTATTGGACAAAGCAACCGGACGATCATCACGGGATGGAGAGGTATACCCAACACTGCCGGCTATTTCTGTTCCACCTCGAGTGGCTCTCACCGTGACGGTCGAGTCCCCTTTGCTGTTCCGACCGGCATAGGCAGAATACGTGATCGAATAAAGCCCTGTCACCGGTGTCGTAAAATTACCGGCGCTATACGTCCAGCCGTTGGCTACTGAGGTGGGATTATTAAAAGTAATGGTTTGAAAGTTCCCGGCAGATGAGACGGCCTGGTCAGTCGTATCATATCCAAACAGATAGTTAGTGCCGGTGGTCGAACTGCTAAAGACATTGGTAGTCGTACAGCTCCTTAAGGTTTTCGTCGTCGTATCAAAATATTGCTCGCCAACGGTACAAGTCCCCGGGACAGAAGAGGATTCCCGAAGCCGGATGCTGCTTGACCCGCTGAAGTTGATTGCTCCGGTTGAAGTAATTCCTGTCAATCCGGAAGCAACACCAGGAGAACTAATATCCCAGACCGACGAATCGATTGTCACATTATCGCCATTATCTCCGATGGTCGCCACTCCATTCACGTCCAGCGCCCCATCCACATTCAAGGTTGTCCCTGAGCTGAAAGTCAAAATCCCCGACGTGAAGCTGTCATTGGTATCACTACGAAGAAGCTGCGTGGAATCAAGGCTATCAAGAGTGCCGGAATTTCCCCCATCCCTCACCACAGACCAGGTATTTGTAGCGGAGCAGGCTCTAAGCAAATTATCAGTGGAGTTGTAAAAGAGATCCCCCTCCGTACAGGTTCCCGGATTGCTCGTCCCCTGGTGAACCGCCATTCTGGTGGCTCCACTCGCGTCAAGGTCTCCATTGACATCCAGCGCCGCCCCTGTATTGATCGTCAGGGTCCCTGATGTCAGAGCATCAGACGCATCGCTCCTGAGAAACTGCAACGAGTCGATGGTATCCAGCGTGTCGGCATTTGAACTTCCGGACCCCAAAGCAGTCCAGGTATCCGTATCAGTACACACTCTCAAAACATTATCAGTCGAATTGTAGAATAAATCCCCCTCCGCGCAGGTCCCGGGATTCGCTGAACCGGAACGAATCACGAATCGGGTCGCTCCACTGAAATCAATAGTTCCATTACCATCCAGGGTTGTTCCTGAATTAAACGTCAAAGTCCCTGAAGTATAACTGTCAGAAGTGTCGCTTCGAACAAATTGGGCTGAATCAAGGGTATCAAGCGTCTCGGCATTGACCGTTCCACTAATGATCGGCTCAAATACAGCACCATTATTACTGATCTCCCAGCGGTTATTCCCATCATCATAGCGAATCACTCCATTCGATTCAGATCCCTGCTCAGCAACTATATCCGCATCCTGATCAGGATTTCCTGTTTCATCAGAATCCAGAGTGAAAGTGGTTCCCTGGACCGCAACATTGCCGTCCACCACTAAAGCATCACTCAGTAAGAAATAATTATTTCCAGTATCCCATTTCAGCGTTTCAGCAAGAGTCGTTCCAAATTTCAGGATCACATCACCGCCTGTATCATCACTATCGAGTGTAAAGGTACTAACAGAAGAACCGGTATCGGTATTTTGATTGTGCAAACGGCTGTCATTTCCCTGCACAGCCACATTGGCACTTGTTTCACCATCTGTAGCCAGTTCAACTTTTCCTTTAGAACTTGTTGTAGCATCCGGAAGAGAACTGGCACCGGTAATCTGTATCCAGGCATTAGTATCAGAATCCCAAGCGTAGGTAATTTCTGTTTCACGACTCAACCGCGCCTCGGAATTACTAATGGCGGCATAAGCCTTTCCATCATGCATGTCGATATCGAGAAATCCTGATCCCGAAGGAACTATGGTTCCGTTACCGGTGGTAGCAGCCGTATCATGTACCAAATAGACGGCAGCCCCACTGGCGGTTGACTGTCCTGAAAAATTCGCGGCATTCACACAGGCATCCACAGCAGCCAATATGGAAGTCGCCATATCCGCATTATCAGTGGCCGCGGACCCTGACTTAAATTGACAGCTGGCTGCAATCGGCGAATCCTTTGCCGTCAACACAAAACTCGATCCTCCGGAATTATAAGTAACCGTAATAATATCATCGGCAATAACCAATGCTTCGTCACTGACATAGATTTTACCACCGGCACGTATTCCACCCGTACCCGATTCCCCATTGACCAACTGGTTGGACTGCTCGATAGGTGTTTGCCAGGATAAACCGGCCACCAGATTATCCACATAATTTTTGGTTGCGGCATCCTGGCTACTTGCTGGATCCAAAATGTTTGAAATTCGATTGGCATCGAAATCAAAAACATCTGTGGCATCGTTGTAAAAAAGCTGACCATTGGTATTCTGGCCAAACTGAAGAGTAGCATTAGCACCATCATTGTTGAGAATATATGAATCACTATTCGTACTCACATCAGTATTTTGGTTGTGCAAACGACCGTCATTTCCTTGCACGACCACCCCGGCAGCCACCTCACCATTTGTTGCCAACTCTACCTTACCCTTCTCAGTGGTAGTAGCATCAGGTATGGATCCCGCTCCGGTAATCTGTATCCATGATTCACTTCCGGTAGACCAGGCATAAAGCACCTGATTATTATGTGTTAAACGAGATTCATTGCTTGTCAAGGAAGCATAAGCAACACCCTCTGTGATATCATAAAGAGTAAATCCGGATCCACTGGCAACTACGGTACCATTTCCTGCCGGACCCACACTATCGTACAACAAATACACGTCCTCCCCATTTTGCACACTTGAGCCGGAAAAATCAGCTGCGCTCGCGCATGCGTCAATTGCTGCCAGAATAGATCCAGCCATATCATCATCATCAAGAGCTGTAGCACCGGATTTGAATTCACAGTTGGCTGCTGTAGGAGCATCTTTTGCTGTTAGCACAAAATTCGATCCGCCTGAGTTGTAGGTAATGGTCAGCGTATCGTTTTCCACAACCAATGCTTCATCCGAGACCACGATCTCAGATGCCGCCTTGATACCTCCCACTCCACTACCACCATCTATCAGCTGTGTGCTATGCCAAACAGGATTTTTCCAATCGGAGCCCGAGACCAGACTATCTACATAATCCTTTGTAGCCGCATCCTGTGCTTCGACAGGGTCTATCAGATTAATTATCCGATTGGAATCAACATCAAAGGTATCAGCTGCGTCATTATAGATAATTTGACCATCAGCATTCTGCCCAAACTGTAGTGTCGCGTCATCCGCGTCGGAATTGAGAATAAAAGAATCCTGAGAGGTACCCGTATCACCATTCGCATAGTGGGACAAAGGAACCCAGCCATTAACATGAGAATCGAAAGCATAAATCATCAACTCCTGATGCACCAAACGAGCTTCAAAATGAACCAATTCCGCATATGTCTTACCTCCCTCCAACGCACTGGTACTAAAACCGGAACCACTAAAAGTCACAGTACCATTCCCTACAGTACTTGGAATATCATAGGTCAGAAAGATGTCCTGACCATTGATATAGGTACTCCCGGAAAAATCAGCTGCGGAAGAACAGGAGTCAAGAGCCGCCAGAATAGAGGTCGCCATAGCAGCATTATTAGCTGCCGTTGCGCCTGAAGCGAATTCACAATTCGCTGCCGTCGGAGCATCCTTAGCGGCAAGGACAATAGTAGAGCCTCCACTATTATACGTAATCGTAAACGTATCATTTTCGAGAACCAGAGTCTCATCTGTCACCTGCGTGTGGGTCCCTGCCTTGACACCTCCAACACCTGCACCACCATCTACCAATTGGCCGAGATTGGAAACATGCCCCTGCATGGCTTCACCCGCCTGAGCGGCATCCAAATAAGCCTTCGTTACCGCATCCTGATCATTCACCGGATCTTCCAGATTCATCAGCAAATTCCCGTCAAAATCAAAGCTATTGGAAGCATCATTATAGCTGATCTGCCCATCGGTATTCTGACCAAACTGTAGTGTCGCATCATCCCCATCGGTATTAACAACAAAGGAATCCTCAGAAGTTCCCGGGACTCTCAGCTGAGAAGCCACAGAAAAATCAATAATTCCGGAAGAAGTAAATCCTGTAAACCCACTGGCCACTCCCGCTGATGAGATGTCCCAGACAGAAGAATCAATAGCTACCGTATCTCCACCATCACCGAGTGTGGCAACACCATTGGCATTCAAAGTCCCTCCTATACTCAAATTCCCACTTTGATCCACAGACCAGTCGTTGCTGTCGACCACAAAATCCTCCGTACCGGTATCCACGGTCAGATCGGTATTCGTGGTCGTAATAGTCTTGTCGGTATCAGTACCAAAGACACTTTCAAAATCCTGGGTCACATCCACCCAAGTACTTGCATTACAATACCATAAGCGATTGTTTGTCGTATTGTAATAAACACGACCCTTCACACCCTCAGCACATGCTGCCGGATCAGAAGCCTGATTCTCAATTTTGAAATCAACCAGCTGATTTCCCTCCAGACTGAGATCATCGCTCAACTCAAATCGGGCCGCATCCACATCAAACTGCAGAATTTCAGAGAGAACTTCTCCAAATTTGAGAATCACAGTATCTCCGGCACCAGCCGTACCATCCTGGTCAATCGTAAAATTCATACTCGGAGCTCCCACGTCATCAGCGGAAAAATCCGTCAGATCCGCCTGGGCGAATACAGATGGTAGAGGGGCAGACAGTAAAATACTGAGCAAAAGAGCGATAAATGGTCGAAATATTCTCATAGATGAGTGACAACTATTCCCCTTGAAATGAACAACAGTAAAAATATCCAATAATGACTATATCAAGCTATTCTCATTTTTGAATAAACGAACTCTAGCGAGAGAAGGTTTTGGGCTGAAGATCAAGGGGAAACCTAGCCACCTCCAGACCCCCGACCCCTTGTCAGGGGAGGCCCCTCCAGAATTTTATACTGCGTAGTACTTGTCTATGAACATTCAAGATGGAGTTGGCTCCCCCCTGATAAGGGGGTCAGGGGGTCCGGGAGGGAGCCCCCTACCTCAGCTTCTTCCCCGTGTACTGAATCCGGATCTTGCTGATATCCACAAAACCGGTATACGTGTCGGCAACATTGGCTCCATCGCGATTTAATTTGAAAAACACAATCTCATCAGCTGTCAGATCTGCGTTGGAGAGGACAAATGTCTCTCGCTGAAGCTGATTGGTCGTCCCGTTGGCAGCCTCGGTCGGCGTCAAAGCGGAGAAATCCCCGCCAACGATCGTATGATCCTCAGGGATACACGCGTATTCGATGTCCCACTGCACGTCATCGGTATTGGTATTGCTCGGCGACCAGAAGATTTCGACTGAAATATCAGTCCCCGCGACCCAGTCATCCGGAACAGGGAAAGACCATCGTACTGTACTGTCTCCAGTAGCATCCAAACGAAGTACAGGAATACGTCCACCAATCTTATTCCCCAGGGATGCTGAGGATCTCACGCCTCCCTCGATATCCAGCCAAAGGTACTTGGACTGGGTGTCATCCGTATAAATGACCCCTTCGACTCCAAGGGAACCGGAAATAAAAGCATCATCACCATCCAGAGTAAATCCTGCATCTGAAATCGTCTCAGAATTTGACCCAACGGTCAGATTATTGGCTAAATCAAGATCTCCGGTATTCGTAAAGGTCGCGAACGGCGTTCCGTTGTCTTGAATCACAAAATCCTGAGTGCTGGTGAGGTCGAAGACCAAGGCCCCGGCACTGTCGACGTCGATCGACTGGCCTTGAGTATAAGCGAGATCAAGAGAATTCGTGGTGTCCGTGTCGGTATCCGTATCAACAGCCGTCCAGGTATCCGCAACAGTACAGACCCGAAGCAGCTTATCCGTGGAATTGTAAAAGAGATCACCTTCCGCGCAGGTTCCGGGATTGGACGAGCCCTGCTGGAGAGCCAATCTGGTCGCTCCGCTGAAATCTACCGCTCCATCCGCATCAATAGTCGTTCCGACGGCAAGCGTTAGGGTCCCTGAACTCAGGCTGTCACTGGTATCACTTCTGAGAAATTGTGAAGAATCAAGGGTATCAAGAGTATCAGCGTCATCAGTCGATACCGCCAACCAGGTAGCCGCACCGGCAATACCGGTAGCAGTACAGACCTGGACCTGACTATCGGTCGTATCCAGAATCAACTCACCGATGGTGATACAAGCAGAATTAGCAGCAGGATCAGTATTTTCACGGATTCTGAAAGAAGAGGCATTAGAAAAATTAATCGCACCCGTGGAACTCAATCCGGTAAATCCTGAAGCTACACCTGCCGAACTGATATCCCAAATAGAGGAATCAATGGCAACAGAATCACCATTATCTCCCAGGGTCACTTGTCCGTTGGCATCGAGAATAGAATTCACCGTCACATTACCGGAAGTCGAAAGACTACCGGTTATACTCAAGTCATCGGAAAGCTCAAACTGATCATTAGAATCATTCCAAGTGAGAGTTTCCCATGAAGAAGAATTTCTTCCCAAATTAAGCACACCGTTGCTGTCCGATCCGGTTAAACTTTCCGCGATAGAGCCCTGCCCGGCTGCCTCAAGATTACCCTGAACGCGAAGATCATCCGTCAACGTGAAACGGCTATTGGCATCGTCCCAGGTCAGGCTTTCTGCCAGAGTTTGACCAAACTGAAAGGTAATATCACCACCGGTATCGTCATCATCCAGCACAAAGGTATTAGTACTGGTCCCGGTATCGGTATTTTGAGTATGCAGACGACTGTCATTGCCCTGCACCGCGACTCCGGAGAGGACCTCACCATCAGTCGCTAATTCAACCTTTCCTTTGGTCGTGATCGTCGCGTCAGGAACAGCGGCAAGAGTGATCTGAACCCAGACATCAGACGCATTAAAGCTGTATGTAATACCACTAAACAAATCCAATCTGGTCTCATTGACCGCAATATCTGCGTAAGCTGTCCCATACTGGGGATTCACAATCGTAAATCCGGATCCACTGGCGGTGATAGTGCCATTCCCCACCTCGCCAACACTGTCGTGAATCATGATGAGTTCAGCACTATTCAATACACTCTGACCATCGAAATCCGCTGCCGGAGCACAAGCCGCAAGCGCGTCAAAGACAGAGCTCGCAAGATCAGCATTGTCCGTCGCGGTAGCGCCGGATTTGAATTCACAGCTGGATGCGGTCGGAGCATCCTTAGCCGTCAGGATGAAAGAGCTGCCTCCGAAATTGTAACTCAAAGTCAGCGTATCATCCTCCAGCACAATGGTTTCATTTGAAATGGTAAGAGACCCTCCGGCACGAATTCCACCGCTTCCTCCACTCAGAAGCTGATTGGTATGAAGGAAAGGCTGCTTCCATTGTAAACCAGCCGCCAGATTATCGACGTAATTCTTCGTCGCCGCATCCTGAGACCCGCTCGGATCAGTAACATTGACCAGACGATTCGCGTCAAAATCAAAGGTATCAGAACTATCCGAATAAAGGATCTGCCCATCTGTATTCTGTCCAAACTGAAGGGTAGCGTTCGTCCCATCACTATTGAGAATAAAGGGATCCTGAGTGGTGCCAGCATCCGTATTTTGAGTATGAAGCCGGCTGTCATTACCCTGCACCACAACACCTGAGCTCGTTTCACCGTCAGTCCCCAACTCCACGACACCAGAAGTGGTCTCCGTAGCATCTGGAATAGCTCCAACACCGGTAATCTGAACCCACTCAGTGTTATCACTGTTCCAAGTATAGGTCACCTGGGTCCCCTGAGTGATACGAGTTTCATTCTGTACTAAATCGGCAAAATCCCTCCCCTGTGTAAGATTATTGGATGTAAATCCAAGCCCGCTCATCGTTACGGTTCCATTTCCATTCGTGCCCACGTCATCATGAACAAGAAAAACCTGAGCGGAAGAAGACTCCGAGTAACTGGAAAAGTTAGATAATCCGACACAGGCAACAAGGACATCAATAATGGAAGTCGCCAGATCGGCATTCGTAGCCGCCGCCACTCCGGACTTAAACTCACAACTGGCCGGTGTTGGAGAATCCTTGGCGGTAAGAATAGTCGTCATCGCTCCGGCATGGTGAACAATGGTAATCGTGTCATCCTCCAACACCAGACTCTCATCCGTCACGGTAATTCTCCCTCCTCCCCGAACTCCTCCTACACCTGTCCCTCCATCAACCAGCTGATTCACGGTCTCAACAGGATCTCTCCAGGAAAGTCCATTCACAAAATCATCCACATACTTTTTCGTGGCGGCATCCTGAGCGGAACTTGGATCGAGAAGATTGATCAGGCGATTAGAGTCAAAATCAAAAGTATTACCGGTATCACTGAAAGAGATCTGGCCTCCCGAGTTTTGTCCGAATTGGAGAATGGCATCATCCCCATCGGTATTGATGATAAAGAGATCCTGATTAGTCCCACCGGGAATGACAGAAGTTGGAAACACATCCCCAACCCCAAGAATAACCACATTCCCGTCAGATACACCGATATCAGCCCCATCAAGCGTTGTGGCGTTACCTCCATCTCGGACAATTGTCCAGGTATCAGCCGCGGAACAAGCCCAAAGAAAAGTATCTCCAGTATTGAAAAACACATCGCCGGGAGTACAGCTCACGGGATTCGAAGCGCCGGAAGGAAGAGCTAATCGAGTGGCGGCACTCAAATCAATGGAACCCTCTCCATCGAGAGTGGTTCCAACAGCCAGAGTTAAAGTTCCACTCGTCACGCTATCAGACTGATCTGTCCGAAGGAACTGAGAGGAATCCAAAGTATCCAGAGTATCAGCATCAGATGATGTTGATACAGGAGTCCAGACAGCAGCGCCGGCAACACCGATCCCGGTACAGACCTGAATCTCGACATCAGTGGTATCCACAATCAGCTCACCAAGGGTAGAGCAAGAGACATTCGTCGCCGGGTCACTATCTTCACGGATCCGAAATGAAGTCGTTTCGGAAAAATTAACCGATCCGGCCGAAAAATCACCCTCAACTGACAAGTCATCATTGAATTGAAAGCGCGAATTACTCTGAGAATACAAAAGCGTCTTACTGAGAGTCGCCCCGAACTGCAAGATCACATCTCCGACACCGGTATCATCATTATCGATCACAAAACTCTCCGCGTTCGTCGCGCCAGGAATAACCGTGACTGGGAAAAGTCCCCCAGCTCCAAGAATAACAAGATTGCCGTCTGAAGTCCCCACATCAGCACCATCCAGCAAGTCAGCACTCCTTGCGTAAGGAAGAGTCCCCAGAGCCACACGATCCGTAGCATTAGCCGTGCCATCGACATCCAGGAGTTCATAACTCGTATCAGCTGCCCCATCAGCTTTTACTTCAACCTGAAGGTAAAAATGGACTGAGCTGTTGAAATCAGGAATCGGTGTCACCGTTCCAATATTCACCTGAAAATATCCATTGGTATTTGGAGTTACCGTCTGCTCTTCTTCATACGATGAAAACCCGGGTGCGCCACCAGGTATGTCACCGGTCCCATCGAAATCAGCCGGAGCATCCCAGTCAGCATCACTCCAGATACTAAATCGGAATGTGTGCGCGGTCGTCAAAGCGTGCCCACTCGCATTTTTGAGAATACCTTCGTAAGGCATGATTGTCGGCGTCGTAGGCGCAGCCTGCACTCGTAAAACAAAGCAATAGCTCAAAACAATAACTAAAGCACCAAGAAGCAATCCCAGAAGGACATCCCGTAAAACACCAAAACGACGAAGAACAAGCAGTATTGTCAAAAGAAGTGCAGCAATAAGAGACAAATACACCCAGAAAAGAGTGCCCCCCCATATATTATAGCTGATTTCAGAAGCAATTTCATCAGGAGCAAAGAATTGAAGCGCAAGTAGACTTGACTCAAGTTCTTGACGAATGTCTCCCTCTGAAAATCCGGGTCTCAAGAGGGTCAGAAAAGTTCCCTTTGAAAGTGAGAGAACCCTGCCTCCATACACCGCGACAATCTTCAAAACATCTCCATGAACGAGACTCTCAGGATAAGAATAATCAAAGGTTCCATCAGCATGCGGAGTCAGAACAATAGCCTGCTCCAAACGGGCCGACATCACGATCAATTCCTTAGCACTGAGTGCTAAGAGCCTAATCTGAGGAACATCCGTCAAAACCGTCATGACCGATCCTTCCGAATACACAGACTGGCTAAAAAATGTATCATCAAGCTCATCGACACTCAGGACCTGAGGGTTATCGATAAGAAGCCCACTCTCCACGCTAAAGTGCTCTATCAGCAGAGTCTGATCATCATCGGTCCTCAGTCGAGCCACATACTTTCCATCCGGGAGAGATTCCTTTGGCTGAAAAGTGACCGTCCCGTCAGGACGGCTATTAAATAATTTAACCTCGTACTCTCTGACCCCATCCGACAGTCTCACCACGGAAACCCCCGGTACCGAAAAAGAAAAAAGTGGTTGAGAATCGTTTGTTACCGTGGTTGGCTCTCCATCAAAATCCGTAGGTAGAAAAGGAGGGAAAGTGGCCTCCCCTGAGAAGGGCTCAGGGGTTGGAGAGGGGGCAGTCTGAGAAGTCACTATTTGTGCCGGCAAATAGGTCTGGAGAGAGTGCGATGTCTGAGCTGAAGGGACAATTACCTGCGCGGGTGCCGATGGGGCAAAAGGAACTGTCGGAGCAGTAGGTCGAAGGGTTTCAATCACACAGGATCGACTGCATCCATCACCGGAGCGGGTATTGCCATCATCACATTGTTCGCCAATCTCCATTCGGGCATTTCCACACACCGGAACTTCGTCCTGACAAAAAGCATCACATCCATCACCATTGAGTCGATTTCCATCATCACAGTCCTCACCGAAATCAAGGCTGGTGTTTCCACATGAACTCCCATATACCCCACCACCACCTCCTCCTCCGCCACCACCTCCACCGCCTCCAACAACAGGAGTCGTAACACAAGCACTGGTATCAAAAGTACAAGAAGCTGAACAGCCCAGAATGCCACTATCGAATCCCTGAGTAACACAGGTTTGACTATTCAAATTCACGCTATCGCAAGCTTCAGACACTTCCAAAACGGCATTTCCACACTGTGGCCCCAATCCGCAGAGCACAGCCGGCTGAAGAGAAAATGATCCCGAAGTCCCGATAGAACCAACAGGCGAAATCTGAGAACAAAGACTGTACCCGGAAGATGAAGAGTCCGCTGCGGGATTAAGATCTCCCTGAAACTGAAAAGAAGGGCTGGACGCCGCAAAAGTCTGCGCAAATGAAAAACCCAGTAGTATTACCAGGAGAAGCCCCTTATACCCAATTGCTGTCATTAAAGATTTCATTTGATTTTGATTTTGGTACTTTTTGCTTCTTTTGAGCGAATGAAAGTGAAAGTGAAAGGAAGATGAGAATCACCTTTTTGAGCAGCCTCATAGCCAGACTTTCATATCATTATAGCAGATATTCAGGCCTTTTTGAAGACCTATAAGGAAGCTGAAGAGAGATTAAACTTGACGCATTTCCAAATTAATGAATTATTTATTCGATGCTGTCATGGCGAGGAGGTACAGCGAAAATCATTCCCAAAATCTCTCCCCTGTGGTAAAAGGAAAATACTACTTAATGATTGATCTCCCATGAAAAGATTTTTCTCCCTTATCATCCTGAGCGTACTTTTAGTCTTCTTCACTGCTCCTCACGCCTCAGCAACGAGCTATTCCGACGTCCCTCAAAGCCACCCCCACTTTGTCGCCATAAATTACCTAAGTGATGCAGGTGTCCTACAAGGATACGAAGGAGGTCTTTTCAAACCCGACCAACTCATCAATCGAGTCGAAGTGCTGAAAGTGATCCTGGTCCATGCCGGAGTCAAATTCCTCGAAGATGGACCCGACCAGGTCTTCAGTGATGTGGCCAAAAACCAATGGTTTGGGCTCATCGTCGCCACGGCGAAGGGACTCGGCATCGTCAATGGACATCCCGACGGCAGCTTCACACCCGCTACAAATGTCAGAAGAGCCGAGTTTATGAAGATGATGCTGGAAACAAACCATTTTAAAAAAACTCAATGGGCCGATCAGCAACTCTTCACGGATGTTCCCAAGGAGGAATGGCATGCGCCGTACATGAACTACGCCGGAAAATCTGGACTCATCAACACGGACTCAAATGGAAAACTCTATCCTTCAAAAGAACTGACCAGAGACGAAGTCGCTGAAATGCTTTACCTGATGAGGGTCATTCTAAAAGGAGGGGATACCCAGTTTTTGCTTAGTCAAGGCGAGGCTCAAATGGCACAAATCGAAACCTACATCAGTGCCAAAAATGTCGCGGCAGCTAAAAGAGCTGCTGAACTGGCGCTCAACATGACTCAAAAAGCAGTGTTAAATGTCCCCAACAATACTGTTGCCCTAGGAGCTGAAAAACTTGCGGATTCCTATAATCTCCTGGTGGACTCATACATCGCAGCAACACAAAAAGACAAAGAGAAAGCCACCTCACTCGCTAATCAATCGAAAGAAATGGCTACCACAGCCTGGGAAATCAACAATGATATTCAGCTCCTCGCCAGACACATCAAAGACCGGGCGGATGAGATCCTGGCACAGCTGTGAGAAGAACCCCTAGCCCCTTTTAAGGGGTTAGGGGTTTCCGAAAAGTGGATTAGGGGTTCATGACAACTTCTCAAGCAATCCAAGATTAATCCTCCCCATTTCGTCGATCGCCAGAACTTTCACCTTCACCCTATTACCCATCTGGACGACGTCCGTTACGGCATTGACTCGTTCCGTTCGAGAAAGCTTGGAAATATGAATCAATCCATCCTTCCCCCCTGGGATATTGACAAAAGCTCCGAAATCCATAATTCTATTCACTTCTCCCACCAGCTCATCACCTTCCTTTGCGATATAAGTCTGTTCCAAAATCATGGCCTTGGCTTTTTCTCCGGCTTCATGGTTGGGAGCCGTCACAAAAATCATCCCTGAATCATCTATATCGATCTCAGCACCGGATTCAGCAGTAATCTTTTGAATGGTCTCACCACCCTTCCCAATCACCAGTCGAATCATCTCGGGATCGATTTGAATCGTCTCAATAGAAGGCGCCGTCGGAGAAAGCTCAGGACGTGGTACACTAATAACCTTCGCCATTTCAGTGGCAATAAAATCCCGGCCGATTTTCGCCTTTGCGAAAGCCTCCTTCATCCGTTCAACAGAAATTCCGGAAACTTTGATATCCATCTGAAGCGCGGTAATCCCCTTTTCCGTTGAAGCGTACTTCAGATCCATATCCCCCGCAAAATCCTCCATTCCCTGAATATCCGTTAGAAGACGGTATTGCCCGGATTCATCATCCGTGACCATCCCCATGGCGATACCCACGACCGGTGCTTCGATCGGAACTCCTCCTGCCATAAGCGCAAGACTCGAACCACAGACCGAACCCATAGAGCTGGACCCATTGCAGGCCAGGACTTCGGAAACCACCCTCATGGTATAGGGAAAGTCTTCCTTTTTTGGGAGAACAGGAACCAATGCCCGCTCCGCCAAAAACCCATGACCGATTTCACGACGTCCTACTCCCCTATTTCCCTTGGCTTCACCGACGGAATAGCCGGGAAAATTGTAATGGTGAAAATAACTCTTTTTGTAATCATGATCCATCAGATCAATGATCTGAGAAGCCCCCGGTCCTGCCAGAGTAATAACGGAAAGAATCTGGGTCTCTCCCCGCTGAAAAATGGCTGATCCATGTGGACGGGGAAGCGGATCCAGCATCACAGAAACCGGTCTCACCTCATCCTCAGTCCTCCCATCAAGACGCTTTCCCTTTTCCAAAATATTCTTTCTCATATACTTCTTGAAGATTTTGTCAACAGATTCTTCCACATTTTTCCTGGTCCAGTGACTAAAAGCTTCATCTTTGCTCTCGATCTTCTCGGCATGCGCTTTCAAAACAGAATCTACTAAAGCATGCAGTGCCTTGTAGACCCCCGGCTTGGAATCCTGATAAAGACCATCGAGTTGCTCAGCAGTAATCATCTCCTGAAGCTCAATGTAGAGAGTCTCATCCGGCAAGTTGAGGACCAATTCATGACCAAGCTCGCGTCCCGCCTTTTTCCTCAGCTCCTCCTGCAGAGCACAGAGTTTTTTGATCTCGTCATGAGCAAGCTGAATCGCCGCAATCATCTGATCATCGGTTATTTGCTTTGCACCGGCTTCTACCATGGTCACGGCAGCATCCGTCCCTGCGACCACCAGATCCAGATCGCCATCTTCTATCTGCTGATACGTCGGATTGACAATCAGTTCTCCATTCATCATACCAATGCGAACCGCTGCTACGGGAGCCATAATGGGAAAACCACCCACAACGAGAGACGCGGAAGCCGCAGTAATCGCGTGGGGTCCGGGATCCGTCACGCCATCGGATGACAAAACGGAAACAGAGATCACGACATCATTTGTCGTTCCCTTGGGGAAAAGAGGACGAATAGGACGATCAATCATACGGGCCTTGAGAATGCACTCCTCAGGAGGACGTCCTTCACGCTTGATAAAACGACTTCCTTTGATCTTTCCTGCCGCGTAGAGTTTTTCTTCGTAATCGACAAGCAAGGGAAAAAAATCCCCACCTTCACGGGGAGCGCCCATCGTGGACGCGGAAAGAATCACCACATCACCGAGACGCAATACCACCGCGCCATCGGCCTGCATGGCCATCTGACCTGAAGAAAGAGAGAGAGCTGATCCGGAAAGGGTTCCGGTGACCTCATGGAGAGTTGAACTCATAAAGAAACAAACTGAAAAAATAAGAAAGAGCTTCAGTTTGTTGCCCGTGGAGTTGCAAGTGTTGAAGCTGAGAGAAACTCAGATCCTGCACTTGAAACTACGAGCGGACAAACCGACACAATGGATTGTAATGGAAGGAAATAAAAAAAAGAAGGTCATTTCTGACCTTCTCCTAATTATTTTCGAATGTTGAGCTTCCTCGTAATCTCTTCGTAGAGATCCTTATCTTTTCCCTGAACATAGCGAAGCAAACGTCGTCGTTTACCAACCATCAGAAGCAATCCTCTTCGGGAGTGAGTATCTTTCTTGTGAGACTGAAGATGATTGGTCAGTGAATTAATCTTATCAGTGAGCAGAGCGATCTGAACACGAGGAGACCCCGTATCCTTTTTGTGCTGCTGAAACTCGGCAATCACTTCCTTTTTAGGCTGTCGGGCAATCGCCTGAGATTTCTTCACAACCGCCGTCTCCTTTTTGACCAACTTTTTCGGAGTTGCCTTCTTGGGAGGAGTAGCCTTTTTGCTTGAAGCGGACGACTTCGCTGTCTTTACGGTCTTGGAGGCCTTTGAAGCCTTAGAAGCAACAACTTTCTTTTTGACGGGAGTCTTTTTTGCGGTGGCCATAGATAAGAGTCAGTTAAATTGAGCGAAGAAACCTTAACATAGGATGGTTAATTTGACAAGAAGAGCTTAATTTTTTCAGTCTTGCAAAAGAAGAAAAAGGGGTTTAACGTTATTTTAGAAAAAAGATCTGAAAGTGCAAGGCACTTGAGTAGGAATTGTTTCCCAAGACAGATCTTTTTTCATTTTCGCTCATGTTCAATAAAGCAACTATAGACGAAATATCCTTTCGAGCGCTCTTCCACTATAACAACAATATTCCATTGTTTGAGAGTGAGAGATAATCGAAAAAATTGCTTCCTCCCCATTTTCCTCACCTCAACCAAAGACCCAAATCGAACCACATCTTCAATCAAAAGAATAATCAAGAATCGTTCAATTTGATCATCAATATCTCTCTCCCGAGCAAAAGTAATGTGATTATAAAAAGACCGGGTAACATGTACGCATATCTCAAGAGCCTCACAATATAAAGGAGATCTTTCTCTCAATATTTGGAATGCTTTCTTCGCCGAAAGTTTAATCAAAAGCAGTATCTCTTTCATTCTTCCCCAAACACAATATTCACCACAAACGCTTATTCAAAAAGAGTATACATATTTTCATAGGCGGGCAAAGAAAAAGAGAATAGAGTACAGTTGACATGATTTAGAAATCCATGCACTACTATCACACCCTTATCAAGCACCTCCCCCAGCTGCTGACCTACCAGTCGGAAAGGGCCATTCCGATTGGCAGCCTCATCAGAACCCAACTGGGCAGAAAAGCAGTGAATGGAATCGTCATCCAGGAAATCACCCAACCGGAGTTTGAATGCGTCTCTATCGACGAGATCCTCATACTGGAAGCCCTCACCACACTGCACCTGGATCTCTGCAAGTGGATGAGTTCGTACTATTTTGCCAGTTTAAGTCGATGCATTCAGCTCTTCCTGCCAAGTCCCATCTGGAATCAAAAGCCAAAACTCAAGCTCGATGAACAGAAAATCCCACTCAATCCGGATAACACCCATCCCAGCAAAGCTCACCACGATCAGCCACTCACCACGGAACAGCAGCAAGTCCTTTCGATCATATTTCCTAATAATCCTACACAACCCCACGCAAACCCTCCCATCTTTCCTCTCCTAACTCCGAACTCCGAACTCCGAACTTCCCCCACCCACTTCCTCCTCCATGGCATCACCGGCTCCGGAAAAACAGAGATTTACCTCCAGTTGATCAAAAAAAGTATACAGAGAGGAAAACAAAGCCTACTTTTAGTCCCTGAAATAGCCCTTACTACAGAGCTCATCCAATCCTTCAGTGAACATTTCCCGAATCAAATCAGTATCATTCATTCAAAACGCAGCGATCGGGAACGGATCCAGTCCTGGCACAGAATCCATCAGGGACATACCAAACTCATCCTAGGCTCTCGGTCCGCGCTTTTCACCCCATGGAAGGATCTGGATACCATTATTATGGATGAAGAACACGAGTGGACTTACAAACAGGAGTCCTCTCCCCGATACCATGCCAAAACGGTGGCAGAAAAAATCATGCAGTTGAGAGTTGAGAATTCAGAGTTCAGAGAAAAAGAGAAACCAATACTCTTGCTCGGTTCAGCTACTCCCTCCATCGAATCCTACTTTCAAGCCACAACTCTCAACTCTCTCCTCGAGCCAGAGCGACCTCGGAGCCGATGGCAACCCTCAACCCTTAACTATCAACTCCTCACCCTCACCCACCGCGCTAACAATTCAGCCCTCCCTACGGTCACCATCGTCGACCTTCGCGAGGAATACCAGAAAAAAAACTTCTCCATGTTTTCTGAGGCTCTGCAAGAAGCCATCAAACAGCGCCTCGAAAAAAAAGAACAAATCATCCTCTTTCTGAATAAACGAGGATCCTCCTCCTCTATCACCTGTCGCGATTGCGGGTTTACTCCGAAGTGTGAAAACTGTGATATTTGTCTGACCTTTCACGCCAAGCTCAAGGACTTCCAGGACGGTGGACTCATCTGTCACTACTGCGGAAGCTATCAGGAAAATCACAGGACCTGCCCCGAATGCCATTCAGCAGCAATCCGGCACCTCGGCACAGGAACCCAAAAGGCGGAAGAACAGCTCAAACAGCTCTTTCCTGAAGCACGCGTCCTGCGTGCCGACAAGGACACCACAGGAGGCAAGTCGGACTTCGAAGAAATCTATCACAAAATGAAAGACCAGAAAGCCGACATCCTCCTGGGTACCCAGATAATCGCCAAAGGTCTGGACCTTGAAAACATCACCCTTACGGGGATCCTAATCGCCGACATTGGGCTCCATATTCCGGATTTTCGAGCCAGTGAACATGTGTTTCAACTCCTGACTCAGGTCGCCGGCCGCAGCGGCCGCCACAAACCCGGAGAAGTCATCATTCAGACCTATCAACCCTATCACCCGGCTATAATGGCTGCAAAAGAACACGACTATGAAGGCTTTTATAAGAGAGAAATAGCCATTCGTGAACAACATTTGTATTCACCGTTTTCAGAGTCAGTCAAGCTCATCTACGCCCACGAAAACGCTAAAAAAGCAGCTGACGAAGCCCTCAAGCTCTATGGTGAATGCTCCGATCTCAGAAAACACCGGGGAATAATAGTGGATTACTCCCCGAACTATATCCCCAAACTCTACGGTAAGTTCACCTGGAACATCCTCATCCGAGGCTCAGATCCCCGAAATCTGTTGACTCAATTATCTCTCCCTCCAGGCTGGAAGATTGATGTGGACCCTCGGTAATCAGAGCGGCATTCTGTCTTTTACGAAATTCAAGAATCAAAATGATAATAGCCAATCTCAATTTTCCCTCTATCTCTTCAGCCACCTCAGATCTCTTGTAAATCCGATCCAATTTACCAACCTTTATCTCAACCTCCTTATCTGTAAGGGTTCTCACGTACTCCTTTTTTGTCAGTGAATCAAAATCTGGCTCAGCATCTCTTAAATCAGACAAATCCCAATAATCATCAGCATCTACCGGTCCCATCATATACGAATGAAGTGTCGAAACGTGAAGTGACATAAAAAACAGTTAGATGTGTCGGCACAATACCCGACAATGACGAATTGTCAAAAACATCAGCACAGGAACACCAAAAAATAAGATATCTCTACAACCTCTGTCCCAACCATTCACCGAGTTCTTCGATCTTCACCCTCACCTGCTCCATACTATCCCGATCCCTCACCGTCACCGCCTGATCATCTTTCGTTTCATAATCCACCGTGACACAATACGGGGTTCCAATTTCATCCTGCCGGCGGTACCGCTTCCCAATCGATCCTCCATCATCGTATTCCACAGCATAATCAATGATCAGATCATCAAAGATTTTTTCGGCAATCATATCCAGCCCATCTTTTTTCATCAAGGGCATGACTGCGATCTTCACCGGTGCCATGTGGTGTGCAAACTTCATCACGATACGAGTATCACCATCAGGAAGTATCTCCTCCGTATAGGCATCACAAAGAATGGCAAGCAATGATCGCTCGACTCCAAAAGTCGGCTCGACCACGTGGGGAACAAATCGCTCGTTGGTAATCGGATCTTGGTAATTCAGGGTCTTGCCGGAATGCTCAGCATGCTGCCTCAAATCGAAATCGGTCCGATAAGCCAAACCATAGAGCTCACTTCGTCCAAAAGGAAAATCATACACAATATCTACCGTCCGCCTGGAGTAGTGGGACAGTTTTTCTTTGGGATGCTCATACTCATGACATTTCTCGGAATGAAGACCGATCAACTCACACCACTCATGCATGGATTTGAGCCAGTCATCAAAAACACCCTTCCACTGCTCTTCCCGAATAAAATATTCGATCTCCATCTGTTCGAATTCGAGCAAACGAAAGACAAAATTCCCAGGAGTGATTTCATTCCGGAAGGCTTTCCCGATCTGAGCAACTCCAAAAGGCAATTTGACGCGCATCGAATCAACAATGTTTTTATAGGTCAGAAAAATAGCCTGCGCCGTCTCAGGACGAAGATAGACCGTAGAATCTTCATCACCGGTCTTAGAAAGCTGTGTCGTAAACATCAGATTGAAGTAACGGGCAGCCGTAAAATCTTTCTTTCCGCATTTGGGACACTTCACGTCATTTTCCTCGATTAGTTTAGTCAAATCCGCTTCATTCAATCCCTCCGCCTCAATATTCAAAGCACCCTCGATCAGATGATCTGCCCGGTGACGTGCCTTACAGTTTTTACAGTCCACCATAGCATCATTGAAGCCTTCCACATGACCGGATGCCACCCAAGTCCTGGGGTGAAGCATAATCCCTCCATCAATCCCAACCATATCCCTCCGGGACTGAACAAAAATCTTCCACCATAGGTCCTTAATATTTTTCTTCAACTCTGCTCCATAGGGACCATAGGTATAGCTATTGGCGAAACCTCCATAAATCTCTGATCCCGGATAGACAAATCCACGACGTTTGCAGAGAGAAATGATTTTATCCATATGAAGAGTTAAGAAATTCTCATCACGCCACTAAACTATAAACCACATACACATCATTTCCCAGCTGCTTCATTTCTCGAAACTGCAGCTCCTTCGCCCCTTCAAATCCCAAATCCTCAAAAGTTAGAACCCCTGCTCCCAAAAACTGAGGTGCCATGTAAATCATCAGCTCATCAACCAGTCCCTCTCTCAAAAATGATGACCATATACTCGGCCCTCCCTCCACATACAACGATGTCACTCCTCTTGCAGCCAACTCATCCAAAATCTGTCCCAAATGCAAATAACCCTTTTCAGTCGTATCAACCTCCAAAACCTGAACCCCTTTTTCCAATAACTTCAGTTTCCTCGACTCTCGCCGCCGAAACTGTCGTCCTCGAAAAACGATGGTACCCAGGTGAAGCACCTGACGATCAAGAGGAACACTGAGCGCAGCGTCCAACACAACCGGAATCGGTTGAAGACCAATCACCTTTCCTTTCTCATTCCGAACCGTGAGAGCCGGATCATCATCGATCACGGTTGCTGCCCCAACCAAAATTGCATCATACTGGGCCCTCATCTGATGAACATGAACCTGAGACTCTTTCCCTGTCAGCCAGAGCTGCTGTCCTCGTTCCGGAACGATTCGTCCGTCGAGAGTCTGGGCGATCTTCAAGCTCACCCAGGGCCGGTGCTGTTGAACCCACTTGAAAAAGAATCGATTCTGCCATTTCAGATCCTCCAGAAGCTTCTCTTCTAGACTGTCATTGCGAGGAGCGGATGGCTCTGGATTGGAGCGACGAAGCAATCCCGACACCCCAGCACTGTGCAGAAATTCACGGGATTGCTTCAGTCGTTCCTCCTTCGCAATGACACGCTGTATTTCCCCCTGTTCTTCTTCCAACACCAACACCTCCACCCCCCACCCCCTAAGCATATCCACCCCCTTTCCCCTCACCAGAGGATTCGGATCATATAACCCCACCACCACCTTCTTCACTCCCTTCTCAAGAATAATATCCGTACAAGGTGGAGTCTTCCCCACATGGCAGCAAGGTTCCAATGTGATATAGAGCACATCATCGGGCCAAACTGATTCCGTAAACAATCCCAGGAGATTCCGTTCGGCATGCCCTTCACCGATCTTTCGATGCCAATCTTCAGCAATGATCTTTCCCTTTCGAACCAACAGAGCTCCCACCACCGGATTTGGGGAAACAAAACCACGTCCTTTTTCAGCCAATTCAATAGCCCTGCACAAATACGGAAGATAAGATTTCATGTTGAAAAAGCCAGAAATCAAGAGTATCGTAGCAGATAATATCATTCATTACCCTGAATTATGGCCGATTCAGAACAAATCATCGCTCTGCTCACGTCAATCAAAAATGATCAGGGAGAAATCAAGCAAGCCCTGAGAGCCATTTACGGTGATACCGAAAACCAGGACGACCTCATTAAAAAAATCGGAAAAAGCATCACCACAGAAATCAGAACTGACATGCAAAAACTGGAAAGAAGCCTGAAAGAGATGGAAACTAAAATAGGATCTATCCCAAAAATTCTTGAATCACTGACGAAACTCATCACCATCAATCAACAGCTCAATCCCGGATACATCAAAGAAATCAAGGACGACGTCGACTTTATCAGGCATGAATACTACACACTGGAGACCAAACTCAACAACATCTCACAAAAAATAAGATAAGAATTTTGAATTCTTCATTCTTAATTTTTCATTATTTATTCGTGTCCTAATTTTTCCCGTTTGGCCTTCAGGTAACGTTTTCCTCTTTCAGAATCGAGCTCAACCTGAATCGGAAACTTCTCAACCCGAAATCCTTCTTTTCGCAAAGCCTCAACCTTGAGTGGATTATTGGTGAGCAGCTTCACCGTACTAAGGTCAAAATCCCGCAAAATAGTCACCGCAATCCCATACTCTCGCTCATCATTTTCTCTTCCCAAAAACAAATTGGCCTCAACCGTATCCATCCCCTTCCTCTGAAGCTCATAGGCCTTGATTTTGTTCGTAAGTCCAACACCCCTCCCCTCCTGATCAAGATAGATCAGGACCCCTCCCTCCTCCTGAATCCGCAGCATCGCCAAATGCAACTGTTGTCCACAATCACAGTACTTGGAGGCAAAAGTATCTCCCGTCAGACACTTCGAATGAATCCGAACAAGGGGGATGTGATCAGCCCAGGATTTGAACAAAACCACATGTTCCTTTCCCGTCTCCTCTTCGGCGTATAACCTAAGCTGAAAATCCCCAAAAGATGTTTCCAAAACGGTTTCCGCAGTTTTTTTAAGCATGTTGACGGTCGATAATCGTATCCAGATGGATCCCCAAATGCTCTCTAAGGGCCTCAATCGTGATGAGCTTGAGAGCATGCTTTTTTTTGAAAGCCAGCAAATCATCACCTCTCACCATCTCACCGTCTTCACGAATGATTTCACAAATAACCCCAACAGGAGTCAATCCTGCCAACTGCATCAATGCCACTGTGGCCTCCGTGTGTCCCTGGCGAGCAGCCAGTCCGCCGGTATCGGCAATAATAGGAAAGACATGTCCCGGGCTCACGAAATCCCCCTCCACCGAAAGATCATCAGCTAAAGCCCTCACAGTCCTGGCTCGATCTGCCGCGGATATCCCGGTAGTGATGCCTTCCCTCAGATCGCAAGAAACCGTAAATCGACAGTGATCTTTATCTTCATTTTTTCGAAGCATGAGAGGAAGACTGAGCTTCATCGCGCGATGCCTCTCAAGAGGCGTACAGACCAGTCCCCGAGCATGAGTGATCATAAAATTGATGTCTTCCGGCATACAAAGCTCCGCCGACATGATGAGGTCTCCCTCGTTTTCGCGATCTTCACTATCAACAACAATGATCATTTTCCCCTGACGAATATCAGCTACCGCATCATGGACAGAATCAAACATAACAAGAAAGACTATAAAGACGATAAGGACTATAAAGAACCAAGGGGTGAGGAGATACTTCACATTTCATACTCATCATTATCATCGTTATTATCTTTATCATCCTTATCATCCTTCATGAGATTCAGCCACTCCAAAGCCGTATAGGCCGCAAGTTTACCATGATTATGCTCACCAGAGCTCCTCTTCAGCCCCTCTTTGAGAGAATAAGGTGCCAATACTTCCATCACTACTGGAATATCCTCCTCCAACATAACCTCCATACACCCCCTGGCACATTCATTGGCCACCATCTCAAAGTGATAAGTATCACCCTTCACGATACACCCCAAGGCCACGATAACATCAAACATAGGCTCCTCCTGACCATCATCGTGAACAGCTACCAGACAGGCAAGTCGCTGCGCCATAAGAGGAATTTCAAAGGCTCCAGGAACACGATGAACCTGCCACTGCAATCCTTCAATCCCTTCAAACACCCTCTCCAAACCGTTCAAAAGCCCATCAGAAATCTTCGGATGAAACTCTGAGAGAATAACCGCCACTCGGCCGGAAACACCTCTATACGATCGATCTGTTATTTTTTTTAACGCCATATCTTCAATCGTTCTACATAATGAGCCAGAAGATCCGTCTCTACATTCACCTTATCCCCCTCAGACCGCGCATGGAGATTCGTATTCTGCCATGTATGGGGAATAATCGCCACCTGAATCTCCGCCTTTTCATCATCAAGAGCTATAACAGTGAGAGCTATCCCATCAAGGATGATAATGCCCTTCAGAATCACATACTTCATAAAGTCTAAAGGTATACAAATGGCAATGATAAGATCAGATCCGGATTCTTGATCAATTTTTTTGATCACGCCAAAACCTTCGACATGACCCAGGACAATATGCCCATCCAAGCGATCATCAGTCTTCATCGCCCGCTCAACATTCAGTAAATCTCCAAGACGCAGGTCTCCCAAATTTGTCAGCCGCATTGTTTCCTCGAGCACATCAACCCGAAAGCCCTGCTCGTCAATCTCCACCACCGTCAAACAAGCCCCATTGCAGGCCACACTCTGACCAATCTTCAATTCACTCGCAAAGGGCACATTAAACCAAAAAACATTGTCCGTTATAGAACGAAGAGCAGCAGTGGTTTCAATAATTCCGGTAAACATAGAAAATGTGCATATTGGTATGTTGTGGCTGCTGGCATAAAACCATGCCATTACTTCATGGCACCAAGCTTGTTCAAAACATCCCGAATACTTTCCACCACAAAATCCGGCTCCGCCGCCAGCAAACGATCCTCAGGACTCGAACCACCCCGAATCGCGATGGTTTTAACCCCCGCCAACCTTCCCGCACGAATATCGTGCTCGCTATCTCCAATGAACACAGACCCCTCCAAGGATCTCTCCAACCGCTTCAACGCCTCCAGAACCGGCTCGGGACTGGGCTTTTGAAAAGGAATTGAATCAGCACAGATCACCGCGTCAAAATAATGACCAATCCCCAACTGCTCAAAAATCCCATCCGCTTCGAAATGCTTATTCCCCGTGACCACTCCCATCGGGATATTGCGTATACTGAGCAATTCCAAAAGTTCAGCCACTCCATCGATCAGCCTAAGATGCTGCTGAACCAGACGAGGAAAATTTTTTTGGTACTGCGCTATCGCGTCATCAATACTCACCGACTCCGGAATCCAGGGTCGAAGGGTATTGATCAATCCTCGACCAAACGAAGCCTTCAGCTCGATTTCATCAGTCACTTTACCTCCCATATCCAGGGCAGTTTGTTTCATGCAAGCAACAACCCCCGGCTCGGAATCAATCAGCGTCCCATCGAGATCAAAAAGCCAAGTGGTAAATCCGGAAAAGGGCACGTTCATAAGAATAATCAAGTGGGAAGAGTATAACATATCATGCTATAAGAAGAGGAGTTAACTCATCCCCCATGCCCATCACCTTCCCAATCGGAATCCTTGGTGGCCTCATCCTCGTTATCGGAGCGGCTTATCCCGACAAACCAGTCAGACATCCGGTACAGTCTACCCGAAACTGGCTTCTCTCCATAGGAGGACTTCTCATGCTCACCTATTCTATCCTGAACTACCTTGAAGGTGGACCAGTCTTCTTCATCTTCCTTCAAGGACTGATCAATATCGCCAGTATCTTCATGATGAGCAATGCCCCTGAAAAAATTTCAACGCCCATCATTGTCGTCAGCGGTATGTCCCTTATTGTCTGGTCGCTCAGCCTCTTCGAAGGCATCAACACTTTCTTTTTTATCATCGGCCTCTCCGGTATCGCACTGGGATATGTGCTCAAACCAGGCACCTTCAGACGCAATCTTGCTCTCTTTACCGGATCAGTCTTGATCGCCGTTTTCAGCTACATCGAAGCATCCTGGATCTTCTTCTGGCTGAATGTATTCTTCGCCATCTTTTCCGGCTATTACTCCTGGAAGCTATGGAAATAAAGAATCATTTGTTTTACATTTTACTCAACTGCGCAAACAGGAAACATGTCTCTTTATCCAAAATCCACAATGTAGCCTCAGGGAATCCAACATCTGCTGTTTGATTGTTCAGACCGCGTGCGGAATCCCACCTTGTTCAGATGGTTACGGATAATTGGACAGCCCTTTTGCGCGGTTTCTAAAGAAACTTTCAAACGCATCACCATGCTTCAATCGTTTATCACCACCTTCCTGGCTGTATTTCTCGCGGAAATGGGCGACAAAACCCAGCTGGCCACCTTCGGATTTGCAGCCCAGGAAGGATCAAAACTCACCGTCTTTCTGGCTGCTTCTCTAGCCCTGATCACGGCATCCGCAATAGGCGTCCTCGCGGGAAGCCTGATCGGAAAAACCATTCCCATACACTACATCAAATACGGATCAGGGATCCTTTTTATTGGTATCGGAGTCTGGACGATTTGGAAGGCAAAGCTCTAACTCCCTTCTTCAAGGGGACAATCATGATCCACGGAAACCAAACAATCGGCCGTATCACAATGACCAGTCTCACAATCAACCGGCGCATCAATAATGGAAGCCAGAGACATCTGATTTGGCACAAATCCTTGGGAAATAAGAACGAGAACCACCGCAAATGTAAGCAAAAAAACCGTAATAACCTGCTTGCGGCTACTCCTAGAAAGACGTTCTTTCAATCGATGAAATCGCTTCTTATTCATAGTATGAAATGAACATTATTTGAGAAGAGAACAATAATCATATTATCATATTTTTATGATAAAATCAACCGCACTAGAAAAGCCCCCATCCCCGTAGAGACAATTCACGAATTGTCTCACCTCACGAATCATTTCCACACCACTACAACCGGGCAGCCCTGAGCTTCTCCATCATTTGAATTCGCTTGTTCAACAAATCAAGGCTCCCAATATCTTTCCGATAAAAAATCTTCCCCTTCACTTGATCAACGCCATCAACTGCCCTCAATCTCGCCTCTTCTATTGAATCCCCTATCCCCACAATCCCAAGAGACCGTGAACCCGAAGTCATAATCTCACCCCCCTCCTCATTCACACTTGAATAAAAAAGTTGTACACCATCCGGCATTTCACCGATCTCCAAAGGCTCATGAGCCATCGAATCATCGGGATATCCCTCCGGGACCACATACAAACAAACCGTCGCCTTTGGGGCAAAGCGAACTTCAAGCTCATCCAAAGTCCCCTTGATCACAGCCTGACAGACTTCCACGAAATCAGTCTCAAGAATCGGGAGTACATTCATGGCTTCAGGGTCGCCAAAACGGGCATTGTATTCAATCAGTTTGACCCCATCACGACAGGCCATGAATCCGCCATACAAGATGCCCTTAAACTCCTGGCCCGTCTCCTCCCGAACCGCCAGCAACACTGCCTGTGAAATTTGCTTCGCCTGATCCAATTCCTGATCCGTCAAAAAAGGCATCGAATGATTCACATCAGAATAGGAACCCATCCCACCCGTGTTCGGCCCCTCGTCACCCTCGTAAGCCCGCTTGTGATCCTGAACAACCGGCATGAAAGCCAGGTGCCGGCCATCCGCGAAAGCCATCAACGAAAACTCAACCCCATACAATTTTTCTTCTATCACGACGGAGCTCTGCCCTCCTCCCAAACACTCACGAACAAATTTCAGGGCTTCCTCATGATTCCGCAAATGATCACCGGACACCTTCACCCCCTTTCCAAAGGCCAAGCCATCCGCCTTCACCACATAGTCATCACCCAACTCCTGCAAAAAAGACATGACCCCCCCCTCAGAATCAAACTGACGGAACCGGGGATTTCCGGGAATGAAGTGCTTTTCCAAAAGCTCCCTTGTGAAATACTTACTCGATTCCAACCGCGCGGGTGCCTGGGCCGGGGCGACCGAGGGAACCCCAAAAGATTCCAAAAGATCAACAATGCCGTCGGCAATCGGATTATCGGGTCCCACAAAAGCAAAATCCGGCCGAACCTCATCCACAAAGTGCTTCAGTTCTTCAAAATCCGACAGATCCGTCCCCGCATAATACCGCTTGGACAAAGCTTTAATTCCGGGGTTCACCTTATTGGCGAACACATACAGATCTGGCTTGTGTGATGACCGAATGAGAGCTTCAGCGATGGCGTGTTCACGCCCACCATTACCGACAAGAAGGATTTTCATACAAGATTGAAAAACATGAGTACGCAGACTCTAACACAAGAGAGGATCCTACCCAATAATGCATAGACCCCTTTCATCTAGGATAAAAAGCAAAACTTATCTCAGGCGACTCAGCTCCATGCCCTGCTCCGACTCAAAACGAACCGATTCAAAACGCTTATCACCCCGAACAAAATTCAGATAATCCTGACACTCATCACGATGTGAGAGGACATTATCCGCACAAATAAAGGCTCCTTTTTTCAGCTTGGGCATCAGCATTTTCAAATGCGGCAAGTAATCCCCCTTTCGCTGGTCAAAAAAAACGAAATCATACTTCTCGGCCCCTGGCTGAACAATCCAGCGTTCAAAACTAGATGGTACTATTTGTACACTTTGACCATATTCAGTGCCGAAGAGAGCTTTTAAATGCATTTCCAGCTGCTCCACCTTGGGTAAAAAATACTCCAAAGAAACCAATTTCCCACCGGTTACGAGAAACCCGGAAACCAAAAAACCAGTCGAGTACCCCACCCCAGCACCCACCTCCACGCCACGCTTCAAAGAAAAAAATCGAATCAACCAATTCATCATCTGTCCAGATTCCATGTCAACCGGCCAAAGTCCCTCACCAAAATGACCGGAAGCCAAAAGCTGATCACTTTTTTTGTACAAAACATTAATTTTTTGAAACACCTGATTCATCATAAATTAACTTGATAAATATGATGATCATAGAGTATGCTCTCTCAGCATAAACACAAACAGTAAGGAGGTAAGGATTGATTGAGCCCCTACCCCCTACCCCCTACAACCTACCCCCTACAACCTAACTCCCCCCCATGGCACATAAAAAAGCAGGAGGCTCCACATTCAACGGCCGAGACTCACAGTCCAAGCGCCGAGGCGTCAAACTCTTCGGAGGCCAGAGAGCTATACCGGGCAATATCATCGTTCGACAAAAAGGAACCAAGTGGTTTCCCGGAAAAGGTGTTGAGATGGGACGAGACTTCACTATTTTTGCTGTCACAGAAGGCCTGGTCACCTACACGCACAAGCGACAGAAGAAATTTAACGGACAGACCCACTACGACACCCTTGTGAATGTCATGCCAGCCTAGATAGAATAAATTTAAACACCCTGCCAACCCGGACAGGGTGTTTTTTTGTGTCCACAAAGCTATTCCACGATCAAAGTCCCCTCCATCCCCATACTCTGGTGAAATGAACAATAGAAGGTATAGGTTCCCGGCTGATCAACCGTCAGATCAAAAGTGTCATCAGCTGTCAAAGCCATATCAATCCCCAATTCATCGATGGTAAAGGTGTGATTCCCTTGGGTCGTGAAATGGATCCGATACGGCGTCCCTGCGGCAATCCGAAGACTGGTCGGGGAAAAGAAAAAATCACTCGCTTCCATCGAGAGAACAGTCATGTTCGCATCCACTTCGGCTCCCGCCTCTACTTCAGCCTCCATCTCTACCTCTACATCCGAATCCGTAGTTCCATCATTCATCGTCTCCGAACTCTCAAGCTGCCCACTCACACGTTCTCTTTCCTGAAGAGATAAGGGATACGCCTCCAAGTCGTGCCTCTGGAGAAAAGAAAGACGATACATAACCTCCGCCAGTCGACTACGATCCATTGGCTGGTTCGGGTAAACCTTGTTATTGCTATCGGCATCTATAAGACCCTTCATCTTGGCATACTGGACATAAGTTGCAAACCAGGCGTCTACACTGACATCAGCATAAGCATTAGCTTCCACTCCAATTCCTGAAACATCTATCCTATTGGCCTCGATCAGGATTTTAAGGCATTCGACTAAATTCAAGGTTGCTCCAGGACGAAAGGTTCCATCTGGATACCCCTGAATAATCCCCAGTGCGCGAGCACGGGCAACAAAACTGATATACCAGGCATCCTGAAAGGTATCCGCAAAAAAAGATGTCGTAAGACTCTGATCAACTGAAATGCCGGAACCCAGAAGAATAATCTTCAAAGCTTCAACACGATTCACTTCACGGTCAGGCTGGAAAGTCCCGTCCGGATAGCCCCCCACAACTCCTCGGGCGGACAGATCCGCAATTGCCTCAGCATGAACCGTTGCCTCAGAAACATCTGAAAACCGAGCCGTGACATCCGCAATCGTTTTCAACTGACCATCCATCTCAATCATAATCGCCTGCGTTCCAGGAACGCCCAAAAACATCACCACAGCCAGAGAGAGTGTAATAAGACGTTTCATAAAAATAAATTAAAAGTACGTTATTTTTAAGAATACCAATTTTTTTCAGCAGGCCAAAATAAACAATCTTCACAAATCTCAAAAAACAAGGTTTAATGACCACAAAAGTGAAATAAGCTTCATTCCCAAAAACGCAGCGTTGAGAAGCATCCCGATAAAGGGAATCCAAATCGGAAAATACACCGCCCCCTGGATCTCCGGATGCCGGCGCTTGAGACTAAAAAGAGCCGCATTCACAAGCGTAAAGACAAAAAGCACTATAAAACTAGTCGCATTCGCCAGATTTCTAAGCGGAAACCAGAGAGCAAGGAGAAGAGACACAATCCCGACGAAGAGCGTAGCCATCAGAGGCGTCTTGGTCCACCAATTCACAGAAGCAAAGACCCGGGGTGCCAATCCCTGATCAGCCATGCCGTAGAGAATACGGGATGACATGATGAGCTGAACCAACGCTCCATTGAGAATAGCCACCAAACCGATCAGGCTGATGACCTGAGGAGAAATATTCCCATTAAATTCGAGTATCCTGGCCAAAGGAGCTTCACTGCCAGCCAGTTCTGAAACCGGTATTGAGGTAATCGCCACCAAAACCACGAGAAAATACAAGAGTATTGAAACCGCGATGGACGTCAAAATTGCGATGGGAATAGTCAAGCGCGGCCTCTTAACCTCCTCTGCTACGTTCACCATGTCTTCAAAGCCGATAAAAGCGAAAAAAGCCAAAAAAGCCCCCAGAAAAATCCCGGAAAAATCCGAGATATGAAAATCGCTTACCCCCTGAACAAACAATGAAGGCATTTCTGTCAGATGAGATCCCCCCACCCAGATCACCAGAAGTAATCCCCCAATTTCAATCAGAGTCGTGAAAGCGGCTACCACTACCGATTCACTGATTCCGTAGACCGCAAGGGTACAGAGAGAAAGTATCAGCAACGTAATTGTCACCGTATCAGGAATCATCACAAACTCTCTCAGGTATCCCGCAAAACCATTGGCCAAAGCAGCCGCAGTAATCATCCCCGTCACCATAACCAACACTCCTATCAGCTGGGAAAGACGATCACGGTGGAAGGCCTTATGAACATACACTGCTGCACCAGCAGACTGGGGATAACGGGAAGAGAGCTCGGCATATGAAAATCCCGTCAAGACAGCCAAAATTCCTGCCAAAAGGAAGGAAAGCGGAGCGTTGATCCCCGCATCTGCCACAACTTCACCGATCAGAACGTAAATCCCTGCACCCAGAATGGTCCCCAGACCATAGAAAATCAAAAAAGGTAAAGAAATAACTCGCTTCAAACGCGGCCGAGGCGAGATCTCCAACTCTGACAAACATTCGAAATTTTTTGAAGGGAATGGTGAATTTCGTTTCACAGAAGGAATGAGAAAAAATGAGAACAAGAAAAAGTATACACGAGACAGAATTGGAACTTGAAGAGAAGGAGAGAGCAGACTATAGTGGTCGGGAATTGGGCGATCAGAGATCACTAAACCACGTTTTATGTCAGACACCATTAAGAAGAAAATCTGGTATAAAAATAAAGTCGTCCAGCTCAACAAAACGGTCGAAGAATACAATGCGGGAGAAGATATCCTCTATGATCAAGATATGATCCCGGATGATGTCTGGTGCTCACGATGCTACGCGAGACTTCTGGAAAAGCACGAACTCCTGACCAGGGAAGAACTGAAGCAACTGGAAACCGGCCTTGACGAAATACTGGACCTCTACCAAAGAGGCGAATTTGTTTTGCGACTGGAAGATGAGGACAGTCACACAAAGATCGAAGATTATTTGATCGAACGCTTCGGAGACACCGGAAAAAAAATTCATACCGGACGATCCCGAAATGACCAGGTACTCGTCATGATGCGCTGGTTTCTGCTCAGAAAATCAAAGTCCATCCAGAAAAAAGCGCTCGAACTGGGCCTCGTCTTTGTTGAATTCGCCAAACAATACGAAATGATCGCCATGCCAGGATACACCCACATGCAGAAAGCCATGCCGACCAGTGTGGGAACCTGGATGGGAGCCTTCGCGGAAAGCCTCATCGACGACGTCAAAGTGATGATGACCATTACCAATGACATCGTGGATCAAAACCCTCTGGGCTCAGGGGCTGGCTATGGATCCCCCTTTGCCTTTGACCGTGACTGGCTGAGCAAAGAGATCGGATTCAAAAGAACACAAAACAACGTCATCTACTGCCACAACTCCCGTGGAAAAATTGAGGGACTGGTGCTCGAAGCCTGTTGCCAGCTCATGCTCACCCTGAACCGCCTGGCCTGTGACCTGCTCTTTTTCACCACTCAAGAATTTCAGTTTTTCAGCATTGATGACAGTATTGCCACCGGATCCTCCATCATGCCCCAGAAAAAAAACCTTGATGCCGCGGAGCTCATGAGAGGTCGTACAGCCACCGTGCTGGCCTGCAGAAGCGAGCTCAACATGAATATACTCAACAAAATCTCCGGATACCACCGTGACGGACAAGAAATCAAACGACCCCTCTTTCTGGGACTGAAATACACGGAAATGTCCCTCGAAACCATGAAGGTCCTGATTCAAAACATCAAACCGAATGAAGAAATCCTTCGAAAAGCCATGCTGGACTCACCGGGTCTTTTCGCGGCCCACAAAGCTTTTGAAAAAGTCAAAGAAGGCATGACCTTCCGCGACGCTTACCGGGAAATCGGTTCCGATATCGATCGGATTGAGGTCAGCAAAGAAGATATTGAAAAATGGCTCGCCATGTCAACTCATCAAGGCGGAACTGGAAATCTGCAACTGGAAAAAGTGGAGAAAGAAATCAAGGCAATGATGAATCTATAATCCGACACCATATGCAATCCTGGGACCTCCTCACACTCTTAAAAACCAAAATTGATGCAAATGGCGGCCCCGTCAGCTGTCATGCACACTTTGATAAAGCCTACGTGATCACTCCCGAAACCCTGGAGATGACGAATGAGCATATGGAAGTCAAATGGGATCTCTGGAAAGCCGTGAAAAAAAAATACACCCATAAAAACCTCGTAGAACGCATTTCGCTGAGTGCTGAAAACATGATCCGTCAGGGCAGTACCATGACCAGGACCAATGTCGACGTCGACAGTACTGTGGGCCTCATGTGTTTGGAGGCGGCCCTAGAGGTAAAAGAAAAGTATAAGAATCAGATCAATATCCAAATCTGTTCTCAGGTCCTGGAAGGAGCCATGACCCCTGAATCTCGGAAATGGATCGAAAAAGCCGCCCCCCTGGTCGACTTGCTAGGAGGTCTTCCCTCCAGAGACCGCCCTCATCAGGCAGAGCACCTGGACTATCTCTTCGGAATCGCGAAAAAATACAACAAGCACGTCGATGTTCACATCGATCAGAACAATGATCCCGATGAAAAAGACACTGAGCTCCTTGCCCGGAAAGTCATAGAACACGGACTCCAGGGCAAGGTCAACGCGGTACACGCCTGTTCACTATCCGCGCAAGATGAAGGCTATATCAAAGAAATTGTTGCGCTCCTCAAAGAAGCCGACATAAGCGTGATCATCTCCCCGAGAGCAATGCTGGACAATCAGCAACCCCGCCACAAAATGGCTCCCGTTCACAATTCCATTGGCCCCGTAGTTCAGCTCATAGAGGGAGGAGTCAACGTCGCCATAGGAGTCGATAATGTCCACGATTACTTCTGTCCCTTCATCGACGGGGACATCTTCACTGAGCTGCTCTTCCTTATCGAGACTACCCGCTTCTACGAGATCGACACCCTGGTGGACATCGTCACCACCAACGGAAGAAAGCTCATTGAAGCGGCTCAGCAGTCATGAGGTGAAAATCTCAATTTGCTTGCCTCTTCCTTCTTATTTCTTGTAGACTGCTGTGGCTATTTTCACCAATCCAAACTATTCCGAGGTAGCTCAGCGGTAGAGCAGTTGGCTGTTAACCAATTGGTCATCGGTTCGAATCCGATCCTCGGAGCCATGCATTCATTCAAATACAAAGCCGGTTCATGTCCTTCCGAAGCTCGAGAGGTCTTTAGGAAAGGAAGCGAAGGAGGACGAATCCGATCCTCGGAGCCATATTCCTCAAAAAACCTGTCTAAGTAAAGATCCCTACAGTTTCTTGAGAAACTCCGATCTCAGCACAATCGCCATGCCATCAATTTTACAGTCGATCTCCTGGGGATTTGAAGTGAGCTTGATGGACTTCACCTTTGTCCCTCGCTTCAGGACGGTAGAAGATCCGCGAAGGGGAAGATCCTTAATCAGGGTCACGCTATCACCATCATGAAGCTCATTCCCATGAGCATCCTTCACGATGACCTGAGCTGCCACCTGCTCCCGGTGATGCATGCCATCAGTACAATCACATTCCGTCATCAATTCCCACTGATGGGTACAGCCATCAGCTTCACACACTCCGAGATCATCCGAAACAGCTCCACACGTCCCGGTGCAGATAAAGTGATTCATATTCTCAAGGGTTCATCAATTATTACTAGCCTTATCTTAACGAATATGAGACTCTCAGGCCAGTCAAATACGATCTGAGTAAGAATATTCTCACCTGAATTGACGAATCGTCCTTATGCCCCTTCGTGTCGCCATTATCGGTGGAGGTGCCGCCGGACTCATGGGTGCCGCGACACTTCTGGAAGAATATCCCTCAGCGAAGATCCATCTTTTCGAGAAAAACAAACAGCTCGGGACAAAAGTCATCATCAGTGGAGGTGGAAGATGCAACGTCACGACCGGCATCCGGGATAAAAAAGAATTGTTTTCCAAGTATACCCGGGGAAGCCATTTTTTGCGAACGGCCATCGGTCAGTTCCCTCCGGAGAAAGTGGTGGAATGGTTTGAAGCTCATGGAGTACCTCTAAAGACCGAGCCGGATAACCGGATTTTCCCCGTTTCCAATAAGGGACAGGACGTCGTGGGAGTCTTTGAAAAACTTTTCAAACAACACGGCGTATCACTTCATTTCTCAGAACCCGTGATCAGCATAAGCCAAAAGGGGCCATTAAGCGCCGAGCTCATAACTACCAAAAAAACCTACGAATTCGATGCTATAGTTCTCTGCACAGGCGGCAATGCTTATCGGCACACCGGTTCAACAGGTGACGGTTATGATTTCGCTCAAAGCTTTGGACACAGCATCACTCCTCTGGGACCGTCCTTAAACAGTTTTTTGTGCGCTGAGGAATGGGTAAAAAGCTTATCAGGACTCAGTCTTTCCCATGCGGAGCTCCGGGCACAAACAGATGATGGGACACAGGTGAGCGCTCAAGGGCCTATGCTCTTCACCCACTTCGGAGTTTCAGGCCCCTCTGTTTTTGCCCTCTCATCACATTTAGCATTCACCACTCTTTCCCCCGAAAAACCTGTTCACATTGCCATGCTGCCGATAGCCGGACGGTCAGCTCATGAATGGAATGAAATCATTCATTCTGAAATGAAACAGAACGGTGCTCAACAGATTATCACCCTCCTCAAAAATCACCTTCCTCATCGCCTCGCCCAAACAATTCTTGAAATAACGAGCATTCCTGCCGAAAAGAAAAATTCAGAAATATCTCGAGAGGAAAGAGAAAAACTGCTCCTAATACTGACCGGAAAGCTCACCATTTCTCTGACAAAAAGACGTCCCGGAGATGAGTTCGTCACCGCAGGAGGAGTTAAGCTCAGTGAAGTTGATTCAAAAACAATGCGATCAAAACTTCACCCATCGCTCTATTTCGCGGGAGAAGTCCTGGATATCGATGGAGTGACGGGAGGGTTTAATTTACAAGCATCTTGGGCCACTGGACGCCTAGCAGGAAAAAGCATTGCACATGATAAAAGAAAAAAAACTCAAGATCGCATTGATTAATCTTGATATACTATGTACACTTGCGTTAATGCAAAAGGTACTCAGAAGTGGATCTCCGTCGAATTTCCCAGAGGAACATTTGCGGATTTACTCATTTTAATTCAGTACCTATGAAAGGAACTATCAAACGTATAACCGACAAAGGTTTCGGTTTCATTGCCGTAGAAGGTGAAGAGAAGGATTTATTCTTCCACTCCTCGGCACTGGTAGGAGTATCATTCGATGAGCTCCGAGAAGGTGACGCCGTCACTTTTGACACGGAAGACTCTGACAAGGGTCCTCGTGCAACCAATGTCCAGCGTGCGTAATCGTACCATTCTAAAAACCTCTCTGATATTTTGTCAGAGAGGTTTTTATATATCTCCACCTCCTCTTTTTCCCATGCACCTCGACCTCAATGCCGAATTCAAAAAAGCCCTGAACCACATGGAAGATGGAGACGGCCACCTCTTCATCACGGGAAGAGCTGGAACTGGTAAATCGAGTTTGCTGACCTATTTCCGTACGAATACTCTAAAGAATCTGGTAGTCCTGGCTCCCACGGGAGTGGCCGCACTAAATGTCCAGGGTCAAACGATCCATTCGTTTTTTGGATTCCCTCCTCAGATAAGCCCTGAGCAAGCCAGAAAAGAACATCCTTTCGATAAGATGAAAACTCTTATTCAAAAACTGGAGCTCATCATCATCGACGAAGCCTCCATGCTCAGAGCAGACCTTCTCGACTGCATCGACCAAGCTCTCAGGAGATACGGAAACAAGGACAAACCCTTCGGAGGAAAACGACTCGTCCTCGTGGGAGACCTCTATCAGCTCCCTCCTGTGGTCAACCGCGAAGAACAGAAAACCTTCTGCGAAACCTATACCAGCCCCTATTTTTTCGACGCCAAAGTCTTTTCAGAAACCATACTGCACATTCACGAGCTCAGCAAAATCTATCGACAAAACGAAGACGACTTTATCGAGCTTTTGAACCACGTCCGAGAGAACTCTGTCACCTGGGATCACATTCGAGATCTGAATCGAAGAACAGACCCTGAATACATCAGCTATCGCAAAAACAATGAAATTACTTTGAGCACCACCAACGCCTCCGCCAATGAAATCAATAGGAAACAACTGAAAAACCTCAAGGGGAAAACCATACGACTAGAGGGGAAAACCAGCGGGGATTTTCAACGCCAGCTTCCTACCGAAGAGCAGCTCGAGCTGAAAGTCGGAGCACAGGTCATGATGGTGAATAATGATTCCGCCAAACGTTGGGTCAACGGAAGCATGGGGACCATCACCGGTTTCGGATGGAATGAAGAAGAAGAGTGTAATGTCCTCCTGGTTACCCTTTCGGACGGAAAAAGAGCGGAGGTCCTGCCCTACACCTGGGAATCCAACCAATACTTTTTCGATCCCGAAAGCCAAAGCATCGAGATGGAGTCACTCGGGTCATTTACCCAGTACCCCATTCGCCTCGCCTGGGCCGTTACCATCCACAAAAGCCAGGGCAAAACCTTCGACAACGTCATCGTCGATATTGGCCGGGGAACCTTCGCACATGGTCAGGTCTACGTCGCCCTCAGCCGATGCAGCAGCTTCGAAGGACTGATCCTGAGAAAGCCCATAGAAAAAAAACATATCTGGAGTGACCGAAGGATTCATCAGTTTATGACGACCAACAACCCTCGACTCTCGCCCCTAAAAATCACCAACCAGCAACCAGAAACCAGAAACTAGCAACCTGCCTCACCACCTCCCCCTCCCTCCTCTCCCTGACCCACCCGGACTCCTCCTTCCACTCCCCTGACTGGGCCTCCTTGGTCTTCCATTTTCAGAACGATTACTGTGAAAACGTCCCTCAGAATGATCGTCACGGGATGGAACCAAATAGGCTTTTTCTTCCAGCTTCGGCAAAGGGGTAATCGGAAGACGGATTTTAATCAAATTTTCAATCGCATTCACATCCCGACTCTGCTCCGGACAGGCAAAGGAAATAGCCTTCCCCGAGCTCCCGGCACGCGCCGTTCGTCCAATACGGTGCACATAGTCTTCTGAGTTTTCTGGCAAATCATAATTGACGACCAGCTCAATACCCGTCACGTCGATCCCTCGAGCGGCAATGTCAGTAGCCACCAGAACCCTATACCGTCCCGATTTAAATCCCTCCAAAGCGCTCATTCGCTGATTCTGAGTCCGATTTCCATGAATTTCAGCGGCACGATGCCCCATTTTATTGACCACGGAAGTCACTTTCTTAGCTCCAAATTTAGTCCGACAAAAAACCAGCACGGTCCCCGAGTACTGCTCCAGAATTTTTTCCAACAAAGCCAACTTTTGATTCCGGGGAACAACAAAAAGCTCCTGCTCCACGAGCTCAGCGGTCGTGCCGGAAGGAGCCACCTCTACCCGAAGCGGACTCTTCATATAGGATCGAGCCATCTGTGCGATTTTTGCAGGCATAGTAGCAGAAAAAAGCATCGTTTGACGATGCTCAGGGACTTCCAACAAAATCTTCTTGATCTGAGGCTCGAAACCCATATCGAGCATGCGATCCGCCTCATCGAGAACTAAAACACCGACCTGCTTCAGAGAGATTGTCTTCTGTTCCAAATGATCAATGAGACGACCGGGTGTCGCCACAATGATGTGAGGTCGTCTTTGAATCGCCTTGACTTGCCAGTTCATATTCGCACCACCAATAATTAAGGCCGTTCGCAGCTTGAAAGGCCCTCCTATCTTTTGGAGCGTTTCATCAACCTGAATCGCCAGCTCCCGAGTCGGACAAATCACCAGGCCATTTGACTTCGCGGCAGCGAGACGCTGGATCATGGGAATAGAAAAAGCAAGGGTCTTCCCGGTCCCCGTCTGCGCGATCCCAATCATATCCTCTCCCCTGATCCCGATAGGGATAGCCTTCATTTGAATCGGCGTCGGCGTGACAAACTTCAGCTCATCCAGCCGCTTCAGCATATTGGGCGCAATGCCCAAACCATAAAATGTTTCGTTATTACTCATAAATAGAATTAGTTTTACTTCCCCCCTCTCTTCCTATCCGTTTCCTTCAAATACTTCTTCCTAAGTCTCACATGAATCGGCGTAATCTCCACATACTCATCGGAATCAATATATTCAATCGCCTTCTCCAGAGTCATCGGCACAATCGGCGTGAGATTGAGAGCTTCATCCGATCCTGAAGCCCGCACATTCGTGAGTTTTTTATTCTTGGTTGGATTCACGACCAATTCCGTCCCCTGAGTATGCTCACCGATGACCATACCCTCATACACATCCACACCCGCTTCCACGAAAAGAGGGCCTCTCTCCTGGAGCTTCCAGAGTGAGTAAGCCATCGTCGAACCCGATTCACCGCAAACCATGGATCCGTACTGACGCTTTGAAATCGTCCCCATATGCGGAACAAAACGGTCAAAAGCATGGTAGAGAGTCCCTTCTCCTCGCGTAAGAACCAGAAACTCTGATCGGAAACCAAGAAGACCACGCGTCGGGACTTCAAACTCGAGTAAAGTATTTCCTTCACGGCTTTCCATGTTTTGCATAATCCCCTTCCTCTTTCCCAAAGCCTGAATAACAGAACCAGCCATAGCATCCGGGACATTCACCACCGCTGCCTCAAGAGGCTCCATCTTTTTCCCATCAACCTCCTGCATGATCACCTCCGGCTGGGAAATCTGAAGCTCAAAACCCTCTCGTCGCATCGTTTCAATAAGAACCGCGATATGCATTTCACCTCGGCCATACACTTTCATCCCATCACCATTGTGATCAAATTCAATTTTCAATCCCACGTTCGTCTCCAATTCTTTCATCAAACGATCGCGAATATGCCGTGAAGTCACGAACTTGCCTTCTCGACCGGCAAAAGGAGAATCATTCACCATGAATTCAATGGCTAGAGCCGGAGGATCTACTCTGATTGCGGGTAAAGGTTCGATGGATTCACCGGTGGCTATGGTCTCACCCACATAAATATCAGGAAGCCCTGCCAAGACCACGATATCTCCCGCCTCAACCTGATCCACTTCAACCCGCTCCATCCCTTCGAAGCTAAACAATTTGGACACCTTTCCCGAACGTTTCTCTCCCTTGGGAGTCAAAATAGTGACGGACTGATTCACGTTCAGCTTGCCTTCATACACGCGACCAATCGCCAATCGGCCCAAATAATCATCGTATCCAAGGGTGGCGGGCTGCATTCGGAAGGGACCGTCGAAGTTGCGCTTCGCTTTCGGGACATGCTCGAGAATGAAATCAATAAAAGGATCAATATTTTTTCTCTCATCACCCAGCTCCTTGATCGCCACACCATCTCTCGCCACCGTATACAAATACGGAAAATCAAGCTGCGCGTCAGAAGCACCCAGGCTCGAAAACAAATCAAAGGTAAGATCAATCACCTCACTGGGACGAGCCGAAGGCTTATCAATCTTATTAATCACCACCAGTACCTTGTGTCCCAACTCCAGTGATTTTCGAAGGACAAACTTAGTCTGAGGCATGGGGCCTTCGTAAGCATCGACAACAAGTACTACCGCGTCCACCGTCCGCAAAACACGCTCTACTTCTGATCCAAAATCAGCGTGTCCGGGAGTATCGACAATATTGATTTTTGCTCCTCGTTTGGTGATAGCGGCATTTTTGGCATAAATGGTAATTCCCCGCTCCTTTTCCTGATCATTGCTGTCCATAGCCCTTTCTTCCAGCTCCTTCCGCGAATCATAGGTATCACTCGCCTTCAGCAGAGCGTCCACAAGCGTGGTTTTCCCATGATCAACGTGAGCCACTATAGCAATGTTATAAATATCCATAATAAATCAGATCAGCAAACGGCGAAATCCTTCGAAGCTCGAAGGGAACTTTGGAAGGGGGCGAAGAATGGATGAGCAACTATTGCGATATTATATATATCCATAGAATGGTAAAGTCGGCCAATTGTAGCGCAGACAGGATAAAAAAGCAATCCTGTCGTCCGCTTTTTCCAAACCATTTTAGTACTGATCCCAAAAATCAACTTCAGAGCAAAGCTTACAAAACTTCATTCTTAATTCACTCCTATGTCCACCAAAAAGCTCTCCAGCTCCGTTCTCAGCAAAATTCAGGAAGAACACATCAAACCAATACCAAAATGGCATTACTGGATAAAAAACGGACTTTTTTGGACCATATTCCTCCTCAGTGCCTTTATCGGAGGAAGAGGAATCAGTGTCATCATGAGAATTTATAGTGAAAGTGATTTAGGCTTCATTATGCTATCCCACGGCCCATTTCTACCCCCGTTCCTGACAATCCTGCCCCTCTTCTGGATTATCTTTTTTCTCCTCTTCCTCCTTTTCGCAGCCTACGGTCTTCACAGCACCAAAAAAGGATACCGCTTCTCCACCACCAAACTGATCGCTCTCAACCTGGGGATAGCACTTGTCATCGGAATCGGGGCCTTCGCCTTGGGAGACGCGCCCGGATTTGAAGAAGCTCTTCACCCCCTGAAAAAAGGGCTTCGGAACCAGAAACCGGCATATAAAGAATGCAATATTTACAAAATAATTCAAGCTTGCCAGCATAAAAACCTGAAACACTTTTTTTCAGGCTGCGTAATAAACAGTGAAATTGGCCATTTCATCTCCTTCATTCATAATTTGTAATTTTTACCCCAACCCCATGCCTACGAAAAAAACCGCCGCTATGGCACTCACCATCGTCTCGGCCATCGGCTTGATCCTCACCACCCAATTCACTCTAGCCGCCCCCGAAGAAGCCCCATCTACCACTCACCAGGAGCGCTTCGAACAACAAAAAGCTCACCGGGGACAACTCCAGGCCATGCAAGAAAAAACCACTTATACCGAAACCAAAATCGACAATGGAGTCTTGGTCAGCATCACCTCAGATGATACAGAAATCGTGACACAGCTTCAAAACCGGGAACAAAAAGCTCCAAAAAACGATGAAGTAACCGTAACCGTCGTCAATCTCGACAATGGAGTACAGATCACTCGAACCTCTGACAATGCGGAACTTGTCGCCAAATGGCATGACATGATCGACCAAAAAGCAAAAAAAGACAGCATTATTCGTGAGGTAACAAACACCGACACCGGCGTCACCATCACCATCACCAGCTCCGATCCGGAAGTCGTGCAGAAACTTCAGACAAAAGAAGAACACCGTCCGGAAAATGAAAACGAGGAAATCGAAGTCAGCAAAACGAACCTTAACAATGGCGTCCAGATCACGATCAGCTCAAACAACCCTAACCTCGTGGAAAAAATCCAGCAAGGTGCCGCGCACAAAGCTGAAGGAAAAGGAAAAGGACATGGGATGAAAAAAGGATTTGGAAAGCACTTTGGACAAGGCTTTGGAAATGGAGGTGGATTCAAAGGACATTTTGGATCTCGGGGCTTGGACACCAGGTCCTCATCTGAGGTTAACCAGTCGTAAGCGTTCTTTCACAACGCTAAAAAACTCCTCTAAAACCCTTAAAGAGGAGTTTTTTTATGTTTTCGAAACATATTCCACTCCATCCAAACCTTTAAAATCCGCATCCTGAGTCCAGAGCCGGGCCTCATATTTTCGCGCGGTAGCCAGAATAATACTATCAGCCATCGGAAGGCTGAGCCCATCACTCAGCTGAGCCGCCAACACAGAAAGCTCCAAATCAAAATCGATAATGTTCCCTTGTCTCATGTGAGCAACGACTCGAAGAGCGGAAGACTCATCCCGTTCGTGTAGGACCTTTTTAAAAACCTCATATAAGACAATCGTTGGGACAAGAAGACGTTTCGTATCTTCAATCGCCTTCAAAAAATATCTTGCCCTTGTCGTATTGGCAAAAAACTCTAACCAGGCTGAAGAATCAACAAGATTCATAATCTGTCTTTATCACGCGTAATAGTGGTATCCATACCCTTCAGGAAACCCTTCAGAGTGGAAATGGGCTGGATGGGAATAAGTTCAATTCGCTCACCAAACAGAATAACCTCCAGCTTCATTCCGGAACGGAGCTTCATCGAGTCCCGAACAGCCTTGGGAATAACCACTTGAAATTTTGGGGAAAGAGTTACGGTATTCATACAGTTTTATTATCGATAGCATTCAGGTAAAATTATACATCGATCGACACATTATTTCAACCGCAAAATACACTATTTACATACCCTTTATTCCCTTCATCATTTCCTCCAAATCCCCCATATCCTGAATCTTGATGTCATCAGGAACAACAAACCGGGAAACATCAACCGGCCCTTCAAACACCTCAGTAGCTGTCTCAGAAATACTCATCCCCATCATATTTGACTGAGATTTGAGCGTAACAGCATTCCAGACACAAGTCGTCGTGGCAAGATTCACCACATCATAGACATCACAGGTTTTACCCGCGACAATATCAGCTCCTGTTTTGATACCACCCATGGACTGAAGCATCTGAAGACCTACTTCGCCAAGATCATCCTTTCCGGTATTCTTTGCAATCTGATCCAGAATGGTGTTTTTGATCCGACTCCCCGTCTTGGTATCAGGATTGTAGGTAACAAGCCAATCCCCATCCATTATCGAAACCTCTCTGGATGGAACTGTCACCCCACCTGCCTGTATTTCAGAATCCTTGTAAGTAGCCTCCCTCATCCCCCAATGATCCCAATAAATCGTCTTCGTCCCCACCTGAACCCCTGAAAGAGTATAAGATACCATCCCCGACTCCACCCCATATCGACGAGTAAAGCCGGTGCCTTCCATCATCGCGTCCCCCGATCGATCTATCGCGCCGCCATCGCCATCTTCATCCTCATCCATCATGCTATCCTCACCTTTTTCTTCAACATCAGGAGGCGTGTCACACGCTGTTAACATGAGTGAAAAAAGCAAAGTAAAGAACAACAGAAAAGAAAATCGCTTCATAAATAAAAAAAAAGAATAGTCACGCTCATTGAAGCAGAGAACTCAAGAGAAAGCGAATAAGAAGTCGTGGAAACACATTTTCAAAATTCGTCCACAGCCCTCTTTTAACTCCTCAAGAAAGAGAGCATACAATATGATCACTTTTTATAGTGAAGCATTAAGCAATTTTTTTATATTCCTCCTATGAACTCTACAGTTAAAAACCTCATCGGTGCTGGAGCTATCCTCCTCGCCCTTGTACTCTCCTTCGTCACCTTCAAAGCCGTAGGAATTTATGATCGCTCCAGCGAACCTACCAATTTCCGAAGCTTTAGCGTTTCTGCCGATGGCGATGCAGTGGGGGTCCCCGACATTGCTGAATTTTCTTTTGACGTCATCACTGAGGGAGGGACAGACATCGCAGGCCTCCAGCAACAAAATACTGAAAAAATGAATAACGCGATCAGCTTCGTCAAAAGCCTTGAAGTGGATTCAAAAGACATCAAGACCCAGTCCTATTATGTCTCACCACGATACCAAAATACTTTTTGCCGATATGAACCGGGGGAAATTTGCCCACCTGCCGAAATAGTAGGATATAGCGTCAGTCAGTCCGTCAGTATCAGGATCCGTGATTTCGACAATATCAGCACGGCTCTCACAGGAGTGGTCACAAACGGAGCCAATTCTGTTTCGCAGCTGAACTTTACGATCGACGATCCCACAGGAGTCGAAAATGAAGCCCGCGCCGAAGCCATCCAAAAAGCAAAAGTAAAAGCCATGGACATCGCCAAAGCCGGCGGCTTCAGCATCGGGCGACTCCTGGAGATCTCTGAATACGGATCCCCTCAGCCTTACATGGTCCGAAGCATGACCATGGAGAGTGTGGCCATGGATAAAGACGGAGCCGTCCCCTCTCCCTCCATTGAACCCGGATCGGAAGAAGTCGTCATCAATGTGACGCTGAGATATGAGATCGAGTAGTAAGTCCTGCAATGAGCTTCGTCATCTCCGCTCTGGTCACAAACTGAGCGGCTCCAAACTGACCAACTCCATCAGGACTCATCAAACCTCGCTCAACTGCGCAATCGACGTAAGAAGCATACCAATCTCCAGGAGCAACATCAGCAAATAAGCGCTGGAACGAAGTTTCGAGAGGCACTCCGGCAGCACCTAATACAATCTTGAGAGCCTCAACACGATTCACATATTGATCTGCGTGGAACATCCCGTCAGAATAGCCCTGAACCACTCCCATGTGACGAGCCTCAGCAACATAAGAGGCGTACCAGGCCGTCACGGGAATATCGGGAAAACGGCTTGAAGCCGCAGCCTTCTTCATGGAAGGCGAAGCAAAGGCGACAAGTGCCATTTTTGTGACTTCAGCCCGATCAACCCAGGCATCCGGGTCAAATTGTCCAGGTAATCGCCCCTCTACAATCCCCTGCTGAACGAGTTGCTCTATGAAGGGTTGAGCCCAGTGGCCCTGAATATCAGAGAATACAGAACCGGACTGAGCCAGCACCCCGTCCAAGGGAGTCACCGTAAATCCAAAAGCCAGAAGAAGGATGATACAACGACTGGTGAATCGACGAAAAATAACCATAGACAAAATATGATTTCTGAATATATATAATATAACACATATTATAGACATTTGTCAATTTATTAAAAAACACAAAAAATATCAGAGTCAATCAGCACTCAATTGCCAAGGAACAAAAAGCCTTGGTATACTAAATTCAACTCAATCGATTCTCCTAAACAGGTCATTATGAAAAGATCTATTCTTTTTGCCGTGCTCGCCCTTGCCTCACTCCCCCTCCTGACTGGCTGCGCCAGCAACACCCAGCAGGTCGATAATGTGACCGGCCCGGATAATCAGCCGGTCGATAATGAGATCGGCATGGATAATCAACAGGTGAAAATCAGAGAGCTCCAGGGACAGCTGCAAAACATCAAGTCAGAGGTAGATAAAATGAAGAGGCCATAAAGCAACAAACTAAAATAATACCCCCGTCAACCTTATTCACTCCTCAAAATTTTCAGCTTTGGCTAGACTCTCTAGCGAACACATTTTTTACCCTTAATATCTGTTCTTATGAAAAAGCCAGCCATAATTCTGCTAAGCGCCATCTTCGGACTCAGTATGCTCACGGCTTGTGGGGCAACGGATGAGGTAAGCGGAATGGAGAGAAATAGAGAAATCCTGAATATATTACAGCCGCAATTTGACAAAACTAATGCTATTATTGAAGAATTAAGAGTAGATGTAAAAACTATAAGGGAAGATATGGGTGAGGTGAAAAGTGCCAACTAGTCAATAATCATACACCCGTAGAAACGCATAGCTATGCGTCTCTACACGCGGACCTACGCATCTCACCGTTCATACCCACCCGCCAACGCCACCCCGTACAGACGTTTTGCCAAAACATCTCTACCCCCTTCACGCCCCCTCCCCCTTTTTCTGATTTGTGGTTGATTTATTGCGCGAGTTTGATATCATAGAGATACAAAGCTTGGACGCTGAAGCTATTGCTACAGTGCTTCCGGGTGTCACAGAAACTCTTCCTCACGGGAGGGTTTTTCTGTATGCTCCAAAAGCTGGTGGTATGGGGGCGTAGCTTAATGGTAAAGCGTCCGAGCTTGACACCCGGAAGATGCCGGTTCAATTCCGACCACCTCCACCAGCATATTAAGAAATGGGGACGATGAATCAAAAGGTTTTTTTATTGTGCGGGCTGAACATTTATGAACCCCTGGCTAAATAAACCCGTACAGACGCCACGATAAATTGTAGAGACACCCCGTAGAGACGTTTGACCCCGTAGAGACGCCCCGGCGGGGCGTCTCTACACGCACACCATCGCAAACCATCGCAAACCAACGCATCCCCGTTCATACCCACGCAACCCACACGACCCTGCGCATACCCACAAAAACAAAACATAAACATCCGTACGTAAAGACCATCCGTGAATGGTCCTTATTAATTATGGTAATATACAATTGTTCTATATCGTTCCAATGTTTCCATCCGCAACGTACCACCTTATCGACGAATCCCGATTCCGTGGAAAATACCGTATCGAATCGACGCGACTAAAACATTACGATTATTCATCGGATGGCGCGTATTTCATCACCATCTGCGCGAAAAATATGGAACATTTTTTTGGGGAAATACGGGATGGGGAGATGCGATTATCAGAAATGGGGAAAATTGTTGCGCATGAATGGGAACAGACAGAAATTATACGCAATTATATTATTTTGGATGAATGGGTGGTGATGCCGAATCATTTTCATGCCATCGTGATCATTAATAAACCAATAACCACACCCACTCGAACGACACCATATATGTATACAACCACCACAAATATGCCTCCGACGGGACGTTTGGCCCCCGTAGAGACGCCCCGCCGGGGCGTCTCTACAATATATCGGGGCGTCTCTACACCGTATACAACACGCCGGGGCGTCATCACGAATGGGGGCGCATTTTCGAACACGGATACGGACAAAAACATGGATTACACCACAGTTACCAATACGACCGTTTCACCATATAAAAATCCCAATCACAAACCCCAATGGAAACCAGGTTGTCTTGGCGCAATTATTAACCAATTTAAATCCAAATGTACTAAACTCATTCGCACTATATATCCCGATTTTTCGTGGCAATCCAGATTCCACGACCGCATCATCCGTGATGAGAACGCACTGAATCACATCCGCGAATACATCAGAAACAACCCCATGAATTGGGAAAATGATCGGAACAATACGAAAAATCTGAATATGTAACGGTGTCGTCCGTAGAGACGCCCTGCCAGGGCGTCTCTACACACGGACCTGCGCATACCCACGTAAACTCGCACTTACTCTACCTACTCCACCACCCCCCTCTTTTCTTCCTGATACTGGGCGATAGCTCTTTGAATCATAAACTCAACCGGGGAGTCCATATGGATAGGAATCAGCTCTACGGTTGGTCTCCTGGTCTGATAGACCCGAAAAACCTCATCAGCAAAACCCTGGCCAACCAGTTGAATTTTTTTAAAATCAAGAATGATCGTATCGAAACCTTCCAACCCTTCGAGGAGTTTTTTTGCCTGGGAACGCGAGACATAGCTATCTTCCTGTTTGTAGAGCTCGACAATGGTTTGGGTCTTCGAGAAGCGAAAATCATCATTGGTGTACTGGTCAAAAACACTTTTCAATTCCTTATCACTACTTTTTCTCATCCGAAAAATGACTCTGGTTCCTTTTACCGGTTTGATTTCATCAACAAAAACATCTGGAATGGTGTTGTCAAAAATGAGGTGAAGCTTCGAGCTCATGATTTCGAACCGATCAGCGATTTTTGACGTAAAAAATATTCCCTGCCCAGAGTGATATTTTGGAGAGGTTGTCTGCTTCCCTTTCAGGACACGCTGAAGCGCTTCGTAATTATCTTTGAGCTGAAATTTTTTTCTGAGATTGTTAAAGATTCCTATCCCCCGATCTGTGATCTCAAAGGAGATTTCTGCCCTATTGGCAGTAAAATCAACGGTTACTTTCGAAGAACGCGAATGCTCAATCGCGTTATTCAGCATTTCAGTAAAGGCATAGCTGAGAATACTCTCGACATTTTTTTTGAGATAATCATGAATAAGATGTTGAATCTTTCCATAAACCTCGTCTTCCTTGAGTGCTGTGTTGTTGAAAGTCTTGTGAAACTGCATGTCAAAAAAGTGAGACCGTTCCGACGTCAGCACATAAAAAGACCCCTTTGTCTTCCCGATCTGAAAAACCTGCCCTTCATGAACGAGTTCTGAAATAAGTTTACTCGCGTAAACCCGGGATACGCCTAAAGATCTGGCAATTTCCTGACTATCAATACGCCCATTTTTCTTGAGGATATCGAATATGTGTTGTTTCTTATTTAACATAATGTTCGTAATTGGTATACGATAATATATTACACTTTCTAAAATTAATTGTAAACCAATATTTTAGACATTGTAATCTATTGCAGCCTGTACTCTACATATGCCAAAAAAACCTAAGAACCTACTCGTCGCTTCGTAGTCACAAGGCTACACCCCCCCCCTATATCCCAAACCGCACCGCCTGATCCAGTACATCTTGCTGACCCAAACTCCACAGTTGCGCGGATCCTTCCGACAGCCCTTGGAAATTCATCTGAAATGAGATCAAAAGAATCAGGAGGCTTAATCCGGCGAAAAGCACCGCCACAACAGCCTTTTTTCGGGAATGACCCAGGAGGGACTTGAAAAGTTGTTCCATGTTTTATTTTTATATTCATCGAATTATATCAAAAATTAGCAAAACAGTAAAGAAAAATTCACCCCCTCACTCCAATATATGCCCTCCCAGGGAATCCAACTTTATATTCGTATAGTTTGCCGCGTCGGAGACAATCACATAGGCTGTCTCCACCATGTGCCGCAACTCAATCAAACCCTCACTCAAGGCTGACTGACTATACCGTCGCTCAACCTCTCTCCAGAGCTCACGCAGCTCATCCCGGGCTTCGAACAGCTGTTCCTTTCGACGAATAATTCCCACCTTCTCCCACATCACAGTCCGAATCCGAGACTTGAACTCCTTAATCTCCACCTCATCCACCTTCTTCGTCCCGAACGACTCCCATTCTTCCAGCAGTTCAAACGCCTTTTTTAAATCAAAACGCTTCATCCCTCGTTTCTCATTTGTAATTTGTCCCTTTCCATCCTTCTTATAATCCTTATCGTCTTTATCGTCTTTATCGTCTTTATCCTCTTTATCATCCTTCTTCAAGGCTTCCGCTACCTTCACCCCCCAGGTCAGACACTCCAGCAAAGAAGTCGAAGCCAAACGATTCGCCCCGTGAACCCCTGTACAGGCCACCTCCCCTGCGGCAAACAAACCGGACAAATCAGTCCTTCCATCCAAATCAACCGCAATCCCCCCACAAAAAAAGTGTTCTGCCGGCACCACTGGTATGGGATCTCGAGTGATATCAATACCCTCTTCTAGACACCGCTGATAAATGTCAGGAAACCGCTCCGGAATAGGGACGCTCCCCGTATAATACTCCGAAAGATTCAAAAACACAGTGCCTTCCTTATTCTCCTTATTCTCCTTATTCTCCTTATCATCCTTATCATCCTTATAGTCCTTCTTCATCTCCATCATCGCCCGGCACACCACCGACCGTGGCTCCAGGTCTTTCAACGGAAACCGATCCATGAAATACTCGCCTTTTTGATTCATCAGCCTCGCCCCCTCCCCCCTCATCGACTCCGAGATCAAAAACAAGCGACCCCACTTCCCCCTATCATCCTTATCGTCCTTCCCCGGCCGCAAGGCCGTCGGGTGAAACTGCACAAACCTCGCGTTCAGGATTCGGACTCTGGCCCTATTCGCCGCCGCGATACCACTCCCGTAGGCATGCTCAGCATTGGTATGGTATTCATAAACCTGACCAATCCCCCCGGAACACAGTATCGTATGTTCGGCAAAAAACGGCTTCACCTCTTCTGTCTTCAGATCGAAAAGATAGGCTCCAAGACAGCGATTCGGCTGGTACCGGAATTCATAACCCCTGCAATGGTGAACACTCGTGAGCAGATCCACGAGTACATGTCCGGCAAGAAATGTGACATGGGGACTTTTTTGAATCGCCCGAAACATCGCCTCCATAATGGTCTTCCCCGAATGATCTCCGGCGTGCAAAATCCTCGCCACACTGTGAGCCGCCTCTTGAGTAAAGGAATCATCAAAAGAAACCCCTGCCCCCTCAATCAACACCTCATTCACCAAATCAACCCCTTCCCGAGCCAACTGCTCAATAGCAGGGAGATACCCAATTCCGGCGCCAGCCTTCACAATATCCTGAATCAAAAGTTCGGCCGTGTCTCCAGAGGAACGAGAGATAATTCCCCCTTGAGCCAATACCGAATTCGATCCCTCCAACACGGACTCATCCTTGGTCACCACCGTACAGGCAATCCCCAGCTGAGAAAGCCGATAGGCAACTGACAATCCCGCTAGTCCCGAGCCGATAATTAAAACAGGCGTTCGTTTCATTCGAATCCCTAAAAACCTATAAACCTCAGCACTTACTTTTCTTCCTCCGGAAACAAAATCGGCGTAAACAGATCATTCCCCTTATGTTCAGCCAAGAAATCTCGTATTTCCACGATATCAGCCCGTCGCTGCTCACTTGCCTCGACTTCAATATCTCCAATTTTCTTGTCCGGATACGGAACAGACTCTGTCAGCAGCATCTGGTAGAGATAATACCACTCAGGAGTAGTCTTCTCTCCATCAGCAGCAGAAACAGTGTCCGAAAAGCTCTCTTCCATACCCTCAAAGCTGATGATTCCCTCAGTCAGAGGCATTCCACCCGTCTCAACCATGACAAAAGCGCTGGAAACTGTCTCTGAAAGATCTTTGTAGTCTGTCGGCTGGATGATCAGAAGCTGCTCGTAGCGAAGAGCGTCCAGAAACCGCTCATAGACCGTAACCCCATATCGGTACTGCTGACATTTTTCGTAGGAGTAGGCCCGATAACTATAATTTTCTTTCTCATAATCCATCCCATTCAAAAAATCACAGAGAGGCGTCTCCAGCGAAGACTGGGAACTGTACTCTAATCCTGGACGCGGGAGAATAATTCTTCCTTCCGGCTCATCAGGAAACGAAGTCTCATACACGGGCCGTAGAGAAAACCAGGGCTTCTTCGCAGAAACATACCATCCTCCTTTCACCAGAGTGAAAGCCCCAAACAATCGATCGACGTGATCGTTCAAAGACCATTTGGTCGAACGAAGACTAAAATGCTTCCTCGCCATAAGCAGTCCATCAGCATCAAAAGCCTCAACAACATACTGATTGAGCCCGGGAAGAAGATTTCCCAGCTTTTCTTCAGCATGGTAATCAAAGCGGACATCACCAGGACTAAAACGATTCAAAACTCCAAAAGTAGCGCCACCGGAATTCGGATTGAAAGAGTAAACCTGAAGCTTCTCCACCCCCCCAGGGACATCCCCATTCAAAACAACCGCATCAGAATCCGTCAGCTCAGGAAGATCAGACAAAACAATATCTTCCGTGCTCACCCCCATCATATCCTGTAAATCAAAACTAATCGTCACGCGAAACCGAAACTTTTCCCGATCAGCCAAAGTTCTGTCTTCCGCGTCACCTTCTTTCAAGGGGCGGTATCCGAGGATTTCAAACACATTATCTCCGGGTAGGAAGTTGCCATATGAGGACTGTGCATGGTAGCTGGCTACAGTATCCCCTGGGCTAAAACTCTGAAGCGTATGAGCATCCATATTCCCCGTAGCCGGATGAGTCCAGTTCACATCGATCTGATCCAATTCCTGAAGGATCTTCATATCAATGGTGACCCCGGAATCCTCCACCACTCTCGGAACCTGAAACGAAATCCAGTCCTGCTCAACCAACTGTGGTGCGTCATGAAGACCGGAATCAGCGGTAATAGGCTTCATACCATCAGGCAATTCGGCATTAGGATCCTCAACAATTCCCGCATCAGAAACCGTCACATCCCGCGTTTCTTCAAAAGGAAGGCGCTGTGTCCAAAAAGAAACAAACACAATCCCGGCACCGAGGACCGATACCACCGCGAGAATCCAGGAGCGAGTACGCATAGGAAAAAAATGCATGATGATCGACTTCAGCTTACGAAAAAGCCACCCCTAAGACAACCGAAAACTCCAATCAAAAATCTTTGAACTATGAGTCAGCGCCCCAACAGAAAGAAAATGAACCCCTGTCTCAGCGATCTGCTCAGCATTTTCGAGGGTGACACCACCTGAAGCTTCCAGCAATATCTTCTGCGACGCCAGCTCGACAGCCTCTGTCATCAGATCCAGAGTGAAATTATCCAAAATAATCCGATTAAGAGATTTTGCGTATCCCAAAGCTTCCTGCAACTCTTTCAAATCCCGGACCTCAACAATAAGCGGCGTATCTTTATTTTTCTCACGAAACCGAACAATGGCAGCTGATATTCCACCCATCCCATCCACATGCGTGTCCTTAATGATGGCCACCTCCTCGAGATTCATGCGATGATTGACCCCTCCACCGATTTTTACTGCGTATTTATCGAGATACCTCCAACCCGGAACGGTCTTACGCGTGTCCAAAATAACACCACCATGAGCGTCCACACACTGAACAAATTGCCGAGTCATGGTCGCGATACCAGAAAGCCGGCCCAAAAAATTGAGCAGGATCCGCTCAGCTCTCAACAAAGACGCGGCCTTCCCGGTAATACTAGCGATCATCATGCGTTCTTTGACGTTATCTCCTTCATCCAAGAATGGATCAACCACGAGCTCTTCATCAATCGCCTGAGCAATCTGCTGAAGAAATTTCAAACCGCACAAAACTCCATTTTGTTTGGCAATAATGACCCCCTCCTTGAGGACATCATCATCAAAAAGGGTCTGAGAAGTCACGTCAGTGGCACCATCTTCAGCAGTTGCCAGCAAAATCAAAGCTTTGAGTTCCTGCTCAAGATTCACATCAAAAAAACAAATTGAAAGTGCCGATATCCTAGCACAGACTGAAAAAAAATGATAATTGGAAATTGGCTCACCGAAGGTGAACCTCAAGCGCCCCCTCACCACCACGATCAACCCTCGCGGAAACAACCAACTGGACCTGAGGCAGCTTGTGCAAGTACCAGGAAAGCATGGGACGGATGACGGGCCCATCAGATGAATGTAAACCCTTACCAGTCACAATCAACACCCTCTTCAATCCCCTCTGGGCTGACTGATAAATAAAATCCTGAGCCAATCGCTGAATATCTTCTTCCCGAAGCTTTCCTAAGCCATGAAAATCAAATTCAGCCTGGGGATCATTCAGGGTGGCATACTTGTCATGTTTTCGTTTTCTAGGCTTTTTTGCCATTGGAGTTGAAATCAATGCGGGAGAAGGATAGCATAAAGAAGCTGAATTTAACACCTATGCCAAATCTTGGAAAACTCGTGCTCGTCCGCCACGGCGCTTCAGAATGGAATATTCATAATATTTTTACGGGCTGGATGGATGTTCCCCTGGCAGAACAAGGCATCGAAGAAGCCCATGAAGCCGGCAAGAAGCTGAAAGGGCTGCATTTTGATATAGCCTTTACCTCAGTATTGTCCAGGGCCATCGACACGCAAAAGATCATCTTAGATGAAATCGGACAAAGTGACATCCTCGTTTTCAAAGACCAAGCCCTCAATGAGAGGCATTATGGAGCTCTCCAGGGAAAGAACAAGGATAAAACCCGGGAAGAATTTGGAGAAGAACAAGTTCAGCTCTGGAGACGCAGTTACGACATTGCTCCGCCTGAAGGAGAGAGCCTCAAGGACACCTGTGACAGAACCATCCCCTACCTCACCGAAAAAATCCTCACGGAAGTTAAACAAGGTAAAAATGTCCTGGTCACCGCTCACGGCAACAGCCTGAGAAGCATCGTCATGAAGCTGGAAAAGCTCAGCCCCGATGAGATTATCAAGGTCAATATCCCCACGGGAGTACCCTATATCTACACCTTCGACACTGAGATGAACGTGATCAACCGGGAAATTCTCAATGGAAGTATTTCTCAGCTGACCCACCTCGAGCGGGAAGTCCAATAGTCCGCTTCATTTTTTTATTTTCTATTTTTTTGTTTCCTATTTCCAGTCTTCATAATCATCCTTATAGTCATTATAGTCCTTATCATCCTTCCCCATTTCCCATGAATCTCCGATTCCACTTCAAAAACACCACGGAAGCTCTCAAAGAAGACCTCAAACTCTACGCCGAAAAACGCTTCGAACACCTGGAACGCTTCCTGTCCAGCTATCAGGAAGACAACAAAATCCTCACCATCGATATCGAACATCATGAACGACATGAATCCTACGAAGTGAAATCAACGCTTCAGATTGGCGGAAAAGTGCTGCATCACACTGAAATGACCCATGTTCCCAAAGAAGCCATTGACAAGGCTGAAGCCAACCTGATCCGACAAGCCAAAAAACACATCGAGCACATAAGAGAAAAGGGAATCCCCCTAGAAAAAGTGAATAAAGAACTCCCTGAAGAAGAAGCCCCTCCGATGAGTTATGACAATATTTAGACCGTAACTGCCAACATCTCCTAAAAAACTCACCCCCTTCGCTTAACGCTCTTTCCCCCTCTCTTCCGAAGAGAGGGGGACCAAGGGGGTGAGTTTTTTTACCGCGTCTGACGGGTATGTTTACCTCTTCTATCAGGAGGCCTGTACAGTTACTTTAAACCTTCCTCACCGGCGCCACATTCAGCGCAATTTTCTTCATGCCATAATGTTCAAACTCAACATCCGCGATATCCCCTTTGAGAGTGCGAATAATGCCCCGGCCGAAGACCTTATGCTCCAGCTCATCACCTTCGATAAATGCTGATGCGGAGCTGCCAAACCCTTTTGATCCACTCAATTGCTGCATAAACCCCGGTATTTCATCCGAAAATACAATTTTTTCCTCTCTCCCCACCTCTCGCAATCGCCCCACCATCTCTACTTCTCCCTGCTGAGCCAGGTATTCCCCATCCGCACATTCGGGAGGTAGGTGTTTCAAAAATGAGGAGGGAGGGTTGTACTGCGTTTCACCAAAAAGCATTCTCCTCCGGGCCCAGATAAGATGCAAAAACTCTCTGGCGCGGGTCATCCCCACATACATCAACCGCCGCTCTTCTTCCATCTGCTCAGGATCAAAAGCCGCACGGGAATGAGGAAAAACCCCTTCTTCCAGGCCGATCAGGTACACGTGCTTAAATTCAAGTCCCTTCGAACTGTGAATCGTCATCAGGGTCAAATAATCTTCAGAACCCTGAAGTTCATCCGTATCGCTGACCAAAGCCACTTCCTCAAGAAAGGTCGACAGGCCCACTCCCAACTCCAGCTCATCATATTTTTTCGCGACGGAAATCAATTCTTCCACGTTTTCAAGACGAGTTTGACCTACTTCTTTTTCTTCCAGGAGCATTTTGTCATATCCGGTCCGATACAAAATCTCCCGAATGAGAGTCGAAACCGGAAACTCACGACTAAAGACCTGAAGCCCCTCAATCAGTCGTGCAAACCGCTGAAGTTGCGCGTACTTGGATTCTGGCAGCTCGGTGAGAAGAAGATCTGAACCCGCTGCCATCACCTGAAACAGAGAAAACCCCTGCCGCACCGCCACCCGCAAAGCAGACTCAAGAGTCTTGGCACCGATCTTTCGAGAGGGAGTATTGATAATCCGAATCAGAGAGGCATCATCCCGGGCATTATGAATCAGACGGAGATAGCCCACCATGTCTTTGATTTCCTTTCGAGCATAAAACCTCACTCCCCCAATAACCTTGTAGGGAATACCATACCGCAAGCAGGCCTCCTCCATGACACGAGATTGCGCATTGGTGCGGTAGAGAACCGCATGCTCATTCAAGTGCCCTAAAGAACGGCTCACCTGCTGAAGTACATAATCCGCCTCCGCTCTTTCATCATCCACATCAACCATCTGAACTTTTTCACCTTCGGTCAGTTCAGTCCAAAGCTGCTTTTCAATTCGCCCCTTATTATGTGCGATAACAGCCTCTGCTCCGGAAAGAATATGAGGTGTCGAACGATAGTTTTGCTCAAGCTTCACGACCTTCGCCTCTTGATATTCCCGCTCAAACTGAAGAATATTGGTGATATCAGCCCCTCTCCATGAATAAATATTTTGATCAGGATCACCCACCACACAAAGGTTTCGATATGCCTGAGCAAGAAGCTGAATCAGTCGATACTGAGCCGTATTCGTATCCTGATACTCATCGACATGCAGATATTTCCAACGATACTGGTACTTCTGTAAAATAGTCTCATGCTGTTCAAAAAGCTCGACCGTCTTCATGATCAAATCATCGAAATCCAAAGAGGCAGACCTGAGAAGCGCCTTCTGATAGTGCTCGTAAACCAGTGCCACTTTTTGCTGAAAGGTATTCATCGCAGATCGCTCAAGGTCTTCAACCGTCTGCAATACATTCTTCGCGGCACTAATAGCACCCCTAATCGCCTTGGGATTGAAAGATTTTTCAGAAATCTGAAGCTCTTTCATGACACGTTTCACCAAAGCCAATGAATCATCACTGTCGTAAATAACAAAACTCGTCTCATATCCCAAATGCTGGATCTCTCGACGTAAAATTTGCACACAAATGGAATGAAAGGTCCCCATCGTCGGCAGTCCGGAACTCAACACATCTGAATCTAGCAAGAGCTTCTCTACCCTTTCCTTCATCTCCCCAGCCGCCTTATTCGTAAAAGTAACCGCCAAGATTTGCCGGGGATCGACTTTTTTTTCCTGAATCAGATAAGCGATTCGATAAGTCAGAGCCATAGTCTTCCCGGTCCCCGCCCCCGCCAAAATCAAAAGGGGCCCTTCAGTCGTCTGAACTGCCTCCTTTTGTCGGTCATTGAGGTGTTCGAGGAGATCCATAAAGGATTGAAAAAGGGGACCCATGATATCACAGGCCCCCAATCTTGTCATTGATGCTAAAAGACCTCTTAATTTCCACTCCCTGACTCTCCCCTCCTCATTCTCCTCTCACGAATCTTTTTCACTTCCTTCTTCACAGCCGTTCGAATCCTTTCTTTCGCGTCTCGAACACAATCCTTTCGATCTTCATCCTGGCTGCACATTCTAACCAGGCGTCCAACACCACGCTCCACTTTCCGGTGATGAGATCGAAGTTTCCGAAAAAGATTTTTAAGATCTTTTGAATTCAACAAACGCTTCAGTGCGTGAAGTCGATCTTTGAAGTTATCAAATCGTTTGAGCTGTCGATTTTTGGTCAAGAGGTAAGCCTTGAGTAAAAGAGCCTGCTGCTCGGAAGTAAGCTGATCCTCAGTTAATCCATCTGGAAGAGCGGCCAAACCCTCTTCGACTTCGGTCAACTGCGCATCGAAGTCTTCCTCAGAAACAGAACTCTCCACCTCAGCAGCCGCGTCAGACTCATCATTCGTCTGAACATCTTCCATTTTCTGTTCATCATCAGAAGTGCTCTCCGCACTACTGTCATCTGAAGTATTCTCCATGTTTTCATCCTCAGTTCCACTGCTCGAATCAGTTGAAGTGGTATCGGTTGAGTCAGAGTCTTCCGCATACACAAAATTCACACCACTCGAAACACTGGTCATGATCAACACCAGCACCAAGAGTAAAGATAAGAAACGTTTCATAAAAATGGAGTTAAAAATACACTGACGCCACTCTAGCAAAAAAAGAAAGCTAACAACAGAGGGAAACTCAAACAAAAACAGAAACCAAAGCATAGCGAATCAGATCGATCAGAATCAAAGCCACCAGAGGAGCCCAATCAACCATAGCCACCATCCCCTCACCTCGAGGCAAACGGGAACGAATCGGTGAAATCACCTGTTCTGTGGTACGCAAGACAAAGATCACCACGGGATGAGTAGAATGGGGGGCGACCCAGGAGATAATAATCCTGGCCACAATCAGAAAACTCAAGGCCCTTAAAAACCAATACACACCAATGACGAGAAAAGAAAGATCGATTTGCATGCGGAGAAATGATGGTTCATGCTCATTGTAGCTGAAAAACATCGAAAATGAAGATATAATCCAACAGCCTTAACTACCATCATGCTCACCGAAGACATCAAACAAATGCTCTCAACGACCATCAAAAAGCTCACCGGAAAAGTTCCTGAGAGCATTCACCTCGAACCTTCGGACAACCCAGATCACGGTGATTTTTCGACGAACAGTGCGCTCACCACCTCCAAACAACTCAAAAATAAAGCCCCCCTTGTAAGGGGGGGAGCGAACGAGAGTGAGCAGGGGGTTTTTTCTTCCCCCCGAGAAGTCGCCGAAGAACTCATCGCAGCTCTTCCTGAAAACGACCTCATCTCCAAAACCGACATCGCCGGCCCGGGATTCATCAATTTTTGGCTGAGTGATAAGGCCTATCGTGAAGCCTTTTCATGGTTGAACAATAAAATTGATCAGAATTCTTTTGGAGTGCTCGATATTGGCAAAGCGCAGACCGCGATCACCGACACCTCTCACCCAAATGTTGCCAAACCCATGGGGGTCCACCACCTCCTTTCCACCATTATTGGACAATCCATCAACAATCTACTCAAAACCTGTGGATACACCCTGATCAAAGACAATTATCTCGGTGACTGGGGAACCCAATTCGGGAAACTCACCTACGCCATCAAAACCTGGGGACACATGGAAGTGATCAAGTCCGATCCTATCCCGGAGCTCCTCAAGCTCTACGTAAAATTCCACGAAGAAGCCGAACAAAACCCAACTCTCGAAGACCAGGGCAGAATGGAATTCAAACGTCTGGAGGAAGGAAATCCTGAAAGCCGAAAGCTCCTGCAGTGGATCGTCGACCTCAGCCTCACCGAATTTCAAAACATCTATGACCGTCTCGGAGTTGATTTTGACCTGATGAACGGCGAGAGCTTTTATGAAGACAAAATGGAAAGCATCATCAAAGAAGGAGTCCGGAAGGGAATCATTGTTGAAGGCGAAAAAGGCGCACTCATCATCCCTATGAACGATCCAAATAAACCCCCGGCCATCATCCGAAAAAAAGACGGCGCAACACTTTACGCCACTCGCGACCTCGCCAGAATCAAATATTGGCAAGACGAGCTGAAGGGAGATCTGGGCATCAACGTCGTCGACATCGCCCAAAAGCTCTATTTCGAACAGCTTTTTGAATCCGCCCAAAAGATGGGCTTTACAAAAATGAAGCAAGTCCACATCGACTTTGGAAGAATGGAATTCCCTGAAGGAGGCATGAGCACCCGTAAGGGGAAAGTCGTCTTACTCGAAGAGGTCCTCGACGAAGCCGAAAGACGAGCCTACGAAAAAATCGAATCTCACGACTCTGAACTTTCTGAGCAGGGAAAGCATGAGCTTGCACGGATCATGGGCATCGGAGCTATCAAGTACAATGTGCTTTCGCAAAACCGAAACAAGAACTACACCTTCGACTGGAACCAGATGCTCTCCTTCGAAGGCAATTCCGCACCCTACCTTCAGTACGCCTACACGCGTACCCAAAGTATTTTAAAAAAAGTAGCCGAGGATCAAAATCCTCGGCTAGACGATCCTCAGCTACGAGTATACGAACCCGAAGAAAAACAATTGATAAAAACCATCATCTCATTCGAAGACATCATAAAAAGATCATTGGAAAACTATAAACCCAACCTCCTCTGCACCTACCTCTTCGAACTCGCTCAGAGCTTCAGTCAATTTTACAACAATCTACGGATCCTTGACGCCGAGTCAGAAGAAGAAATCCTAACCCGCCTTCAGCTCGTCAAAGACACCGCTTACGTCCTCAAAAAAGGCCTAGAAATCCTTGGGGTAGAAGTGCCGGAAAGGATGTAATATAAACTGACAATGAACATCTCTAAAAAAGCCATTCGTTTGTCCAAAATCTCCAACAAACTAATACTGAAAAGATGAAAAATCTTCAAACTCCTCCGGCATTCTGAGGACATCTTTATCTGCCGTGTTAATCCGATTCACAGGGAAAAGCAAGGTCCTCACAATGATCTGGGCCGCTTTGCCTCGCGTCAGACGCTGTCCCGGATAGATTGGCCCACCCTCTTGAACTTCGGTGAGAATACCCTCTCTAAAAGCGGTCTTCACATACCGACTAAACCAGTCATGATTACTCACATCAGAAAACTCCACAAGTGTATCATCCTTAATTTCAAGAGTTGTAAAGTGCATGGCCATTTTCAGGGCTTCCACCAGATTGACCGTTTGTTCCGGATGAAAAAGCCCATCCGGATAACCTTTAGTGACACCAAGAACATCCGCCTGAAAGACGTAATGCGAGAACCATTGCCCTGGCAAGACATCCTTGTATCGAGCAGAAAAAATATCCGGCTGAATATCATAATTCAAGACGCCAAAAATCAGCTTCAGAAACTCTGCCCGATTGATCGCGTTCGTCGGCCGCATCGTGCCATCCTGATACCCCTTCATCACACCGAGATGATAGAGCTCGAGAATGGAATTTTGATACTCTGGAGCCAAAGCCAGATCAGAAAAATCCATCGATTTGTCATTGACGATCACCCGTACCACCTGAGGAGCTGAGATCTGAGTCCCTAAATCTTCACAAAGCTCCTGAGCCCGCACTCGAAGCGTAAAAGACCCCGTGTTTTGCGGAACAAAAGAAAGATCTCCAAAGCGATCATCAATCGTCACATCCACGATCTCCATACCGTTTGGCTTTTGCCAGCTGAACTGAAAAAACTGGCATTTCCCATCCGGGTCATAGACATCATCCAGGTGAATCGCAACCGGCTCACCCAGGAAGGTCAGTCGATCCTGAATGCGAATATTGATTTCGGGACGACGGCTGGGTTCATTGCTGAAATCAAGCTCTGGAAGGGATGAAGGGTCTGAACTTAATCCACCGCCAGAACCATCAAGCGTTTCCTCAACTAAAGGCGGCGTTCCCCCTCCCTCAGGACAGGCCTGGGGTAGTGTTAGCTCAGACCGAAGGGCCCAGCAGAGAGGATCGATATCATGTCGATGCTCGATTTTATAGCTGGAAAAAGCTGAGGGATCATCCTGAAGAAGGCTCAGCAGAGTATTCTCCTCGACCTCCGTATGAGGCAGGTAATACAAAATAAGATGAACGGAAGAATTTGCTTCGCTGTCTCTCTCGACATACAAGGTCCCTCGCTCAAATATCTGAAGTCCCGAAGCCACACTCTGTTTTCCTCCAGAAACCAGCTCGAAATACACCTGATCAAAATCAAAAGAACCAGTATCCTGATCCGCGTAAACGGCTATGTACCCGCTTCCCGGCACGAATCGATTCGTACTGCCGGTGGTCAACACGTCATTGTAGAGCACCACCACGCCATTTGAGAGAACATCTCCCTGTAAAGGCACCAGAGCAGGGCCCATAAAAAACGCGAAATACACCAGGAGAGCAGCCACCACGAGCAACAAAGCAATTCCGAATTTTTCTGCAAGGTATTTCATGGATCCATTCTATCACAATTTTTTGTCATTTCGACCGTGTAGGGATTGATTGTAATCAATCCCTGATTTTGCAGAATCAACGAAGTTTTAATAAAGGAACCCAAAGAGATAGAGAGGAATAACGTTTTTCTCACCCTCCGTAATACCATCGAGCACGAGATAACGCTGTGGATTTTTTTTGAAGTTTGCCCAGGTCTTGTTCTTTCCTCCGATCTCAAACACCTGTTTACCGATACGCAGATCACCAATTTCCGAGTACGACACGGTCAGGCCGGCATTTTGAGCCTGGTTGAGGACAAAAAGCTCCCGAATCTGACCAATGTCCACGGGTTGATCCAGTGTCATGGTAATACTTCGAAGCATATTGGGATTCTCTAAAAAGACTTTGGCGGCGTTCCGTATGAGCTTCGAACCTCGAGCATCCATAAGGAGAAAACGGATCAGTCCGGCCTGTCTCAGAAATTCCACATACTCAGCGGCAGTTTCATGAGCAACCCCCAAATGCTTGGCAAGATTGTGGGTATTAACTGTCCCAGGAGGAATCGTGGCGAGAAAGTACAGGATTTTTGTGAGAAGGGTAAGATTTCCAGTTTTGAGCTGGTGTACTCGGGCAATATCCAGATAAATCGTTTTTTCTATTGTTGAATTCACTCTTTGGAGGTATTCCTGCCAGGAAGCAGATTCGAGAGAAAACGGATAATATCCCTGCTCTAAATAGTCCTTCAGCTCCTTGAGAGGAGATATATTTTCTCTGATACGAGCCGTCCACTCACCACTGTTCTTCATCAGTTGAGGCAAGCTCAAGACTTGGAGATGGATACCATTTTTAAGCTCCAGGAATTCACGGAAAGACAGTCCCGGGAGGTCATACATCAAAGCTCGTCGAGAGAGATCATAGGTCCCTTGAATAAGATCCAGAGAAGAACTGCCTGAAAAAATGACACGAAGCTTTGGATAACGGTCATAGAGATTCTTGATTTCCTGTTGCCAGTTAGGATATTTATGGACCTCATCAAGGATTAAGAGTTTTCCCTCATATTCCTCCACAAATTGTGATCCGAAATCCAATAGTGTGTTTGAAGAAAAGGAAAGGTCATCGAGAGAGACATAGAGTGACTGTCGATTCTCCGGTTTTTGGGTCATCAGGTACTGTAAAAGAAGCGTAGTTTTCCCTACGCCGCGTGGACCACGGATACCAATAAGACGATTTGAAAATCGGATTTTTTTAATCAAAAATCGCTGGAATGTGGTTGGGGTGTTTTTCAGTAGCCCTTGTTGAAGGCTGAAAAAATGTTTCATAGAGCTCATAAAGCACTACAGACAGTATATCATATTGTTCAAGTGAAGTCGAAGTATTTTGTATTTTTTTTCGAGTGGACTCTAAACAGAAATTCCTAAGAAGCTTCCGCCCTTACTCCTCCGGCTCCTCCGGTGCCGCGCAATACCCCTCCTGCCAATTCGCGAAAGTCCAAAACCGATCATAAATACTCTTCAGCAGACTATAGTGTGTTTTAGTGGAGGGAGTACTCTCAGAATATTCCTTCACATCTGCTTTAAAAAGCTGAGTGGAAACATCAGCAAGAAGAACATCCAACAGTGCCGTCGTCCCCGTTTGAGCTCCATACAAGCCATTGTAACGAGCTCGCAACCCTTCAAAGTGCAAATTTTTGGCCTTTAGCAAATCATTCAGTGATCGCTGCTGGAGCAGGTACCCGATATCCTCCCCCACTTCATCAATCACATCTGCGGTAGCCTGGCTTGGCCCCAGCTCACCGGAATTGAAGGTAAACCCTGAGCACTCCGCCAGCTTGCTCCAGCCCTCTGAACCACCGGTAAAATTGAGGAGATTCACATCCGCGCAATCCGGATTCGCCCGACAATACACATGCCCATTCGCTGAGCCAATGACCGGAAGATCAGCCGTGCTTCGACCGGATTCCCGGTACATGGCCTCAAGACGGGAGCAGAGCTTCTGAAAAGTCCTCTCCTGACTATCTTCGAAACGCTCAGAGAGAGAAAGCCTGGAGCTCAACGCTCCCTTTTTATCTGACTTCACCCCCAGCACCGCTTCGACAAACTGCGACAAATGCTCTCCTATTTTCTTCAAACTCTCTGAACTGGAAGATCCCACCTTATTCAGCGCCATGGTATGGTAATCGATCAGACCCAGATACATTCCGCGTAATCTCCAGACCTGCTCCAATTTCTTTTGAGTTTCAGGAGGGATTTGCCCGGACTCAAGCACCTGCTGGTCTTTCAGGAGTGAGCTTTCCAGCCGTAAACTTTCTGCTTCAACCTGTAGATACCGCTCCTGAGCTTTTTCAAGAATCAGCTTCAAGCTTTCCTGAAAAGCCTCAAACTGCTGTTCCGCACTTGTTTTATCCGGTTCGGGAATAGCTCCCTCTGCTGCTCGTCGACATTGCTCACCATACTCATCACGGATCAATATCTGATTTCTCGCCACGAAATCAGCGAAACCCTCATAATAATTGCCTTCAGTATCTCGAAAACGATTTCCATCAGGAATCAGTGAGAAGGTAAAGGTCATCAACAAATTTTCTGCCATATTCGTCACCGCGAAACAGGTATCGGGAAGATTCTCATACAACACACCCAGATCTTCCATACTCCGTTCCCCAAACTGATTCGCCTCACGCGCAACCTGCTCCCAACTGAGAGGGAAAACAGAAGTCGGGTCCACCAGCCAATAAAAAATCTTGTCAGTCTCAAGAATCGGGGCGGAAAATCCCTTAATATCAATCCTCGCGGCATCGCCAAATTGAGGCTTTTGATAGAGTAGATTCCATCGTTCAACCCCCAAATAATCCAGCTTTGCCTCCTGAGTAACGATGTTCTTCCTAAGCCTAAACAAACTCTCCTGTTGTCTTCTCGTCGTCACCACATCAGCAGAAATAACCGGCTGAGCTAAACCAAATGCCGTCACACACTCCTGCTTCTTGAGCTTTGAAAGCTCTGCCAACAGCGAATCTCTCTCATCCTCAAGACCCCAGATCAGCTCTCTCCAAGGCTGATTTCGAAAAAGTACGGTAATATCCAGAGCAGACAAAATCGGAGACCACATCCCATCCCAAAAGGAATTCACAAAATCAAGGCCCGTCGTATACAGATTACAGGACGGCCCGGCAAGTGCGGCAATATTGTCATATAAAATCTCATCCACCAGACTCTCAGCCGTTTCTTTTACCAACCCACCGATCGGTCTACCCGGCTGATCCGACTGGGCATAGGCCACTTGAACTGGCAGTAGGAGAGTCAGGAGAAGTACAAGCGTTAAAGTGGAGAAAAGTTTCATAGAGTACTGATAGAATTCATTGTTTTTCATCATTATTTTTACTGACATAAGCACTGGGGGTCTGGGGGTAAAACTGGTCTCTCGGATGATATAGGGTACAGGGCATGCGATCCGCCGCGGCGGATTTTACCCCCAGCGCTTTTGGTCCTTTTGGCGGCAAAAGGACAAAAACCTACCGCAACTTCTCCTCAAAACTCTGCAACACATTTATCTTCTGGCCACCCTTCGAAACAAACTGTAAAGCAAACATCTCTGCCCACCACTCCGTCATCTGGAGCATGTTTGTCCTGAAAGCCAAAAACTCCTGAGCCAGGGCGGAATACAGATGAAGCGCCTGTTCTTGATTCGCTTTGAAACTCAATTCCTCCAGTTGCTGCTGATCAACCTCACCCAGATGCTCGACCTGCTGATTGATCTCATTGAGCAAAAACCCAATATCGTCAAAATCCACATTCGAGGTAATTTGTTGGGTCACCTGCTCCTCGGGAGTTTGAACTTTTCGTTCCGGAGTTTCGATATAATATCCAGAACTAAAGCGGTCTTCAAAGAAAGAGAACAAAGCATCATCAATATACTTCGACCCTTCAAACACCCCGCACTGATTGGTCGAATTAAAGTCCGCGCTGCGCTGATTCCATTCACCGGTCAATCGCATGACCCGATCTCGCTCGTCATTAATATCCTGCTCCACGGCCAGAACCGTATCCATATAATCCCCACATTTGAGCTGAGAAACAGTTCCCGAAATCTCCCCTGTTTTGGTTCTATACCCCTTCAAACACAGCAACTGCTCCGCCTTCTGATCCGTTACCTCATCAACCTTGAGAGTATCATCAGCCTGAATATCCTCCATTGTTCGTTTCAGATAATCCAAACGTTCCTTAAAATCCTGCCTCAAATACTCTTCCTCCCCAAACTGTGGCGCGACCTTCCCCAAACGATACAAAAACACATGCAATTCGCGCTCCGCAAGTCCCTGATAACCCATCAAGCGCCTCCAGACATTTTCGGCGGGATCCAGATAATCCAGATCCTGGGGACGGTCCTCAATATTTTCCGCGTAGGCTTTTTCAATTCCCAACCGATAACTCAACACAAACGAATCATAGTCTAAACGACCATCAAATCCCTTAAGAGCTTCCTGACATCGCTCAACCGCATCCGCATCCTTAAAATCCAGCTCGCAATCAACTTCAAATCCTTCCTTATTCACTCTTGCGACGATCTCCGGATACCCCACCTGCTCCGCGAAATCCGTCCCCATCACCCCTCCCTTGGGATAGCAAATCTCCGGATAAAAACGTACGGGAACCCATTCCAGAAAGAAGTGAAACCCAATATCGTCCCCATACCCATCTTCGCAAATCGCGCTCTCCATGATCTGTCCCGTGTTTTTATGGGGGCGGACGCTACTATTTAATATCTGCTCTTCGAAGATCCGATTCATTTCATAAATATGACAGGCAATACAGTTTTCGTCCCGGACAGTTTGCCAGGTCTTCCCAATCTTTTCGAAGCTAATGCTCAGACAAAAGATGAATCGAAGCATATCATTGCCAAAATCCACACCCAGTGACCCTTCACAAAGTTGAGACACATTCAATCCACCATCCGTATCCCCCACCGCCGTAAATGTCGTCGGAATACCTTGATCCTGATCTTCAGTTCCAAGAATCTCAGCATCAGAAACTTCTCCGAAAGGCCGGAGGGCCCCTGGAGTCACCCCTTCAGGGGGGACAGGCGAACGATCGAGTGAGCCAGGGGGCCCCAACCCCGAAAAATCCAACACCACCCCCTGCCCCACTTCCGGATCCACCGGACAATAAGGCCCAGCGAAATCCAGGGAACTGCTTCCAAAACCCGGAGTCGTCGATTCTTCAGCAAGTGCAGGTGCTTCTTCAGCTAAAACATCATCAGTCGTTTTCACTCCACCTGATCCTCCTCCCTCACCTCCAGAATCCAACAACTCCTCAAAATCCAGAATCATCGGACTCCCACCCCCTCCACTTCCCTCACTCCCAACTCCGAACTGCGAACTGCCATCTGCGAACTCCCCTACCCCACCAACCCCTCTCTCCACTGCCACCGGCGATCCAAAAAGAATATAATCAATCACCTCTAAGTCGAAGAGCAAGTCATACCGGGGTATCCCGGCAAGATTCAAGTCATCAAGAACTCCATTTACGAAGGTCTGCGACAGCTCCAGCTGCTTCCGGCTGGACTCCAAAATACTCTGCAGACGCAGCTCAAAATCCACCGCCGTACTCAAATCCTGATAGCAATTCAAGAGGGTCTGCTGATCATCGAGACTCTCATAGGAGGGAATAGCATCAATCGCCACTTGAAGCTTCGCCTGTGCCGTCTCATCAAAAATTCCTATGAGTCTCAGCAACTCCTCTCGTTCAAGCAAACTGTCACTACCCTCCTTCGCTCCATTCGCATCATTCGGGTCATTCGGGCCATTCGGGCCATTCGGGTCATTCGGATGCATTCGGATATTCGGATCGCGCTGTAACCTTCTCTTCACCAGCTGCCACCTCCTCGCCTCCTCATCAGCCTCCGCGGCGCGAATCCTGACACAATCACTCCTCAGAGTGTCCTTAAGTTTTGGAGCAGCAGTACTCGTGTGGTATCCCCAGGGATTCTCAAAGAAATCCGTAAAAATATACTGACCGGATTGCTCGGAAAGGGATAAATCCACATCAAAATCAATACCAAAACGCTTCTTGATCTCATCCGTTGTCTGAACCGTAGCATTCTTCACCGTGTCCTCATAGATAGAGAGATAAAAACCCGACCCCTCAACAGTTGAAGATTCATCCAAAACATCTCCAACCTTCGCCTCCATCACCTCTGCCGCGTCAAAAGCAGCCCGACCCGATCCCGTCAACGTAAACGAGAATATGAGAAGGAACAAACCGATCGATATGGAGAACCATTTTTTCATACTGATATAAAATTCCTTATCATCCTTATCGTCCTTATCCTCCTTATCGTCCCTCCCCTAGTTACATTTCGTCGTCGCCACTCCCACAAACTTATTCGGCAAACAAGCCACCAGCTGATCCAAAGAAGAAGTCACATTCCTCACCTTCACAAGAGCGGCGATAATCTCCTTAAATCGCAAATGCAGGCGATAAGTCTGAAAAAACTGGGCGTAAATCGCGATCGCTTGATCCAAAGCCTGTTGAGAACCCTGCGCCTCCTGCATAAGGGCTTGATCACGCTTACTAATCAAGGTGAGAAGGGTCTGGATATCTGACGTTTGCAAATCAGGATTCTCAATCGCATCCTGCATCGCATTATCCGCGAGTGACTGCCCCGAGACATTGAATAAAACCCCAACATATTTTTCATAGCTGCACATCGCCCGCTGAATCACACATTCCGGCTTGGGGTTGTCGAAACTTTTACAATCCCCCTCCTCATAATCAAAATAAGTATTAAACTCCTCTACAGAGGATAATTCTGCCGTTTTACGAATTGAGTAAGCGAAGATTTTTTCATCCAGAAAACCATGATATTGCTCCGTATGATTTTCAAAAACAGCAGAATAGCTCTTGAACGCCCGCCCAAGTCCACTTGTCTCGAAAAGAGCCGACAAAGGTGAAATGATGCTTTTTGCACCTTCAACAAAGCCACTCGTATAATCAATCTCTGTTTCAGCATTCGAATTTATTTCCGCCTGTCCATCTGTTCCTCCTGAAAGATCCACATCTACCGTGACAAAACACTTTTCGACCCGATCTCCTCCAGTCCCTTCGCCCCTCTTCTCTGGCTGTTCCTCTCCATACACCCGATACGAGTTGTCCACACAAAGACAATCGACCGGAACTTCTACTGGCGCAGCATAGACTCTCACCACCTCAAACTGACTCAGTATAAGTAAAGAAAATAGAACTATCAGCGATGATTTGTATTTTATCCGGACATTCATCTTTTATTGAAAATTGATAATTGATAATTACACTTCTTCTCACTCTCCTCTCAACCTTCAACCCCACATACAGACGTTTTGCCAAAACGTCTCTACCCACGCACACCCACCAACCCTTGACTCCCAACTCCCCCCGTACAGACGCATAGCTATGCGTCTCTACCCAACTCCAAACTCCGAACTCCCCTCAATCCACCTCCCCCGAAATCGTATCCCCCAACCGAAAACTAAACGTAAAAAAATTATTGACTACCCGTTGATACTCCTGCAGCAAAACTACGATCCTCTCGTTGAGCGACCGCATGCGAACCACCAAAGGATCCATCGACGTCCTTACGGCTTGCTTCATAAGATAGCCCTGAAGCTGACCCAGAAAAGCATCCATTCTCTTCTCCGACTTGTCTCGACACAACAAAATGATCTGAAGGCGCGTCTGTGCATCCGGAGGAGCATCCAGCTCATTACAGGCCTGTAAACCATAGGCTGCTGCAAAGACGGGATCGAGACCACCATCAGAATTCTGCGAGTCCTTCACCTTCTCCAGCTCCCGACAAATCCCTCTCGTTTCCACATCCGCGTCCCTAGCCAATTGCTCCACTTCATCGATCAGATGATAGGTCGCCACATTGGTCGACATGAGATTACTGAGTCGCTGAAGATAACCCCCCAGTCGAGGAGGTGTCCCCATGACCTGATCCAATGCCTCCACAGCAGCTTCTTTGCAGTCATCCGGCGTCGCCGCAGCCTGAACCTGAGCGATCGAAGCAAATATCAGAATGACAACGAGCGATATGTGAACAATTTTTTTATACATCATACAATCATTACATACCTTACATACTTTACGATCCTTCATTCTTCATTTCTTCATTTCCTCGTTTCTTCATTCTTCCCCCTTCGCGGCAACTGTGTTGCTTCGCCTATACACCCTATCACTATTCTCCCCTGTCCCGGTAATAACCCCAAAAAACGATGAACCATCATACAAATCCGCCGGAACCAACACCAGACACGGACAATACTGGGTAATTTCAACACCCGCGAAAAGCTCACGTGTCCCTCTGGGGCTGACCGAACTCACGCCTCCCTGTGGGGACACCGGACCATAAGGCGCAAGATCCAGCGGACAACCCTGGGCCTCCACCGCCTCCACATTGGTGGCCTTACAAGGGCATTGATCACCCTTATTCGCCACCCCATCCTCATCAAAATCAAAATCCTCATTGGACTTCAAGACCTTCCAAGCCGCATAAGCAACCTCGGCACGAGTTGCCTGCTGAAGGGGGTCTCCATACCGGGAATCATCCAGAAGCAAACCCAAATCTTCTTCAGCAGTCGCCAGATAATTGTTCGAAGAATCATTCCACCATCCTTCGGAAACACCAAACACCCTCGAGCTCTGCTTTCCCTTATCCCCCACCGCTTCGATCACCATCTTCATCAGCTCGGCGATATTCACATCTCTTCCAGGAACAAAAGTCCCCAAGGCATTCTTCCCGTTTTCAAACCCCCGATATCCGTGGACCAGCCCCAGCTTGGTGGCAATTTCCACGCAGTAGTAATACCAATCACTCATCTGCACATCGAAGTACGTCCGAATCTGATCATCCCGCGACTGCAAAGCATTCTCAGAAAAAGCAAACATCTTCAAGGGATCAAAATCTGAATCAAACACCCCTCCATGAAACTGTTCAAAATAATCCAAACCTTCCTGGGTCGGATCATATTCAGCAATGGTACTCTGAAGTGGAAATTGACAGTTTTCACAACGAATCACGGACATAATGATCTTCAGAGCTTCAGCTCGGGTCACCGGCTGATCAGGTCGGAAACTTCCGTCATCATAGCCCTGGATAAAGCCCAGATTGGCCAGGGTTTGAATCGCCTCAAAAGAGGGATTCGAATCAGCGACATCCTCAAAAGACACTTTTTTCTGAACCGATTCAGGTGAGAGCGGATCCACTTCTTCCCCATCACTGAGACCATCTCCATCAGTATCACGAACGGTAGGATTGGTCGCTGTCTGAAACTCCTGAAGATTGGTCAATCCGTCTCCATCGAAATCTTCATTCGGATCATCCAGTCCATACACCTGTTCCCAACGATCAAGAATGCCATCATCATCGCTATCTCCCAAAACAAGGGCTCTGCTCACCGGATCAACGATAGAGTTGGTATTCGGTGCCCGGATCAAAACTTCCACCAGGACATTTTGCTGATCAAAAACCTGCCAAAGCAAAGGCTCAAGAGGATCGGTATAAGCTTTCTCTCGAATCAACAAAGAGTCCTGATTCAGCTCGACCTTGCCATCGGCACCGAGAACCATCAGCACATTGCCACCCTTGACCTTCACCTGAACCCCTCCGGGGGCTAAAGGGTCGTTATGATTCAAAGGAACCAAATCCAAACCGGATTGAAGACTCCGGATGCTCACTCCTCTTTCACGATCAGAAAAGTCTTCAACTATGGAAACATCCGTATCCAAATCAGGAAGAATCCTAACCTCAAACTGAGGAGCCAAAGTCCCATCTTCCAAACAAGACACCCGATACTTGAGAAAGCCATCCGAATCAAGCAAAGGGTCATTTTGACAGTCCTCTAGAAAATCAGCACTGAGCACCAATCGCCCATTGGGATACAAACGAGCAATCGAATCGGACCCTCCTTTGACGATATTCACGCCCGACTCAAGGGCAAAAGGAGCTAACTGCACCACACCGCTGGCATCAGAAAGATAGCGATCCCCAACCCTAGTCCCCATGACCGGATCCGACTGAATCCAATCGGAAACCCCTGCCCGTTCACCAATAATCCCAATCGGAACATCCGCCACAGAGGGATCCGTCCGAAGCTGGATAATCCGAGATTGGGTCAACAACTGCTCATCTAAAACCAGTTCCGGCAATAAGACTGAAACCCTGAAGGTTTTGGCAAGAACATTTTCGTCTCCGTTACGAATATACAGTTTCAGTGTTCGATCACCCTCCGTACCAAATCCGGGATGATGAAACACACAGCCTGATATCAGCTCATCAACACCATCTATCCCCCACAAACAACTCTCATCAGAGAGTTCCCCGATCACATAGTCCCTCGCGTCAACGGACCACGAAGAATAGACCGAAATCGGAATTTCCTCGACCCCTTCGATCAGCTGAACCTGAGCAATACGAGGGCTGGAAGCAGCCGCGTAAACAATGGGTGAATACCCCCTCAAACCTTCCGTCTGTCGAATACGACCATAATAGTTTCCAGTCGGAAGCGTGACTTCAAAAGGCGACTGGATCGTATGCCAAAAGACCTGCTGCTCTTCACTGAACTCTATTTCTTTTTCAATTCGCGGATCTTCCACCACATAATTTCCTCTCAACAATTCATCATCAAACAACACCATACCTTCACTCGTCTGAACGGACACCAACTCATCAGAAATCTTAAGTTCCCCTCTTCCCGACTCAACTCTCCACCGATCATTCCCGGCAATGCGCAGAACCAGTCCCTGGGGAAGCGTCATCTCAACGCCATTGACCTCATTCACAAGATGTAATTCCCCAAGCGCATACAACTCGCCAGCCGGCACCATTTCCCCTGACAACACTTCAACTCGTTGATAAATGGTCCCCGTGACATCACCCTGAAGATCCGTCACAAAAGGTCTCTGATCCAATCTCGGAACGGAAACAGTCTGGCCTCCTTCGAAAGACATCTGAGCCATACCATCCATCTCCAGATGAACACCTTCTCCCAAATCCCACTTCCAGCTCTGTCCATTGACATTGTCCAGACGAATCACCCCGGTTCCGGTGACCTGAACTTCACGAAGGAGCAGTGAGGGAATCATAAACTGGAGCCCCGAAGGAATCACGACTAGATCAGAACCGATACGCAAGTGAAGCTCTTGCTGAGCCTGGAGAGTCTGACCTTCCTGCAAATCAACTCCTGAGCTCAGTAATTGAAAGACATCAGCGCTGAAGTCAGGCTCTTCGTGCAAATAAAATCGGGTGTGATTCATATCTAGCCGCTGCGCCCCTGCGACGGAATCCCAAATGGTCAATTCAAGATCTTTTTCACCGGAATCCTGCCAACTCCATCGAACAGTCGATTTACCGACACCGGACTGAGAGCTGGACACCGTCTCGGCATGAAGATTATGCACCTTTGACCGCTGCAGATCCTGAAGATTTTCCCGAAGCACCGAGCCGGTATAAGGGATCGCTCCTCGACGGCTATTATCAACCGATTTGAGGTAGACAGAACCCTCATAGGCCACAAACACATCATCATCCCAGACCAGCACCGCCGGATCATCGAGTGGATAATCCTGAAGTCGTCTAGCCTCTCCGTTTCGAACCACCGCCACATTGAGTCCATCCAGACCGGCATCCACGGTATTCAAGAGCTCATCCTGCACATCCTGAAAAACCGTCTTGGACTCATCTATCTGCGCCAGCATCACCGGCTTATTCACAAAAGCTAACTGCTTTTCAACAATCCTTTTCCCTTCTTTATCATCTTTATCATCCTTATAGTCCTTATCATCCTTCATCCCAACAGCCAAATTCGCATAGTTTAAATCCTGCGCCGCCAACTCCCTCATCATCTCATCAGGCTCCTGCGCTGTTATAGCGATCAAAGATTCGTGGAACAAATCAAGATTGCTTTTAAGCTGATCGTTGCGCGCAACCATGTCTGCCTTTCTTCCATCGATCAGCTCATTATAATTCAGCAATTCCTTAAACTCCTGATCGAGATCCAGATCTTCTTGAATTCCAGCCTCTTCCTGAAGATTCACATCCAGCTGATACTGATCCACCAATCCCTGCGCTGCTTCCTGCAGCGCCCCCAAACCAGGCTGAGAAGAATTTGCCAGCTCCTGCATCCAGGTGTTGATCTGCTGGATAAAGGCATTCATAGGCGCATTGAACTGCTGATCAACCGTGGTCTGAAGTCCGGGAAGCGGATCAATCGAAGCTGCGGCCTCAAATCGACTTGCCACATTGATGAGATCGAAAGGCACCACATCGGGAATAAGATCTCCCGGTATCACATCGATCGTCAGCAGGAGATCCAAAGGGATGATAAGTTGTCCGGATCGATTCGTCAGATTTTCGATCTGAGACTTCAGAGATTTTTCTTCGAAGGGAACCAGGGATTTATTCACCAGACACCAGATATCCAAAATAGTTTGAATAATCTTCATGAAGGGCAAAAGCTGCTCCAGGACCTGAGGCACCTCCGGCGCGGGGGGAAGATTTGGCAAATTGATCTGGGGAAGATCCGGCAGCGCAGGCAAAGGCGGCAAATCCGGAGGGGCCGGGATCACGAGGGGAATATCCGGAAGCTTGACGGAAAAGTCAGCCGAGAGCTTACCCGAAAGATCGATCTTGAGATTGTCGAAGCGCGGAAGCTTAATCTGTGGCAGCTGGGGCCAACGCAAATCAATGGCCTTCACATCGAAGACCGGAACCATGACATCCGCCCCAAGCTTCACATCACTGAAATCCAGCTGAATATCAGGCCAGCTGGGGAAATCAATGATAGGAAACTTCGGAATAACACCAAAGAAAATCTGCATAAGAAGTCCCTTCAGCGTGAGACGATCACTAGTGCAAAGCCCGCAGCGCTTACTGTAACCCTTGAGAATATCCAAAATAGCTTTAATCAATGCAATAAACTCCTGAAAAGAAGAAATCGCATCGAGCCAAAGATCCAATTTTTTCTCAAACTCCGACCACCACTTGAGCGCGATCGACGTGAGTTGATCCACCATCTTCGTGATTTGGCCGATATAAAATTCCAGCGCGTTCAGATACTTCGCCAGCTCGCGAGGAAAACGTTTCCAGACCTGCAGCATCTGGAGATTTTTCTGAATCCCGTCCACAAAACCCTTCACGTCAGCGCTAATATTCACTCCAACTTCGAGTGCCACGCAGGACCGGATCGCGTCAGCTGTTTCCCGGTTCAAAGCATCCGAAACCGTCGCTTCCTTGAAACCCGCCAGCTGCATCTGCCAAAAACTGACTGTCTCGGCAATAACATCCACCCAGACCGTGAAAAGATCGTCAATTTTCTTCGGTTGCTCTGCCCGATAAAGCTGGTCTTCAAGATCGTTGAACTGTTTTTCAAGCTGATTAACCCGATCCTGCCGAGCCCACAATTCCTCAAAATACGTTCTCCGGGCATCAAGCGTCTCTTGCCCTAAGCCAATTTCTTCTGAAAGCTGAGCCAATTCCTTTTCAGCTTCAGCTAAATTGGCTCCCTTCACATCAATATCATTCTTTATTCGAACAATATCAGCCTCCGTTCGAGTCGACTGCCCATCCACGATACGCTTTCTCAAAACCGAAAAAACTTCATCCCTGGTCACCGTAATATTACAGGGCAAATTAAACGAATGGAGAAACGCAATCGACTCCAGCATAAAGCTATACAGAAACTCATAAAGCGACTGTTCCATACGTTGAAGCATCCCCGGCTCGATCCAGGGAATCTGTACCGTAATCACATTCGGCACCAAATTGATAACCGGCAGAGAATTGATCAGATCGTAGATCTGCTGAAGATTCAGGAAAGTCTCTCCCGTAACCTTATCCCCGAGTTTTTTGAAGTAATCCTCGTCTCCAAATGCCCCTCCCAGCGCCGGTAAACGAAGCGTAATATCCGGCAAGTCCATGAGAGAATTGACGACTTCTTCCCACTGACGATCCCACCAGTCCACGAAGATCTTCGGAATAGGATCCAAAAACACCTTGCCCTCCAGAGGAGTCACTCCTTGATTATGTACGCCTCCTCCCAACCCCACTCCGATGACGGATTCAACATCAGCGGTATTACTCCTCCCGGCTGTAGACTTGATCACACCGGTCTGACTGATTCCCTGAGCAAGCTGTTGAGAAACAGCGTTGACCTGTCCGACAGCATCGTGAATCCCCTGCATCATACTCTTGAGACCTTCCTTAGCCGCATCACAGATAGACTCTCCTCCGAGTTGATTCACCGGAACGGCAAAAGCCATACACTGACCCAAAAGCCAGGGACCAAGACAAACGCTGAAACCAATGCCCCCCGTAAGCGTCGGAGACAAATACAAGCGAAAAGTAGTCGCTTCATAGGGGACCCCTCCCGGCCATATGAAGAAAGGAGACGGGGAAATTCCAAAGGTCGGCAAACCGGTATCGAATCCCGCCACCTGACCCAAAATATTAATAGGACCCGGAGCAAGAAAAGCAAAATTAAGTGGCAGGGGCAAACACCCCCTGCTACACATCAGAGCCTTCTGAAGCAGCTGAACACTGCCCCTCACCTCTTCCAGCATGGACTGGGTATCAGCCAAACCGGATCCCACACCCTGAGCATCGGCCTGCGGAATCAAGAAATAAAACAGCGAATCAATAAAGCCTACCCTGTTTGACACTTCTCCCCCTTGTAAGGAGGGATTTGTTACCCCATCGGGGGAAGGGGTTTTCAAACTCGTCTCTTGCCATAAATCAGGATATCCATCACCATTTTCATCACGATGTACATCATCGAAGAGTCCCGAAACACTCGTCTCAATTTCTTGCTGCTGATCCAAAAGAAGCTGTTTCAATTCCTCCTGGCTCTTGCCTTCGATCCCAATCCCTCGCATCAAATCAGACAGATTCCTGGCGTTATCCACCGCAGAGGCTGGAGGGGCCCCCCCTGACAAGGGGTCGGGGGTAGGGAGGGGATCTTCTCCAAAAACCGTCTCCTGATAACTCCTCGGTCCCCGAGACTCAAAAACCGTAATTTTCCCTGTCCTATTAGCCGACACATTGATCCCAATATCCGGAAAAGAATCCGTATTCGTATTCATGACCTGAAAAGAAAAATCGGGAAAAGTCTGATACTGAACGGAAAAGCGAACTTTCACGTCCTGTCCTGAACCGATCATCCCCTGCAAACGCCAGAGTGCATTTGACCCCCTCACCAGCTCCAGATCTTGCCCACATCCTTCACAATCCACCGACCCAAGAAGAGAAAAATCCTGTCCGAGATCATAATCCAGAACAAAATCAGATTCCTGATGATTCGGTTGAATGGTCACCTCAAAATCAAGCTGCTCATCCAGACTGATAGGATCGCCGCTCCTTTGAGAAAGAAGCTGAACAGTGACCACATCCCGATACGCATCCAATTGATCCAAACGAACCAGATATGCCGGAGCATTCTCCCGATCAAAGGTCTCCGTATCCACAAAGCCAACCCCCTCCGCCAGCGACTGCAATTGCTCCAACCGACTCTTCTCATTATTCGCATCCTTATCATCAATTCGTCCGCCGCGGCGGATGGCATCGGAACGAAAAAACTTCGCCTGACACTCCAGCCGATCATCCAGACACCCAACCTCAAACTTCGGAGTAGAATCTGTTGAAAGCCATGCCGCCGTTCGAAAGTGTCCCGTATCCTGAAGATTGACATCCATCACCTTGAGAAGCTGTCGATCGGCTTCGTCAATCCCGAACTGAATCCCATCAAGCGTTTCATGACCATACCAGATCCAAAGCTCCTTGTCCCCCGTCAAGAAGAGCAGATCATCCACAGAATCACCATCAAAGTTTTTGACCTGAAGATGAGTTATCCGAGGCCTTTCCTGCCCCAGGGAAGTGAGGTCTACGATCTGTCGGGTAAAACGACCATCCGTATTCTGTTCCAAGACCATCTGTCCACCCTCGTAGAGAATGAGAAGACTCTTGCCCTGGACCACCTCCACCTGCTGAACGCCCTTCCCCAAATCCAGGAGGTCAGAAACGTCTCCCCATCGACTCCCTTCACCATGTCCCTGTAAATACCTCAAAACCGTCCGGCTTCCAAGATCCAATACCATGACCATATCATCATCTCCATTGTTATCGACGTCCAGCCTCAAAAGTTGCTTCACATCACCGACTTCCGGAGAATACACCAGCTGCCCTACGGAAAAATCAGCCTTCGCCGCGACGGCATTCTCGGCAATAACAGGGCTACGACTTCGCCCATCCTGCCACTGTTGCACCTGCCGAAGGGAAATCAACGGGTCTCCCAAATTCACCACCGCTTCGCTCTGCAGCAGAGTGCTTTCCCCCACCGTGTTTCCGGCTAAAAAGTCAAGCGCCGACTTGTCATCACCAGCCCAACCCTGACCATTATGATTCTTCACATCATCAAGAGCAGATCGCCCCTGTCCAACGGAATAGCGGACAGAAGTTCCCTTTTTGAGGATTTGAAGACCACTTGATCCCAGTGTGCTTTCACCAGCGAAAAAAAGATCTGTTGCGTATTGATTCGCTTCTTGTCCAGTAAACCGCCATTGGAGAGCGCTCACTTCATCCACCAGCACCTCAGAAAGATCAAAATTGAGATACCAACGGGCAATCGTTTGATTTCTCCAGGTAAACTCAATCACCAGCACATCTCCACTATCATCGAAGACTTCCGTCTGGACAGAATCATCCTGCAAAACCACCTGATTGTCAGCAAAGGTCATCAGATCAACACCTTCGGGTGACTTTAAGGTTCCGTTTTCAAAAATCGCTTTATCAGGGACCAAAAGAGCTTTTCCCAGACCCTCGTGAAGAGACCAGAGAAAGCCACCTCCCGAATCCTGAATGACTTTGAAATCCAGATCCCGAGGATTAATCAGCAAACGACCGACCTCCCCCTGAGGATCAAGAAAAACCAAAACCGGCTTGAGATTGTCCCAAATCAACTCAGCTCTCATATCAGGCCCCATCACCACCCGGCCACTTGGCCAGATCTGAGCGACCCGTTCCGGTCCCTCATGAGAAGTCAGCTCAGTAGTCAAAGCCTGAATCTTAGACTGATCTCCGAAGAGCATTGCCTGAGCCACCGAATCGGAAGAACGATAATCTCCAAAAGCTCCACCTCCCAGCATCAGATACGGCGTATTCCAAGGCAATAAGCGAACATCATCGGCCGACAAAGTCTGCTGGTTCTGCAATTCCTTCACCAGAACCTGATCAAATCCCTCCACCTCCACCGAGACCCGAATCCTATCCGGCTGTGGTTGAAGCTCGCTTTGGTAATCGAGTGCCGATTCTGAAGCCACTACACTCTCCTGAAGAATCTGATTCCCACCGTCACCGATAACAGTCACCGTCGCCAGAGTATCTTTTATCGAAGCAAGATTACCAAAATCATCATGGCCGACCACGTGAAACTGAAGCTTTCCTTGATCATATTCCGCAAACTCGAGAGCAACTGAAGAAGCGATCTCTCCCACCACTTGAACCTGATCGATCACCTGTCCGAAATCCGGATCATCGATCCGAAGACTCAGCGTACCGGCACTTCCTCCAACCGGTATTTCAAGCAGTCCCTGAGCTCCCACCATCGGAATCTCAAAGCGTTCAATCTCTCCCGCGAATTCTTTTTCCAGAACAAAAACCTTGTGCTGGAGAGACAGAGGGCCACCGTCACCCAGGACCTGAAGCTGAATCGAAAGTGTTTCCCCCCCGGAAACTTCATTTGGCAAATCACCCATCTCCAAACGATAGCCCGGACTGGTATCCAGCTGAATCGGCTCCGGCACCCGAATATCCGGATACCCATCGACCTCCAGAACCCTCAAACTTTTTGGTGTTTCCTCGCTTCCTTGGTTCCTTGTTTCCTCGTTCACTCGCAGCGCGAGTGCCCCCTCCCCGGCAATCACAAAAACAGAACCTGCACCCTCATCATCACCATTCACCATCATGCCCTGATCCCAAGCCAATTCAACGCGCAGACCTTCACCACGGTAGAGATTCCCAAACGCATCCTGAACTTGAAGCGCCCCTGAAATCTTCCGATCAAGTCCCATGACAGCATCACCAAAATCCCAAGTCAACTGTTCAGGAAAACCCGCTAGGACATTGACATAGACCGGCTGGCTCTGAGCCACTTGATTCGATCCAATACTCAAACCAACAACTCCTGCCTTGTGCCAAGCCGTCACCACAAAAGTCCCCACACCATCCTGAACCCTCACCGAGGGGGGCAAAGCCAACATATCCGGCTGATCAGCAGAAAGCGTTAAATCAGATTCGATGGTGACTAAAGCGTCATTCGCGTTACGAACTTCAACCACAAACTCCAGCTCATCGGCGCTCCCAATCTGCAGATCACCGATCGTCCTCTGACGAAGTACTGCCTTATATGCTAAATCGATCGAAAGTTCAGAATCAAGGGTCGAGAGAGGCTCCTGTCCATTGACCATTGACCCTTGACTCTCGACCTCCTCTGGAAACTCAATCAAAGGCCCGTCAATCGTTTCATCTAACCAACACCCCACGGCAGCTGGCCATTGGAGAAGTGGCACACTCGCACCGCACTTTGACTGTTTTTCTCCGGCATCCTCAGCTTCAGCCGCCCTCCGAACTCGATTTTCCTCCTGCTTTTTCATCAGAGCAGCTTCACGAGCCTTGATCTCATCCAGAGAAACCGATTCTGACACAACTCCCCCCTGGTCGGCTTCAAACTTTCCCGTCAATTGGGGAAGTGACAAATCCAGCTTTTCTGAATCTCCATTCATCACCAGATAGAGAAATTCCTTATCTTCAGCCAGATAACTGAGCCCCTCTCGATGTTTGGCCTCAATACCGAGATTCAACCAGTGAAGCGCTTCTTCCAGCAAGGGAGCATACTGGCTCGTCATTCCTCCAAGCTCTCCGGGAACCACCAAAGACACCGGCTTGATCGTCTTAATAAGCTCAGAAACCGGCTGAGGACCATTTTCCAGTTCCAGGATTTGTTCCTGAAACCTCGCCAAAGCCGCTCCGCGGGTAATGGGATTTTGATACAGCAAGATGGCTGCAGGATCTAATGGTTGAACAAATTTATCCGCATCATGCAAAAACTCGATGTTGACCTGAGCACCAAAAGGACGCTCATAAAACTCCTGGAGAGATCGGAACTGGCTAAAGGTCTGCTTGGCGACCTCATTGGAGCACTCTCGCCAAATCGAAGGAGGATTAAAATCAGGAATCAAATCCTGGAAATCCTCTAGCGTCTTGGCGGCAAAAATATCCTGAGGGGTAATATCCACCAATACTTGGACTGGGGGCTCATCAAAATAGTACTCACAGGCAAAATCAAAACTTTCATTGGCGAAAGCATCGGGAAAATGCTGATCAAAAAGAGCTGAAAGCTCGTCCTTCTGGTCGTCCGTCAGAATATTCCCCAACAAATACTGTTCCATCACTTCAAAATCCTCCAAGGGAGTCGAATCAGGAATCATCCGTTGAAGAAGGATCATCACGTCATTCCGATAAGCCTGAAAACGTCCCGGAAAGCCGACAATGTCAGCATAATTCCAGAAATCATCCCGTCCGGGGACTGACAGGGTAGTCGCGATGTAGCGCTCAAATCGCTGCCAATTCGCTTCAACTCGAGCCTCTCGAAGCTGCAACTCCTTTTGCTGAATTAAACCCTGAATCTGTTGTTGAAGAGCGACATCACTGACGGCATCCAAGGTAAAGAAATCCGGATAATCCAGTCTTCCCACCTCCTCATCCCGACTTTGCCCCACTCCTCCCCAATAAAAACTCGCGTGCCGAACCGCATCGATAGGGAAATAATGGGCGAGTTTTGACTCCAGTATCTTCCGAACCAAATCCCCCACGGGCTGAACATGATTGATGGCGCTGGGCACTTCCTGAAATGCCGCCTCTTCCACCTTGTCGGGGGTCGGAGGCCCCTCCCCTGCCAGGCATCGGCGATAATCATAATCTCCATCGAAAAGCTCACTCGCCCCGTAGTCAAGCAAAGGGTTTTGGGCATATCCCGGCACACACTCACTGCTTCCCTGCAGCAGACAGGCATACGAGCAATTCCCATACGAAAAACAGATTTCCTCAATTTCTTTCTCGTCATCAGCGCCTGCAATATCCTGTGCTGTCAAAGGACTCTGCTTCCTATTCATGGTAATCGCCCGACCCTGCTCACCATCAGCACCGGTAAAATTCGATCCACGCTCAATCGAACACTCTTCTGCTGATTGGATCTGAGCAATCTCAACACCATTCGCATGACGAATCACATCATCCAGCTGATACTCAAAAAGCAGAGGGGTCGGTACAGGAGTAGACCATTCTCTCCGCTCCGAATACGCACTCACCATCTCAAAGGGAGCAGCAATTTTTTCGACCTGATCAAAGAGGTACTGTTCATACTGCTCCATGATCATAATGACAATGGAAGCGTAATACTTGTCGTAAGTCGTTATCAGCGAAGAAAGGGTCTCATACTCCTGACGTCGACCGGCATTGGCCAAAAGCTCACTCGTACCGGACACATAGCGCTGTACCACGCTGATATAATCCTTCAAAAAATTTCGAATGGGACCCGGACTATACGAATCTGGAACACTTTCGGCCAAACGATCCTCACCGTAATTGTCAACACCTGGCTCAGAAATCGTATTTGCCGAAGCCTGAGCCTCCGCGTCAGCTAGATCAAAGCCATACTCGTCATTCACATCGTCGGAACCGGTCCGGTCGACCGGCACAATCGAATCTTGAAAAGTCCGTGCAGACAACTGAGCCAAACGATCAACCGCTTCACCGGAAAGCTCATTGAGCCACTGACCAGTATACCGATAATGCGTAAGCCGATCCAAAAAGCCCATTTTTTTGAGATACCACTGCTTGGCCTCGTTATCGAAGGAATCATTTTCCCAGAACTGATCATGAAACCCGATGCTCTCATCGAAAGTCGTGTACTCCTCATCACCCTTGTAAAAGGCTTCGTTTTTTTCAAAAAATCGCTTCAAATATTCTAACCGCCGTAGGCGAGGATCGACATCCTCGCCTACGACATCCTCGCCTACGCTTGGCGGCCGAATCAACCCATGCCAAATCTCCGCTTGAGGATTGGTCTCTGATGAACGAACAAATCGTTCTTGACTGACATCAAAGGTATAAGCCGGGTGAACCAGGTCAGTGTAAGGAAACATACTGGGAAAAGTATCCTGCCCATTATTCACGACGGGCAACGGCACCTCACCCACGATCACCAGCCCAACCAGTTTGCCTATTCCATCGCTGACAACCTTGCCCTCAAAGTAGAGCTGCTGAAGCGCTTCAACGATACGCGAAGGTGTTTCCCCATTCCACTGTGTGATCACACACATGGCACCAATGGCGGCATTCACATTCTGACAATACCGGTCCACGTGATTCGCAATATCCCGATCTTCCATCAGCGCTCCCTCCACAAGCACGTTCACCAGAGCATACTCATTTAAATCCTGTGGAGTACTGGATCGGAAATCATCGAGCCGAACTTCGTAAGTTTGCGCATATACCACACCACTGAATAAGCCCGTATTGCTGAGCAAAATGACACTCAACAGCAACGCAATAGCACGCTGCCAGGAGCTGAAAAAGTTTCGATCTGTCCGGAAGTTCAATTTCAAACTGCAGTTTGGGCAAAATATACCATCTAAAAACTACCAAAATATCCCCACCTTCTCGATGAAAAGGGGGATATGAGACCATGGACAAGACCGAGCAGAAAGAGAAATTACTGCAATAAAATCACTTCAATAAAACTCCATTCCATCCCCTCATTTTTTCCCGTATCCTCATCTCAGTAATCTCATTGTTCTAAGAGTCCCAATACTCCCAATAATCCCCCAACCAGTAACCAGCAACCAACCTCCCATGCTCTTCCTCCTCCTCGGCCCCTCCGGCGTCGGCAAAGGCACCCAGATTAATCTCCTCAAAGAACGACAACCTGAATATGTCTTTCCTCCTTCCGTAACAACCCGAAAGATGCGTCCGGGAGAATCTCAAGGCAATCCCTACCACTTCATCACTGACGAAGAATTCGAGCGACACATCACAAATCAGGACTTCCTTGAGTGGGCAGAGGTCCACGAAGCCGCCCGATATGGAACTCTTCTGGCTCCGATCGAAGAAGCTCTGGAAAAGGATAAAACCGTCTTCAAAGAACTCGACATTCAGGGTCTCATCAATATCACCGAAACCCTCACAGCAGGAGCGCATGAGCTAATCGAAAAAAACCTTCGCTCCATTTTCATCATGCCACCCAGCGAAGAGACCCTAGTCAAACGTATTATTTGCCGAGCTCCCATCAAAGAAGCTGAACTTCATGCCCGTCTCGAAAGCGCCAAACGCGAAATCCAACAATCCGATTTATGCGATTTCATCATCGAAACCAGAGAAGAAGACAGCAAGGAAGAAATCTACGCAAAACTCATCGATATCATAAATTCCGCCTCCGAAAAGAATTGAAAAATTTCCTTATCATCCTTATCATCCTCGTCAGAGTCTGAACCTGTCGAAGACTTATCGTCCTTACAATCCTTCCTATGCTCGACTCCATCATCATCGGCTCCGGCCCTGCCGGCCTTACGGCAGCGATCTACAATGCACGCGCGGACATGAAAGTGCTTTGTATCGAGGGAAATATCCCAGGAGGACAGCTCATGATTACCACTGAAGTGGAGAACTATCCTGGTTTCCCTGAAGCTGTCACGGGTCCGGATTTGATTAAAAAAATGAGGGATCAGGCGGAACGATTTGGCACCGAATTTTTAACAAAAGACGTCACCAGGGTGGATTTTTCGGAACAAGTCAAGAAAGTATATGTCGGTGATGAAGAATACCAGGCAAAAGTCATTATCATCGCCACGGGCGCCAATGCCAAATGGCTAAATGTGCCTGGAGAAAAAGAATTGCAAAATAAAGGAGTGTCTGCCTGTGCTACCTGCGACGGATTTTTCTTCAAAGGGAAAAAAATCGCCGTCATAGGGGGTGGCGATACCGCCATGGAAGAAGCCTTGTTTCTGACAAAGTTCGCGGAAAAAGTCACAGTCATTCACCGACGAGAAGAACTCAAGGCCAGTAAGATCATGCAACAGCGAGCGTTTGATAATCCAAAAATCGAATTTCTTTGGGAAACCACCATTGAGGAATTCATCGGGAGGGAAAAACTTACGGGACTCAAGATCAAAAACGCGAAAACCGGAGATGAGAGTGAGTTTTCCTGTGAAGGAGCTTTTCTGGCTATTGGACACGTCCCCGCGACGGCATTTCTGGGAGACGCCGTCAAAATCGATGAAAAAGGATACCTGCTGCGTACTGAAAACAGTATGACATCCGTCGCTGGAGTTTTTGCATCAGGAGACGCCTATGACCACCGGTACATGCAGGCCATCACGGCTGCGGGCTATGGGTGCGAGGCGGCAATCGACGCGGAACGGTGGTTGGAGGAACATCGGAAGCTTTTTGAAAAAACGCAATGATCCTGTATTTCCATCAGCCTGAATAATTATTCACAGGGAGACCAAACACCTCCAAATAACCAAAATAAAGGACTAAAAACATGATGTATACGAGAAAAACAATAACAACTACGCGCGCCAAACACACAAAACGGTTCCATCCTGAAACACCTGCGAAAGCTTTTTTCCTCAAAGCCTTCAGTCCATTAAACATGGTACGAACCATATTTCCAGGTAAAATAAACCTTACTTCGAGGACTATCTATCAGATCTTCCGGCGTCACAAAAAAACCAGCTCGAAGATCATCATAGTCTTCTAAATACATTCCCGTAACAGTACGTGAATAACTTTTATAAACGAGTAAAGAACAATACCATTTGTCCTCACTCCATTTAGTCGCTAACAGACTATAAGGTTCACCAAGTTGTTGCCTTGCATATTCCACTGCTCTCTTCCTCGCTTCATCTTCTGTAATAACCTGCCTTTTCTTTCTTGGAATATTACTGGGAGCCATTTCTCTAATCGTCCCCGAAAAGATTGGTCGTAACCATTTCACTTCTCTGATACCTGTTGCAAGTCCAAAACCTACTGAGTCCTGAAAATCAACTTCCGCTGGTCCTGAAAACTGGCCTGCTGCGTTTTCACCAACGGCCTCGATAATTTTGAGCGGCTCTATTTGACTAATAAGAGCTGCATGGTGCCATTCTTCCCAGGGAAGATATCGAGCCCAAGCCGAAGAAACATAACGACTGACAAGGAAATCTCCCACTTTAAGTTCATTCTTTGGAATTTCGATATTTATCTTTTCAGAATCAGTGGGAAAAAGAGGGGTCTCTTCAGGATTGATCACAGTAATGTAAAAAGTAGCATAATTTTACACCTTGAAGTGAGTTCAGCAAAGAAAATTCAGAAAATCAAATGGCTTCAGTTTCGCTCACGAGGCGGCAATCGATGCGGAACGGTGGTTGGAGGAACATCGGAAGCTTTTTGAACCCTCCTCATAAATCGAGGCGGCTCTTCAAACCGCGCTTCAATCCGTTGGATACGCTGATCAACACGCTGTAATCGCTGTTGTTTTTGTTGTACTTCAGGATCGAGAGAATCCCATTCCTTTTCCATCCTTATTTTCTTCTGCTGCAAATGAATATAAAGAGCCTGTCCAAAGACATCATCAAAGTCTTGTTTTTGATCAATACTCTGATCAATAAATCCGTTCACATCAAAGTCAACATTGAATCGCTCATTGTGCTGGCCCCTGTCCAACTGACGAGCAATGTCCTGCAAAAGCATTTCCTGATACGCGATTCGATCAGCCAAAAATGCTCTGGCATCATCCACAAGACTTGATTCTACTACTCCACTGACGACTGAGGCCTGAATGATATTCGAAGACCCCTGCGAAGAGACGACCTCATGAAAACGTCGTGCCAATCCCTGTGGCAAATGAACTTTTTTCAAAACAGGCTCCATACGTCCAAGGAAATCCCGATGCTGACCAACCTTTTCTCCGATCTGCTGACGAACCACCTTCACCCGATCCGGTTCGCTGATTTCATCAGCAATCAAGAAAGCATAATCCACATGATCGGTGGCTCTCTGAAGAGTGTCAGCAAGAAAACCTATATTGGGATTGTCAAGCTCATCCGCGGCAAATGCCTGGGGAACAAAGGCTAACACATCACGATCAAGCCGCGCAGCGATCTCCTCCGCCTCAGCATAGCGTCGATCACTCAATTGGAGATGATATCGAATCCGATCTTCCGAAGCACCTTGCAGAGGATACATAGAATTTTCCAGGTACTCCTTGACCCCATACAGGAGATCACCCTCAACCACCGCAGGAGAATAATACGCGTAGCCTCCCATAGTCGAAAACACTACCGCGAACGCTACTGGCACGGCCACCAGTTGTTTCCAGAAAAACCCAAAAGAACGCTTTCCCTCAAGCTGGCGACCCTTCTGCCTCAGCATTGTTTGAATTCGTCGATCCGCCTGTCGTGAGAGCCTTTGCTCCGGCAAACTGCTGAGAATCTGTTCGAATTGTGAATTGATATCGTTCATATGAAATGAAATACAACTACTTCACTACCCACTACAACCTACAACCTACAACCACTCATAACCTCATACTTCTTCCTCATCTTCCCCAAGGCTCTATGGACTCTCACCCGTAGACCCGTCTCCGTCATATCCACAATGTCAGCAATTGCCTTCAGAGGAAGACCCTGATGATATCTGAGAAGGATAATTTCCCTCTCTACATCAGACAGATATCCCAGCAGCTCTCCGACGTGCTCAGCTGTAATGCGCTTCCTAAGCATGACCTGCGTGTCCTGTTCAGCCTCCAAAACATTTTCCATCGCTTCCAGATCAACTTTTTTCATTTTATTTTTTCGAAAGTGGTCAATCAGATGATTGTGCGCTATCGCATAAATCCAGCTCTGAAAGCTTTTCTCCTCGACAAAAGTATGAAACTTTTCCAAAGCTTTCAAAAAGACTTCCGACACAAGATCTTCCGCCAAAGCCTTATCCCTCCCACTGCGGTAATACAAATAGGAATAAATCTTGTGCTTGTACTCATGATAGTATCTCTCGAAGTCGGAGTAGTCCATGGTGACAGATTTTGGCTCACTTAAGCCTAATGCTGAAGACCAAAATTGTCTATCCCGATTTTCAAGAACTGCTACGGAATCCATTCCCATAGAAATCAAAGAACACAGTGACTTCTGATACGGAAGTGAAGGGGGAATGTTACAGAAATCTTATTTTCACCATTCTACCTACCACCACCGGCCCAACTCTCTTTGAAGCTCTCCCAATGAAAACAATTTCTTACCCTTGGAATAATAGGTATCAAAATCAGCCTTTTTCGGAAGCGAGAAGTAGCGGGGCTTACCTGGAAGATTTATCATAGGCAGCTTGATCCCCTTTCGCATCTGCTGGAGAACCCTGATAAGCAGTTTCGCGCCATGCTGAGCCGAACGGAGTCCTAAACTGAACTTCGTATCCTTTTTGTGAATGGGGAAATTCATATGCGCGATGACATCCCCAGCATCGATCTGTTCATTGAGGTGATGAAGAGTCACCCCGGCGCGCTTTTCACCATGCAGGAGCTGCCAAAAATCCGGCCACAAACCCCGATATAGTGGCAAACCTCCGGGATGAAGATTTAAAGCCGCCTGTTTCGGAATCCGCAAAACAGATTTCTTCAAGATCTGGTCAAAATACAGGGTAATAAGCACATCCGGCTTCCAGGATTCGAGAACTTGAAGAGTCTCGTGAGAATTCACATCTTCGGTATCAGAAAGATTTATCTGATATCGCTCAATCAGCTCATCAGTCGATAACCAGAAGCGAAATTTCCTCCAGAACAGTAAACGGGAAACACCGCGGACAATCCGATGGAGATATGCAAAAATGGCAATCTGAGCTCCATAAAAGAAGCCAGCTTTCTTCACCCCCATGGCCGCGTATCGCCAATAACTCCTCCGAAAGGGAGATACGGCAGATCGGATGATCCCCACCACATTGAGATTTTTTTGCTTCAGCAAGCGATTCAGAACCAGCTCAGTACCGGCGTGGAGCTGGGGAATGAGGAGAACAATGCGCATAAGAATTTTGATATTGCAAAAAACCAACATGACTATACCACAGATCCCTTCAGTCCCTTGATCCTCAAAGAGTTTTTGCTACAATCTGAAGGCAAAAATCACAAAAATACTCATCCAATGAGGATTAGCCAAGTGGTCCCGCTCTACGGGATGAAGGCACTATCCGACTCGTTCCTCGTCGCATATTGCTCTTCATAAGGCATCCCGCCTTGGCGGGACATTCCGGGGGTCTCTCTCATCTGTTATCTTTATTGGGGATTAG
>JAUYGZ010000013.1 GCA_030690415.1 bacterium
GGCACTGTAAAGAAAACCTGTGTCCGTCATTTGTAGTCCCTGAAGTAAAAGAGTATCTTGATGAGATTTCTGAGACTAGCCTTTGACTTCACTCCCCTCATCGTCTTGATTCTGGCCTCAATCTGACCATTTAAGCGTTCCAGGTCATTCGATGTTCTCGGTACTGTTCCACCGAAAGAGAAGTGCAGGGTGGCATCATGAAGGTGGTTCCAGAACCAGCGGAGAGCCTCTCGGTGTCGTTTTCCATGAAAGCAGAAGCTGATCTTCCTGAGCTGATTTACCCGATCCGCCATGATCTCCAGGGTCTTGGCTTTCCAGATGCCCTTCATGCGGCTGTACAGCACCTGACTGGCCCCATACAGCTCTCCACGGACCACGAGCATCTTTTTGAGCTCCCGAAGCAAGTGGAACACGCAGCGCTGGTGGGGAAGGTTCCAGTCCTGAGCAACCGTTCGGATGCCCCAGTGCCCATCAGAAACAACGGCAAGAGGTTTGTACCCTTCCTTCTTCAGCAGATTCATCATCACCGCGTAGCCGGTGGCATTTTCTGAATCATCGAGGGCATAATTCACCACTCCAACAGCGGTATCATAGGCAACGTGGAGGCAGTGAGATTTTCCCAGAATCCTCACGAATTTCCCGTCCATGATTAAGATGCCAGAAGCCCTGGAGAGAACCCTGCGAAGTCTGACTAAGGGGTGGGGAACATGCTCTCCATATTCCTGAACCCGATTCCACACGGCCATGTGACTCTTTCCTTTTTTCTCCTCAATCCGACGAAGGGTACTGCGATCGAGGATCCAATCCTCGGCTGCCTTTCTGAGGAGTTTAGCTTTTGATTTTGGCAGACTCCAGGTCTTCCCACACCAGGTGCATTTCCGTCTTCTTCCCCCATATTTTTTTGGCTTTCCTCTGCGAACAGGATGGACATTGTTGTCTGGACATGGATCAAATGGTTAATTGTTCTCATCATACCGCCAAAAACCCCATGTCCTAGACACAGGTTTTCTTTACAGTGCT
>JAUYGZ010000014.1 GCA_030690415.1 bacterium
CGACGGCATCCCCGACACCGATGACTACTGTCCCTCCACTCCCTCCTCCCTCGCCTCAGTAGTCAACAGATACGGTTGTCCCAAACCCCTTGCCTCCACCTTTGACATCAAACCCGACTTCCACGCTCTTGACCTCCGTTCACTCTCCAACCTTGAACTCGGAGTAGGGAATTACGGCAAAATCAAATGGAGCGAGAGCATTCCACTTCTCAAAGACGAAACGGAAAACCAGACAACCTACAAAACCCGTCTGTCACTGGACAACAATATTACCTTCTCTCAGAACAAAGTAACCCTCAACCCCTCAAACCTTCCCGAAATGAACAGACAAGCCACCATCACCCTCCACAACATCTCCTTCACCGAGCCCAAAATCCAAAGAGACGGCATCTCCTGTCCTTCCACCATCTGCTCCAACATCACCTACGACAAGACAGAGAAAACCCTAACCTTCACCGTTACCGGCTTCTCTACCTATGAAGTTACGGAAGGATATGTTCCTCCGCCATCACCACCGTCTGGAGGTGGGGGAGGAAGTTCCTCGACGAGTTCGACAAGCTCATCGCAAGCAAGCTCGGGATCTTCGAGCGGAGGTAGCACTCTCGCCCTCGGCTCCTACACCATTCCTCAAGACATTTCTACACAATCAGAACCTGACGAATTTGAAGGAACACCCGACCCCTCATCCTGCTCCTCATCCATCACTTCCTCTCCCGAACTCTTCCCCTCGCTCTCTTCTGCCCTAACCTCTTCCCAAATCCAATCAATCCTAAACCTCCTTCTTGCATTCCAAGCCGACCAGCACGTAGTCAACGATGTTCACTGTGCTCTCCTCGGCTATGAAATACCATCTTCTCCATCCTCCTCATCTTCAACATCTACAACACCTTCAACACCTTCAACACCTACAACACCACTTTCCTACACTTTCACCCAATGGCTCACGATAGGCAAACGAAGCGAAGATGTCCGACAACTCCAGATCTGGCTAAATAATTACAGTCCCTCGAATTCCTCGGGACAAGTCCATCCTTATCAAGTGGCCCCTTCGGGCCTGGATTCGACAGGCTCACCACAAGCCGGGTCGCCTGGACTTGAAACCACCTACTTCGGCCCTGCTACGGAGTCCGCCCTCCGCCGCCTCCAATGCGACCGCCTCTCCGTCTGCTCCGGCACTCCCGCCACCACAGGATATGGAGCGACGGGGCCGAGGACGAGAAGCGTTCTCAATCGGAATTGAGAAAAAGAGGGGAGATTTAGGATTTATGATTCATGATTTATGATTTAGGAATAGAAACTATAATTAGGAATTAGGAATCCCGCCTTCGCGAGGGCGCTCCGGACGGGCAAGTAGGAATAATGAATTAGGAATAGAAATTAGCAGAAACTAAAGGAGAAACTATTAGAAATTGGTGGAAATTAAAGAGAAACTAATAGATAATAGTAGAAACTCACGGAAACTAAGAAATACATCAATTTAACCGAAAATGAAAAAAGATTTTGATAGCTGGAATGAAGAGAAGAAAAAGGCGAATTCGGAAGCGCCGAGATTTTATACTGTGCGTGAAGTTTGGTGGTGTCGTTTGGGAGTGAATGTGGGTTCGGAACAAGACGGCAGTGGAGTAGAATTT
>JAUYGZ010000017.1 GCA_030690415.1 bacterium
TGCTTCCATCGTTGTCCTGGTTGGTTACCGTGACATCATCAGGGTCTACTCCCTGGAAGTTCGGGTCGTTTGATTGTGCTGTTGCAATGAGGATCGTGAAGCTTTGGCTTCCATCGACCAGCGTGTCGTCCACTCCCTGAACGGTCACGGTAACAGGGTTATTCCAGTTGGAGGAATTGAAGGCAATCGCAGAGATATTTATGGTTCCTTCCGTCGTGTCATTGCTGCTCAGATTGATGATCACATCAGCTGTAGGAGCTTTGCTCAGGCTGATCGTAAAGGTTGCGCTTCCACTGGCCTCAGTCGTCGTGAGTCCAGTGGTTGGGGCGACAGTGATTGTCCCGGGGCTTGTCGGAGTCGGAGTGCTGGAATCATTGTCGATATTGGTCACGGAAATATTAGAAGGGTTAAGTCCGTTGTAATTGGTATCTGTGCTGACCGCGGATGCAGTTGCGATGCTGTAGACGATGTTGCCGTCCACCAGGGCGTCGTCAATTCCTGTTATAGTTACGGTTTGAGCTGTTGTTCCATTCTCTGGAGTGAAGGTAAGAGTTGCTGGACTCACGGTGCCTTCTGTGGTGTCTAAACTGGAGAGACCAATCGTGACATTGGCTGTTGGAAGGGTATTGAGAGCTATCGTGAAGGTCGCTGTTCCCCCGGCTTCGCTGGTGGTCAGGCCAGATGTGGGGGTTACGGTGATGCCTGCCTGATTACCAGGACCCTGCCCTTGGTTTATAATATCGAATTCAATGCTCAAGAATACATTGTGGGCTTCCACGGTGAATTCAATGGCGTCCTGCATGATGAAGGTGACTTCGCCTCCGATCGCTTCGGCTGTGTTGACGTGAAGATTGCTCAGGTTCAATGGGAGATCATCCCAAAAGTACTGCATGTAGTAAGTCTTTCCGGATTCGATGCCGGTGAAGGGGTTAAATGATCCTTCCATGACCTTGACACCGAGCTCGTCCAGGAGATGGTAAGAGAGTCGACCGTTGAGGGTATTATCAAGGTTGTTGATGAAGTCCGCAGGGTTAAATCCGGCCTCCTCTGCCTCATCGGTGATGCTGAAGCTTTGCCAGATCAGACTTGTTTCTGAGGCTGGAGGATTTGGCTGTCCATTTCCGTTATCGTTATCGTTATCGTCCTGCGATTCCTCCTGAGTAAAGGTGATGAAGGGACAGATAGAAATTGTAGCCGCAGTGCCTCCAGATACGATGTTTGCGTTGGGTTCATGAGTAATCGTGTTGCTTCCACCGGTAGTAAAGTTGATGCTTCCACCGTTTTTGACGTAGGCGATATTACTGCCTCCAGATGAGGTGACAGATCCACCGTTCTCGATGTAGAAGACATTGCTTCCACCGCTGGTCGGAACGACACCACCTGACTTTACCCAAACGTGATTACTTCCGCTGATAGTTTGAGATCCCGTGACGACGATCGCATCGCTTGGTATGGTAATATTGCAGGACTCTTCGTCGAGCTCGACTGGACTAATGGTGTCGAAGGTCACTGCAAGGAAGAGCTGAGCAACATCCAGGGTGAAGCTTATGGATTCGTCTGTAAAGGTCGTCAGTTCTTCACCATTTACGGTTACGGCACTGATTTTGAGATTGTATTCACTGAGTTCTTCTCCATTGTACTGATATCGCAGGATGTAATTCCCAGCCGCAATGTTTGGATAGGGATTGAATCGGCCTTCGTGCACCGGTATTCCATTGTCTTGCTCAGTGTACAGATTGTGCGTGAGAGGACCGTTCAAAGTGTTGTCCAGATCGTTTATAAAGTCCTCGGGGTTGAGACCGATGTGCTGTGCCTCTTCGGTCAGGATAAAGCAGTGCCAGATGTTGCCCTGAGTCGCAGCTTGGTCATGAGTTTGAGTGCAGTTACTTGAGGAAGTGTCGGGCGTTGAGATTACTCCGAATTCGACATTTATTACCACATTGCTGGTTTCGGCCATGAAGAACACTCGGTTGCTTGTGTTGGCCTGGTTACTTCCGCCACTGATGGTCAGTGAATTGACTTTCAAATTGGATTCAGAGAGGTCTTTGCCATTGAATTGGTATTCGATGAAGTAGCTCTTTTGTGATGGAATATTAATGTAGGGATTGTTTCGTTCGCTGCTGACCAGCAAAGGGGATGTGCTGGATTGTTCGTATAGCGAATAGGTCAGGGGACCGTTCAACGTCGTGCTCAGGTTGTTCTGGAAGTCATTCTGGTTGATCCCTGCATCACGAGCTTCCTGAATTAGTGTAAAACTCTGCCAGATGGCACTGACAGCTTCAGGCTGTGGAGTGCTTTGAGGGCCAGTGCTTCCTGGATTTGATCCGGGAGTGTTTGGGGTACTTGAAGTCGGAGTAATGACTCCGAATTCGATATTCAGGACGACGTTGCTGGACTCTGCTGTGAAAAGGACTTCATCAGCGGTATTGCTTTGGTTGCTGCCTCCACTGATGGTCAGAGAGACGATCTGAAGATTGGCATCCGCAGGACTTTGTTCATTGAATTGGTATCGAATGAGGTAGGCTTTGTTTGCGGCGATGTTGACGTAAGGATTTCGTCGCTCTGTACTGATTGTGGTTGATGTGTTTGATTGTTCGTATAGCGAATAGGTCAGGGGACCGTTCAGTGTCGTACTCAGGTTGTTCTGGAAGTCAGTCTGGTTGATCCCTGCATCACGAGCTTCCTGAGTCACTGTAAAGTTCTGCCAGATGGCACTGACAGCTCCAGGCTGTTGGTTGTTCGTTGCTGGTTGCTGGTTATTCGTTTGGTTTGAGGTGGATCCGGTATTGGTATTGCCTGAGCTCGTCTGGTTCAGCACTCCGAATTCCGTGAAGATGTGAGCGTCCTGATTGCTGACGCTGAAGCTCACCACATTTCCATACGAAATCTGAAGGCTTTGTCCGCTGGACTGAGCCGCTGTAACTTTTAGATTGCTCAGATGGAGCTCTTTCCCCTGATATTTGTACCGGATTAGATAGTCACCTGGAGCAACGCCGGTGTAGGGGTTGTATCTCCCACTCTTTATGGGAAATCCTGGATTTGATTGCAATTCTAGTGTATAGGTCAGAGGACCGTTCAACGTCGTGTTTAGATTATTCTGAAAATCAGCAGAATTGATCCCCGCCTGAATGGCTTCCTGGCTCAGACCAAAGGCTTGCCATACATTGAACGTGTTTTGGTTCTGGCTTGAAAAGCCAGCCGCCTGTGCGACTGTTACTGATTGAGACACCATGATGACGAGTGCCATGGCTGTTGCACTGATCTGCTGGATAAAGTTCTTAAGCATGGTTTTCATGTGAAAAAAAATTAAGATTGATGAAGTAAAAGACGAATAAAGAAGGGATAATTTTCTATTTTCTATTTTTCTGCTTTTTCGGTGTGATTTCAGTAAGGTGTATATTTACACTAGGTTTGACACAATGTCAATAAAAAACTATAACATTTTTCATAACCCAATTTTCTTTTTGAATCCTTCTGGGATTAAAGGACTTTCTTTTTTGTCCTAACTTCGCTAATTTGATCAGGAAGCTTATTTAAAATCATTTATGTCAAAAAACGGCAGTGTACTGCTGAAACTGTCTGGAGAGAGTCTGCTGGGTAAGCAGGATTCTGGAATTGATTTTTCTGTCCTCAGTACCCTTGCTGACCAGATTCTGACCTTGTCCGCGGCTGGTCATAGAGTCGCCATTGTCCTGGGCGCGGGGAATGTCTGGCGTTATCGTGATACGATGGATTCCGGAATTGACCGGGTTTCTTCTGATTATATGGGGATGCTGGCCACTATCATGAACAGTGTGGCTTTGGCCTCCGCGATTGAAAAGGCGGGGGGTGAGGCCAGGGTTTATAGCGCTATTGAAGTAGCCACCGTGGTAAAACCATACCATCAGAAGCAAGCTCTTAATGACCTGGAGAAGGGTCATATTGTCATTTGCGCGGGAGGGACCGGGAATCCTTATTTTACGACTGATAGTGCTGCAGCTCTAAGGGCATTGGAGCTTCAGTGTGGACTTCTCATGAAAGGAACCAATACGGATGGGGTTTATGATGCCGATCCCAAAACTCATCCTCAGGCCAGGAAGTACAACACGATCAGCTTCGATGAGGTTTTGGAGAAGGATTTGAAGGTCATGGATGGGGCTGCCATTGCTCTCTGTCGCGATGGGAATCTTCCTATTCAGGTCTTCCGGTTTGGTACGGTGGAGGACCTTTTAGGTGCCGCTGAGGGGAAGGTCGGGACGAGGGTTGGGGAGGGAGTTGAGGGTTGAGAGTTAAGAGCTTTTGGTTTTTAGTTTGAAGGTATGGCGGAGCCGAAGTTTCGAAAGTATTTTACTCAGATGTTTGAGCAAAATCGGGATCAATTCCTCGAATTTATGCTCATAAATCAAGAATATGCAGCTAATAAGGCTAAAATTAGACCTACTTTTAACGAAAAGGGTTTGAAAATTAAGGACATTGTCCATAGCTGGGAGGATCGCTTGTGTGGCCATATGGAAAAGGGCCAAAATTCGGCTTATTCAGCAAAGTTGGGTGAAAAATTTCAACATGAGGTGACCAAGTATTTTCCATATTTTCATGAAATCGGATTGAAGTGAGTGGGGAAGGGGGGAGTCGGCAGTTGGGAGTTCGGTAGAGACGTTTTGGCAAAACGTCTGTACGAGGAGTTGGGTAGGGACGCATAGCTATGCGTCTGTACAAGGGTTGTGGGAGGATTGGGTGGAGAGTTTCATAATCACTCTATTTCTCTTATTTTAGGGTTTCGTTTTTGATAATCTTTCAATAATTGAATTTGAATTATGGCGTTTTTTCAGTGGATGTGGCGCGGAGTATTGATTCTGGTGGGGATCGTAGTCTTGATCGGGTTTTACCTTTTGATGCTTCAAGGGGTGAATCTGGTCACTCGCCTTATCCAGTTTCCACGTGGTTTTGTCCTTTCTCCTCAGGTCGAGATGCTTGACCCTGTTTTGGGTTTGGTCCATATCGTTCATCAGATTGATCCTGTCCTCACTCGCGAGGGGATTGACCTTACGTATACGGCTGACGACTACCCTTTGACACTCCGGCTATGTCTCCAGGGTCTGGAGGGTTTTTACCGCCATGAGCTGGATTGTATTTCTCAGGAATTGCAGAGTGTACAGCAGGTGTTTGATCCCGAATTATTTTCGAATTTTGATAGAACTTACTTTTTGCCTAATACGAGCCGAAGTTTTCAGTTTGAGTCCGTCCTGGAGGTCATTCCCGCTCGTGCTCAGGCATTACGCACGGTGAGCGATCCGATCACTCTGCTCTGGACTCCAACAGTCGAAGTTCGCACGCTCCAGGGCGAGCTTCTTTCACCCGGTGCTGATACTTCAGGTTCGCCTGATATCGTTTTGGTTCAATCCCGCTGGAAATCACTTGCCCTTCAGCTGAATGGGCAGTCGTCTTCTGATCACATTACCCTTGCGGCTGATCCTCCTCCCCAGCTCAATCTTATTCCTGAAGATGCCGGCCCTCCTTCTTCGTATCATTGGCTGGTCTCACTCCTTCCCCAGTCTGTGGACCAGACGTCAAATGAGCTGTGCCTGTCTTTGGATGAGCACCCTTCTCAGTGCTATGTCTTTTATCCTCCCGGCAAAGGAGCCGCTCCGATCGGGGAATCTCCAACTTCCGTTCCGGAACTCTCTCCTTCTTTCAGTGAGATTCCAGAGGGTGTCCCTTCATCCCCTTCGATTCAGGTTGCTTTTTCCGAACCATTGTTGACTTTAGCGCCTGGTTTGGAGGTCTTTTTCCCTCATCATAGGCTTTCTCCGGACCAGCTTGAAATCGGAGGCTCTTCTACCGCTCAGGTGCTTCGGGCTTGTTTAGTCAGCTTAAAGGATGGCAGGATTGAGGATGGCCGCATTCTGGCGGTCAGTGAACAAGGGCTTTTCCAGGACCATTTTGCTCAACGAGTCTTGGATCTGGGACCCTATTCACTTTTTCTTTTCCCCGACCAGACGGATTCCTGTTTTACTTTGATTCCAGCCTGGTATCAGCAGGAAGATAGGAAACCGCTTCCTTTATCTTTTGAGGTCGTCAACCAGGCTGAAGGACTTGATGCCATGGATATTAAATGGCTCAGTACTGATCACTCCATTTTAGATGTTCAGGCCGGATTGGTGATCGATCAGTCTCTCAAGGTTCAGGATTTCGCGACTGAAGTAGCGGTCACTTCTTTTGTTGATCTGGAAGTACGGGTTTTTGCCGTTTTGGATGCTCATATTTCTTTCACGACATTGGTACCTGCGCACGGACAGGATTCACTCAGGGTCAAGGTGCCTGATTTGGAGTATGGCCCTCATCGACTCGTGGTATATGCTGTTTTCCCGGATGGTCAGGTCTCAGCTGATGTGATTTTCCCCTTTGAATATATTCCTACACGTCTAGCGGCCGCTGAGCCTTCATCTCAGAATCTTCTGAAAAATGCCGGTATTGGATTCTTGCTGCTTTCTGGGTCATTGTATGTTTTTGCCCGGTTTATGATGTGGAGGAGAGAGAGTTCGAAGTTTGGAGGTCGGAGAATTGAGAAAGAGTGAAGAGAGGAAGGGGGGAATTATGAATGAAGGAAACATGCTTACCATCCGAGGATGGTTTTTTGGAGTATCTTGTCCCAGAGACTGTATTCCGGAGCTTTTTTTTCCGCGACAAAGCTTCGTTTGAATAACAAAGGAATCCCCGCAGGGTCATCAACGACAATGATTTGCATAATCTGTTGAAGTAGTTCGAGCCGTTGAAAGCTATTCAGTTCTGATCGGGCCTGAAGGATTAGTTGGTCCACTTGAGCGTTGCTGTACGAACTGTTTTGGGGTGATCGGGAGTCGATGTAGGTGTCCAAGAATCCTCCGATATCGGCCAGCACAAAGTCGTAGGAGATGAGGATGAGGTCGGGGTTCGAGTGGATATGATCTTCTTGATTGAGGTTGATCTCAACCGGAATGATCGTGATTCCGTTTTGCTCGAGGACTTGTTCTATCGCCTTTGCAAGGATTCGCTCAGTAGAGTAGTACTGAAGTCTCAGCGTGATCGACTCCGTCCCGAGTTCAGAAAGTGCCTGGCTGATGAGCTCTGCTGTAGGGTTTTCCTCTTCGTCCACAATTTCTGAATTGAAGCCAACTACTCCTGGAGGAGCGAATTGATTCGCGAGCTGGCCGTACTGGAGGTAGCTGGTTTGAAGAATAAGGGGGCTTTGAAGCAGTTTCTTCAGGACTTTTAGCACGCTTCTGTTCTTCAGGGCAAACTGGTTTCGATTGAGCAGGAGCATCATGCTTTCGGTATTTACCTTTGGAATGATTTTGTAATCGTTTTGAGCCAGGTAGGGCCAGAGTACTGGCGAGGGTTCATCGAAGCTGTCGACTGTTCTTGTGTTGATCAATGATCTCAGGTGTTCGGTGTTGTCATAGTAGATTTCCGTTTGGTATGGAGGCACGGCTTTGAGAAAGGGCAGGTCAGCCGAGTCTTCATTTCTAAGGTATCTGGTGTGGTCGGAGTGTTTTTCAAGAACGGTAAAGAGTTGTGTCGGTGCGATGAGCTGTTTTTTCTCGTACAACTTATCGAACGTCACGCGGGTGAGTTTGTTGGGAAATAGTGGGTCAGGGGCACGGGTAATGAATTGGAGCTCCTGGTCGTTGATACTGATGACTTGTTTGACCGTGTTGAGAAAGACTTTTTCATCATCATTGCTGCTTATTTTTTCTCGAATGACCTGAGCTATCTCGCTGCTGCTGATTCGACTGTCTCGTAGAGTGAATTCCCAGACCAGGGGATTGATATTGCTCCAGCTAGAGCTCAGTGCGGGAGAGATCACGAGGTTCTCATCTGGTTTGGTCAGAGTGATGGATTCTGTTTCCTGAAATTCTCTTTTGTGAAAATGCTTTTCCTGACCGTGAACTTCCAGTAGACCTCGACTGAAGGATTCCCGGAGGGTTATTTTTCCTCCCTGGATGATCATTCCCAGGATTGCACAGCTCATGGTGATCCACTGAACGAGTCTCATGGCTCCTTCTGAGTGAGCGAAGAGCAGGATAATGATGGAGATGAGCGCTGTAGCCAGTAATGCCAGCAAACCGGGGTCAGTGATGGTGTTTTCCCGAAGGATCTGAAGGATATTGGGTAGGCTTGTTTCTGGAGCGATGATAAATCCTTCGAAGTGCTTTGTTGTCATTTCCTCATCCGGGAGAAGTGCTCTGATCTCAAGACTGAGCAGTTGATTTGTCGGGAGTTTTTCTGATTGTACGTTGAGACCGACCTTCAGGGTTCCGTTGTCACCACTCTCGACCTGAAGATCTCTTATTTCCGATGGTATTTCGACTCCCTCACGGGCCAGATGAGAGCTGAATTGGGGTTCCTTCCCTCCCGCTCCGAAGACTGTGCCCTGAAAGTGAATGCTGATTTCCCCCTGGGCATCTGAGCTAAAAACTCTCCGGTAGTCACTTTTGATCTGCCTGAGCTCTCTCCTGTCCTGCTGGAAGCTCAGGGGTTCACCAGTGATTTCCAGTATGGTTTTTTTCGTTTCGGGAGCGATGTCTGATGCCAGGTACCGAAAAAAAGGCATAAGGAGTGTCTTACTGCGTGAATTGAGGGCATTTTCCAGGTCTTTCGCCTGACTCAGGATCAGGATAATTTCGCCCTGGAAACTCTGAGGAAGGGGAGGGGTAATGATTTGATAGCTTCCGTTTTCTGAGACATTCACGGGATCCAGATTGATCATCTCTTGTTGGTCGTTGATGATCTTAAGCCAAATTGGTTCACCACTTAGGTTGGCCTTTCCCTCAACGCTTTCAAGGTTTAGCACGGCTGAATTCGGCTCAATATTGTTGACGCTTATCCCGGAGACTATTTCTTCGTCAGTTGTCCCCAGAAACTTGAGGAGTATCGCACGTTGAAAGAGATTATCGGGTATCCGATCCTGCGCTTGGCAGAGTGCTGTGCTACCCCACATAGAGTGATTGAGCAGGAGCAAAACGAACAGAATTTTGACGGCCTTTTTCAGATATTTCTAATAATATACTTTATCCACTATATCAATACCTTCGTCATTCTTCGACTATTCTGAATAGCCTGAAAGAATATGAGGTGATTTTGTCACAAATGAGATGTGGCTTCGTTTTATTAAGTGTCTGAATTTAGCGACATGAAAGATACTGAAATTATTTCCGAGTTAGGAGCTCTTCTCAAGGGACGGGCTCCTGTTGTATCACGACATCAAGAGGTCTTGAAACGACAGCTTTTTCAAAAGATTCAGCTCAACTCACGACAGGAGCGAGAAAAGGAACTCCTGGATGCTCTGAACTTGTATCAGAGTTTTCCTTCTGTTTCACAGATTGCTGCTGTCAAGCAACGAGTGATGAATACCATAGATTATACGCGACAACCGGACTGGGGAAGCACAGTGTTGGGTCTTTTGCATACGCTTTTCAAGAGGGGGCTTGTTTCATCCTTCGCTCTTGTCTTTGTTTTTGCTCTCGTCTACGGACCTCTTCAATTATTCCGGACTGTTCAGGATGATACTGTCCTTCCTTATGTCCAGGCTGCCTATCTGGATTGTTTTGGTCGAGTTTACATCAATGATCGTCTCTGCGATTCGAATTTGCATTTTCGGGTTGAGCCCGGAGATCAGATAAGAACGACAAAAAATTCTGCCGCTACGGTTGTGTTCAGCGATTATTCCGTAATTCGTTTACAGAACAATACCAAAGCACAAATTGATCAGACTCAGAGAGATCAGTTTAACCTTCAGGAGGGGAGTATCTGGGTTCAAAACCCAACATCGACTCAGAATGGAGGGACAAGGGTGACAACTCCTGTGCTCAAGGCTCATGTCCCTCAAGGCGGAGTTGGGATCACAGCACGAAATAAGGTAACGGAGCTTCATACCACTTCAGCCTCAGTTGAGCTTCAGATTAGTAATAAAGGCGGAGCTACTGAGGTGGTGACGGTTTCCCCTGAAAAGTCTGTCATGGTGAGAAGCCTTGGTACGAAGAGCCGTATCAATGAGCAACAACTTGTTGCCGGTCAGGATTGGGTTACTGAGAATCAGGCTAAGGATCTTGAGCTTCTTCAGGAGGTCAAGCAAAAGACCGTCGCTGAGACACTTGTTGGTGCTGGTGAGCTCCCCGGGACCCTTAAGGATTCTGTTTCAAAGGTCACCCATTCAATTGAAACGGCTTTAACCTGGGACAATGAAGAAAAGCTTCATATGCAAATTGCTGAGATTGATGAATTGTTTTCTGAGTCACTGGTTCTTCAGGAGAGGGGTGATCACGATGCGGCCGCGAATGCCTTTTCACTCTACAGGTCGAAATTTCTTGATCTGATTAGTCGGTACTCCACAGTCATGTCTCTGGGAGCTACTTCGACTGATAACCCTCTTGTTGCGGCTTTTCAAAGGCATTCCAGGTTGGCCTCGCCCTTTACCCTGGTTGACCCCCAGTATGTTCTAAAAGAATCACTACAGGATCTTTCAGTCTCCCTGGCTAGTCTAGGTGATTCTCAATCACAGGAAGTCATTGCTAAAGTGTCCAATGAAAAGCTTTTGGAAGCACGACAGGTGGTGTCTGATGGAAATATTACCCAGGCTGAGATGATCCTCAGGAATACGGCTGCCATAGGTAATATTAATCCCTCCACATCGTCTTCCATCAATAACTCTTCACTTCTGATCCTCGATGATATTGCCCGGCAATCAGAAGAGCTCCAGCCTTTGGTGACTGAGATTCGTTTTCAGAAGTTGAATAACATTCGTTCGATTGAACCTGTGGGGACTGATCAGGAATACGTTGGTCGAATGATTACCGGAACAGCCTATAAGGAAATTGACCAGGATGGTCTTGAAAACACGACTTCTCAGACGACCGTCAAAGTGGTGGGGCAAGCGGTGAAGGATGAATAATAACAACTGCCGAAACAACAAAACCAAATAAAAGTCCCTTAAAGTTCTCCGAAACAAAAACTTGTGATTTCTTTGCCCGGTGTCCCCTTGTTGAAGCACTGATCAGACTAGTCCTCTGCATCTCCGCATCTAAGAGGAAGACTATAATAGCCACCAGTACTTCTCTAGAGAACCCCTTTGCTTTCTTCACAACCTTCTCACGAGGGTTTTGGGGAAGGGCTAGGGGTTCTTGTGAATTGTGCCTTAATCTTTCTTTTTCAATCGAATAGTTCTGATTTACCGCATTAGTATCCGGTATCGGGTCCAGACGACGCAGAAGACCGCAAAAATCCCGGCTACCATCCAGGCGGATTCAGGACCTCCGTTGAGGACACTCCAGACGATGCCAAGACTCGCTGTGCCCGACCAAATAACCTTTAGGTTGAGCATGGCTTTAAAGGTCTCTGGACTTGCCTTTCTCCCCAGTAAGGATTCGATGCCGATTCCGAACAGTGCTGCCGCTACAAGCCTGGTTGCTATGGGGTCAATCGTAGTCCATCCAAGGAGCTGGAGTGTGTATTCCGGTGCTAGCATCAGTGGTATCGCAAAGAGCATGTCTGCTACGAAATGAATTACAAACCAGGTTCGGAGGTTCAAGGGTAATTGTTGAACTTGAGACATATCGCCTGATTTACTCCAAAAATCCGAAGTACCCGAATACCAGACCTATGATGATCAATGCAATTCCATAAGTTCTGGCAGTTTTGAACCAGCCTTTGAAATAGGAAAGTGACTGAGGGAAGGAAATGAGTATGATTCCTTTGAAGAGTGCCACCCATCCGACGAGTGTGACTAGGATTGTCCAGTCTGCGGCCCAGGTGTTGTGAAATTGGACGACATATACCCCGAAGATAAGGGATACAAATCCTCCGAGGTAGGTCAGAGCAGGCGATTTTTCGAAGTCTGCAATAATTCTTTGGAAGCTGATCTTGCCGCTGAGTGCTCCAACACCTGTCGCAAGATAGGCCAGACAAAAAATTTTTGCAATGAGGAGTGAGAATGTCATAATAATTTGCTAAGGAATTTTCATTTACTTTACCAGAGCTACAGTGTCACTGCATGAATTTTCCTTTTCAGATGGACAATCTGTTTTGTTTTACTTCCTTGATATTTTACATCTCTAATTTAGAGATACTTAAGGAACATTGACCTGATGAAGGGCTGAATCGACTAATCCGAATGATCAGCAAACGAGTTGTCCCTTCATATTTTCGAGCCAAAGTTCCATTAAAGTTTATGTAATTTTTCCAGATGTTTTATTTGAAGCGGTATAAATTTTTTGATATCAAAGCCATATTTTTCAAGTATGACCGACCCCTGATCACCGCTCAACTCGTTTGGCACGATGACATAGTTTGCCCCTGTTTGATAATATTCAATAGCTTCAGCAATATGATCTGTAACCAGTATAATTACACACTGCTTATTTACCTCCCTGATGGTTTTGATCAGGGGAAGATTGATGTCTATGTTTTTTATACTTGATACGGCGAGTTTGATTTTTTTTATATTGATTCGTTCAAAGATTTCATCGTTTTCAATATCTTCATACATGCAAGGAATCTTTTTTGTAACAAGTTCGTTAATGACTTCCGGATTATAGTCAATCACGAGAAACTTTTTCCTTAATTTTTTGAGCGTTTCTGTAATGTTTAGTCCAATATGGTTGTAACCTAATAAAATCGCATCGAAATTTTTGCTCTGATCACTGTGGTGTTCATCGATTTTGTTTCCATTTCTTTCAAAGATACTGAGATAATGTTTGATGTATTTGTAAATTTTATTGCCATACATGATGAAGTAGGTTGATCCCCCTATTGTGATTAGTCCAACAACTGTTACAAGTGATAAAATGTCCGGACTGATATGTCCTACTTTTATACCCAGTGCAATGAGAATGAGTGAAAACTCACTGATCTGCGCTACCGTTAGCCCGGCCAAAAATCCTGTTCGACTGGTGTATCTTGAAATTCCCATTAACGCCATTACAATGATCGGATTCCCGATGAGAACAAAAATCGAGAAGATTATAATTGGGACAATGTAGGCGTTAAAATTGCTGAATTCCATTTGTGTTCCTAGAAAAACGAAGAACATGAGCAAGAAGAAATCTCGTAATGGACGGATTCTGGCAGCTATTTCGTGTCTGAATGGTGAGATGGATAAGGATACTCCCGCAAGTAGTGCACCGATTTCAATAGAGAGGCCAATGTGATGAAGAGCTGTTGCCAATGCCAAACACCATGCTATGCAAAAAATCATCACAAATTCACTACTGTCCGCAATTTTTTTGAGAATTTTTGGTAACAAATAGTATCCTATCAGCAACACAAAGCCAATTGCCCCCACCACTTTCACGAACGATTCTGCAATAATGCTATAAATGCTCCCCTCTCCTGTTAGTGATGCTACAAAAATCAGGATAAACATGGCTACAATGTCTTGAACGATCAGGAATCCCATTGAAATTCGACCATAGAGTGTGTCGAGATCCTTTTTATCCGACAGCAGTTTCATAATGACAATGGTGCTGCTGAAGGTAAGTGCTATGGCGATATATATCGCTTCGATTACTGAAAAGTTGAATAGTAAGGCTATTCCAAGTCCGATACTGGAGGTGAAAAAAATTTGTCCTAAGCCTGTGATAATTGATATTTTACCAACAGTCTTGATAACTCTGGGACTTAGGTTTAGTCCCACCATAAAAAGTAGAAAGGCAATCCCCAGTTGTGATAGCGTTCCGACGAAGATGTGAGAATTTACGATGTTTAAACCGTATGGACTGAGTACTAGGCCAGCCAATATGTATGCAATAATCATCGGCTGTTTTAACAACTTTGCCATTCCGGCAACAGCCGCGGTTACAACGATAATTATACTCAGCTCGGTAAAGATTTGTTCAGGCATAGTGGAAAATATTTCAGTATAGTATAGCACATTTCCACTACATATGCCAGACTTGCGCCTAAAACACAATATTCTAGAGACTATCAGTCTTGTATAGTTTCATTGTATTGAAGATTCCCATTTCTATGATAATCAAGAAAAACGTCGGCTTGCTGTTTGCTGTAGCTCTACTTTTCATTTTTCTCCTTACGAATCTTGTTCAGGCAGACGCTCCTGAAGGTGTGAGCTCGTTTCCCCAACCTCTGGTTGCCCCTCCAAGGAATTTAGAATTATTGATCCTGCAGTTACAGCAAAGGATTGAGAACCTGGAACAGCAACTTGGGGCTGCGACAACATCATGTACAGATGTTTTCATAAAAGACCTACGAATCGGGATGAGTGATGGTCAGGTGAGAAAGTTGCAGGAATATCTCAAACAATTTTCCGATATTTATCCCGAAGGACTCGTGACAGGCTATTTTGGAGTGCTTACAGAAAATGCGGTGAAACGTTTTCAGAAGAAAGAAAGTTTAACAGCCTCGGGGATTGTTGACGCACATACCAGAGCCCAGTTGAATGAACTGATAACGGGCTGTAGTACCACTACCGGTACGATGGGACCTGCCGGTACCGCCGGTACTGTCGGGTCAACTGGAGCCGTGGGTGATACCGGAGCTACCGGAGATACCGGCGCGACTGGTGCCGCAGGTAGTACTGGGGCCGCTGGGACTGCCGGTGCTACCGGAGCAGTAGGCGCAACTGGTACTGCCGGAGCTGTTGGCGATAGGGGTCGGGGGGGTGAAGCAGGTCCTATTGGGGCAACAGGTACCATCGGTCTGACCGGGACTATCGGACCCATCGGTGAAACCGGTGAGATTGGTTTGACCGGAATTACAGGGTTAACGGGTCTTGATGGACTTACGGGACCGATAGGGATTACGGGAGCACTCGGCTTGACGGGACCAATCGGTATTACAGGACTTACCGGACCCACTGGAGCAACAGGCACTATTGGCCTGACCGGCATTATCGGACCCATCGGGGATACGGGTGAAATTGGCTTGACCGGAATTACGGGCTTGACAGGGCTCACAGGGCCTATAGGGGTTACGGGAGAAGTAGGGCTGTCGGGACCAATCGGTATTACAGGACTTACCGGACCTACTGGAGCTACTGGTGCGACGGGGGCGGTTGGAAGTGCCGGGGCTACTGGCGCTGCCGGTGCGACAGGAGCAATTGGTGCCGCGGGGACTGCCGGGACGACGGGTGATACTGGTGCCGCAGGGACTGCCGGTGCTACCGGAGCAGTAGGCGCGACAGGAGCTATTGGTGCTACCGGCCCAGCCGGAGCGACGGGTGTCTTATCGTCTGCTCAATATGTTCAATTAGGATCACAACCGGCAACCGTTGCTGCCGGTCAACCATTTACTTATTCAAGCACGGTTTTATCAACATCCGGCATCACCTCTAACACAGCCGTGTTTAATCCGCCATTTACCGCCAGTGGTACCGTTTTTACTTTGGCGAATCCTGGTAGATATGAAATTACTTATCAAATGACCTATCCTACCGATGGTGGTGTCGTCTTATATCTCGGATCAACCTTGGGTGCCATGGCACCCTTGCCCTATACCATGATTGGAAAAACCCCTGACGGCGCCGTAAGAGGGAATGTTATTGTTGAGACCACGACGCCAAATTCTTTTTTAAGTGTTAATGCGGCTGCCGGAAATGCAGCAGCGATTGGCATACCTCCAAATTCCAGCACGACCAATCAAAGTGCGACAACGGTCACCATCAAACAGATTTTGTAGGGTGGGGGCATGAGTGATGGATATGTTTCATCAAGATTCCACTAGCCCCTTATTCTCGCTCAGCAAAAACTACCAATCGCTTGGAATACTGTTTGGATTCCTTATCCCAGACACCGGAACACGTGATAATATTTAGGTGCGCTTTCCCATCATGAGAGGTGAACACATCTGTTGCGTCCTGTGCTGATTCGTAATTCCTGATTTCACGAACGACGAAGGAAATATCTTTTCCCGTATCATTCTGTACGATGATCTTATCTCCTGCTTTTACCTTGTGGAGATTTGCAAAAATTGCGGTACTGCCATCCATCCAATTCACGTGTCCCGCTATGGCCGCGCTACCAATTTCTCCCGGACGAGGACCTAATTCATACCAGGCAGTGGAGAAAGCGTGTTTTGGCACATCCATCGATCCGTCCTCCGCCAAGGCCACTCTTTCGATCTCTGCATTTACGTTGATGCTGGGAATCTGTATGAAAACGGGAAGTCCGAATGCTTCTAAGCTCTCTGGTAGCTCAGCGGACCGATGTGTCGGAGAAATCGATTTGGCTTCGACCAATGGCAAAGTTTTCACTGTATGCCTGGAATTCATTCTCCGGATTCTTGCACTTTCCCGATACGCTTTGATTATCACCTTTTTCAAATAATGACTCATCGGTGATATGGTGGATGGCTGAAGGATTTGCGCCGTTAAGGGGGAAGCTATCATCCAGAGTTCTGGGAGAGATGTTGAGTGTTGTTGTAGGGGACTTGTCTGACTGATTCGGTCTTGTTCATTTGAAAATGAAAGTGTTCCTAATGAAGCTAGAAGCAACACCACTGCAATAACCAGAATGAAGGCGAGTAACTGCTTTTTTGAAAAGCCTTTTTTTACAGTTTTTTTTGCCATTTGTTTTTTTTATCCAAATATTATAGCATAAAAAGCCTGCTATTAACAGGAGGATGTACTTCGAACTTGAACCAAGATAAAAAAGAAGGGCATCGATCATTCGATGCCCTCTAGGGATTTTAGGCTTATCCAGCACTTCTTATGGATTCAGAAGAGGGACAAAAAGACGAAGATATTGTTCCCAGCCAGAATTGAGTTCAGAAGGTGGGAAACCTGTTTTCGGGAGAGTTGGAACAGGAGGGACAGGAGCGAAAAACTGTGGCGGAACAGGAGCTGCCACGACCACGGTGACAATGGCGAAATCTCTCACCGTTATACCATTTGCCTCTCCGCTGGCAATAGCAGTGTTGGTGGTTGTTTCGCTAAGCCTTGTCCGACAGGTGTAGGTCCATCTTTCATTGGGATCCAGCATGGAGTTACGATTTCGATCCCCAGCCCTATACCTCAAGGGACCGCACTTATCATCCGTGAGGCGGACATTACTTAATGGCACAGTTCCGGGATTGGTGATGCGCTCGACGTAAGTCACCATTCCTCCTCCTGCTGGCAATGTGAGGGGACGTGGGACTTTTGTGACATGAATCAATGGTGGCACGATCGGTTCTCCGACGATCACCGTAGCGCTGGCGATATCAACAACACTCAAGCCATTCGCCCATCCGGTAGCAACCACCGTGTTGGTATGGGTTTCGGAGAGTCTGGTGGAGCAATGATAGATCCAGGTTTCACTGACTTCGAGCTGATTGTTGTTATTGAGGTCGCCTGAAATCAAATCCAAGGGAGCGCAAGTGTCGCCTACCATAGTGATATCGGTGACGGGAACTGTGCCGATATTTTTAAGGGTATAGGTATAGAGAACGTTGCCAGGGCCGTTTGGTAAAGATAATGGGCTTGGCACTTTCACGACGGCGATTAGAGGGGGGACAGGAAGGACGGCAACAGGAGAACCTATATCGTTATTCGTGATGATACAGAACTTGTCTTCATCCTCATTGACGAACAACTGACCATTGATGTCACAATCTCCGGAGAAGGTCTGGGTATAGTTGATATCGGAGCTTTCCGTCACGGAATATGAGCCCGACGCGAGAATAGTGGTCTGACCAGAAGAGACCTCCATCTCGTTGACGAACAAAGGAAAATCAGCGACAGTCTTGCTTCCTCCATTGTCGTTGATGACCGTTTTGACGACATTGATAGATGCCTGGAGCGGCCGTCTTCCCGATGAAGATGGAGGTGTCACCGCACATGTTGGTCCAGAGATGATATTGCCCAGCATGGTCACGGAACCCGTATAAGCAAAAGCTCTTCCATCCAAGGTCGCATCTTGACCGAAGGTGATGTCATTTGCCGCCAGGATATTTCCCACAATGTCATTCCCTGCTGTAAATGTCGCGTCTCTGACCAGTCTCCACCACACATTGCAGGCTACGCCTCCTGTACCAGAGAAAACAACGTTGGCTGTGCCGGTACCGATAAAGTCTCGTTCTGACCTAAAAATCCAGACATCCGTGGCAGGACTTCCGGTACCATTGAGGGTCAGTGTTCCGGAGAGGAGGAAATCCACTGGCGTGCAATAGACTCCAGGATCGAGAACCAAACCTGATAGGTCTTGGGTGGCTCCGTAGGTGGTTGTACAGGGTTGAGTACCAGCTTCGATACCCCCAGGACCGTTGAAGACTGCGAGTTGAGCAGACTGTGCATTTGCAGCGGATACATCGGCGAGATGCGGGTTACCTGCGGTCAGGAAAACGGTGGGACTAGCTGCAACGTCGCTATAAGCGGCTGCCGGAGAGACACCAAGATTTCCGCTGATCGTTGTGGTGCCGGCACCACCGTTGGTAGCAGCAGCGCCAGATAATACCGAGTAACTGTCGGCTGCACCAAGGCTGGGAGACGTTGCAGCGAATGCAGGGGTCGTTCCGGCCAGGCCAAGCACCAGCAGAAGTGCGAAGAGGATTCCTTTCATGGAATGTCTAAAAATTTTCATACATTATGTGAGTAAAATGATATAGAAGTGTTTGATTTACTCATTATAGTTTCTCATATGACTTGTAGTTTTTTGAGAGAGAAGTTTGGACAAAAGAAAAATTGCTGCCATAGATACACCACGAATTGCCCAGGTATTCTCCATTCAATGGGTATACTCCTGCAAAAATCTAACACATCAAAAGAGTCTTTGTTTCCCACTGGTATCCCATAAAAATAAGCTCGTAAAACTGTTGTATTTGTGTTTTTAGCAATGATTTTAAAAACGAAAAAGATCATTGTTTGGGTAGATTGAAAAATAGTAATTTCCTTTTTTTGCACATGAAAAAATCTTTATTGAATCAATATCTTTTGCTGCCTGGATAGTGTTTATCTTTTCCATTCCTCTTTTCTTTGCCTTTGGTCGGAAGTTGAGCATTCCTCCCTGGCTAAGGGTAACTCTGACAATTCTTATCGTAGGAGGAATTTTGGTAGCGACGATTTTATTGGTTTTTGGGTGATTTCTAAAAGAACAGCTTCGGTGTATGATATAAGTCTCAAATATTGTATATAGCTTAACTTTGAGGCACATGTATTACTGCCGTTTAAATTATATGAAGAAAATATATGTATTTCTGATGATGAGTATCATCACTTTTTTTTTACTTTGGAGCCATATTGCCAGCGCTGCTTCTTTTTCAGACGTGTCTCAGGATCATTCCAATGGCGATGCCATCTTTTATGTTCAATCGAATGGGATTGTTTCAGGTTATCCGGATGGTAGTTTTAAGCCTGATAACAAAATCAACCGTGCGGAATTCACCAAAATTGTTGTAGGTGCTCAGTTGGATCCGACCACCATTGATCACTGCATTGATAAACATGTTTCGAAGGGATTGAATACTGTTTTTTTCCCCGATGTTCCCAAGGATGAATGGTTTGCCAAATACGTCTGCGCTGCAAAAATGGCCAATATTATTAGCGGATATTCGGATGGCACCTTTAGGCCGACCGATTTTATCAATTTTGCTGAGACCGCTAAGGTGATCAGTACTGCTTATGCGTTTTCGGTGAATGAAGACCCTATATGGTACAAGCCATTTGTTGACCAACTGGCGGACAGGAATGCTATTCCGGATACGATTAAGAGCTTTGAAGCCAGGGTTAATCGCGGTGAAATGGCGGAAATGATCTACCGATTGGAGGCGGATGTGACCACACAAGCGTCTTTGGATTATGAATGGATACAACAATTGGATCCTGCTTATCGGACGATGACTCTTCAGGTCTCTTTTACTACCCTCAAGGACAATGAAAACCTTATAGATTGCGATAAAACCGGTATGGTCACCAGGACTCTTTCCTTCACCACGGCTCCTGCCTTGATTGCACTGGAGCAGTTATTTTTGGGTCCATCGGAGGGAGAAAAAACTGAGGGCATGCTTGATTTTTGGATTACTGAAGAGACCGCGCACAATCTGAAACGTGTGTTTATCCGAGATGGCACGGCTTATCTCGACTGGAAGGATATCAGCAAAGTTATCCCCAATGTAGGTACGAGTTGCGGAAGCGCGAGTTTTCTTTCTCCAATAGAGGAGACACTCAGGCAGTTTCCAACGGTCACCCGCGTAGTTCATGCGATCGATGGCCAGCCTTCGTTGTTTTACGATTGGATACAGGTAGGCTGTACTGAAGAAGATGATTTTTGCGATGAATCGCCGTATCAGACCGAATTCCTGGAGCCTGAAGTACACGAATTTAATCTTCGAATGATTTTTTACCCTCAGTCTCCCTATGGAAACTGGAATCTGCCTTATCAGGAGGCTTGTGAAGAAGCCAGTCTTTTGCTTTCCTATTATTATTTGACCGGAATTGCACCCGATAGAGCACAGTTTCATCAGGATCTCCTCGATCTGATTGAGTGGCAAACGGGATATTTCGGCCAGTATATCCATACCAGCATTGCTGAGACGGCTGAAATGGCGGACAAGGTCTTCGGACTTAACAACTCTATGATCATTGAGAATCCAACGGTCGACGAATTGAAGAATTATGTTTCTCAGGGATTTCCTATTCTGGTCCCCACCGCTGCGCGAGAACTTGGAAATCTGTATTTCAGAGGTACCGAACAATTTTATCACATGCTTGTCCTTCGTGGCTATGATGAAAAGAACTTCATTACGAATGATGTCGGGACCAGCCGGGGAGAGAATTACCTGTATCCCTATGATGTGTTACTCAAGGCCATTCACGACCTGAACCCGGATGTTTTCACCGACCCCGCAGCCATTGAAAATGGTGAAAAAAGAGTGCTCGTTATCATGCCGAACTAGGATTCAGAGCTAACATTGCCGATGATTACCGGCACCTTCAATGAGTCGTCATTCTCGGGCAATCCGGATGGATTGTCTTTTTTTAGGATCAGTGTTCCTTTGCTGTTGTGTGCCTCTTGCATATCAAATTCCAGGACTGTTTCAAAGGGCACAAATTCCTCAGTCATCCATTCACCCTGAGCTGTTGCAATTCCCTGGGCAATAATATGTCCATCCCTATTGATGAGTTCAACTGGAAAACTTGCTTCAAAAAACCAGGTTCCTCTTGCCTCACCCTTAACCGTAAATGGGCTGTTTATGGTTTGATTAGGGCGTGGATAATCTATTCGGATAAGCTCCACTTTGCTTAATTCGTTTCCGATTTTCTCAACAAAAGTTCTGTCGCCATCCCTGCACTGGCGAGGATAACTTTCCATCACCGGATTACCGGCGGCGATACATTCTTCGAAATTTGATATTTCTGATTCCGTTATATTTTCCGGAGGGATCTCTGCCTTCTGGCTCACAAATACAAATGCAAGTATGGCAAATAAAATAATTCCGAGGATTGCAAAGAGAATATTGTTATTTTTCATCATTGGCTTATTTGCGGTTATTTTTTTAAAATTACACTATTTTTTGACCATTAATCAATCTTACCAGCACTACGATAATAGCTATTACGAGGAGAATATGGATAAAACCTCCGATGGTGTAGGAAGTAACGACTCCGAGTAGCCACAAAACGATGAGAACAATGGCGATAGTCCAGAGCATATAGAATTCGATTATGAATAAAAATTTTTTGAGTGACAGATTCTAGAATTTTTCTAGAATTATTAACATTGTAGCACAGAAATTTTTGATCACCGACAAAATGCTTTGACTGATAGAGCAAAGAAAAATAACAGCCCTTATTATTTATTTTTCTCAAACCATTCTTCCGGGTTGACGATGACATCTCCGATAAAGTGTGTGAAGTGTAGATGAGAGCCGGTGGCGACACCCGTTGAGCCCATACGGCCGATGAGTTCCCCCCTTTTGACGGTCATCCCTTTTTCTGCGATGAGTTCGGAGAGGTGGAGATACAGGGTGTAAATATTTTGGCCATGATCAATGACAATCGTATTTCCATACGAGTCAGTCCATTCGGCTAGGGTGACGATTCCCGTATTGGAAGCCCTGATCTCGGTTCCTTCATCGTTCCCATAATCATTGCCGAAATGGGAACCCGAATATTTGCCATTAATGTACAGTTTATCTCCGTAGCCGAGTGTTTCCACTCCCACGGCGGGTACTATGAAGGGCCCTTCCCAGAGCTGTGTCAGCTCTGGATTCGTTTTGGCGGCATTGATCTGTGCCCATGTGGTGTCCTGATACTCAGGCTTCAGGAGTTCTTCTTTTTGTTCGGGGAGGGAAAATTTGACGGTTTTAAAGGATTGAGCCTGGATATTGATGGTCATGTTTTTCTCCTCTCTTGTCTTGTCTTCGGTGTCCATCACGATCGTGAGTGGCTCAGATTTGGCTTCCCATAAACGATGAACCCCTATGTATGCCCTTAGGACGGTTCTCTCAGGGATACTGAATTTCCTCTGATTGCTCAGTCTTTTGAGGAGAGTTTTCGCTTCATCGATTCTGATCTCACGGTCCGGCCGCATGAGACCGTCGGGGTATCCCTGGAAAACCTTCGCAGATATTGCTGTTTGGAGGTCTTCATACAGGTCATGGTCAGCACTGAGGTCAGGAAAGCTCTTGACGTTGCCTTCGACACGTAGCAGGGAAAAACTCTTCCTGAGGATTTTTGCCGCTTGTCATCGAGTCAGGGGATCGTATGGGCCGAAGTTTCCGTTGGTATAGCCGCTGATAATGCCTTTGGCGCTAGCATCGAGTATTTCTGCGTAAAAATGGTGGGAAGGGTGCAGGTCTCCGAATTCTACAGGGTTCTCCATCGGGAGATCGTCCAAGCTCCTGGATTGGTAGAGAAGTCCGATAAATTCTCCCCGTGTAATGGCTTCATCTGGCCGGGGTGCTCCTTTAATCCTGAAGAATGGCCAGGATTTTTCATGGAACTGTGCCGTGGCCGAGACAATGTTCTCATCGTGGAGAACGATGACGAAGTGGTTTCCCTGGAGAACACTGATTTCGTCTCCTAATGCGTGAACAGGATGCATCAGAGAGAGCATCAGGATGAGGACGAGGAAGGTGCCAATTTTTTGAGCCATGAATAGGTGCGAGTGTCTCACGAGGATTTTATCATGCTCTTGATGGGGATGGTTTTTTTATTTTGTTGTTCTACCTTTTTTTCACTTTGTTTTTAGTTGGCTGCACTCCTCAGGTGCTGAATGATGAGCAAGTGACCCCAGATGAGCATATGGATCATGCTGAGGAAATTTCTCCGGATGATATGAAGCGCTTAAACGAGTGAATGCGACGATACCTCAGTCTGAAGAAGCCATGAAAGCTGCTGGGAAAACCTACGAATGTGAGATTTACGATGGTGCTGGTCATGCTTTCATGCGCAGCGGAAAGGATTCCAGTGCTGATCCGGCCAATGTGGCAGCTCGAAATGCTGCCTTTGATCGGATGAAGGAGATTTTGGAGGGGCTGTGAGATTTCGGGTGAATTCAGAAATTCTTCGAGGAGAGAATCGGTCTCCTTCGCAAAATCGATCGTACTCCTGGTTAGTATTACTAGCTGACTTCCACTGTGAATCCGCCATAGCTCATTCGTTTGGAGTCGAAGGGCATGGATGGCATCGGATTGTCCTTGAATTCTTTTTCCATCTCTTTCATCACTTTTTTGTTCACGCTGTTTCGGTGAGCTTTTGATTTGTATTCGATGTACGAGAACCACACGGTTTCAGAGGGTTTGAGTTTGGTGAGCTGGGGGAAGGGGAGGTAGGGGCATCCTTTCATTTCCGGGTTAAGGTCATCGCCTTTGCATTCTCGATAGCTGAGAGCGCCGTGTTTCATCCAGATTTCAGAGCCACCCTTGGCCATTTTCTTATAGGCTGCGACCTTGTCTTTCGGGACGACGAGCACAAAAGCATCGACGTATTTGGCTTTGAAGGACATGTGAAGAGGGGTTAGGTGCTATAGTGATAAGCATTATAAGGATAAGACAAGATCTACATTATTTAAACCACTTTTTTGCACTTTCCCTTCTATGTGGACATCCAGGCCAACAGCATGGTCTTTTTTTACCTTTTATCAACTCTTCACATAAGCGGTCTAGATGCTCCTTTCTCGTTTCAGCCTTTTTTACAATTGTTACCCAACAAATCCATTCGTTACGTGCAAGAGGCGTGAGATTATTCCATTTTTCAAGCACATTTGCATGAGCAATTAAAGTGCTTTTTAAATCTGTAGGCACATCGTGCACTACGCCTGTAGCGATTGGTTTTTTAGTCGTTTTTTTTACCATGATTATTAAAATTGTTTCCCTGTCTCTCTTCTTCTCTATATTTTTTTGATTTTGATTTTTCTCAGTATTGAAAGAATAATTCCGCATAGAATAAATAAAATCCCTACAATGATGGCTGTCCATCCTCCGTAGATGTACAAGGGATTTTCTTGAAAGAAGTTTATTAAACCGATTCCTAAAATAAAACTCGCGAAACCGGTTCTTATGTATGCAAGAGTATTTCTTTCACTCGCGAGCAAGGTTCTTTCCCGGGCATGGAGGCTTAGTCTTTTAACAATATTTTTTACGGATTTTTCCATGGTGAACTGTCAAAACTAGGGCAACAATGTCGCCGAACTAAACAGCACTCCAAATGCCTTGCACCAAATTACCACCGACTTAAACTCACTGTGATTGCTCGGAAGTTTGTAATTTTGATTTCCTTTGGAACTCTTGAGTGGTCCGAGATCGTGGTAGGTGCCGAGCTGGTCGGATGAGCTGATGTTTCCGTTTCTTGATAAATATACGTAAAGATTCGGTCCTCGGGTGACGCTGAAATTTTCCAGGCGGAGGATGGGGCCTTCGGAGGTTTCAGGGTAGATGAGGGCGAGGCCGGAGCCTTTGTGGATTAGGTCGACTTCGTTGAACATGCCTTGGCGGCTGACGAAATTTTCTTGTTTTTCTTTGGTAAGTGTCGGATCATTTTCAGGTTCATCGGGAATCATCCGGTTTATCTTGGCACCTTGAAGGAGAGGTTTGTTCGGGTCGGGTGTCGTTTCCGGGGTTGAGGTGTTTTCCGAGATAACGGGAGCTTGTTCGTCGAGGACTTCCCCGGATTGGGTGTAGAGATAAAACCCCCCTGCGGCGAGGGCGAGGATGATGAGGATCGTGAAAAATTTATTCATGTATTGATAGAAAATCAGTTTTGATTGTAAATCATTGAAGGGATGAATCAATTAAACCGGCTTTAATGACTGGCATCAGCGGTCATATCTACCGATGTTGTACGCTTTAACTGCTTCAATTTCATGTTGGCTCATGTCAGGTGTGATTGGTTTACGTGCAGTGTCGCATTGCCAGGTATTGAGCAAATCTTTAAGTAATACTTCGTTGCAAGTTCGCGGATTTCACTTTCCGAATGTGTTAGTGCTGACGGCAAAGCTGTAAAATCGAGGCTTTGGAATGCCTCTGGATGTTCGATGAGCAATTTTACTGCATCAGAGTTTTCCGGCCTGAGCCAGCCTTCATTTCCTGGGACAAAGCTTTTGGCAATATGTGGTCTTGGCACTACACCATACAAGCGAACCATGTCTTGAGTGAAGGCATATGCCCTTTCTTTATAGCTTTCCAAACTTGCGGAGTCATGCCGTCAATTCCAAAGCCGACTGTGTGAAATCCGGCTTCTGTGAGTTCTTCAATGGATTCTTTTTTTGTATCTCTGGCTCGCAAAAATGAGTCAACTGTAGCGAGTCCGCGCAAATTAAGCAGAAATTCTGGATATTGACGTTTAAGTCCTTTACAAACTCGCGCAAAATCAAGTAATTGGTCAGGGCTTTGAAATACGTCGAGATTGGACATGTAAATATCCAGCTTATTCAATCCAAGTCTGATTGCTCTTTGGATAAGATAGCCAAGATCTTTTTCTAAAATTTCTAGGTCTCGATATACTTCTTTTGCGCGAGTGATTTGACCCGTAGTGGGCTCGCGAAATGTTTGTATAAAACCTGCTGGTATAATAACATGACCCGCAGGTTTTTTGGGTGAGTAAATTCCGCAACCATCAATCGTCAAATAGAGCGGAATTTATGAACCAGCTATACGCTGTTCGTATAATGCAGATGTACTTTTATGGTACGTTTTTCATGGTGAGTAGCTACGAAGCCGCTGTTGGAGTTTGAGCTCCGTCGCATAACATGTAGTCTCCCTGGAACAGCTTATGGAAGCGAATAAGGTAGTTGGAGGCAAGCTCCGAATAATACACGAACCTGCTTGTAGCTTCCGAGGGAGATGACCTGCAGCCACTCACCATTCTCTTTTTCTTCTTTCTTTTCTTTCTTCTTTTTCTCTTTACATATTATGGCTGATACAAGTTAAAAAAACAATATTATGAAAAATTATTTAGGGATAGATATCTCAAAACGTGATTTTCATGTGTGTTTCAGTGAAGAGAGCGGCATACAAAAATTCAATAATGATAGTGTGGGGATCAGGCATTTTCTGAAATATTTAGATTCCAACAAATATAAATTCGAGGATACCC
>JAUYGZ010000019.1 GCA_030690415.1 bacterium
AGCTGAGTCAACAAGCAGGCAAATTGATTTTGGTACTTGGCCCTTCCGGCTCCGGTAAAGGAACTATTTTTAAGGCGCTTAAAGAACTGCATCCTGATTACGTTTTCCCTTTGTCATGTACTACGCGACAAGCGCGTCCGGGGGAAAGAGAAGGAGAGGTGTATAATTTTGTCTCCAAAGAGGAGTTTGAGGCTCGCAAAGAGGCCGGAGACTTTTTGGAATGGGCGAATGTCCATGGTAAGCATTATTATGGCACTCTTAAAGAATCCATTATTCAGCCCCTCCGTGAGGGTCGAACTGTGGTGCGCGAAGTGGATGTGCAAGGTCTAAAATCCATACGAGACATCATTCCTGCCAGCCATTTGAAATCTATTTTTCTTACGGTGGACGGCTGGGACACACTTCGTCGCCGTATACTTAAGCGAAGCGAACTCCCTGAGGAGGAATTGGAGCGCCGGCGTCAAAGCTTTCTCAAAGAGATGGAATGGGCCAAAGAATGTGACGTGATGATTGTAAGCGAAGAGGGAGAGATCGAGAAATTGGTTGATGATGTTGAAGCCGCCATTGAAAGCTTTGTTCATTCTCAGTAAACTAAATATACACCAATGGGGCGTAGCCAAGTGGTAAGGCAGCGGGTTCTGGTCCCGCCATCGGGGGTTCGAATCCCTCATCCCCAGCCATTATTTCATAACTCAACATTTCTATGAAAAACCTCAATATTCTCAAATATGCGCTCTTCAGCGCTATCGGGACCTTTCTCTACACCGCTTTCATCGCCTTTCTCCTTTCCCATGGAGAAGCTTGGTTTGGACAAGCGGAACACAAAGGCCCCTGGATGCCCATGGCAATGCTCATGCTCTTCATCGTTTCCGCAAGCATCACTGGATCACTCGTCTTGGGAAAACCGCTGCTTTTGGCCATGAAAGGAAAAACCAAGGAGGGATTGATCCTCCTCCTCACGACCGTCCTCTTTCTGGCGATTATCACCGCTTTAGTTTTTGTAGGAATTTCAAGAATTGCATAGATCCCAAGCCTCAAAATCCCACCAACTCTTTCGGCAGCGCAAACTGGGCTTTTTCTACAACGACCAAAAGCACTTCTTCCCGCGCTTCCGAAAACCACTCCTGAATCTGATCCACCACCCCCCGCACTAAATCTTCCGGAACGGAAGCCCCGGAAGTCAGGCCAACCGTTTGAATCCCTTCGAACCATTCCCGCTTCAATCCCATTTTGTCCGGAATCAAATAGGATTCCACTCCCGCATCAAGAGACACATCCCGAAGCCGACAAGAATTCGAACTATGCTCAGCACCCACCACGAGCACCAGCTCACAGTGCTTTACCAGCTCCTTCACCGCGTCCTGCCGATTCTGAGTGGCGTAACAAATATCCTGTCGAGGAGGAAGGTGCATCTCCGGGAAACGAGTCTTCAAAGCTTCCATGATACTTCGGGTATCATCCACGCTCAGCGTCGTCTGAGTAATCACTGCGACCTTCGAAGGATCAGAAACTTCAAGCTTTTCCACATCCTCCACGGACTCCACCAGCATGACATCGGGAACCTGTCCCATGGTGCCAATCACTTCCTGGTGTCCCCGGTGTCCAATCATGACAATCGAATAGAGCTGATCATGAAAGCGTTTCGCCTCACCATGCACCTTGGTCACCAGCGGACAAGTGGCATCATAGATCTGTAAACTTCTTTGCTGAGCCTCTTCATAGACCTTTTTAGGAACTCCATGCGCGCTCAAAATCGCCACCGCTCCCACAGGGATCTCATCCGTCTCTTCGACAATGATAGCCCCCTTGGCCACGAGGACATCATTCACGTGTCGATTGTGAACAATTTCATGCCGCACATACACCGGAGCCCCATGCCTTACCAAAGCAGCTTCGACGATCGTAATCGCACGATCCACTCCGGCACAAAATCCGCGTGGCTGTGCAATGAGTATTTTTTCCAACATAAAAACTCATAGGAGACCCTATAGTATCAGATTTCGGCTTATTTCAAAGCCTCCTACAGCTCTACCAAAATCTCCACCTTCTCAGTCGTCTCAGCCTCTATGCCATCCAACCCAACCCGATAATAATACTGCTGACCTTTTTCGACACTGGTATCTCGAAACGCTGTACCTCGAGATCCCCCCAAATAAATTTCTTCGTCGGAATCAACCTTTTGACGGTAGACCTTAAAAGGACCTTCAAAGTCGGACTGCCAGCTGATGGTAAGACCCATCCCATTTCCAGAGTACAGAGAAGTCAGATCAAAAGCAGCAACAGCCTGGACCTCACTGTGATTGTTAGAAGACACCCCACTTGATTCAAGATCCTTATCGTCTTTGATGTCTGTAATGTCATGATCATCCTTCACCTCCGCAGCCGGATACAAAGCCTTCAGTTCATCCAAATGCTCAACCAAATCGAGGGCTTTCACCATGATCCTGGCCACAATACCCCGAGCCAAAGGCTGATCGATAAGAGATCGTTCTTCTTCACTGATAAGTCCAATGGCAATTGCACGACTGATCGGACCTTCATACCAGGGATCCGTGGTGTCAAAAGGAATTTCAAGAGCTCGAAGCACCATCGTCACAAATTCCTCTACCTTCACGTTGCCATCAGGATCAGCAGATCCATCAGGACGTCCTTTGATGAAAGCCGGAAGAGAAGACCCCTCGAAGGCCCCACCGGAAGCGACGTACATCGCATTAGCATACCATTTATCAGGCTTCACATCAGGGAAGGGATTACTTCCGATCTTGACCGTTTCCAGATCAATATCGGAATACAAAGCCCGTATCAAAACCGTCGCGACACCCGCACGGTTAATGGGAGTATCAACACCAAAAGTGCCATCGGGATTACCCTTGAAAACGCCGGCTTCCTTCAAAGCGACAACAGCATTATAGACTTCCTTATCGGTGACACCATCGATCACATCGAGGAAGACATGCAGGCTCATAGGAGACCAGGTAAAGACCTGCTCCGCGTACACCTGTCCATTGCGGTAAGCCACTATTTTTTTGTAGGTATCTTCAGCCACATACTTCGGATAATAGCGAACCACTTCCTGTCCTGGAGTGTACTTCGTCAATTTCAACTCGCCCGTATCAGGGAAATTCCGGGTATTATATCCGGTAAAAATTGAGACTGCGTCAGTCCCTTCGGGAACCGTAAATCGCATCTCAACAGGAAAATCAGAATCAACCTTCTGATCGTCAAATACAATCACCTTGTCATCAAAAATATCGTAAATCCGATACTTGGGATCCTCGAGCAGGTTTATCTGGGGATCATTCACCGTAACAGCCGTTTCATCAACAACTGGTTTCACCTCTTCCTCCACAGGCTCCTCGTCAAGCGACTTTGCTTCCTCCTGAACCGTTTCCTCAGCAGCCGGCTTCACCTCTTCCACCACCGGTTTCGTTTCTTCAATCACCACCTCCGTATCCTCATTATTGTCCTTATCATCGTTCTTATTAGGATCCTCTACCAAAATCTGCACCTTCTCCTCTACCCCATCCGAGGCAAAAGTCAACTGATAAATACCTTCCTGAGCGGTCTTGAACTGATATTCACCGCGACCATCCTGAATGTTGAGACTCTGAGTAGAAGGACTACTGGTCGTCTGAGGAAACACACTCACAGCTACAGGAAGTGCCGCGGAAATCACGTCACCCAGCTTCCCAACCGGTCGAACAACCACCGCTACTGACTTTCCAACGGTTGTCTTCTGAGGAGCGGTCACTTCGAGAAACTGAAGGGTATCGATGAAGACCACCTTAACCTCTTCACTGATCGCTACCTGATCACTCACCTGGATAAGCACTTCGCCGGGTACTGAATCCGTGACCTGAAAACTCGTCTTCCCTGAGGACATGGATCCAATACTGTCGAATCGGGCAGTATCAGTAGACAACACCACGTTCAAATCTGAATTAAAACCGGTATACAAATCTCCCTTTTGATCCAAAGCCTCAACCGTCACCTTCACGAGATCATTAACTTTCTTTTCACTGGAATCCAGGGTCAATCGAAAATCATTCAACCTGGGCGCCTCGATGACGGAAGCTGTACTATTATTGAGGATCACCCCGTCTCCACCCAAAGCCACGGCTCCGGAAAGTCCCGCAACATAGGAACCGGCATTGGAGAATATTCCCTTGCGGTGTTCATCGTTCTGAACGATCGAATAAGCCATCTGGGGATTCAGCATCACGGCCACCGGATCAATAGTCTTGACCAGGGTCTCAGGAACATTATTGGAATAATAAAATTTGTATCCCGCATTATAGATGGTCTTGTAATTGGTGTCCCACACCAGATCCGGCATGATAGAGATATGAGCATGGGGAGTAGATGAAGACCCTGTGGTACCAATATTTCCCAACTTTGTACCGGCGCTGACCAAATCCCCCTCTGCCACCGCCAACGAATCGAGATGGGCAACATTGTACAGTAATCTCAGTTTCTTCCCTGAACTGCTCACGATATCGGTACAAACACTGACATAATTGCCGTAACCGGAGCTTCCCGAAACCGCATCCACGACCAAGCCTGAAGTGTAAGGATAAACCGTCGGCATGTTGATATTGTCCGGAGCAAGCCATTTCGTGACGAAATCGACGGAACCATGAGGGCTCTTATCAGACTTGATGGCGCTGTAGAGACGGGAAATATATTGATTTTCATTGCTCTCAGAGCTCAGAAGATTGATCAAAGCGGCCTTCCCAGACTCATCGAAACCTTTGTCATAAGAATACCAGGCTGTAATCCCCTGATTTTTTTTGTTGATCCGAAGCATTTCCCGTCGGTTGAATTCTGTATTCCCCTTTTGATACGAAAACAAGTCCGGAAGCGGAGAAACGTCAAACGACGTGCTCGAAGACGGACAATTATATCCGGAAAGCAGGTACTTCGGCTGTCCAACGATGGAGCCGGAAAAAAATCCCGCGAACTCCTGCGTGATGTAAAGAAGGCCCGTGATAAAGAGCACCAAAACAACCAGAAGCATTTTTTTCCAGGGAAGGGGTGCCTGAGGATTGTGTTGTGAAAAAGTCTGAGCCATAGAATTTTTGTTTTGGTTTTTATAAAACGAATCTTACTATTATACCTGATTTCACTCAGAATTTCAACGATGAAAAAGAACTTCAGAACAGGATCTTCAGAAGAAACCCAGGAATTGGCAAAAACCTTGCTTTCAAAGATTTTGAACACAAAAGTTGTTCTTCTTTCAGGCCCACTCGGCAGCGGAAAAACCACCTTCGTAAAAGGCATCGCAAAAGCCTTGGGGATCGAAAAACCCATTAAATCCCCCACCTACACCTATCTGAACAGCTATATCATTCCAAAATCTCTGAACTCTAAACTCTCTCCTCGAGCCAGAGCGACCTCGGAGCCGATGGCAACCCTCGACCATTTTGATCTCTACCGCCTCCCCGAAAATATCTCTAATCCCAGTCAAACCACTGCTGAAATCGGACTCGAGGACGCCCTCAACAATCCAAGCGCCCTCGTTATCATTGAATGGCCTGAACGATTGCCACTCCACATCCCAGCCATCAGACTTCATTTCGCGACAGAAGGAAATTCACACCAGATCAATCTTTGTGATGTGTGATATCTTCCTTCTTCTTTCTTTTAAGACATTTTAAAGAGAGGTTTTCATTTGGCGAGCGGCAGAGGGTAGGGTGAACATGATGGTGACCAGGCTTGATTTATTCATCTATTGATCTGACTGAATAAGCACTCCGGGTCTTTTACCCTGAAATTCGTGTCCAAATGAGGGATCACAGTTGATCCAGTAAATTCCTCCGTACTCAATCGTGAAATTCTTCGTCATACATTCTCATAATAGTCATAGTCTTCTTTTGATTGTGGTCCAAGATCGTCCAGAATGTCCCTCATACTGGCGTTGCGAGCCACATCGAGGTCATCTGGCATTTTGATGACCAAGAGAACCTTTCCATTCACTCGATAATCAACAAAATCATCCTGATGAATGCAGATGGGAGGGATATTTTCTGTGGATTCAGAGACGAGGAGAATCTGCTGGTTTGCTTCATCTTTATGGAAGCGCTTAATGTTTGCACAACCATCAATGATAGAGACGACATATTCACCGTTCTTCGGCTGGGAAGTCGTGCCGTCTACGATCACATAGTCACCGTCATCAATTGTCCCACCCTTTACTTTCTGAGCGCGGTTCATAGATGGGCCGATAGCCCTTAATGCAAAGAGCTCTTTTGCTTTTTTTAGAGAATTTCCTAGCACCGTAGGAGACACCTGAAGGTGTCCCTCGGGTCTTTCGATAGCGAACTGCATTGCTTCTCCACAGTTGGCACTCCCGAGAATTGGAATTGGGATGAGGTTCGATTCACCTTTTTCACCGGATTTGACCCGCTCGATAATTTTATTGGCCTTATCAATACGGATGAGATTTTTTTTGGAAAGTTGCGAGAGGTGGTGCTTGATTGTCTGAGCATTGTCTTTATTGCCAAGAAGAGCGCTGATTTTGAGAAGAGGAAGGCCATCGATTTTGCGCTGTTCTGCCAGTTTGAGGAGTTGTTGTTGAGTTGTGTGCATACTCTTTTCAAGAGACGTTCATTTACAAGAGGAAATGGCCAGATTTATACGTGAACTCACCTTCACCCTCATTTTCAGTAAATGAGTGAAACCCAAAACACACTCATGTCTCCCATCTCCCCATTAACCCTCCTCATCATTCATATTCCGGCCGATATACGAATCTGAAACCTGCCTCGACTCCAGACAATTTTCTGCTAAACTCTCAAAGCCCTCACAAACCCCTGTGACGCCTTTCTCGAGCAAAAAAATCGGCGAATCTTCTCCAACTGTGGAACAAAAGAAAATCCACACCTCGCTTTTTCGCCGTATCACCCGATATATTCCAAAAAATAAAAGCGAATACCAACAAAAAAAAATCCCGTTTTTCTTCCTGATCCTCATCACCCTCATAGCAGCCTATACGATCTTCAGGGTAACGGATACCGCGTACCAGTATGTCACGCACTTCGATATCAAGGATATCATAGGATTTTTTTCCACTGAGTTAAAACGCGATGAAAAAGACCATACCAATATTTTAATCCTGGGAAATGGGGGAGGAGATCACGATGGAGCTGATCTCACCGACACCATCATCGTTGCTTCATTGGATAATGAGAAAAAAAGCCTAAGCATGCTCTCGATACCCCGCGATCTCTGGGTGGATATTCCGGGATACGGTTCAAGCCGAATCAATAAGATCTTTGAAAACCTGAAAGCCGAATACAACGAAGAAGAAGCCCTGGACATCCTGAAAGAAACGATCGAAAACATCACCAATGTCAGCATCCCCTATTACGCCAAAATCGATTTTGCGGGATTTGAAGAAATCATCGATACCCTGGGAGGTATTGATATCGAAGTGGAAAAAAGTATCTACGATACCGCCTACCCGACTCCCGAAGGAGGCTATGAAATCTTTGAGCTCGATGCCGGGCTCCAACACCTCGATGGAGAAACAGCTCTCAAATACGCCAGATCAAGACATTCTACGTCAGACTTTGATCGAGCCGCTCGTCAGCACAAGATCATGTCTGCCATCAAACAAAAAGTCCAAGAAAGCAATCTCATCAGTTCACCTCTCAAGGTCAAAAAGCTATTCGAAAATTTTTCAGATCACCTGGCAACCAACATGTTGATCAGCGAAATGATCAGCCTGGCCAGCTTCTTCAAGTCCCTGGATCAGGATAAAATCGTATCAGCAGTCATCAAAGACAACGACCTCCTCGATGAGGGAACCTTTCTCTACACCCCCGAGAGAGAACAATATGGGGGAGCTTTTGTCCTTATCCCCATAGGAAAAAGCTACGATGCCATCCAAAGATTCACAAGCCTCGTATTTGATTTTTCGAATTTCTTTCTCGAAAAAGCAAGTATTCAGATCCTGAATGGGACCAAGCGCTTCGGCCTGGCACGTACCGCCAGCGACGAGCTCATTCCCTATGGATTGAACATCCAGCACCTCGATAATGCCGACCGCAAAGACTATGAAAACACGCATTATTATATTCACCACCCGGAAAACACTCGTTCTACGGAAGAAGCCATCCGATACCTCTTCCCGCAAATCACTAAAATCACGACATCAGCTCCCGAAGGAATGAATACGGAGTATGATGTGAGTATCGTCCTGGGAGACAATTTTAACACCGACAAGCTCTAACTATCCTTTTTTTCTTTCCATGAGAAAACGCCTCCCCCTGATCATCTTTATATTCCTTATCAACTTTATCGTCCTTCCAACCGCTCACGCCGCTTTCCCGGACGTCCCTTCATCCCATCCTTACGCGGACAGTATCAGCTACGTTCAGGCGAATAATTATGTCAGTGGGTACACGGACGGCACGTTTCAACCCGATAAATCTATCAATAGAGCTGAGTTTACAAAAATCCTCATCGAAGCGGTGGCCGAAGACAAAGATATCAATACCTGTCCTAAAACTCCCGCGAACTTGTTCAGTGATGTCCCCAAAAGCGAATGGTTTGCCAAATATGTTTGCCTGGCCAAAGTAGCTGAGATCATCTCAGGATATCCCGATGGCAGCTTCAGTCCCGGTCAGGAAATAAATTTCGCGGAGGCTAGCAAGATCTTTGTATTCAGCTTTGGATTCCAAGTAGAGGCAGGAATTGGAGAAACCTGGTACACACCTTTCACGGACCTCTTGAAAGCCTTCAATTCGGTCCCCCCATCAGTGAAAAGCCCCGGGCAATTGATCACGAGAGGTGAAATGGCAGACATCATGTACCACTTCAAATCAACCATCGATGGCAACCCGCCTCCCAGCAATGTTCAAGCCTGTGACAGCAGCAAGTTTCTCTCCCACGGAGAATTTAAACAACGCGTCATCGACCTGGTAAACCATGAACGAAACAAAGCTGGACTCGGACCACTGGTCAACAACTGCTACCTGGAAAAAACCGCCCAGGGACACAGCGATGATATGATGAATCGAGACTATTTCGATCACAACACTCCTGAAGGCGTAAGCCCTGAGCAACGAATCGATCAGAGCGGATACCTGACCAGCTACTACGAATGCCTGTGCAGCAAGAGCCAGACTACAGGTGAAAACATCGCCGTTGGGCAAACCAATCCCGAAGAAGTCGTGGACACCTGGATGAACTCTCCCCCACATAGAGCTAATATTTTGAATACCACCTTTTCAGAAATAGGGATCGGCATTACGGACGTCCCCAAATCCAATAAGGAGTACGAAGGCTATTATTGGGTCCAAAATTTTGGAGATATCCAGCTCAACGAGTAGGCATCCGTTTTGTCAACTATGCAGCCAACGTTCTCTTCTTCTTCTCCACCTTGTAAGCCTGGATAATATCACCGGGTTCCACTTTAAGAGCCCCCTCAAACCGAATTCCACACTCATGTCCGGCCCCAATCTCCTGAACCTTTTCAGTACCTTTTTGAAGACTGGCAATAGCACCTTCACCGACCAATTCATTTCCTCGAAGCACACGAAGTTTGACCTTGTTGGAGAGCTTCCCTTCAGTGACCTTACATCCGATCACCATCTCTTTCTTCTTGGAGAAGAAAATCTGAAGAACCTCGGCTTGACCCAGATCGACTTCAATCACTTCGGGATCCAAAAGACCTTCGAGAATTTGATGAACCTCTTCCAACAATTTGTAAATAATTTTGATCGGACGGATTTCAACCCCCAATCGATCTGCAAGCTCATGCACATGGGCAGGTGTTTCGACATGAAAAGCAAAGATCACCGCCATACTCGTCATAGCCATATTGACATCATTTTGAGTAACATTCCCGATACCGCTGTGAATAACCTGAGCCGAAACTTCCATTGTCTCCATCTTCGACAAACTACTCTTAATGGCCTCCAGAGAGCCCTTAGTGTCAGCCTTTACGATCAGCTTGAGCGATTTCAGCCGACCTTGCTTGATCCGGGACATCAGCTCCACGATAGAGCTGGCCTGAGCCAACATCTTTCGTTTACTGGCAATACGAAGCGCCCTGTCTCGAGCCGTTTTTTCATCCTTAACCGCAATCATCAGATCTCCCGTCAAGGGAACTTCAGAAAGTCCAGCAATCTGCACAGGCCCTGAAGGACCCACCGCCTTGAGACTTTTACCATGATGATCCATCATGCGCTTGATCCGCCCAAAAGCAGACCCCACCACAACATTATCCATAATCTGAAGGGTTCCGGTATTGATCACTACCGTGGCGATAGGTCCCAGGCTCTTGTCCAAATGACTTTCGATAACCGTCCCCACTGCTTCTCGATTAGGGTTTGCCCGATAATGATTCATCTCAGCAAGCAGGAGAATATGATCCAGAAGATCATCAATCCCCTGACCGATCAGTCCTGAAACAGGAATCACCGGAACATCTCCACCCCACTCTTCCAGCTGAAGTCCCAGTTTTTGTCCCAATTCACCCTTAACACGATCCGGATCAGCATTTTCCTTATCAATCTTATTTAACGCGACAATAACGGGAACACCGGCCGCTTCAGCATGTCGGTAGGCCTCCACCGTCTGTTCCTTGACCCCTTCATCGGCAGCCACGACAAGAATAGCAATATCAGTCACTCGCGCGCCTCTGGCCCGCATAGCGGAGAAAGATTCATGTCCGGGCGTATCCAAAAAAGTAATCCGCTTATCTTTGTGAACAATCTGATAGGCTCCGATATGCTGGGTAATCCCACCACTTTCACCTGAAATAACATCCGCCTTTCGGATGGTGTCGAGGATCTGGGTCTTTCCATGATCCACATGTCCCATAACCACCACCACTGGAGGCCGCTCTTCGAGCTGATCAGAATCCTCGTCCTTCAGCAAAACCTCCAGATCACCTCCCATCAGCTCTTCAAGGGTCGCCTCTTCACGCTTTTTGGTAATTTTGACATCAAAATCCTGCGCGATAATGGCAGCCGTTTCGAAATCAATCTGCTGGTTGATGGAGGCCAAAATTCCATTTTTCATCAGCTCTCCAATCACTCGCGCGACAGGAATTCCCGTCCTTTGGGCAAAATCATTGACGGAAATCACCTCGGGAATCTCAACCGTACCACCCTTTTGACGAAGAGCCGCCTCCTCTACTCCCATATCTTTGACTTCTTCCTCATCCTCCTTCTTTTCCTTTTTTTTGCGGTGTTTTTTACTCACATCCTTCTTCCCGGCTGTCTGTTTTCGCTGTTGATGAAGGATTTCACGCTCACGTTCTTCTTCAATAGCTTCCTCCACCTCCTCCACCTTGGAAAGAATCTCCTCCTCCTTTTCTTTTCCACCTTCATCCTCATCTTCTCCCGCTTGTTCTTCCAAAACCGGCTCTTCCTCATCACCAACCTCTTCATCAACACCCTCCCCCGACTCGGAATCATCTTCAGGTTCGACATCCAAATCTTTTGATATCTCTTGCTTCAAAAGCTCCGCGTTCGCGTCGGAAATCTCCAAAGCGGATTTCGGCACATCAAGATCAAGGAAATCAATATAGTCACGAATATCCGCGACCTTGACTCCCAGCTTATCAGCGAGATCAACCAGCTTGACGGCCATAGGGCAAAAATGTCTACAATACAACGGTGAGGAGGATACGCCATGGGATCACCCTTGTAAAGGCGTTAAGCGCTGGATCAAGGCTCAAAAACCCAAAATTCTCGCAGATCAAAAGGGTCTGGTGTATCGTAGAAAAGCTCTCTGAAATGACCACAATGAGTATTCTCAGCTATCTCGACCCCTCTCATCGAGGTCAACCGGAAGATGAATTACCTCGCTTCAAGGAAAGCTGTTGTATGAAGTTCACGGTAGAAAAAGAAGGCCAATGCAAACGTTGCCCCTTTCGTCAGATAACTGACCGAAGCGAACAAGAACAAGCCCTCAAAAACTGTCAGGATCGCCGACGAGGAAAATACAAATGGAAGGATATCGAAATCGAGTACAATAATCAGTATTGTTAGAACGTCTCATTCTTCATTTGTAATTTGCTCCCTCCCCTCCTTCATTCTTCATTCTTAGTGCATGCCCACTCTCCATCTCACCCCTCTCACCACCTTCGAACCCAACAAAGAGCATTTCGAGCTCCTCGATCAAATCCCAAAACGACACTTCACCGATTGGCTCCAATTGGCTGAAAACCAAGAAGAAACCATTTCATCGATCAAAAATTTTGTACAGAAAAGGAAAGGAAGCTGGGACAAGATCATCGCCCTCGGCATCGGCGGTTCCGCACTAGGAATCCTCACCCTAAAACAAGCTTTCTTTCCCTTCGACGAACGTTTAGTGGTCATCGACAACCTTGACAGCAACACTCTTCAACATCACCTCTCAGTCTTGAACCCTGAACGCACGCTCGTGCTCGTCATCAGCAAATCCGGAGGCACTCTGGAAACCATGACCGCCTACGAAGTCTTCAAAGAACATTTCAATCCTGAACAATACCAAAAAAACTTCATCGCCATCACCGACCCTCAGGAAGGAAAACTAAGAGAACGAGTAAGCAGAGACCTGTTAACCAACTTCCCCATTCCCACCATGGTCGGTGGCCGTTTTTCGGTTTTATCTCCAGTTGGCCTGCTCCCCTTGGCCCTCCTTGGGGGCAATATCGATCAGCTCTTAGCCGGAGCCCGGGAAATGAAGCAACGCTGCTTCGAAAAATCTCCCGACAATCCAGCCCTCCAACTTGCCTTATCCACCTATCAACTCAGCAAACTGACAACCGACCCGTCCTTCCGAAGCTCCGAAAGAGCGAAGGAGGACAACCGACAACCGATAACTACCCTCTCCCTCTTCACCTACTCCGACCAGCTTTACTCCCTTGGACTCTGGTACCAGCAGCTCCTCGCGGAATCCATTGGCAAATCTCGAGAGGTCGGCCTGACTCCCCTCGCCCTCCGCGGGGCCAGCGACCAGCACTCCGTGCTTCAGCTCCTTCAGGACGGTCCAAACGATAAGCTCAATATCTTCTTGGATATCGTGAAACCAACAAAGGATGTGAATATCCCAAAACCCTCAACTCTTAACCCTGAACTCTCAACCATACACGAAATTCTCCGCCTTGAGTGTCATGGCACCGAACAGGCACTTCGAGAAGATGACCGGCCCACCATCATCATCGAAATCCCTGAAATTTCCGAATACAACCTTGGCGAGCTCTTCATGCTCTTCCAAATGCAGATTGCTATCCTAGGTGAACTGTATGGCATTGATGCCTTCAACCAGCCGGGAGTAGAAAAAAGTAAGAAAATCGTGAATAAAGCACTCGAATCCTAATTTCAGCAAGAACCTATAACCCCTCTCCTGACCCTCATCGTGGCATAAAATGCCGGAATCAACAACAACACTCCATACAACCCAAAACTCCAGAAAGAAAAGACATCATAGATCGAACCGGCAATCACCGGCGCAATCGCCTGGCCAAGTGACCCGATCGACTGGTCAACCCCTGTTGCCAAACCGTGTTTTTCAGCCGGTAAAAGCGTCGTGATCAAAGCCCGAAAAGTCGTCATGGATGAGGTAATCCCATAGTTTTCGAGATAAGCATTCAAGAAAAAAAGAATCAGAACCAAGAAACTCGAAAAATCTGTCCCGGCCAAAATGGGAATGGCAGATAAAAAAATAAGGGCAAAAGCGGTGACATAAGAACCAAACAAAAAGGTCTTCACCTTACCCAGAGCCCGAGCCACTCGGGGCACCACGAAGGCCTGGTTAAAAAAGGCATAGACCCCCAGGACCGTGAACACCATCCCCATATGAGAAGGGGTAAGCTGAAAATCTCTCTCCATCAGAAGGATAATCGAGGTCGTAAAACAAACGAAGAGAAAAGCATAGCTCAGACGAAGCGGAAGAAGCATCCGAAGGCATTTCTCCTTCCAAAAAATCCCGATTTTATCGAGATAGCGCAGTTCCTGCTTCCAGGAAAAATGAAGATCTCTGTTTCGGCGAGACAGAGGCAAAGATTCCGGCAGTTTTAGCCACATGAGAATCAAGGTCACCAATGAAATCGTAAAGGCTACAACAGCCGTCCCCAGCAAACCATAAGAAGTCGAAAATGATAATCCTCCCAACAAAGGCCCCATGAGAAACCCGACACCAAAGACAGCGCCTTCAAGCCCAAAGGCCTTTGTCTTTTCTTCCGGAGTCGTCATATCTGAAATCCAGGCCTGCCCCACCGAGATATTTCCTCCCGTGAGCCCATCTATGATGCGTGAAAAAGCAATGATGAAGAGTCCCAGCTGAAACTGTGCCGTCACCCCGATATCTCCGAAATAATAGGCCAATCCAAAGATCACCCAGCTGAGCATAGTCCCTGTTTGACTGATGAGAAGAAGAGGCCTCCGGCCAAATCGATCGCTGAGAGATCCCAAAATCGGTGCCGCCAAAAACTGGCTGAAAGCATAAGAAGAGATCAAAAGACCATATATCGTCCCGGCATATTCCGTGTCAGAAAACTGATTCACAACTTCCGGCAGCACCGGAATCAAAATGCTAAAGCCAAGAATATTCACAAAGCTCAAAGCGAGAATGGGAAGCAGTTTTTTGAACATAGAGGAAAAGAAGTAGATCGAGTATAGCCGGAATACCCCAAAAAGATCACAAAAACTCAGGAGCACTTCAACTCAATCCATTTTCTGCTATCATCTTTCTGCTCCGTTTCGCCACCTCACAGGCCCATAGTGTCAGTGGCTAGCACGAAGGTCTCCAAAACCTTAAGGTCGGGTTCAAATCCTGATGGGCCTGCCACATCAAATTCGAGCGAAGCAAGGAACAAAAAAAACGAGCGAATCCAAAGACCCAAGACCCAACAACGCGGAAGCCATCTTATAAATGAAAACGATGAAGCGACTCATTCTCTTTACGCTCTGTCTCTCTATCGTCTTCACCTTTAGCGAAGCGCTGGCCTTTACTGACACCGATAACTCTCAATACCGGGAGTCCATAGAATACATTCAAAACGAAGACATCATTCAGGGCTACAGCGACGGATCCTTCCGCCCCAACACCCCAATCAACCGGGCTGAAATGCTGAAAATAATTCTGAGCGCAAAAATCACATCATCTGGGTCAAAGAACAAGACCAACTGTTTCTCCGACGTGGGTTCGGAATGGTTCGCCCCCTACGTGTGCGCCGCCAAAGAGCAAGGCATCGTGAAAGGATACGCTGACGGAAGCTTCAAACCCTCCTCCAATGTCCTCATGGTCGAAGGACTGAAAATGGCCCTGGAAACATTTGATCTCCCATTAACACCGATCAAAACAGGACAACATTGGTTTCAGCCTTATGTCGACTTTGCTCACGAAAACAATATTTTTTCTAAGTACAGTTATATTCCCGGAAGAAACATGAGCCGTGGCGAATTGGCCTACCTGGTCCACCAGCTCCTCCTCAATGAAAAAAGCATGAAACAATTCACAGGAATAAGAAACAATCACTCAGCAGGCTGTGGGAAAACTCCACCAAACCCAATACCAACGAGCTCACTAATCAATGGTATCCAGCAAACATACATCACGGATATCCCCTCCGGCTACAACCAGAACACTCCTCTTTCACTCACCTTCGGATGGCATGGCAGAACCAATTCGAACGCAACCGTCAGGAGCTACTACAAAGTCTACCAAGAGGCAAAAGGTCAAACCATCATGGTCTATCCCGCGGGAACAGGAGGCTGGAATCTCAATCGGGATGTCGCCATATTTGACCAACTCCTGGCAGAATTTTCCGAAAACTACTGCATCGATACCGACCGCGTCTTCATCGTCGGCCACTCCCTCGGATCCTGGTTTACCAATAGCCTGGCCTGCCTTCGCGGCGACGTCATAAGAGCCAGCGGAAGCCTGGGAGGAGGCACCAGTGCGATCGGTTGTTCGGGGCCGGTAGCCGCGATCACCATGCATAATCCTGCTGACCAGCTTTCGCCCTTCACAGACGGTATCAAAGCCCGTGATGTCCACTTAGCTCAAAACGACTGTACCATGGCAAATATACCCTATCCCGGACCAGACAAATCCAACTGTATCCTCTATACAGAATGCTCTCCCGAAAACCCCGTCGTCTGGTGCGCTCATACAGAAGACTATTCCTGGGGAGATTACTACCCCCACGGATGGCCAAAATGGACCGGCTCTGAGATCTGGAAATTTTTTGAGACACTCAATTAAAAAGAGTATCACACCAGGGGCACAGCCTACTTATGACTCCCTTCGTTCTCACTTTCCTTCTTCTCCGACTACTTCACCAGCTGTGGAATCAGTTTGGGGAGTCATCTCCTGCATGAGATCCAGCTGGATTTTTTGAATTTCCAACAGGCGTTCCCACTGACGTCCCAGAAGATGATCCAGTTTTTCATTCAAATGTCGAATCTCCAGCTCAGCTTTGAGATTAACCCGATAGTCTTCCTCAGACCGGAGCCGGTCCCGGTCTTCCTGACGATTCTGGCTCATCATGATAATCGGAGCCTGAATGGCTGCCAAACAGGAGAGAAGCAAATTGAGGAGAATAAAGGGATACGGATCAAAGGGTTTATTGAGGAGCACAAAAGCATTGACAGCAATCCAGACCAAAATAATCCCTGCGAAAAGAGAAATAAATCTCCAACTCCCTCCGAATGAAGCAACCTGATCAGCCACCCTCTCCCCAATCGTCAACTGACGATCAAAAGCGGTATTAATATTTTGAGCAATAATTTCGTTTTCCTGAAGACCCTTCAACACTCTTCTATCAAGAGCAGATATTTCTCCCTTTTGCTTTTTCAAAGCTTCTTCAACGTACAAAGACCGATAAAAATTCAGATCAGAAAGACAAATAGAGCCTTTTTCATCCCAATCAGGAAGCGCATTTTTGATCATTGCGACAATCGCGACACGAATCATCTCAACCGGCATGAGCTGATGAATACTCGTCCTCCGGCCACAAACGATACAAATACCAGTCTGAGGATGAGCACTCTGCTGCTGTAGATTATCCTTCATGATAAAAAAAGACTATTCCATACAGTATAGCAATAAATGCGGGCATTAGCCAGATGTTCCCTTTTCGGGAAACAGCAGAAGAGCCATATGACAAAAAAGAGACGAAGGCTCGAAAGCTAAGGGGAAAGCTTCTGTCGCCTTCGTCTCGACGGGCATTTTAACGGGTAACTATTGAAATGCAACTATATATATGGGGAAAAATTACATCAACAAAGGATAAAGTCATCAGTTGATTTTTAATATCATGTACACGTCGACCGACAGTAGAAATCCGATCATAGCTTTGGACCTTTTCCTCGCACGTTCAGGGGTGAAAATAAATTCTATATTCTCTTCCGCCCCACATTTCGCTAAGCTAAAGACAGTGATATGATCAAACCTTCACTCTCTCTTCACCACTATGCTCTCCCGACATTCCCTCCTGCAGAAAGCCTTCCGAAAGAAGGATAGAAAAATGTCCAAAACAGCTCACTCAAAGACGTATATTCAGCAAGCCCTCGCTCACCCGGACGACCATCAAAGCTCGGGAAAATACCTCAGCGATTCCGTTTATGGCGCACTGGATGGCATGGTCACCACCTTTGCCATCGTCGCGGGAGTCGTGGGAGCGGATCTGAGCCTCAATGTCATCCTGATCCTTGGCCTGGCCAATCTCTTCGCCGATGGTTTTTCCATGGCAGCAGGAAGCTATCTCGCCATCAAGTCAGAGCGGGACTACCATCGCGAAGAATACAACCGTGAAAAATGGGAGATCGAAAACTACCCCGAAGGAGAGATCGAAGAAATCAGACAAATTTATCGCGCCAAGGGCTTCACCGGAAAAGACCTCGATCAGGCCGTGAAGATTATCACGAGCAACAAAGAACAATGGCTGAAAACGATGATGGTGGAGGAGCTCCACATTATCCAGGAAAACAAATCACCCTGGATTGTAGCAATCTCTACCTTTCTAGCCTTCCTGATCTGCGGCGCGATTCCTCTCTTGGCCTACGCGGCTCTGTATTTCTTTCCCACTCTTCAGATTTCAACCTTTACCATTTCGATCATAGCTACGGCCTGTACTATCTTCATCGTCGGATCGCTCCGAAGCATCTTCATCGCCAAACACTGGCTTCCTGCTGGACTTGAAATGCTACTCATCGGAGGATCAGCTTCAACAGTAGCCTACCTCGTGGGATATTTACTGAGAGGACTGGCGTAAAGAATGTAAAATTAAAAATTCCCCCAACTCCCAACTCCTGTACAGACGCATAGCTATGCGTCTCTACCCTCGCACACCCCTCAACTTACAACTCCCCCCCTTGGCCATCACCTCCACCAAAACGACCTCAATCCGAATGACCAGCACTGTTCAGCGGACAACCGACACCGATGCCTTTGAAAACACCCTCCGACCCAAAACTCTGGACGAGTACATCGGCCAAAGTCAGCTAAAAGAAAATCTGAAGGTTTTTTTGAACGCGGCCAAAAAAAGAGGAGAATCCCTCGAACACTCCCTGCTCTATGGCCCACCAGGCTTGGGGAAAACCACCCTGGCCAGCATCATCGCTGCTGAGATGGAAGCCAAGCTAACCATCACTTCAGCACCAGCCATCGAAAAATCCGGCGACTTGGCCGCTATCCTGAGCAATCTCAAACCCGGCGACGTGCTCTTCATTGACGAAATCCATAGGCTTCGATCCAACATAGAGGAAATGCTCTACAGCGCCATGGAAGACTTCGCCCTGGACATCATGATTGGGAAAGGGCCTTCGGCCCGCACGATGAGACTGAACCTTCCTCCCTTCACCCTCATCGGCGCAACCACGAAGTACTCACTGCTCAGCTCTCCTCTTCGAGACCGCTTCGGCCACATTTTTAAACTGGAATTTTATTCACCGGATGAAATCGAGCAAATCATTCGGCGTTCCTCATCCATCCTGAACTACCGGATCGAACCGGAAGCCTGTCAAAAACTCGCCCACTGCTCCAGACGAACCCCCCGCATAGCCAACCGCCTGCTGAAACGCATCCGCGACTTCGCGGAAATGGACGAACACACCGAACACATCAGCTTCACCATCACCGAAAAAGCCCTCTTTGCCCTGGGCATTGACGAACTAGGCCTCGACCGCACGGATTTGAACCTCATTCAGACCATTATTGAGAAGTTTCAGGGCGGTCCGGTAGGCCTGAATACCTTGTCCGCTGCCACCGGCGAAGACGCCGGCACCATCGAAGATGTCTACGAACCCTTTTTGATTCAGCTCGGAATGCTCGACCGGAGTCCCCGAGGAAGAATGGCAACACCACACGCCTACCAGCACCTCGGACTCACACCAGCAGAAAAACCAAAGCAATCAGCCCTCTTCGAATAAGAGATCATGAAAAACTACCAGCTCATCAACTCCCTCGAAAAACTCGAAAGCCTCTTCGATCTCAGCTATAAGATCCCAAACAGAGAGGAATTTTCAAAATACATTTTCCAACATCCTCTCCGTTTCACCCCCTACCTAGTTGAACAAATAAAGTGTTCACCAGCAGTCGCCAAACAGTACATTCCAGATCCAAAAGAACTCGACAAACAGGGGCTCGAAAAAACCTTTACCGGAATCATAGGCACCGGCATCCCTGGCCTCGAACGAATGTACCTGGACCGCGTCATCCTGATGCCCTCATCCCAGTGCTTCGCCTACTGCCGATTCTGTTTCCGCAAAAACTATTCACACGATGCCAATAACGGAGACTACGGCAGTCCTCAAAACAATTTCAAAAAAGCCCTGGAGTACATCGGAAACGATTCCCGTATCAAGGAGGTTCTGATCACCGGCGGCGATCCGCTCATGTTCCCCGGCAAAGTCATCGAACTCATTCTGAAACTCAGGACAATCGCACACCTCACCGGAATTCGCATTGGAACCCGTATTTTCACCTCCGATCCCGAATTGATCAATGAAGACTGGATCAGACCCTTCACCGTACTCAACACCATTTCAACACTTCCAATCCCCGCTCCGGTTTCAATTTCACCGCACATCAATCATCCCGACGAACTCACCCCTCAAAGCATCAGAGCTCTACTGCTCTGTACGCAGAACCGAATCCCACTCTACAATCAAACCGTATTACTCAAAGGAATCAACGATGATCCCGAGCTCCTCATCCAACTCTTCCGCCAGCTCCGTCAGCTCGGAATAGAACCCTATCGCGTCTACCACGCCGATCCATTGCAAGGCTCGGAACATTTCCGGACCAGCCTGAAGGAATTCATGACCATCAAACGGGAAATGCGCGCGAAGGCGAGTGGACGCATCGTCCCCTCCTTCATCATGGACACTCGCATCGGCAAAGTGGAACTCGGGGCCGATGCTGAGATCATCAAACGAGAAGGAAATACAGTATGGATCAAAACACCCTACACACGGGAAATTTATCAGGCGGTCAATCCGGAATGGAAATTACCGGAATTTTGCCAACTCTCTGATAATGGACAAATCATTGTCCCCTATGAAGACGCAACAAAAAAGGAAGATTTTTCAAGAATCAAGATCAGCTTGATAACCTAGCACTCACCATATATACTGTTAACAGTACTAGTAACAGCACCAGCATGAAAACACTCATCAGAAAGAAAACCCAGGCTGCCCAAGTTTATTACCCCTTCGATGCCTACATGCGGCTCAAACGAGTCGCAAAGAGCCAAAATAAGGCCCTGGCTGAGTGGATTCGTGACGTCACAGTAGAAGTGGCTGAGAAACAGGAAAAAAAAAGAAAAAAGATGAAATTCACTGATATGCCAACCTTTTCCTGGACAGATTCCGACCCTCTCACATCTGAAAAAATTGACGAAATCGTCTACGGACACCCTCATGGCTATAACCCTTCTCATCCACAAGCATGATCCTTCTCGACACTTCATTTCTCTACGCTTTCTTTCAAAAAAACGACGTACATCATAAAAAGGCCGTCGAACTAGCCGGACAGAAAGAATTGAATGCACCCATTATTCCCATCGAAGTGTTCGAAGAACTGATGACGGTCATCACTTCAAGAAAATCCAGCCAGGAAGCGATTAAAACAGGAAATTTTCTTTTCAGTGAAGAAAGCCCGGTTGAAGTCAAAGAGGAACACACACCCTTCGAAAAAGTATGGCAAGAATTTCAACAACTCTCACCGCATGACCTATCCTATACCGACTGCGTCCTTATCACAGAGGCAAAACGCTTCGGATGCGATGTTCTCACATTTGATAAGAACATCCTAAGGACACTTAATCACTGAGGTCGATCTACATAAGCACCCGTCTCCGTACTGATCCGAATCTTGTCACCCTGCTTCACAAACAAAGGAACCTGCACAATCGCCCCTGTCTCAATCGTCACCGGCATTGTTTTCCCCGTAGCACTATCCCCTTTTACACCGGGAGCAGCTTCAGTGACCTTAAAAATCAACTTTGGAGGGAGAACCACCCCGGTCGGCTTATCATTCACCATCACCAACTTCACGTCACTCCCATCCTTCATAAAATCTTTTGCCGATCCCACTGCGTCAGCATCCAAAGCCACCTGCTCGAAAGTATCCGTCTCCATAAAGTGAAATTCAGAACCATCTGAATACAGGAACTGGGCGTTTTTTTGGACAACAGATGCTTCATCTAGCGTTTCACCTGACTTAAAAGTGTTTTCCACCACCTGCCCTGTCTCCACATTCCGCAAACGAACCCGATAAAAAGCTGACCCTTTTCCAGGATTCACAAATGTAATGTCCGTAGCCGTCCACACACCAAATTTCCAATTAATAGCGCCACCTTTTTTGAGATCAGAAATGAGCATACAGTTGATTAAGAGCTGAGGCAGAGCGAGTATACTACGACACATCACCCCAGGGAAAGAGAAGAACCTCCTCAATCGACTTCATCCCCAAGAGAACCATCACGAGGCGGTCAATTCCAAGGGCATTTCCTCCACTGGGTGGCATCGTTTCCAGCGCTTCGATAAAGGACTCATCGAGATCATAGGTCTCCTTGCCCATCTCCTCCCGAAGCTGCCACTCCTCTTCAAGCCGAAATCGTTGCTCCACGGGGTCGACCAACTCTGTAAAGGCGTTGCAGAGCTCCACACCATTGATATACAGCTCAAAACGCTCCGCCCAAAAAGGATCATCATCCTTCCTCTTCGCCAATGCCGCCTGCGTGGCCGGATAATCATACAAAAAGACTGGTCTTTCATGACCCAATTTTGGCTCAACCTCGTTTAAGAACACAAGAAAAAACAAATCATCCCAGCTGTATTCAGCATTCAACTCATAGCCTTTTTTCAAAACCGCTGCTTTCAGAGTCTCTACATCCCTCAGTTCATCCAGATTCATCTCAGCATATCGCTGAAAAGCTTCTCGAACTGAGAGACGCTCCCAATTCTTCTGAAAAAGTTTGCAGTATACAGTGTGCAGTTCGCAGTTGGAATTCTCGTAATTCTGCCAACTGCCAACTGCCAACTGCGAACTAATCCATCTAACCATCACCTCTGTATCCTTCATCACATCCATATAATCCGCATTCGCGCGATACCACTCCACCATCGTAAATTCCGGATTATGTGCTCCCCCATCCTCTCCATTCCGAAAAACCTTCGTCAACTGAAAGATTTTTTCAAAACCCGCCCCGAGCAGCTTCTTCATCGCATACTCCGGTGAAGTGTGCAAATAACGCCTGTCGCGATACTTTCCATCCTCCGAAACAAACTCCGAAGAAAAAAGATTCAAATGTGGCTCCATCCCGGGATGCTTCACCATAAGGGGCGTTTCAACCTCTAAGAATCCCTGTCCACGAAACCACTCCCTCATCAGATCGAGGATCCGAGCCCTTTGAACAAAGGTATCCTTATCCAACTGACCATCACGAATGAGTTGCCAATTTTGCATAGTTCTAGTGAATTTCAAGTGATTCCAGGATCCCCTTGATATCTGCCAACACAGTACGATCAACTGTTACTCTCAGAGCATCATCCATTCCTACACTTTGACAATACCTCATCACCTTAACCAAGGTAATGTCGACTTGCTTCAACAGTATGTTCCCGCCTACCTGACAGCAGTGCCGATGTGCGAAACCCTTGTTTTCCGTGGAAAACAGCATCTCATCTGCCTCAGCTAAAACGACATGACAAGAGCAGCACAGTTTCCAGTCCGGCAGGTACCCTAAATCATTCAGCAAACGAATCCAATACACAACAACAATCGCATCTTCACGAACGTTATCCAGAGCCACATTAAGATTGTAATATACAGATTGTACACTTTGTGACTCTTCAAGCATAGCGTCAGTTAGCTTCAGAATTTCCATGGCTCGATAGTAGTGCTCAAGATCCTGATGAGAAGAATCAACATACGAAAAACCCCGTGACTTCAAGAGCTTCACCTGATCCAGACTGTTTCGATTATCCGACCCCTCTCTCACCTGAAAGACAACAGAATTCGCCAATTCCAAAGCCCCGGCCTTCCGACTCTTCGGATCCCGACTCCCAAAACACATCAAAACCATCTTTCCATGATGCAAACTCAAGAGAATCACCAGCTCATCCTTTTCCCGAAGTGGCTTTTTGCGAAGAATGATCCCTTCTTCATGAAAAAATCTCATTCCAGTCATAAACAGTAAGACGAGATCAGTATACCGAAAAACTACTCAGCCCAGGACTCAATTTGCGCAATCAGCCCGAGTGCGGATTTCCTGCCGGCCTCGATAGCCTCGTCCGTCTGTGAAAAATCAAGCAGGGAAACATCAACTATCGGCTCCACCAAAAGATCCGGCTTCGCTTCATCAAGGTTGTTTTGAGTATTCGCATCGATCGAAATTTTGAGACTCTGAAGGATAATTTCAATCAACAAACGGATATCCTCTCGTTTTCGTGAAAAGAAACCAAGAATCTCACCCCCAAGGGTTGGCTTCACGACCGGATCATAATGCTTGGCATAAATCAGCCCTGAAATATGCTGCCGTACCACATTATTTTGTAAGCGAATCGCGATCAGCTTCTCGGCTCCCAACTCTCGACAAAGAACTGCCGGAACCTCGTCAAGAACTCCTCCATCCACCAAATACCGGTCATTGAGGAACATGGGAGGAAAAACCAAAGGCAATGAAGATGAGGCTTGAACCGCCTCCGCTATCAAACCGCTCTTCATCACCACCTTTTCCCCACTCTCTAGATCAACCGCCGCACAGACAAAAGGAATCTTGAGATCCTCAAAAGTTTTGTTCTCGTAAAAAGGATACAAGTGCTTTTTAAAGGACTCAGCACTGATCAGACCTTCATTGAAATAATTAAAATTCGTAAGACTAAACAAATCCAGGTCCTTGTATTTGGAAACAAAATCCCTAATTTTTTGGGCAGAATACCCCAATCCAATTGCTGCTCCGATCACCGCCCCCATACTCGTACCAGTAACAAAAGAAAGGGGTACATTATGTTCACATAATACTTCATAAAACCCGATATGAAAGTACCCTCTCACACCACCACCTCCGAGAGCCAGACCGATTTTAGGGTAGGTTTTTGCCATACAGCAGAAAAAAGCTTCCCACCATTATAGCAAAGATTATCCCGTCTGTCATTTCTTCTTCTCCCCTCCAAACCACCCCATGACTCCTTTTATCCCACTGTAGACATCCATCGCCACCCTCACCGGCGTCTTTACGTAGTTTTCAATGGTCTCTGCCGTGTCCCGAACATGCTTCGAGGTATAGCTGAGATCCCGGAGAATCAAAATCAGATAAAACAACACAAAGAGCATCAGAAAACAGACCGCACCGACACCAATCGCCAAAGACATATTTAGAACGTCACCGGAAGTTTCCCACAACATAAGAAAAGAAATGAATCCATAAACAGTATACGGAAAACAAGCTTGTACAAAAAATGTATGCAGTTGACAAAAAGACTAGTTGAGAGTTAATAGTTTACAGTTCAGAGACAATCTCAACTCCGTACTACAACCAACAACCTACAACCTACTCCCTACAACCTAAGAACCTACCTTCCCCCTCATCATCTCCGTCACCATCTGCGGATTCGCCTGCCCCTTCGTTGCCGCCATAACCTTCCCGATCAAAGCCCCAAAAGCCCTTTCCTTTCCATTCTTGTAATCCTCTACAATCTTCTCATTTTCAGCAATGACCTGGTCACAAATCCGCTCCAACTCATCCGCGTCACTCACCTGCTCCAACCCCTTTTCCTGGATAATCACCAGAGGATCCTTACCGACCAGGTAGGTCTCTTCCAAGACCTCCTTGGCAACACTGGCTGAAATCTTCCCATCTTGAATCGCCGTTATCAAATGTACGACATGCTCAACCTGCACCTTCGAACGGGACACATCGATCGAGTCTTCTTTCAAATGACTCAGTAAGACGGAAAACACAAAGGTGCGAGCCTGTTTGGGCTCACCGGTCGCCTCCGCGACCTGCTCAAAAAATCGGCCCAAATTGGGATTTGATACCGCTATCTCAGCTTCTTCGTCACTGAGCCCAAATTCATCTCTGAGGCGAACCCGATACACTGCGGGCAGCTCAGGAAGCTCAGCCTTCAGCTTTTCAACCATAGCTTTCTCAAGCTTGAGCGGCGGAAGATCCGGCTCAGGAAAATAGCGGTAATCCGCGGCCGATTCTTTTTCCCTCATCATTTGGGTCCGTTGTTCTTCTTCGATCCAACCCACGGTGGTCTCACGATCCGGAGGATTACCTTCCTCCCACAAAGCACGCTGACGGCGAATTTCAAAATGCAATGCGGCCTCAAGCGACCGGAAGGAATTGAGATTTTTTATTTCTGCCCGAGGATACAGCTTGCTCTCACCAACCGGACGAAGAGACACTGAGGCATCAAAACGCATTTGCCCCTTGTACATATTCGCCTCACTCGAGCCCACCGTTTGCAAAATCTTCTGCAACTCCTCCGCGTAGGCCTTCGCCTCCTCAGGCGAGCGCAAATCCGGCTCGCTCACAATCTCCATCAGGGGAGACCCCGATCGATTGAAATCCACCAAACTCCATTCTCCCTCATGCATGAGCTTCCCTGCATCATTTTCCAGATGCAGCCGTGTGATCCCAATTTCTTTTTCCACCTTGTCTTCACCAATGACTATCGACACTCGACCCTTGACAGAAATAGGCTCATCATACTGCGAAATCTGGTACCCCATGGGAAGGTCCGGATAGAAATAATTCTTCCGATCGAACTTGGAAACTTCAGGAATCGAACAATTCAAAGCCAGAGCCGTCTTAAGCCCCCACTCCAAAGCTTTTTTATTCAATACCGGCAATGCCCCCGGATACCCGAGACAAACCGGACAGGTCAGCATATTTGGCTCCGCATCAAAATCATCGTTGCTACAAGCACACCAGAGTTTGCTCTGGGTCGCGATTTGAGCATGCACTTCCAAGCCGATGATCGTTTCTAAGTCCATAAGAAAAATCCTATTTTTACATTTTTCATTCTACATTTTTCATTCCTCACTTCCAACCGAGCAGCTTCTTCACCCGATCCTTCCAATGCCCCGTTTTTTTCACCACAAAATACTGATCCAAATCACCAGATTTGAGACCACAGGAAATCAAAACTTCTTCAGGATCGACCGTGATACTTCGCTTCACTCGGTAAACAATTTCATCAATAAGTCTCTGAACCTGGACAGGTCTTGCAACATCATATAAAACCAAATATTTCCCAATCTGCCCTGGAACAGAATGTGAACCGCTGGCAGGGGTCTGAACATCGAGCGTTCCATAGTTGAAGAAATTTCGGATAAATCCCGCCTGATGCAGGATAATATCCTCCACCGACTTCATGCTGGCGGTACTCATATCCTTGGAAAACAGAAACTTCTGATCGTAATCAATGACCCGCTGATTGGTAATAATATCCTCATCATAAATCCAATCGACAAATCGAACCGCCAATCGATACCCGGGGTAAACCAAAAAAAGTGAGACAAACAAAAAAACACCGATTGTAATCGTCCGATCCATAAAAAACCCAATTTGGGCATGAAAAAGAAAAGCCAGAATCAAAATCGCGATACCAACCCCGATGAGAACAATCCAGGTCTTGCTGGAAATCAAAAAAGCCACAAAATGCAGATGCGCCCGATAAATAATCTGCTCATTTGGGTTCAGATCTCCTGGACCAAAACGATGGAGAGCGGTCAGTGCCATAGATAGGGGTAACAACTTCAATATTAAAGCATGCCTTTCTGCCTTGTAAAAGCCGATAAATAGACTACAATAGAACAACCGATTACGCACACATGAAATTCAAACTCCATTCTCCCTTCAAACCCACCGGTGACCAACCAAAAGCGATAGAAAGTCTCATCCATGGCTTGAATTCAGGAGTACACGAGCAAACGCTCCTGGGGGTAACGGGATCTGGAAAGACCTTCACCATGGCCAATGTTATCCAGGAAGTTCAGCGCCCTACTCTGGTCCTGGCTCACAATAAGACACTGGCAGCCCAGCTCTGCTCAGAATTCAGAGAGTTTTTCCCGGACAACTCCGTGTGCTATTTCGTCTCCTACTACGACTACTACCAGCCGGAAGCCTATATCGCCAGCTCCGATACCTATATCGAAAAAGACGCATCCATCAATGACGAAATCAATAAATACCGCCATCAGGCCACCCAAAGCTTGCTCAGTAGACAAGACGTCATCATCGTCGCTTCGGTATCCTGTATTTATGGTCTCGGACCCGTGGAAGACTACCAAAGTCTGGCCATCACCCTCAAAAAAGGCCAAAAATACCAACGTGACCAACTCCTCAGACACTTGACTGATATTCAGTTCACGAGGTCCAATCTGGAGTTTAAACAGGGTATGTTTCACGTCTTGGGTGACAGCGTGGAGATCTTCCCCAGCTCTCAGGACACCATCTATAAGCTGGACTTCTGGGGAGACGAAATCGAAAGTATTCACGAATGTGATGTCTTCACCGGAGAAATTGTGAAAGAACACGACAGTGTCCACGTTTTCCCGGCAAAACACAACGTGACCACGGAAGAAAAGATCAAAAAGGCCGTGGAAGGCATCAAAGAAGAGCTGGAGCTCCAGGTCAAATACTTCCGGGATATCGGAAAAATCGTCGAAGCGGAACGCGTCAAAACCAGAACTGAATTTGATATCGAAATGCTTTTGGAGACCGGATACGTCTCGGGAATAGAAAACTACGTGAGGTACTTTGGGGAACGGGAACCCGGTGAACAACCCCCCACCCTACTCGATTACTTCCCAAAAGAATCCCTCTTCATCATTGATGAATCCCACATCACTATTCCGCAGATAGGTGGAATGTCGGGGGGAAACAAATCCCGAAAAGACAACCTGATTACTCACGGATTTCGACTGCCTTCAGCGTACGACAACCGGCCTCTCAATTTTGATGAATTCGAACAACACATCAATCAGGTCATCTTCGTTTCAGCCACTCCGGGAAAATATGAATACCAGATCACCAAAAAAGAACACATCGTCGAGCAAATCATCCGTCCAACCGGTCTCCTGGATCCCGTCGTAGAGGTCCGTTGCAAAGAACACCAGATAGATGACCTCATGAACGAAATCCAAACCCGCCTCAAGCGGAATGAACGCGTTCTCATCACGACTCTAACCAAAAAACAGGCGGAGGATCTCACGGAGTTTTTGAAAGAAGCCAATTTAAAAGTCCAGTACCTGCATTCAGATGTCGAGACTATCGAGCGAATCGAGATCCTTCGACAGCTCAGGGCAGGTGATATCGACATTATCGTGGGAATAAATCTGCTTCGTGAAGGACTCGACCTCCCGGAAGTCTCACTGGTCGCGATACTCGACGCCGACAAAGAAGGATTTCTCCGATCACGAGATGCTCTCATCCAGACTATTGGTCGCACCGCTCGAAATATCAACGGGAAAGCCATCCTCTACACCAGAAAAAGCACCACAAGTGACAAAGAACTTCACCACCACCACACAGAAGACGGCCTTCACCTGACGGAAGCAATGAGATTGGCCATCAGTGAAACCTACCGCAGAAGAGAAATACAACAGGAACATAATACCAGGCACGGCATCACCCCTCAGAGCATTATCAAGGCAATCAAATCAATCGTTGACGCGGAAAAACTCGCCATCGAAGAAGCGAAGAAAGAAAAAGAAGCGTACTTCAGAAAAGTTCCGAAAGAAGAAATCCCACGTCTTATTCACAACCTCGAGCAACAGATGATCCTCGAATCGGAAAATCTGAACTTTGAGAAGGCGGGGGAATTACGGGATGAAATTGAAGAATTGCGAAAGAAGTTGTGATTGTATCAATATTGCCATTATGTTAAGATTATAATGTTAAAGTAACTCTATTTTATGTTTCCAACCGCAACTATTACCGACCTCCGCTTCAAAACAGATGACGTATTCAAAAAGGGAAAGAAAGTACCCGTGTGGATTTTCGTACGGGGAAAGAAGCAGGGCTTTTACATCGGGGTCAAAGCAGGTGAAAAAATCCTTAAAAGAGCCTCTTCCGTGCATGTCATCCCTCATAATACGATCACAAAAAAAACGCCTTCCCTCCTCGATGAAGTGAAGAAGTATCAGATTAAAGGACCAAAAGATCTCAGTCAAAAAATTGACGAATACCTTTATGAATAACATCGTCTGTGACTCCAATATCTGGATTGCCTTTTTCAATGAAGAAGACAACCAGCACGAAAAAGCCAGAGAACTGATAGGACTACTCGAGCAACAAGAGAAACCATTACTCCTCACGAATTATATCGATCTTGAGTGCATCACTATTCTCCTCAAAAGAAAAGGGATCCAAGCAAGTCAAAGATGGATCCGATTCCGGTCCGATGCAAAGCGGATCGAACAGCTCACTTTCGATAAAGAAGACCACAATGCTATCACCGAGCTCTTTCTCAAAGGGAACAATAAACACTTGTCTTTCATTGACATCTCATTGATCTTTCTCGCCACAAACAACAATCAGGTCTACACCTTCGACAATAAACTGCAAAACGCCCTCTCCTCCTAATTCCTAATCCCAAAAAATGCTCAAAGACCAACTCTACGCCGACATCATCACTGCCATGAAGGCCCGTGAAACAGTCAAAACCGAAGCCCTCAAGATGATGAAGGCTGAAATCATGAAACTCGAAGTGTCAGGCGCCAATATCGTCGCCGACGATGAAGCTGTCACCCAGATCCTCAAACGCGGTATCAAACAGCGCCACGAGTCCGCCGAAGGCTTCAAGCAGGGAGGAAACCTGGCTGCCGCGGAAAAGGAACTTCAGGAAGCGAAGATCCTCAAAGCCTATTTACCAGAACAGATGAGCGAAGAAGAGATCACAAAAGTTGTTCAGGAGACAGTGCGGGAGCTAGGCGCTTCCGGCCCCTCGGATATGGGGAAAGTCATGGCGGCCATTATGCCGAAGCTGGGGGGAAAGGCGGATGGGGGGCTGGTGAACCGGATTGTGAAAGAAACACTCACATCATAGAGCAGTCTCCTCGAAGGGTTAATTCACCTCTTAACACAGATCAAGAGAAAGAAGGATGGCCTTGTTGATGGCTTCCAACTGTTCTGGACTTAAGCCCCCCATTTTTCTGATCAACTGAGATTTATTAATCGTCATGACCTGTTCACACTTCACGGCTGATTCTTTCGTCAATCCATTCATGGCGGAAGGCATGACAAGTGGCTGAGTGGAAAGATCTCGAATAACTGAAGTGAAAACACACACCATGGTCGTCTTGAGCAGGCTTTCATTGAGAAAATCATTTTGAACAATGACAGCAGGACGAATCCCCTGAGGCTGGGAACCGCTTCCCTGAAAATCAGTCATATAAATTTCTCCTTTAGTAGGGGTCATTTGGGAGAATGTTGTCGGCATAATTATTGCTGTTGAGTTTAACCAATTCGGTGCTTTCTTTTTGGAATTCCTCGTCACCCGCGAGTCGATTATACTGTTCTTGAAGTCTTAGGCCTTCTTCTCGCTTTTTTTCTGCTTCAATAAGCGCGGAAAAAACTTCACTTTTATTGGCATTTTTCCTTTTTACAAGCTTCAAGAAGTATTCATGAAGCTCTGTTGGGATTGAGAGAGAAAGGCGAGCTACTGCCATAATAAAACATTAATACCAGAGTAATACTATCATACTACTCATTCAAACTCAAGATTGCATTCTCGCACTACCACTCCAGCGTTCCTCTCCTCCTCCGCTCCCACCCCATTTCCAACACTAGCTTCGAAGGACAGGCCACCTTACCATTCTAAGGTTCCACCGACTTGGTATTCAGTCACCCTCGTCTCAAAGAAGTTCTTCTCCTTGCCGAGATCAATCGCCTCAGACATCCAGGGGTAAGGGTTTGGTGATCCATAGATAGCTTTCAACCCGAGACGCTCCACGCGCCGGTCAGCAATGTGCTGGACGTATTCGCGAATGCCATCCTTGTTCAAACCTAGGATCCCATCTGGAATCACGTCTTCACCGTACTCAATCTCCAGCTCGACGCCATTCCTAACCATCTCGATCGTTTTCTGCTGAAATTCAGGAGTCCAGAGATCCGGGTTCTCATCCTTGATGGCATTGATCATGTCGATGCCGAAGTTCATGTGCATGGACTCGTCACGCATGATGTACTGGAACTGCTCGGCCGTGCCCACCATCTTGTTTTGGCGCTGGAAGCTGAGCATCATCGCAAAAGAAGAGTAGAAGAAAATACCTTCGGTAATAACATAAAAAATGATCAGATTCTCCATGAATTTCTGTCGGCCTTCCGGAGTGCTGGTGGTGAATTCCGGATTCAAAATGCCTTCGGTGAGACTCACCGCGAACATATCCTTCTTGTAGATTGATTCGATTTCGCGGTACATATTAAAAATCTTGCTCTCATCAAGACCAACGGACTCGACGATGTACTGGTAAGAGTGGGTATGAACGGCTTCTTCAAAGGCCTGACGTAGCAGATACATTCGGCATTCCGGAGAGGTAATGTGCTTGTAAATAGCAAGAACCAAATTATTAGCGACAATGGAATCGGCAGTCGTAAAAAATCCCATCGTCATCTCGATCGCCCGGCGTTCATTGTCCGTAAGATCCTTGGACTTCCAGAGCTCGATATCCTTTTGCATAGAGATTTCCTCGGGAAGCCAGTGGTTGGCATTGCCGGCCTTGTAGGCGTCCCAGGCAAATTTGTGTTTGATGGGGGAGAGCTGCACCACATCGCCCTCTTCACCATTGATGATACGGCGGTCATTCACATTCGGGCGCTCGTGGGTCATCTTGAAATCGCCATAGAAACTGTTGCGGATTTCTTGGGGACGCTTGATGGTTTTTGACGATTTTTCAGTGGTGTTTGTGGTGGTGGACATGGGAGGTTATTAAATAGTTCTAAAAGGTTGTATTTGTCATTGCGAGGAAACGAAGCAATCTGTGTTGAACGAATGAGATTGCTTTGTCGCCTGATTACAAGGCTCCTCGCAATGACAGTCGCCTACTGGCAGGCCTCACACTCCGGCCCATTGAGGATGCTGCACATCTGCTTGTCGTCCGAAGCTTTCGCGAAAGATGAGGCATTCATGGGAGATTTGTCTGCCGTCATCGGTTGCGGCATCGACACCTCCTCGACCGCTGCTACCGTTGCAACAGCAGAACCCAATGCATTACTCCGAACCCCCGACTCCGAACTCCGAACTGCTTCGCGCTTGTGGGTAAACCCATACTTGGCTGAATTCACCGTGGACTTTTCAACCTGGGAGACACCAAGTGTTCGGAGATAATACGAGGTCTTGAGACCCATCTTCCAGATCGTGAAATAGATCTCGGAGAGGTCCTTGCCGGAGACTCCACGGGCGAAGATATTCAGCGACTGGCTCTGGTCGATCCAGCGACCGCGATAGGCGGCGTGTTTCACGAGCCACATCGGACCGATTTCGAAGACTTCCTTGTACTTGCTCCGCAGCTTCTGAGGGATTGCTTCAATGGCCTGAATACTGCCATCATAGAACTTAATCTGTTCGGACATATCATCATTCCAGAGATGAAGTTTCTTCAGATCCTCGATCAAATAATCGTTGACGACCGTGAATTCCCCGCTGAGATTGGACTTCACGTACATGTTCTTGTAGATCGGCTCGATACAAGGATATGAGCCCGTGATATTGGAAATCGTCGCCGTCGGCGCGATGGCCATACAGTTGGAATTCCTCATGCCGAATTCTTTGACCATGGCTCTCAGCTTATTCCAGTCCAGAGTTTCATGACGAGGACAATCGATCTTCATACCCCGTTCTTGTTCGAGCAAGTCAATGGTGTCCTGAGGGAAGATACCGCGATCCCATTTCGAATCTTTGTAGCTCTGATAGGTGCCCCGTTCCTTGGCTAATTCGGAAGAAGCCTGAATGGCATAGTAAGCAATCACTTCCATGGACTCATCGGAGAATTTCACAGCCGCATCGCTGTCAAAGTTAAGGTCGAGCTTGTAAAAAGCATCCTGAAGACCCATAATCCCCAACCCCACCGGTCGATGTCGTCGATTGGAGGTCTCAGCCTCTTTTGTGGGGTAGAAATTGATATCCACCACGTTGTCGAGCATGCGCATAGCCGTGCGGACGGTCGTCTCAAGAAGCTCGGAATTCAGTTTTCCATTCTCAATAAATTTGGGGAGATTGACGGAGCCGAGATTGCAAACCGCGGTCTCTTCGGCGGACGTATTGAGAGTAATTTCCGTACAAAGATTTGAACTATGAACGACACCCGCGTGATCCTGTGGTGAGCGGATATTGCAGGGATCTTTGAAGTTAATCCAGGGATGACCGGTTTCGAAGAGCATGGTCAACATTTTGCGCCAGAGATCGGCGGCTTTAAGGCGCTTGAAAACCTTGATCTTGCCCTCATCAACCATCTTTTCGTAATGAACATATCGCTCTTCGAAGGCCTTCCCGTAGAGATCATGGAGATCCTTCACATCGCTCGGAGTGAAGAGTGTCCAGTCCTTATTCTCCTGAACTCTCTTCATCATGAGATCCGGAATCCAGTTGGCGGTATTCATATCATGGGTGCGGCGGCGTTCATCACCGGTATTTTTGCGAAGCTCGAGAAAATCTTCGACGTCGAGATGCCAAGATTCAAGATAAGCACACATCGCGCCTTTTCGCTTCCCTCCCTGATTCACCGCCACGGCAGTATCGTTAGCAATCTTAAGGAATGGGATAACTCCCTGAGACTTCCCGTTAGTGCCTTTGATATGCGCTCCAGTCGCCCGAATATTCGTCCAGTCATTGCCAATCCCCCCGGCCCACTTAGAGAGCTGGGCATCATCGGCGATGAATTTGAAGATATGACCGAGATCATCATTGACGGTGGAGAGGTAACAAGAACTTAATTGAGGATGCATCGTACCGGCATTGAACAAGGTCGGGGTCGAGCTGACATAGAGCATCTGCGAGAGCACATCGTAGAATTCCTTGGCTCGCATTTGCCTATCAGCGTCATTCATCGCCAATCCCATCGACACTCGCATCCAGAAGTATTGGGGTGCCTCGATACGCCGCCCACCGATGTGGATGAAATAACGATCGTAGAGCGTCTGAATACCGAGATAGGTGAAGAGCCCGTCACGTTCCGGCTTCAGATATTCGGCCAAATCTTGCAAATCATAGTGGTGGAGATCAGGGCTCATGCGTTCATGCTCGACGCCAACGGCAATATTCACCGGAAACATTTCCCGGTATTTTTTCTCGAAACTTTTCTGGTGCAAACCTTCGCCGAAGACTTCCTTGTAAACACTATTGAGGAACATTCGCGCGGTCGCGTAGCTGTACGCAGGCTCCTTTTCAATACGTGCCTTCATAGTCATCACCACGGCCTTATCAATATCCTCTGTGCTGATCCCTTCAAACATATCGCGCTTGGCCGCCTCGGCGAGCTCGGCCGCGTCAATCACCGTTTCAAAACCAACTATAGCTCTCTCAATGGCCGCCTGCAGTTTCTTGGTGGTAAATACCTCTTGCTGACCATTCCGTTTGGTCACCATCAGCTCCCTTTTCTTCATTTTGTCCAGCAATTCCTGTTGTCGCTTCTCAGTCTGCTGCTCACGATAGAGGATGTACGCTTTGGCGACTTCAAAAAACTCACTCTTCATCAAAGCTTGCTCCACCACATCCTGGACGTTCTCAACGGTGGGCATATCCGGCATCTCATCACCGCCAAATTTTTTCTCCAGCATCGCTACCACTTCCTCGGTCAGGGCCCCTGCAAAATCGAGATCGTGACGATTGGTAGAAATAGCCGCCTTTTCAACGGCACCGCGAATCCGAACGGGGTCGAAATCCACAATATTGCCATTACGTTTGCGGATTTGTGTAATCGAGGACATGGAAAAGAGGATAAAAAAATGAGAGGCTGTGAAAAGAACAAAAAGAACGGAGGGACGGTAAACAAGAACCCTCAGAAAAGACGAACGACTTACTTCAATATATTGGGGCTCAATATTGAAGTACGCACTACATCTTGTGTGCCAAAAGAATTTACACCTCAAGATCTCAACGGTCAAAAACATAGCATTGACTCCCCCATGAGGGAATGTTGTGACAATTCTCACAACTGAGAAAAACCCTCCAATAAGCCAATAGAGAGCCTTTTGCTAATCGCCATAACAAGGTAAAATGAAACAAAAGCACCATCATTCACCAGCATGTCAGACGACAGTCAAACACATCAGCACCATGAACAATGCCAGGACAAAAAACAGCACTGCCACTGCTGCGGCCCGACAGAGTTTGAATTTCCGGAAGAACTGATGATACCAGAGCTCACTCAAATGAGAAAAGACCTCGGAGAAGAAGCCTTTTTGGAGATGATGAAGGCGATGATGTGAGATTTCCCCTCCCCAAAAGGTCGTTTTTTTGCTATACTAAAGGGATAGTTTTTTATCTTGCAGCAGTTTTTTATCCCGGGACTAAAAACCAGTAACCAGCAACCAGAATGCCCCTCCTCGACATCTCCCTTCGCAAGTTTTTAGAATTCGGAGCCTACGCCATCCCCGGTGTACTCTGCTGGTATTTTCTGTTTCGATTCCAAAACCGCAAAGCCCTACCAACGGAAACCGTACGGGACACCTTTTTCATCGGGACATTATCTGTCGTCCCCCTCTTCATGTACCAGTACGCCTACACCCATTGGGCACCGAAGCTTGGGACAGACTACCTCAGCACTCTGCTCCAAAATCAAAACATTCTCACGACCGTTCTCCAGACCATGATCGGTTTCGCCACGCTGGGAGTCTTCTTCACCCTGGTCATTGGAGGTTTCACGATGTTTTACTCTCTCTTCACGAAGGAATCGTTCCGAAATACTCTCAGATCACTCCTCTCCGAACCACTCAACTTCAGCGCCACGACGCTGATCTTCGTCTTCATCCTACTCATCGATATCGCTCTGAGGACCTTCACCCCCTTTCAAATCCCTCCGGGACTCATTGGGACGACCTTCATCCTGGCCATGCTGGAGGAATACTCGAAACACCTCTTCGTCAGGCTTTTTGATGATCACAAGATCAAAAGCGTTGCAAACGCAGTGGAACTGAGCATTATCGTGGCCCTGAGTTTTGCCTTTCTGGAAAACATCATTTACTTCACGAACAGTGCCTCAGGGAGTATTCAAAGTGTCATCATTGGTCGCACCCTCGTCTCCATGCTTGGCCACATCACCTTTTCGGCAGTCTTCGGATACTACTATGGGATTTCCAAGTTTGCTAAATCCGTCATGCATGTAGAAAGTGTCGAGACTCACGCACCGGCCTTTCCCCAATGGGTCTACAAAATCTTCCGATTCAAAACCCACAACTCCTACAAGGCCCAGAAGATTTTTGAAGGGCTGTCCTTCGCGACACTCATTCACTTTGTCTTCAACATATGCCTGGAATACAACTTCTTGATTGGTGTCATCCCAATCCTCGTCGGAGGCGGATACCTAATCTACCGAATTCTGAATAGCGACATTGCCCAACGGGAATTTGCTCTGGTGGGATCAAAGGAAATGCCGGAAGAGGACTTCGAAAAACTGGTATGGAAGGTATCAGTGATGAAACACCTGCAGAATATTAAAAAGGAACATCCGGATACGACATTTGATTCTCCGGGAAACAAACAGGAAAGAGAAAAAACTCCGGTACCGAAATTTCCCGAGGAAAAAGCGATCGAAGTAAAACCACCCATTACCTTTCCACCCGCCACAGAAGCGAAAAACAATCCTGAGGCTCAGCTAACTGCACCAGCAAATCCAACTCTAAAACCGGGAGAAGATCCCAAAAATCCCTCCAAAGAATGGGAAAAAGAGTGGAATTTCAATTGAGCAAATCAGACATCAGAGGTTAAGATGAAAGTCCCTTATTGGACGAACCATGAATCAACTCGGCAACACGCTCTGCATCCTCGACTTCGGCGGCCAATACGCCCACCTGATCACCAACCGCATTCGAAGAATCGGTGTCCACGCAATCATCAAACCCCATGACACCCCTGCTGATGAACTCAAAAATTGTTCAGGGATTATCCTTTCCGGAGGGCCACAAAGCGTTAATGCTCCAAACTCGCTCTTAGCAGATCCTGAAATCTTCGAGCTGGGCATCCCCATCCTTGGAATCTGCTATGGCCACCAGGTCACCAACAAAATGCTGGGAGGGACAGTTTCACCCGGAAAAACCAAAGAATACGGCAAAACAAAACTTATCATCGACAAACCCATTGGCATTTTCTCCGAACTCCAGACTCCGAACTCCGAACTCACCGTCTGGATGAGTCACTGGGACGAAGTAACAGAGATCCCCGTCGACTTCGAAGTCCTTGCTCACACGGATATCAATGACTTCGCCGCCGTGGGCAACCTGAAAAAGCAGATTTATGGCATCCAATTCCACCCCGAGGTCACCCACACCCAGGAGGGTATGCAAATCCTAAAGAATTTCGTGGACATCACCAGAGCAGAAAAGAACTGGAAGACCGAAAACTACCTGGAACAGATCAAGCAGGAAATAATAAATCAGGTAAGAACTCGGAATAACGTCCCAAATAATGCCCCCCTTGTAAGGGGGGCGACGAACGAGAGTGAGGAAGGGGTTCCGAAGCCAGCGAGCGTCAAAGCGAGCAAGGGGTTTGATAAAAAAGTCTTCATGCTCGTCTCCGGTGGCGTCGACTCCATGGTCGCTTTCACCCTCCTGAACCAAATTCTCGGTGAAGATCAGGTCCACGGCATGCTCGTCGACACGGGATTCATGCGCAAAGGAGAGATCGAAGAAGTCCAGGCAGCTCTGGAAAAACTCGGCTTCCACAACCTCCACGTCGACGACGCCAAAGAAGATTTTTACCGGGCTCTCGAAGGCGTATCAGACCCTGAAGAAAAACGACAAATCATTGGAAAAAAGTTCATTGAACGCCAAGCCCAGGCAATTCTAAAACTGAAGCTCAATCCTGAGCACTGGCTCCTCGGTCAGGGCACCATCTACCCGGACACCATTGAGAGTGGCGGAACAGACAAAGCAGACAAGATCAAAACCCATCACAACCGTGTCCCTGAAATCCAGGACATGATCAACCGGGGCCTCATTATTGAACCCCTCAAAGACCTCTACAAAGATGAAGTCCGACATCTGGGAGAACAAATCGGACTCCCCCAGCATCTCGTTTGGCGTCACCCCTTTCCGGGCCCGGGCCTTGCAATCCGAATACTTTGCACCCCTAGCGAAATAAAGAAACAAGGGAACAAGGAAACAAGGAATGAATCCGCTCGTTTCCTCGTTTCTTTATTTCCTCGTTTAGAAGAAGATAATAACGAAATCAACAAATATCTTCAATCGTTCAATCTCAAAGGCACTATTCTCCCTATCCAATCCGTAGGTGTCCAGGGCGATGCTCGTACCTATCGCCACCCCCTCGCCATATTTCCAGTGCAAGGAGGAGTGAAGGGACGAAGTCGAGGAGAGTCCCCTCTCCTTCCAGGAGAGGGTCAGGGTGAGGTGGGATGGGAACAGCACTGGAAAAAAGAAGAGCTTCAAAAAATCTCCACCGAACTCACCAATCGATTTGAATCGATCAATCGAGTCCTCTTCACCCTGAGTAGCGAACCAATCACATCAGCTGAGATCATGACCGACCATTACCTCACCCCGGATCGCGTCAAATTGGTCCAGGAAGCGGATTTCATCGTCATGAACGAAATCAACCGGTTCGACCTGGAAGAAAAAGTCATCTGGCAATGCCCCACGGTGTTACTCCCTTTATCTATTAATAACGCGGCATCAGAATGCTTCGTCCTTCGGCCCGTTTCTTCAATCGATGCCATGACGGCTGATTTCGCCTTAATCCCAACAGATTACTTGAACAATATTTTAGTTCAACTGGAATCACTTAAACCCTCAGCCATCTTCTACGACCTGACCAATAAGCCCCCGGGAACTATAGAGTGGGAGTAATAACGGCTAAATCTTGAACATCATCAGTGAAAATAGTCAGCACGGCGTAATCCTTCGTAGCTGGAGTTGGTTTTGGTGGTGGAGCGAAGAAGGAAAGCCACCTGGGACTATTGAGTGGGAATGAAATAGACCTTACACCCCGCATTTAAGAACCCATTGAGCCTTCGTATCGGAACCCCTAACCCCTTACAAGGGGAAGTCGCTTATAAAAAGCGACCTGAATGAATTATTCAGGATTGTTAGGCATTGTTCTTCTTAGGAAAGATGCCCCATCTTTCTTCCCCTTGTAAGGGGTTAGGGATTCATACGAGCCAATCCATTGAGTTAGTGTGCCCGCCTTCCATTCACACCAAAAATCTGGTATAATAAAAAGATAAAAAAATATTTTTCATAAAAATAAAAATGAAAAAATCCTTCCTCTTGTTTTTAAGAAGCAAGGTCCAGACCCTGCTCATCCTCTCACTCATGGTGACCGGATCACTGATCGGTTGGGCAGCCTATTCCCAATCGAATATTTTTTCGAGCTTCGTAGTTCACAACAGCCCTCAGGGACAGGAATGTGAATGTGAAAAAGGGATGATAGAACTCGAGGTGGAATACCAGGGGACAAGTGGTAAAACGATTAAAGTGTATGCCAGCAAAAACCACAAAGACCTGATTACCACTTTCTTCAACGTCCAATCAGGAGATACCCTACTCATCGACGGAAGCGGTTTGAGTAAAGGAAAACTCAAGTCCAGCACCTATTTCGAAATCGTCGGATCAGGACAATCCGACACCAAAATTCATACCTCCTGTTCTGAGGATATTTTCGGCGAAACCTACGGCAACTTTACCGTGACGGGGCATACGGATGGGAAAGGAAATATCTGCCCCGTGGGTGGAGACGGAGACGAAGACGGAGATGATGATGGGGACGGTGATGGTGATGGTGATGGTGATGGTGATGGAGATGGAGATGGAGATGGAGATGGAGATGGAGATGGAGATGGAGATGGAGATGGAGACGGAGACGGAGATGGAGATGGAGATGGAGATGGAGACGGAGATGGAGATGGAGATGGAGACGGAGATGGAGACGGAGATGGAGATGGAGATAGGGATGGAGAGGAATGTCAGGAATGTGACGGAAAAGTGACGACACTTACACTCCAATATCATGGTTCTTCAAGTGCGACGATCAGGGTAGATCAAAAAAAAGCAGGAACCATATTCGAACAAAGCCTGAATCCTGAAGAGGAATTCATCATTCAGGGCATCGACAAGAAAGGAACCCTTGGTACAGAAATAACCTTATTCATCGACGGGATCGAAGATTCCAGAATCCATACCAGCTGTTCACAGCCTATTGGCCCAGGACAGTTTTCCGGAAACTTCGAAATTCTTGCCGGAGAAAGTCGAAATGGAGGAGAGCTCTGCCCATTAGGTGGAGACGGAGACGGAGATGGATCCATCACGATATGTAAAATCCTTGTGAATGAATCCGGAACCATCATCAATGGATCAACACTTCCATCGACAACATTTTCAGTCTCTGGAGTAGCAGCTCCAAGCGGATTTACGGCAGCTGGAACTCTCCCCGATACTCCTTTTGATCTTCCCTTGGCATTCAACGCGAACGTAGTGGGAGACAGCCAAAACGATGCCGAGTGCGTCACCTACAACGATCTCGATCTCGGCGACTATTTTTATGGACAAGAAAACGTGAGCAGCAGCACGACCTTCGCCCCCCCCCTCTACAACGACCAAAATACAACTGTAGTGGATGACCTTGGAGACTTCTTTCCCTACAGTGGAGAGCTCTTCACTTCCAATACCGGGGACGACGCGGGACGCAATACCAACAGCGACGGACACATCGTCCTGACCAGCGGAAAACCCAGTCGAACCCTTGTCATTCTCAATCAACTCGCGGACACTCCTGACCTGTCTGACTCCACCAAGATGGACGATGACGCCGACAATATTGTCGATCCGGGACAAACGGTGACCTTCACCATTCGTCTCATCAACTCCGGAGCTTCCAACGCCAGTGGTGTCGACATCGATGACCTCATCGATCCCAATCTGGAAAACGTCAACACCTTTACCTTCAACAACTGTGGAAGCAGCTTTACTAATACTTCCGCGCTAGACCAGGTCAATATCGACAACCTCGACGTAAGTACATCAACCAATTGTGTGATCAGCTATAAAACGACTGTCAAAGCCTCAGCCCCGGGCGGAACCCTGATCAACAACCAGGTCACGATTTCTCCTTCCGATCAGGGAGGGCTGGGAGGAAATCCCAGCTCAGACACTCTGACCGTACGGACCATCCCCAATCTGACCCAATCGACAAAAGTCGATGATGATGAGGACAACGAAGTCGATCCAGGACAGACCGTGACCTATACCATCACCGTCGTGAACACCGGCAATGGATCTCTCACGGGAGTGAATCTGGATGACACCATCGACAATAATACTGAAAACCTGGGGAACTTCACATTCAGCAACTGCGGAGGCAGCTTCGTCAACAATTCGACCTCAAGCGTGGTCAATATCGATGATCTCACGATCGCCGTGGGAACCGACTGTGTGATCACCTACACTGTCGATGTAAAAACAAATCTTCCCGGAGGAACTTTGATCAACAACCAGGTCAACCTTTCCCGCAATAACGTTCTCCTGGCGCAGCCAAGCTCCGACACGCTCACCGTGAGAACAATCCCCAACATCAGTAATTCGACAAAAGTGGATGACGATACCGACAACATCGTCAACCCAGAGCAAATCGTCACCTTCACCATTACGCTGGTCAACACAGGAAACAACACATCACTTATGGATATTAGCGATCCGATTGACCCCAACCTGGCAAGTCTTTCAAATTTTTCATTCACCGATTGTGGAAGCATTTACGTGAACAGCTCAACCGCAACAAGCGTCAATGTTTCAGATCTCGAAGTACAGGTCGGCACAAACTGTATCATCAGCTATACCACGAAAGTGAAAAATGGCACTCCGGGGGGAACGCTGATCAACAATCAGGTCACTGTCATCGCTCCTGATGAAGACACCAATAGCAATCCCAACAAAACCACGATCTGTCATATCCCGCAGGGCAACCCAAACAATACACAAACCATCACGATTGCCAATAGCCTCGTCCCCGCGCATGTGTCACATGGAGACTCAATCGGTCCCTGTGATAGGGGAAAAACAATCAGCTCCGACACGCTAATTGTCATCTCACAACCCGATCTTTCCGGCTCTCAAAAGGCCGATGACGACGCAGACAATGTGGTCAATCAGGGGCAAACGGTAACCTTTACCATCACCTTGATCAACAGTGGCAATGCCACCGCGACAGGAGTCGATATCAGTGACCTGATCGATTCCAATTTGGAAAACCTGAGAGACTTCACCTTCACCGATTGTGGTGGCACTTTGATCAATAATTCCACCGGTACGGTAGTGGACATCGATGACCTGGTCATCTCAACCACGCTCAACTGTATTATAACGTACAAAACAGATGTCAGAGGATTCGTCATGGGAGGAACCACTATTGATAATGAAGTAAGTATCTCGCCTGCTGACCAGGGTGGATTTGGAGGTACAGCGGCATCAGATCAGCTCATCGTAGGAGTCGCTCCCATCATCATCAGCTCAACCAAGCAGGACGACGATGCCGATAACATCGTCTTTCCCGGACAGCTCGTGACCTACACCATCACGCTCATCAACACGGGAAATGCTCTCGCGACAGGAGTAGACATCGATGATGTGATCGATCCGGACTCAGAAAATCTGGACAACTTCAGCATCAACAATTGTGGAAGCAGTTTTGTGAACAACTCGCTCTCCCCCATCGTCAACATCGACGATCTCGATGTTCTTGTTGGGAGCAATTGTGTGATCACGTACGAAGTTACCATTAAAAATCCTTCTGACGAAGGAACCGTGATAGAAAACGAAGTGACCATCGGCCCTCCCAATGAAGGCGGAAGCGGAGCCACACCGGCTTCAGACGATCTCATCGTGGATGGGACTCCAAATCTGAATGGATCGACGAAGGCCGATGACGACGCGGACAATATTGTCGACGAAGGACAGACCGTGACCTATACTATCACGATTATCAACGGTGGAAATGCCACCGCTACCGGAGTAAATGTCGATGACACCATTGATCCCAACACCAATAACCTGAGAAACTTTACCTTCCTCAACTGTGGCAGTAGCTTTACCAATCTCTCATCCACTCCTGTCGTAGATATCAACAACCTGCGTATTGCAGTCGGAGTGGCATGTGTCATGACGTACAAAGTCGATGTCAAAGATCCGACTCCAGGAGGAGCCGTTATTACCAACAAAGTCACCATATCCGCTTCAGCCGAAGGGGGATCGGGAGCTTCTCCCAGTTCAGATGATCTCATCGTGCGGTCCGTGCCGGATCTGACCACTTCGACCAAAGAAAATGACGATGCGGACAGCATCGTGGATCCGGGACAAACGGTGACCTACACGATTACACTCGTCAATACGGGAAATGCCACAGCTGGCAATATCCGTCTGGAAGATACCATCGATTCGGAAAGCGAAAACCTTCGAAACGTCAGCTTCTTCAACTGTGGAAGCCCGAACAATACCTCAGCTTCTCCGAATCTGAATGTCGGCAACCTGTCGGTCCAGGTGGGAACAAACTGTGTGATCTCCTATGATGTCGACATCAAACTCAACCTGGTCGCAGGAACCCTCATCGAAAACGACGTTGATGTCTATGATGGAGGATCCTTCCTCTTCACCGTGACATCACCACCACTCGTCGTTACATCAGCACCGATCCTGTCCGATTCAAGCAAAGCTGATGACGACATCGATAACTTCGTGGATCCAGGACAACTCATCACCTTCACCGTGAAGATCAAGAACACAGGAAATGTCGACGCGACAGGAATCAACGTCACGGATACGCTCGATCCGAACCTGGAAAACATCGACAATGTGACCACCAGCAACTGCGGATCGAGCGTCACGGATACCTCAACGGCCTCCTTCCTGAACCTCAATGGAATTGCGGTAAACATTGGACAAACCTGTGAGGTTGTCTTCGAAGCCACTGTAAAACTCAGCGCGATCAATGGAACCCTCATCAACAATCAGGCTGATATTTCTCCGGCAGCTGAAGGAGGAACAGGCGCTTCACCCGGCTCAGATACCCTGGAAGTCGTCGCCGTACCGGACATGACAAATTCCATCAAAGAAGAAGACGACTCCGATAACATCGTTGACAAGGGACAAACCATTACCTACACGCTCACGCTGGTCAACAATGGCACAACTCCCCTCTTCGAGATCGAAGTCGATGACATCATTGATTCGAACACCGAAAACCTGGACAACTTTACCTTCCTCAATTGTGGAGCCAGCTACACCAATAGCTCAGCCGGATCAATGGTCAATATTGACGACCTGATCATCCAGGTAGGAACCAACTGTGTTATTACCTATACCGTCAATGTGCTTTCTAGCGCAATCACGGGAACCACCATCGATAACGAAGTGGATATTTCTCAAAACGGAACCCTCATTATTTCACCGAAATCAGACACGCTGATTGTCGGCCCGGTACCACTTCTGGACACATCAACGAAGACCGATGACGACGCGGACGATTTTGTGCAACCTGCTCAAACAGTGACCTATACGGTGGCCATCAAAAATACCGGAAACCTGACAGGAACTGGGGTAAGCCTGAGCGACACCATCGATCCCAATACTGAAAACGCGCGAAACTCTACCTTCAGCAACTGTGGAACAAGCCTCCTCAATACGACGCTTTCTCCCAACATCAGCGTGCTCAATCTCGAAGTCGCACCGGCAATTGACTGTGTGATGACCTATCAGGTCACGGTAAAAAACAGCGTCGTCGACGGAACCATCATTACCAACCAAGTGAACATCTCCCCTGCCATCGAAGGAGGTACCGGAGCTTCACCACAATCAGATGATTTGACAGTGGTAACCACACCGATCCTTATCGTTGACAAATCAGAAAACGATGCTGACAACCAGGTCAATATCGGGGATACCGTCACCTATACCCTCACCATCAATAACGTCGGACCTAAAACAGGAAGTGGAATAGGAGGATACGACACCATCGACACTCACTTCGATGCTCCAACAGGAATCACCTTTACCAGCTGTGGAACGGCCCCTTCCAGCACCTTTGCCGCTCCCGCGCTCAGCCTCTCCAATATATCCATATCATCAGGCACAACCTGTACCATCCAATACAGTATGACGGTAATAAGCGGTAATTCAGGAGACATTCTCGACAACTTCGCAGATATCGGTCCCGCGGTACAAGGTGGCAACGACCCCATCGGAGTCATGGCTGACACTCTACTAATTCCGGGAGGCCGACGCGCTGACCGATGTGGAGATGGGATTCTCCAATCTGGAGAACAGTGTGACGATGGGAATAAAACCTCAGGCGACGGCTGCAGCTCAAGCTGTATCATTGAAGGTGGTGGCGGCGGTGGTGGTGGAACCCCGCCCCCCCCTCCTGAATTCCTTGCTCCGGATGAATGTACTCCTTTGGAATTCGGTGACCATGCACCATCTTGTCTATTACTCGACCCCGATCGACCTCTGAACTTTGTGGATGTAAGCTTTGAGGGAAACGTCAACAACAATATCCTGACCCTCAAAAATACGAAAATCGCCGACTATGGAGACTACATCTTCAGCGGAAACTCAAATCACTCATCCGGAAAAGAAGAAGGGAAGTACGCAAGCGGAGACTGGGAATTCCAACCCAACCGACTCGTCACTCGTGTAGAAGTCGTCAAGGCAGCCCTCATCTCCAACTGTAATCCAATTGAACTGGTCATCCCTGTTCCGGAAGATGGCTTCCGATTTACTGACCTCCCAGTTGATGTATCGCCACGAGACGAGGTAACTCACTTCGCCGCACGAGTCATGTACACCGCTTACAAGCGCGGCATCATCAAAGGAAATCCTGATGGATCAGGAAAACCTTTCGAATTCGCAAAAAATTCAGAAATTCTGACCATTCTGTTCGGGGCTGCCCAAGCCATTCCAAAAGAATTTGGTAAAGGTCACTCCGGCCTCTGGTATGAGAAATACACCAGCTTTGCTCTGGAAAACGAATTTTACAAGGACCTTCAATTCTCACCGGACAACACCATGACTCGACGCGATTTCGCTCAAATCCTCATGCGATCCATGACCTACAATCCCAACTCTCAGATCAGCGGATACATCGAACGAGTCAATGTCAGACGACAGCAAGAAGCAGGGCTACTGCCTATCCCAACCGTAGAATCCTATGAAAGCGGATTGGAAGCCTGTGATTTCTGCCTTGAACACGATCCCGGACGACAGCTCAGATTCACCGATATCGCCGGCCACTGGGCCGAAGCCTTCATCGAAATCCTGCGTACATCCAAAAGCATATCTCAGGGAGATTACATCGCCAGCGGATACGGAAATCCCTCCACTGGACGAGGAGAAGAACGATGGGCAACCGGAGACTGGGCATTCGAACCAGAATTCTCGGCAACCCATCTGGAACTGGCCAAGACGGCCCTCATTTCTAACTGTATTCCAATTCCCGACGAAATTCCGATCCCGAATGACGGATTTCAATTTAGAGATCTGCCGACGAATGTTGATCCCTCAAATACGGAACTGTATTTCACCACCCGGGTCATGTACCAGGCCTACATCAGCGGTATCATCACCGGTGACGGAGAAGGCAACGCCAGACCACTTGACCCTGTCATCCGTATCGACGCTTTAGCTATCCTCATGCGAGCTGCTATAGTCATCCCATCTGACTTCGTGGAACAAGCACTGCCCTACAACGATACCGCAAACAATCAGTGGTACAGCCGCATACTCTCCTTCGCCTCGGAGAAGAGCATCGTGGGAGGACTGGGAGACGGCACCTTCAAACCGCTCCGCCATCTGAAACGATCAGAAATGTCCAAGCTCCTCGTCATGTTTATGCTGTACAATCAGGACCCCGCCATCCAGCGTCACTCCGCGAAAATGGTGGACTTTTATGGGCTGAAGTAGGAAAGATCAAATAAAGCTGAAAAAGCCCCAATTACACGGGGCTTTTTTTTATGAACCCCTAGCCCCCCATTCAGCAGGCTCAGGACATGCTTACAAGGGGAAGTAAAATCTGATCATTTTACCCAAGGATTGTACCCCCGTGCTGGTTCAAGGTTCGCCGGGTTCCGGGTAGGTACCTTGAACCAATACCCCACACCTGTGCTGGTTCAAGGTTCGCCGGGTTCCGGATAGGTACCTTGAACCAATACCCAAAACCATCACCACTCCTGCCACCACCACAATTCCCACCTCCAGCACAAAGCTCCAATGAAACACAAAATTCCACAACCACCAGCCATACACAGCAGGAACTTCAAACAACGCATACCGTTCGGTCGTATACGGATACAACCACTGGATCTCCCCCACCACCGTATCCAGAACCAAATGAAGAAGCCAATTCGAAAAAAACAGAACGATCACATACTCCCACTGCTTTTTACCCGAACCAAACAACCGATACAGGACATAACAGACAACAAAAAAAGCCAAGCAAAACACCGGCTTGTGCACCCAGTAGCTGTGGTGCAAATACGCTCTGTTATCGACGAAGTAGAACCAGATCAGATCCAGATCCGGAAAGACACTGGCGACAAGCCCAATCCACAAAAAACGGTGGGTTTTATAGACCTTTTGAACCTGACGACTCATGAGATATCCGGCGGGGAGGTGGGCGATGAGCATGAGAGAGCTAAGCGGAACGAAACTTCTGAAATAAAACAAGAAAACACTTGGTCACTGCGGAAACCAGAGCACCAATAACAGTAAATACGATACTGAAAAAAGAAGCCAAAGATATGAAGAGAACAAAAATATATGCCCACCGAAAGCCTTCTTGATAGGTATAATATTCCTGATGAAAATTGTGGTAAACTAATGACCACATCAAAAATCCAGCTGCAGAGACCGCCAATAAGAACCCCACAAGAGTAATGGTCCAAAAGAGGATTCTCAAAATACTTATAGAAATTACTTTGTCTCTCATTTCATGAAACAATAATCTCTTTCCGAGATGTATAATGCAGTAGACAAATGCAGCAAAAAGAATGGTCAGATAACTCATCATGAGCAAGTAAAGAGAAAACCCTCCAACTAATCTCAACCAGAAAAAAAGCCCCTCTTGCTTCATCTCAATTTCGGGATTGAAGAATACAGCCTGGAAAAAGTAGTATTCGCAAAAGACAATACTAACAGTCAACCCAAAAAAAACCAGGATCCTTAAAATTTTCGATTCTACAGAAGCGATTTGCATGCCAGAAAACATTAATCAAAAAGTTTTTCTCTATAGATCTCTCCGAGCCACACGCCATATTCACTTACCTTGAGCGCGTTTGAATTGTTGTAGACTGTTCCGATTTTTTCAACAGTAGGATTTTCGAGACGATCCCAAATCCTTTTCACCAAAAGCGTTCCAACATGGATATTCTTTTCAGGATTCTCCAAGTCCTCTCGGATATAGTTCAGAGGCTTTCCATTCTCCTCTATTTTTCCCCATCTCAGCTGAAGATTCATCGGACGAAGAGAAGTGTTCCCCCACCAACCACCTGACAAATAATGAACCAATTCACCAACCCTATCAGCATATCCATGGGTAGTCTCCAAATATATAATGGACTTAATGATATCTTCATCAACTCCATATTGCTCAGCATATTTCTCTATCAAATGAATGTTTCCAGAAACTTCTGAATAGGATTCATCCCTATAAATGGGGACGCCTCCTCGCACATCAGGATTCTCGGCAATACTGATCTTGAGAGGAGTGTTTTTCATGATGCTATGATCTCTTTCCTGTGCGATGGAATCCAGCTCAATAGCCAATCGAGTAATTATCGGCTCCTCGTCATACCACAACTCCACCGTATTCTCGAAATCCTCAAACGAGGAGGAAGTCAACTGCAGTGTCTCTGAAACACCCTGGGAAAGATTTCCGCTCATGAAAAAATTCTGATATCTCTTGGAGGTCGAAGCCTGAGGATTTGGAAGGATCTTTCCATTCACAACTATCTTGATATTGTCATCGTCTCTGCTTTCAGGCTTCTGTGACGCACTCCAACAGATTGCTTCAATGAGGAAAAGCTTCGGACGGGCCCCCAGAAAAATAAAACTCATCCATGGAATACCATTTCGACGGGTCTCAACACTTGGATCAGGTTTCAGGTCAAAGTCTTCAAACAGCATATCAGTCAACTGAAAAACCTCTATCTTTTCCAACATCGGCGTCTCATCAGCATAAAAATCGATAACATGTTCACCTTCCGCCAATTCCACAAAAAAGTAATTCGTTTGAGAAGAGCCTTTGAGACATGCGCCATCCCAGGCAGCACTGGTCCCAAACCCCTGCCAGGATACTTTCTCTCCGTGAATCTCCTTTTTCGCAAATTCAAACCCATCCAGAGCCACTCTCAGATCATCATCATCCGTACAAGCCTCGTTCTGTTGAGCATTCTTCGCACTGGCAGTGATAGCAATCACATACTGGTCAGCTACAGAAACACTAAAAGTTGTGGTTACCGCTTTCCAATGATAGAGATTTCCACCGGGCGCAGAAGGGAAATCGTTTTTTTTCAAAAACTTTTTTCATGAGTGGGAAAAATATATGTAATTATTAACAAATATAAACATGACAATCAAGAGAAAAAAATGCTGCCGATAACGAAATCATTTCACAGTAAAAAAACATTGCACTTTTGCAATACATTTGCTAGTATAATAATACATCATTAACTGCCTATGAAAACAGCTACAATCACCAAAACAATCCGATTCCTCCCCGAAGACATTGCAACCATCGAAAGCATCGCCCAGGAGGAAAAGACCAGCTTTACGAAGGCCCTACAGCGAATGATCGAATTGGCCAAGAAACGTCGACGTCAAAAGCTGCTCGAGGAAGAGCTTAAAATCCTATCAAAAGACGAGGCATTCCAGAAGGAATGTGTCTGGTGGGCTGAACTTAATCTGGACTAATAATGGATAACATGACCTATGAACAAGGAGAACTTTGGCTGGTAAAATTGGATCCAACGGAAGGCTCGGAAATAAGAAAAACCAGACCATGCCTCATCATCAGCAGGACCATAATCAATGACCACATGAGGACAGTGACGGTTATTCCTCTTTCAGGGATCAAGAAACACAAATCAGTCCTGATCGTCCCCATTTCAGCCAATGAAACTAATGGACTCAGCAAAGACTCCAACATCATCATTCCTCAAATCAGAACGATCTCCAAATCCCGCTTCAAAAAGAAACTGGGACAAATAGACCCTGGACTCTTCGAAAACATCAAAGAATCATTCCAGACCTATTTCTGGGATGGGGTGGGGTAGGACAAATCAGCTTCTCCTCGAAAAGGAAACAATCAAATGAAGATTCAATGCCTTGGCTATCTTTTCCAAAAAAGAAATACTGGCATTATAGTCGCCTGATTCCAGACGTGAAATAGCAGATTGTTTTGTACCCACTTTCCGCGCCAACTCAGTCTGAGTAAGGCCCTGTTCAAGCCTTTTTTCAATGACCTCCTGGGCAACGGAAAACTCAGGCGCCAGGTCATCGTAAGCCTTACGAACTGCTTTATCCTTGAGAAGCCGATTTTTGAAGTGGGAATAGGATTTCATAGTAGTCTCAGTATAACGTATATGTTATATGCGATCAAGAGAATGATATCTCTTTTTCGCCAAAAGAATAAATCTACCTGGAGTTTTTTGTGTCTTCTTGATGAACCCATACAAAAGAACAATCGTACTGTTGCAGAAGCAATAAATAATTCTCACTTCCCTTTTACCTCTCACCCTTAATTCAAAAAGATCAGTACTGATTTTTTTGCTATGGTGCATGCCGAGTTGATTCCCAAATCTCTCCAAAAGATCCAAAGTTCGTAAAATCTTTGCAATCGTTGGCTTATCCAGACCAGAGATGAAGTCTTCTAACCTATGATCATAAAATCGAATTTCCATAGCTCTTGATTGTGTCCTTACCCAGAAACAGTCCTTTCAGACTGAAGCACATTTGATCATATAGAAAATTTCTCCAATGAGGAAGGCTTCGGTGTCTGATTCCATTGTGCTTTCAAGAAACCATTGTATTCAGCGGGACCTTTTCCAAAGAATAAAAGAATCATTTCTAACCTATTTTTGGGATGGGGTGGAGTAGCTATTTAAGGAACCGGATACTCTGCACCAGCTCCTCAAATTGTTCTTTTATATCCGGCAGCCATAACCTGTCCGACGGATAGCCAAACCAGGCTGAAACTGAGAATGAGAACGAGGAGAGATTTTTTCATGGGAAAAATGAATAATACAAATAAAGACTACATTGACTTTCTAAAACGGCAATCTGCTGTCACCACCCTGCATGGCTCTCGCAGTCGACTCATACACTTTCACGAGCTCCTCTTCATCAGCCCCCCTCAGCTGATACCCCTCCATGAGGACCGACATCATACAGGAAGCCAATGCTAAGGATTCTTCTCCCGGGTTCAGACCATCGAGGGGGAAATACCGCTCCGCAACCGCACGAAAACCGTCTATGTCAGCCTTCTTGGCCAAATCAAAGCCCTCATCAACCATTTGCTCAAACTGCTCTGATCCCCAAAGCTTCAGCAGTTCCTTCTCGAAAAGATGTGCCCTTACTTCACCTTTCATATACTGATCCCTATCCCGCGAGTCCTCACCATGGTTGAGCTGATCATCCACATGAGAGAGTTCATGGGAAAGCATAATCCCAAGCCACTCGAGACAGGTAAAGGTCTCAGCCAGCCGAACCGTCTTTCCTCCAGGCTCCGTCAGAATTGATGACGGCATCGACTGAGCATACTGAGGAGACATGAAAACGATTTCAAAACCTATTGGATTCTTCAAAAAACGCATTGATTCTTCAGGATCCTGCATCAGAAGTTGAGTGACCTGTGGACCCACCGCAATCGGATACACCGCGTTTTGCTCTGTAAAAGCTTTTAATTGAGCCACCCGGGGATGACTATCCTCAAACCGATCAAGTGCTCTCATCGTGATTTGCTTCCACACCTCCTGATTTTCCATCATACCCTCGATATCAGACTTCTGGGATGGGGAAAAACGGACAGGATGAAAATCAACCCGTCCTGGTCTCGAAAGCACTTCATACACCTCATTGCCGCCCACACCAAGACCGACAGCACCAAGTGCGGTCGCTAACAACTTCAAAGCATGACGACGGGTAACCCCCTGCTGCTGTCTCAAGAGCTCCTGATCCCGAGACTTAAGCCCCTTTTTGCCTCGCTCTAATTCCTTGGACGTAAGTCCAGCAATCTGCTCTCGAGCGGACCTTACTTTTTCTCCACCGGTAAAGAAATTTTTGAGAGATGAAAACATGATGTGAGATTATAAATTAAATAGGAACAAACAAAACGTAAAAAAAGAAATTATGACCGACCGGCAGGACCAGTGGTCCTGCGCGGCCGGCTTGCGGGTTTCGGGACATTAGGACTCGAAGCTGGGGCCAAGAATAACCCCATTGGCGCTCTGGAAATACCAACCATTAGATAGGTTAGTAAACCAGAGCCCCTCTTCCGAAATCTCGACCTGAAAAAACAAATTGGCTCCACCACCACCAGTCGTGCTAGTGTCATAATAGAACCAGATCTCAACAGATCCCCCCGGCTGGATATTCAAGGGAGAGACTAGAGAGATCCTGAGTGGGACAGTGGAGTCTGGGGCAACTGCGTCTGAGCGGGTATAAGCAATCGTGCTCACCCCATCCAACTCCAGTCTGAACGAGTTGTCCGAGACCCCGGGCTGAACAGCCCAGGAGCCGGTTGTCCGAATCTCGAGCGAGTCGAGCTGTACCAGCGTGGAGGAGAGGTTCTCAACCCGCAGCTTGAGAACAAGCTGCTCGCTCTGGGTCACAAGGGTACCAAACCCAGCGGTAACCGGAGTCACGGACAGCTGGGGAAGTTGGGGGTAGTGGTTCGATCCTGTATTGTCACAGGATGCAAGCATCACTGCGACAAACAAGAAACAAACTGTGCGGACCATTGAAGCCCTCCATCCGTCTTCACTGCAGTCCAGAATAAAAACAACTCCAGCCACAAGCTGAAGTCGTCGCTGCAGGAAGCGGAAAACGAAGAAGAATTTTCTTCCCTTTCCGCTTCCCACAACACTAAAACGTCTCGAAACCCATAAATGGGTCGATCTTCTTTCAAGGATCAGTCCCAAAACAGCGACATGATATAATCAATTTTACATTTCGTCAAGCAAAAATCACCAATCCCCCCCTTCCGTTACCTTTGTTATCTTTAACACGGTTTAACCATCAACCTCATAAACCGTCATCATCGGCTCTTCATCCGTATGAGCCAAATAATCTCTCAAAACGGCATTCATCTGAGAGTGCATATGTGACACAAGTTTTCGATTGATTTGAAAACTCATATTTCGACCATACTGTCCCGACTTCAGATCAATAAGAAGGGGAATATATTCACGATCTCCAAGGATACCCAGAAGATACCTGCCCTTTACCTGGCGAACACAAATACGCAGTTTCACAGTCTTGACTCGAATCTCAGCAATAGTCTGGGTCTTCAAGAAAGATTCCCCACCTCTGAGACCATTCAGAATAAAATCGTGAATATCCTCAACAACATCCTGCTCATAAAAATACCTCTTAAACTTTTTCAGTTGCTTCCTAAAACTACGCGTAACCAGGATATACTTCATGAAATCCGAACAGTGTTTTTGTAAATCCGCTTGGGATGATACTGCTGAGCAACACGATTCAACAGTGACTGGGTTTCTTCTGACTGAAGTGCCTGTCGGGCATGAGCCACAAATTCAGAGTCCAAATCAAAACGAAGCTGAATATCCCCCGAAACCCAGCCTGCCAGAAGATGCGTCACAACCGTACCATAGCTCAAACCAACACTATCACAGGCCTTAACAACCTGATCCTTAAATAAATCAGATATCCGAACGCTGGGCAAAGCCTGATCTTTCCGGGAACGAGATGACGAAGATGTTTTCATACAAGGGAATCATAATGTCCTCACAATTGTATCACAATGTGATACGTTCCGAAAGCGATTTTCTTCCAAGAAGAAATAATCAATCCTTCATTCTGTCAACCAATAATCCCCCATTCCTCCACTTCTCACTCCCCCTTTCGCCATCTGACAAATCAGGATAAGATGAGTAAAGCTTCTAACCCTCCCCATGAAAAAATTCTTCTCTCAAATCATCCTTATCGTCCTTATCATCTTTATCGTGCTTCCGAAAGCCAGCGCAGCTGGCTTCATTGACGTCTCCTCCGACCACGAATACACCACTGACATTCAGTACCTGAAAGACAACAACATCGTCCAGGGCTACGAAGTGGAGATCAACGGAGAAATCGTCCAACAATTCCGTGCCGACTACGAGCTCAACCGCGCCGAACTGGTCAAAATCATGGTGGAAGCCCGGTACACGGATGAAGAAATCAACTCCTGCTGGAGTGACAAAGACCTTAAAAACTGGGACTTCATGTACTTTCCCGATATCGAAATGGATGCCTGGTTCGCCAAATATGTGTGCTTAGCCGTGGAGAAAAACATCATTGACGGCTATCCCGACGGTACCTTCAAACCCAGTGAAGCCGTCAACTTCGCAGAAGCAGCCAAAATCATCGTCACCGCCATCGGGCTCCAGAGGACATCTGAAAGCGTTGATGCCTGGTTTCATCCTTTTGTCAGGGCACTTGCGAACCGGATGGGGATCCCACCCAGCGTCAGAAGCTACGCAAAGCTCATCACCCGTGGAGAAATGGCTCGCATGATCCACGCCGGCCAGACAACTGTGGACGAACCATCACTCACAATGGCCACCCTGGAAACCCGCTCATCACTGAATACTGAACTTCCTCAGATCGATTCTTGTGACGCGCTCATCGAAAAACTCCAACTGGATCAAGACACAGACAATGCGCTCATCAAAACCCAGCTTGACCGAATGGAAGAATCCGGAACCACCACAGGTGAAGGTGCTATAGCTCCAACAGCTGTCCCCGAATCATCCGCGGGAGCAGACTTGTCTGCAGACGACTATTCCCAAACCAATGTTCAGGTTGCCGGGGTGGATGAAGCTGACATCGTCAAAAACGACGGCAAATACATTTATCTGATCAAAGGAAAAACCATCCGAATTGTCGATGCCTATCCGGGAACACAAATGGAAGAAATCGCCCAAATTGAGCTGGATGACGCGGATTTTAATCCACAGGAAATCTACATCGACGAAGACCAATTGGTCATCATCGGACAGGTCTATCACTACCGTAGCTACCCTGGGCCCTTCCCCTTCGAACCCCTCATGGACAGCAGTCAACCAGAAATGGAACGCATGGCTATCTGGCCCGGCCCCTCCTTCGATCAAACCCGTATGAAAGTCTATATCTATGATATTTCAGACCGGTCAAATCCCACGCGACAGCGCAGCATCGAGATCGAGGGAAACTACATCAATTCACGGAAAGTCGACAAAAACGTCTACTTCGTCCTGAACCAATGGATCCCTTATTACACCATTCTGGAAGGAGAACTGGCGGATATCATGCTCCCTCACTACAAAGACAGTGCGAGAGGCGACACGGAAGAGCCTTTTGTTCGCTGTATGGATGTCCAGTACTTCCCGGATCTGCAGGACCGCAATTATATGATCGTGGCAGGACTGAACATCGAGGATCTTGATTCCAGGCTCAACCGGAAGATCTTGCTGGGATCGACACAGGATATCTATGCATCACGAAATAGTCTTTACGTCGCTTCACCCCACTATCGCCAGGTGGAACGACGCAGCGGAAGAGACATTTCTTACATCAGCGAAGAAATCACCCGCGTTTACCGATTCCTCCTCAGCAACGATGAGATCGAATACCAGAATCAGGGCATCGTCGGCGGTACGATCCTGAACCAGTTTTCCATGGACGAGTCCGGCAACACATTCCGTATCGCCACCACCAGAGACCGCTATGATTCGAGCACCGGAAGCCAGACCGACAACAACATCTACGTCCTCAACCGCGACACCATGAATATCCTCGGACAAGTTCAGCAGATCGCTCCGGACGAGCGCATCAAATCCGTTCGATTCGTGGGGAGCCGGGCATACCTGGTCACCTTCAAGAATATTGATCCCCTCTTCGTCATCGACCTGTCGGACGCCCTCAACCCTAAAATCCTCGGCGAGCTCAAGGTCCCTGGCTGGAGCGACTACCTTCACCCCTATGACGAAACACACCTCATCGGATTCGGACGAGAAGTGGATCCTTCAGCGGAAAATGCCGAATTCCTCACTCCTGACCTTCTCATGGGCATGAAACTCTCGATTTTTGATGTCAGCGACGTCAGCAAGCCAGTCGAGATGTTTAAACAAGTCATCGGTCAGCGTGGCACGACGAGCGAACTACTCAGCAACCACAAAGCCCTGCTTTTCGATAAGGAAAAGAAACTGTTGGCATTCCCCATCACCATTACGGCGCTCAAAGATACCACTTCAAAACCTGATTACGACAACATCACCACCATTTTCCAGGGCGGAATAGTCTACAGCGTGGACCTGACAAATGGCTTCAGGGAGCACGGTAAAGTCACGCACTACACCGACGACAGCGTTTTCGAAGGGTCAGGAGAGTACTTCTATCCCCCTGACATGGAGCGCGTCATCCAGCGCCTCCTCTACATAGGCGAATACCTCTACTCCGTCTCACCCGGCTACGTCCGTTCTTACAATCTGGCCAATGTGAACGCGCTCAATTTCGTAAAGCTCACGGGGTCGCAGCAGGATGATGTGGATTATTTGCCGGAGTAGTTGGAGTCTTACGCAGTCTGATCTGAAGCGGAGGTGCAAGCCTCCGCTTTTCGGATTATGCACTCAGCAAAAGCTCTTCACTCGACACCATCCCACTTGCTACAATCAAGATATTATTTTCTAATACACGCGATCCGAATACACCTCGGACAGATATGCCCGACTGATGCTTTTACATCCGAATCTACGAATGATACATCGGAACCCCTAGCCCCTTCCTCCATTCGGCGGACGCAGTAAAAGGGGAAGTCTCCCGATCCGCCGCGGCGGACGGGAAGACCCATACAAAGAGAAAGCATACTTACGCACTGTTTTTTCCCAGGAAAGATGCCCCATCTTTCTTCCCCCCTTCACCCCCTGCCCATATAAGCCTCATTGCCCCGGGGTCTGGGGGCTTCAACCGTCTCGTGGTGAGTGTGCTTCCTGCAGGTTATGGTGGGGAGGAAGGTGGAGTAGAGCGGAAGGTGCTGAAATAAGGATCAATGGTCAATACGGTTTTGAAGCCCCCAGCGCTTCTTTGTTACTTTCTTGGCGGCAAGAAAGTAAAGAAACAGAAACAAAAACATGAACCAAAAACATGAACCAAAAAAAGAAAGCACCTTATTTCCTCACCACACAATCATGAAAAAAATCACCTTCCCCTTCCTTTTTGCATTTTGCATTTTCAATTTTACATTCGCCGCCTCAGCGGCAACCTTCCCCGACCTCCGCTCCCCTGTCCTCATCGAAGCCGACCTCAACAATGCGGGAGGAGAGTTCCATTCCGGCCGGAGTGACCAGCAGCTGCGTATCCTGGGTGATGTCATAGCTCTGGTGACTTTCTGGGAAAGAACACCCCTCAATACGGAACGGGAAAATGACGATATGGTCAACAGACCCTCCGAGATCATCTACGAGGATTTTCGGAAGTACGTCATCACCCCTCCGGGCGACAAGCAGCTCCCCGACGCGGGCCATATGTGGAGAGAAGTCCATCCCTCCACCGGAAGACCGCTGCTGGAAAGTATTTTGAAATGAAAAAATTCCCTTCCCATCTCCTCACTGTCTTGCTACATTCAAATATTCTTTTCTCATATTCATTCTTTTTTTTCCTCCCCATGCTTACTTACGCTCATTGCCCCGGGGTCTGGGGGCTTCAACCGTCTCGTGGTGAGTGTGCTTCCTGCTGGTTATGGCAAGGAGGAAGGTGGAGTTGAGCGGAAGGTGCTGATATAAGAATAAATGATCAATACGGTTTTGAAGCCCCAGCGCTTCTTTGTTACTTTCTTGTCGCCAAGAAAGTAAAGAAGCCAAAAAGAAGAAAGTAAAAACACTATCCCCTCACCCCCACTCCCCATGAAAAAACGTCTGCCTTCTTCCTTCCTTACACTCCTCCTCCCCCTTTTTGCATTTTGCATTTTTTCCGCCACAAGCGGATCCTCCTTTGGAGGAAATTTTACATTCACCGCCTCAGCCGCCCCCTTCTCCGACGTCCGCTCCGGCTCCGTGCTCGAAACCATGCTGGAATACCTCGTCGAACAGGAAATTTTTTCAGGATATCCTGATGGATCATTTCAACCCGCCAGAACCATCAACCGCGCTGAAGCCCTCAAAATTATCTTCAGTACAGTACAGATACTCCTCGATGACCAAAACGCCGTCAGCAGCCTCCCCTTCCCCGATGTGGACAAGGGTGCCTGGTACGCTCCTTACGTCGCGCTCGCCAAGCTCAGAAACATCGTCCAGGGCTATCCCGACGGCAATTTCAAACCGGGCCAGGAAGTCAATAGGGCCGAATTCATAAAAATGGCCATGAGCGCTCTCCCCTTCTTCAACAAAATCCCACAGGACAGCGGCGATGCCATTGCCCAGTTCTCCGATGTCTACGACGAACAGTGGTACACCCCCCACGTCAGCGCCGCCATGACCATGAAATTCCTCGCAACCACCGACAAACTCCGCCCTACAGAGCCCATGCAGCGACAAGAAGCAGCTGAGATTATCTATAATATAGCCACATACATCGAAAATAACCCCAGCTCCATTTCGTCTGATTCAAATATTCCTTATGTGCCGGAAGAGGCGATGACGATTATTGATCCGACCTTTGAAACAAGCGACGATCCTGAGCTCGGCCCGGACCAGCTCATCGTCAAATATGACTTTAATAAAACCGAAATCTTTCACAAACTCAATGGATTCAACCTCACAATAGATGAAGCCGTTACAGTAAAAGCCTTTGTTGAAACAAGCCGACTGACCCACCTCACATTTGACAATGGGTGCTTTTTCGACATTTACACGGATGACAATTCAAAACTCCATCTGACTCCACAGACCTACTTCGAACAAGAATCTGACCCCGACAATTTCATGGAACCACCGATTTCTTTTGAACTGATAAAAGCAACCGAGTACCCGAACTTAGAAGTATACAAAATCGTATCTCAATGGAGTGTCATCGGAACGGTGGAAGAGTACTTCATTTACACGCCTGGAAAAATCTATAGCTTCAATGCTTACGGCCCTGGAAAGTCCCATCAAGAATGCAAACCTATCATAACGGAAGCACTGAATAATTTTGAAATTCGATAAACTCAACATTCATGAATGTGAGAAAAACTATCATAGGGTTCCTTTTCCTTATAAGTCTGACAACAATCCAGACAAGTGCAGCAGATACGAGCTTCACTTTCCCGCTCCCTGCTGGCGATAATAAACTCACGAATAACAAAGCCGGACACGAAGGATATCTTGGATGGACTCCAAACTTCAAAGTTGATTTTCAGGTTGCTGAAATTCCAGACAACATCAAAACTTCAGAAACGGTATCCCGTTGTTACACTTATGGCGCTCCAATTCTCGCAGCAAAACAGGGAACAGTTCTTAAAGCAGTTTCTACAGGAGAAAGACATACCACCAATCCTGACTTTGGGGCCTATGTAGTCATCAAACACGACGATGGATCGAAGGCCTACTATGGACACATGATCACGAACACCAATGATAAGTATGTCTCTACAGGAGAGAAAGTGGAAAAAGGACAGATCCTGGGCCTCATGGGGGATACCGGATATATCCTCAGTAAATATGAAAACAACCCTTGCGAGAAAGATGAGAAAAACGAAAACTTCGGCACCCACCTGCACTTTGAAACGAGAGACCTCTTCGATGCTGCTGGCAACAGCACCACCCCAGAGCCCCTCGGTCGCCCCGAAAACAAAGACTTCAAGGTCAACAGCACCTACATCTCCGACACCATCCCTTACGACCCCACCAACGCCTACGTCAAAAACCACGCCGGCAAGTACCCCTATGTCCTCCAAATGGAGGAAGTGCACTGGATCACACCGCTTCAGGTTGCCTCCGGAAGCAACGCTACCTTCACCGTGAAAGGCAATCACTTCAGCAAACAAACGAACCTTCAACTGTCCTTCTGCAAATCCCAGACCTGGAAGATCACCGATGAACACACGGCCACGGTCAGCTGTGGAGTCAGCAACGAAACGGGATTGAAGGAAACGCTCTTCGCGAACTCCACCGCGGGAGGCGAGCTAAAAGTCCAGGTCGATCTCCAGACCAATCCTTCAGGGAATCCCAGTATCAGTGAAGTCAATTTCATTCCTCCCAAACCGGGTGAGTTTATCGATTTTACCATCCTGGGAAAAAACCTTCCCGGGACCCTCCACATCGTGGTCCGGGATCAGGAAGACCGGACAGAACAGGGAGCCTGCGACACCACAGGACAGTTTTCATTTCTCAGCCCCGGCAAAATCCAGTCCCGATGCCGTATTCCACTCAACCTGGGGCCGGTTGAAACCCATTCTGAAAGAAATTTCATGGTCACCATGTACTCCAGTGAAGAAGCCATGCTCCGAAACGAGACTCCCTTGTACAGCAACCAATTCGACATCAGCTATGGGATTTCATCCGCGAATCTCGAACCTCGCAAGGCTATCTATTATACTCCGACCCGCTTCACCATCACGGGAAAGAACGTCCACCGAACCACCATCTTTTTCATCGAAGGATGCAAGGATTTAAAAACGATCGGTGAAACCAGCTATGAACAGATCACTTTCGAATGCTTTTTACAACGCCTTCCCGGAGCACCTGTCCCACCACAGCAGGGTGAAACCCAACGCCACCTCTTCCTCTTCAAAACCGAATCAAAATTCGATAAGAACGGGAAACAGATCTACACCGAAGCTGAAGACGAAGCCCATGTCATCCTTTCCGGCTACATCGACGTCACCTATGACCTGACCACTCACGTTGACAGCATCGAACCGAACGAGGCTCTGGAAGGGATCGATACCCTCTTCACCATTCAGGGAAACAACCTACCTTACTCCGATGGCAACGAAACCAAACCTTTAGTTTGGCTTGAAAACTGTCCGGGAACCGGAGGGGAAAACCGCATTCAGATCGTACCTGACAGCTATACTCCCTACGGCTTTGACTTCCAATGTAATCCCCAATTCACTGCAGAAGAAAAAACCGAATACAAGACACTGGAAACCCAATACGATACCCCTGACCGGGAAAAGAAAAAAACACTCTGGCCCCAATTCGAAACTTTTTTTGACAGCCTCAAACCCCGCTCCCTTCACGTCAAACAACAAACCGGAACCCAGGACAAAGAATTTCTTTCCGAACAAACCGTCCGCCTCATCAGCGCCCTCTACAACGACATCAAGAACGAAGAATCCTTCCAGTTTGACTACACCCGGGAAGACGGCAATTACGACACCAGTGGAATAGCCATCGTAAGCTCACTTCAGGCAGGAAGCATCACCCGTTCCAACCGACGGCAGATCATCACTGTCCAGGGAGAAAACCTCAGCTACGAAACCCTGCTCAAATCAGATGATTGTGCTCAAATCGCCGTAAAATACGGAAGTTCCGCCAAGTTTGAATTTGTCTGCCTGCTGAAAAAGGTGTCCGTGGCCGAATACCAGGTTGTCGATAGCAGCAAGGGAAACGAGCTGCACAAGAAATCCATCGACATCCGAGAGGTCTATGATGTGACCGTCAAGGACAGCCCCGAAAAAGGATTTCTTCATATTTTCGTCACCGGAGTCAACCTCGAGAAAACCACTCTGGCCAGCTCAACGAACTGCAAGACACTCACGATCCTCCATGCCCCCAGCACCAGCGAACTCACCTTCCTCTGCGAGGAGAACTTCGGATCATTCAGCAAACCCGACAAAATCTCACTCCAGATCAGCAGCCAGGATAATTTCCCTCTCTTCAACAGCTCAGTACCGATCGGCGAAGAACTGAAATTTTCCTCGCCAACTCCAATGAGCCTGATCAATAATCCAACAAGCCCCGGCAATCCTACAATCCCTAACACCACCAACATTCCGGGTAATCCCTCCACCTCCGGAGAGATGACCCCCCTCACGGACCTCCTCACGGTCGATTGCGGAAAAATTCCAAACAATGAGCTTTTCATCGGAGAATGCAAAGTCTATTCAAATTTCATGAGGGAAGGACACGGAACCTTCTCACTGGATATGCCGAACCTCATCGCTGCTATCGACGCCAGCTTCGATGTCACCCTCAGCAAGCAACTAGACCAGCAAACATCCATCATGCCGTCGGGCCTCAGGATCAATCCCATGTCTGGAAAGGGTCTTGTCATCGTTGATATGAAGAACGCAAACATGCTGATCAACGGTGAATTCAAGGGGCTCGGCTTCGAAGTCCAAGACGTCCTAGGCTACCCTTTTGATTTCGATCTTTATGACTTTAATGGACAATTCGTTGCGGGAATCCCTTCATTTTCATTAAGCCAATCAAGAGCTGACAGCGCGCTCGTCATCGGGATCGGAGAAGTATCCGGACCACAGATCGTGAAACTCAAAGGAAGAGGCAAGGAGATACAGGAAGCCATTGAAAAAGAAATCGCCAAGCTCAACAAAGACCTCAATCAGAAAAAAATCGAGCTGGGAGCCAAGCTCGTCGGATCCATTGAAAATAGCACTCTTAAAAAACTGGCCCGCGTCAGCTATATCAAAATCCTCAAAGCCCTGGAAATAGTTCCCGAGGAAATCGCCTTCTTCGACAATTTCGACCTTGTCGCCAAAGGCAAACTCAAGAGCGAACCCTTTCGTCCCAAGAGCTGGGGAGAAAACCAGGCATGGATTCTGGAAGCCAATTTAGCCACCATAAACATCGACTTCAGCGCCCATGAAGGCCGACTCAACATTCAGGGAAATGCTCTCAACAGCCTTTCGCTCTTCAATAATGACATCCTCAAAGCTGACAAAGGCATTCTTAATGTCGGATTGGACATCAATCTGGCTGAGGACAACGGTCGAATCGATTTGGATCCCGTGGAGCTTCGACTCCCGGGCGATATCGCCACCATGAACGCCGATGCCCACGTCAAACAGATTTTCAACCCCATCGAGCTAGCCATCTGGGGAAAGGTCAAGAGCGATCTGCAAATCTACGGAGTCGATCTGGCCAAAGCGGGTGCGGGATTTCGCTATGATCCCAACACTATCTACACCGTCGGGGATTATAGCGCGAAGGGACTTCTCCAGCTTGAAGCACAGGCCCAGCTGGTTGCGCTCCTGGCAACCGGAAAAGCCGTTTTCACCAGCCCGAAAGGATCACTGCTCGTCACCGACATCGGTGGCGCCTTGGATCTTGATTTTCTTGGCTACCAAAAACGAATCGGCGATGTCCTGGGAAGACTCCGAATTGGAAAGGAAATCAGCGCCTGTTTCAACGCTATCACGGGAAGCATCAGTTTCCCCATCCCATTTGTCAGCTATCTCAAGACCAGCGGCTGGTTCGAGGATATCGAGTGGCTGGACAAAAATCTCGAGCTTCAGGGAGGTCTGAGCATTGAAGCAGCTCTGGACCTCGGCAGCTTCTCCGAAGACCCCAAGCTAAAAACCATCGCCATGAGTGGCCAGGGCAACAACGATACTCGAATTGGACTCCGCTACGACAATAGCAGATCCTGGTTCACCTCCTTTTCACTCTTCAACGAGCAATGCACCGATGCTCCCGATCAAAGCTTCTTTGATGAGGTGCTGGCGAAAGAAGAGACCTTCGTCAGACCGCTGGCAAGTCATCCTCAGCCTATTTCCTCTCTCATCAGGAGCAACAGCATCGTCAGCTCAAATCCTTCACCCCAACTCCTGACCCAAGCAGTAGAGGAATCTGAGCCAACACCCAATTCTTTCAACACACAATGGAATACCGAGGGCTGGAAGATCATCGTCGTGATAGAAAACAATGAGAATGAACTGGTCATCCTCGATCCTCAGGGGAATCCCCTAAAGCTCGAAGAAAACGAATTTAGTGTCCCCGGAGTCTGGAAATTCGACAATCCCACGATGTTTATCATCGCCAATGAAGAAGAATTCAAGGCTTCAGGTTACCAATTCGCGTTTGTCCGGAACAACAACAAAGAAATAAAGTTCTCTGTTTCCAGCTACACTGGTGACAAAGAAAACAGTTATCTGTTTGAGATCAGCAACCTCGGCCAATCAACCAATAGCCTCAGCTTCGACACTCTCGACAGCCAACAAAAGCTCACGTTGAACAACACAGCGATCAGTCCCGCTGAATCAGTGATCCGGACGATCGATCCTGAAGAACGCTCAGTACAATCGGAAATCAAATCCGAAAATCATTTCGAACTGACCTTCCCCGACGAACCCGAAACCCCTACACAGGCTCCTGAGCCCTCAAGCCTCTCCACAGACCTTTTCACCGACATCAAATCCCCCATCCTCAGAGAAGCCGTTGATTACCTGGTCAAGCTCAACATCATTAGCGGATACGACGACAACACCTTCCGCCCCAGCGCCACCATCAATAGAGCCGAAGCCCTCAAAATCATCTTCCTCAGCCTCGGCGAATCCATAACCGACAACCTACCCCCTACAACCGACAACCTTTTTCCCGATGTCAACAAATCCGAATGGTTCGCTCCCTATATCCAACAAGCCAAAACGAAAGGCATCATCTCCGGATATCCGGATGGAACCTTTCACCCAGGCCAGGAAGTGAACAAGGCTGAATTTATCAAAATGGCCATGAGCGCACAGAGCAGCTACAGCGAGCCAACTGATTTCCTCAGTGCCATGCTGCAGTACTCCGATCTGGATTCAAGCCAATGGTACATGCCTTACATCACCTTCGCCGTGAACCACGGCCTCCTCGACAACACCAAAAAACTCCACCCCACGGATGGCATGACCAGAGGCGACGCCGCGATGATCATCTACCGCCTGCTGCGGTAAGGAATAAGAACCCCTAACCCCTTACAAGGGGAAGTCGTCCGCTGCGGCAGACGACCCAAATAAATTATTCAGGATTGTTAAACATTGTTCTTCTTAAGAAAGATGATCCATCTTTCTTCCCCTTGTAAGGGGTTAGGGGTTCATAAAAGACTCATTTGCTCACCGCTCCCTTTTCCCCTATACTTTCCGGCGAAGCGCAGAACACTTCTGAGATCACTTAACCAATTTCTCATGGGAATGTTTGACCAGGCTAAAGACCTCTACAAGCTCCAGAAACAGGCCAAGCAAATCAAAGACGAACTCGGCAATATCCATATCGAAGCCACTGAAGGTGGAGTCAAAGTCACCATCAACGGCGAACAGCATGTCATCTCCATAACAGTCGAACAGGATCAGTATTCCGGAAAGAACGCTCAACTGGAAAATGACCTCGTCGTCGCGATGAATAAGGCCATCAAGAAATCACAGGCCATTGCGGCAGAAAAAATGAAGGCCGTCATGGGCGGCATGGGCTTTGGGCAGTAACAATCCTTCCCCTATGAAAAAGACCAGATGGAAAACCCTTCTCTTTTCCCTGCTCCTCATCATCTTCATCGGCGGCTTTGCCATGAAGGTGTATTGGGATAATACCTACGAAAACTACCTCGTGACCCCGGTCGATCCGGATGCCACCGCTCGGATTACCTTTACGATCGCTGAAGGCGAGACGGGAAAAACCATCGCGGCGAAACTGGCAGAGCTCGAGCTGATCCCGTCAGAATGGGCATTTTATCAGTACATCAAGGAAGAAAACATCGCCCCCAGGCTGGAAGCCGGGAAATTCATCCTGAAAAAATCCTATACCATCCCTGAAATCGCCCAGTATCTAACGCAGTCACGGACCGATGAATTGGTCGTCACCATCCGGGAAGGTCTTACCGTCAACCAGGTAGACGACTACCTCAGTGAAAACAGTATTCTACCCTCTGGATCATTTCTGGAATGCGCCCGTAAGTGCGAACCACAGAACAATGAAAGCTTTTTCAGCTCCAAACCTGACGATCAATCCTACGAAGGCTACCTCTTTCCCGACACCTACTTCGTAGATCCGGAAACCGTAACGCCCCAAAACCTCTTCAACCGCATGATCGACAATTTCACCAACAAACTCAACTCCGAGCTTCGATCCAATATCGCCAAAAGAGGCTATTCCATACACCAGATCGTCACGATGGCTTCACTCATCGAAAAAGAATCCCAAACAGCAGACGAAAAACCCATCATTTCAGGCATCCTCTGGAAACGACTGGAAGAAGGCATAGCTCTCGGCGTAGATGCGACCGTCCGCTATGCGGTAAGCAAATGGACCGGAGGCCTGACCCAGGACGATCTGAATACGAACTCCCCTTACAATACCCGAAAACGTACCGGTCTACCCCCCGGTCCTATTAGCAATTTTAGTCTGGAGTCCCTCAAAGCAGCCATCAGTCCGGAAGCCTCAGACTACTACTATTATCTCCACGGCGACGACGGACAGATCCACTATGCGAGAACAAATGAAGAACACAATCAGAACAAGCAAAAGTATTTGCAATAGCCGTAAAGCCCACTAGGATTTTGATAGAACACCAAACGTGGTGACACCATTTCTTCATAGTCTTTATCGTCTTTATCGTCCTTCTGCATGTCCTCCCTCTTCACCTCCAAAAAAATCGGAAAAGAACATGAAGACGACCCGACCATGAACGAAAAAATCGCTCCGATTCCCATTGATGTCTATCAGCACAAAGGGAAGTTGGTCATCCTGGCACCCATTGCGGGAATCACCATCGAAGATATTTCAGTCTCAATTTCTGACGATTTGCTCACCATCTCCGGAGCAAGAGAACAACCCGACGAGCTCAAAACAGGAGACTTATTTTCCCGCGAATGCTTTTGGGGGGAATTCAGCCGCTCGGTAGTCCTCCCCGTCTCCGTGGACACCAATAAAGTCGCTGCCTTTTATAAGCGCGGAATCCTCCGCATCGAAATGCCCATGACAGAAGAAGAACAAACCAGGGTAATTCCGATCAAGATGGAAGAAGAGTAAACACCATTATGAACTACCCCCTCATTTCAAAATCTCAAAACAACATCACTCCGAACTTTCCCGACTACCAGAAAACCTATAAGGAATTCAGCTGGGAAAAAGGCAGGAAGGAGATTGCTTATTTCGACGATGGCACGGTAAACATTGCCCACAATGCTCTCGACAAGTGGAAAGGCTCTGAGACAGAACACAAAACAGCCTTCATCTGGGAAGACGATGAAACATCCAGAAGCTTTACCTACGGAGACCTAATCGCTGAAACGAATAAATTCGCCAATATGCTGAGCAAACTCGGCATCCAAAAGGGCGACAGAGTCTTTATGTTTCTCCCTCGAATTCCGGAACTCTACATCAGCTTTTTGGGGACCCTCAAGGTCGGTGCCATAGCCGGAAACCTCTTTGCCGCCTTCGGATACGAAGCCCTGGAGGACCGACTGGCGGATAGCGAAGCAAAAGTCCTCGTCACTACCCACGAGCTGGAAGAAAGAGTAAAGAAAGTCAAAGACCAACTCCCTCACCTGAAGCACATCATCCTCGTGGATGCGGAAGCAACTGAACACGGAGAGATCAGCTACAGCCGGGAGATGAAAGCCGCATCCGATCAATTCGAAACAGCCCACATGCAGGAGAGTGACCCTTCCTACATGCTCTACACCTCAGGAACTACCGGTAAACCAAAGGGAGTCGTTCACACCCACGGTGACATCGTGCAGGAGCACATCACCGGAAAATGGATCCTGGATATGAAAGCAAACGACATCTACTGGTGTACTGCCGACCCTGGATGGGTCACAGGAGTGGTCTATGGCATTATTAGTCCCTGGAGCAACGGACTGACCCAGCTCGTCCACGGAGGACGCTTCGACCCGGATCGTTGGTACAGCCTCATTGAGAAACACCAGGTCACCGTCTGGTACACCGCCCCCACGGCCATCAGAATGCTCATGACAAACCCCGAACTCCTGAAAAAACATAATCTGTCCAGTCTCCGCTATGTCTGCTCTGTCGGCGAACCACTGAACCCTGAAGCCATCGTCTGGGGACAGAAATACCTCAATCTGCCCATTCACGACAACTATTGGCAAACCGAAACCGGTTCCATCGTCATCGCCAACTACTTGAGCATGGATATCAAACCCGGCTCCATGGGCAAACCATTTCCTGGTATTCATGCCGGCATTATAGACGACGAAGGAGGCGAGCTTGGCCCCGGAAAAGAAGGTGACCTTGCCCTTAAAAAAGGTTGGCCCAGCATGATGAAGGAAATCTGGAAAAATCCAAAAAAATATGAAAGTTACTTCAAAGGTGACTGGTATATCACCGGAGACCGGGCGATGAAAGATGAAGACGGCTACTTCTGGTTTATCGGACGAGCCGATGACGTGATCAAAACCTCCGGTGAACGAGTAGGGCCCTTCGAAGTGGAAAGTGCGCTCCTGAAGCACCCGGCGGTAGCGGAAGCCGGAGTGATCGGAAAACCCGACGAAGTAAGAGGAGAAATCATCAAAGCTTTCATCAAACTCAAACCCGGCCAAGAAGGTTCAGAAGCTTTGAAAGAAGAGATCCAGAAGTTTATCAAAGAAGAACTCGCCGGCCACGCCTACCCACGTGAAATCGAATTCCGCGACACACTCCCAAAAACCCGCAGCGGCAAAATCATGCGGAGAGTGCTAAAGATGGAGGAGCTGGGACAGGATGTCGGCGACACCTCGACGATGGAAGAATACTAAACCTTTTCATTCCCCAAGAGATCAGGGGGAGAATTTGAATCAGTATCATCAAAACCCGAAACATCACCTTTTTTCAGAAATCCGTGATCAGAAACCAGATAAAGGATCTGACCATGCCATGTCATTGAATTGCACCCTCAAAGTCCTACAATAAGATTACTTAAAAATTTCCCATGAAAAAATTGTTACTCCTCATCGGAGCAGCTCTAGGTTCCATTTTCACGTTGTTTTTCTCAAATAAGAGAGGCGCACAGGTAAGAAAAGAGGTGGAAAGCAAAAAGGAAGCGAAAGAAAAAGCGGAAGTCATCGGAGAGGAAGCGAAAAGTATGATGAAAAATTTCTGGAATACCATCAAAGGCCCCCTCAAAAGAGGTGTCATCACGGCTGAGGAGGAGGTCAAGAAATACGGAAAAGAATACGGAAGCAAGGCCATAGTAAAAATGGAAGAGTGGAAAGACATGGCGGAAAAAGAGATCAAAAAAGACGTGAAAATAGCGAAAAAGGAGATCAATAAAACCTTCAAGAAAGCCAAGACAACGGCAAAGAAAAAAGTGAAGCAGGCCAAAAAGGCCGTCCGAAACAAGAAGTAAAAAAGAAGGATCCTTCATTCTCGATCTCCCTCCTTCCCCTTCATTCTCTTTTCCCCAAACTCCCAACATTCTCATTTCATCCCAAATTCACTGGCTACTTTTTCTAGAAGCCATTTCTTCATCGCTTCATCAAATCCCAAAGGACTCTTTTTCAATTCCTCAATTTCATCAGGGGTTGGCATTTTGACCATCAAGACCTCCGGAAGGATCTTCCCCCCAACCTTAATCTTACCCCGCCCAACACCGATCACCCGCCCCGCGTAGCGAACCGCATTAAACAGAGCGGCAAAGTTCTGACGAGCGTTAGTCTTACTATAAACCTGCATATGATGATCAAATTGTACATGATGAGCCTAACAACTCTATCAGCCAATGGCAAGTCTTCCAGCAACACTCGAACAACACTCGATTTACTTCATTCCTCATCCTTGCTATACTCTCATCGATTTTTAACCCCTTACCCGTATTTGCCATGGAAATTTACTCCGCTATGGGCGCTGGCCTCATCGCTCTGATCACCGCTTTGATCTTTAATAGCGTCATTCGGAAAAAGAGTACCGGAAACGAAAAAATGACAAATATTGCCAATGAAATCTCCAAGGGGGCCATGGCCTTTTTGAAGAGAGAATACAGCGTGCTCGCTATTTTCGTCGTAATCGTCGCCATCCTTCTCACTTTTACCCTCGACAAGGCTGACACCACAACCCTGAATGAAGGCCTCTTCACAGCCTTTGCCTTCGTAGGAGGAGCACTCTGCTCGGCAATGGCAGGATTTTTTGGTATGAGAACCGCTACCGCGGCCAATGTCCGAACCACCGAAGCCGCCCGAACAAGTCTCAGCGCCGGACTGCGAATCGCTTTCAGTTCCGGAGCCACCATGGGACTTTCGGTCGTAGGTCTCGGTCTTCTCGGTCTTTCCCTGGTCTACTTTGTCTTTACCAACACCATGGGCATCGAAACATCAGCAGCCCTTGACCTCCTCACCGGATTTGGACTGGGAGCCAGCTCCATCGCCCTTTTCTCCCGTGTGGGAGGAGGAATCTTCACCAAAGCAGCCGATATCGGAGCCGACCTGGTCGGGAAAGTGGAAGCTGGAATTCCTGAAGACGATCCTCGAAACCCCGCGGTCATCGCTGACAACGTGGGTGACAACGTAGGAGACGTCGCGGGAATGGGAGCCGACCTCTTCGAATCCTATGTCGGATCCATCATCGCCGCTCTCGTGATTGGATTCACCGTCTACGGTATCAACGGAGTCCTCTTCCCCCTCTCAGTTGCTTCTGCCGGAATCATTTGTTCCATTATCGGAACCTTCTTTGTCCGAACCAAATCAGAAAAACACATTCACCGGGCTCTCAAAACCGGACTCGTCGTAGCCTCAATCCTTTTGGCAGGAGCTGCTTACCTCCTCTCTCAACACTTCTTAACCGATAACGCCAACAATGTCTTTGTCGCTCTCATCGCCGGACTGGTGGTCGGAGTACTGATCGGACTCGTCACCGAGTACTACACCGCGGCTGAATACGGCCCTGTAAAAGGACTGGCAAAAGCAGCTGAAACCGGAAGCGCGACCAATATCATCAGTGGGCTGGCTCTGGGGTACAAGTCAACCGTCATCCCCGTCCTGCTTATCGTCGTCGCCATCTACATCAGCTACTGGTTCGCCGGACTCTATGGTATTGCCATCTCCGCCGTGGGAATGCTCTCAACCCTTGGGATCTCTCTGGCGATCGATGCCTATGGACCCGTCGCGGACAACGCTGGAGGAATCGCTGAAATGGCGGGACTCGGCCCTGAGGTGCGTAAGCGAACAGACGCTCTGGATTCAGCCGGAAACACCACAGCTGCCATTGGAAAAGGCTTTGCCATCGGTTCTGCAGCTTTGACCGCACTGGCTCTCTTTGCCGCCTTCGCCAGCTCAGCCAACCTGCAGAGCATAAACATCGCTGAACCCAAGGTCATGATTGGTCTGCTCATCGGAGGCATGCTCCCCTTCTTCTTTTCCGCTATGACCATGGGAGCCGTCGGCCGGGCTGCTTTCTCCATGATCGAGGAAGTCCGACACCAATTCAAAACAATCAAGGGGCTGCTGGAAGGCAAGGCTCATGGTGATAGCGCTCGATGTGTAGACATTTCTACCCGCGCGGCGCTGAAGGAAATGATCGCCCCAGGTCTCCTCGCGGTCATTTCGCCCATTCTCGTTGGGTACCTCCTCGGGACCCCCGCACTGGGAGGACTCCTGGCAGGTGCTCTGGTCACGGGAGTGATGCTGGCGATATCTATGGCGAACTCAGGAGGAGCCTGGGACAACGCCAAGAAGTACATTGAAGCCGGACACCACGGAGGCAAAGGATCAGAAACACACAAAGCTGCCGTTGTCGGAGACACGGTCGGTGATCCCTTTAAGGATACCTCCGGTCCATCCATCAATATTCTCATCAAGCTGATGACCATCGTCAGCCTCATCTTCGCGGGAGTACTAACCAGCACGGGGATACTATAAGAAGCTCTAGAACAAAATCAAAAAGGCCTCCGAATAATGGAGGCCTTTTTGTATTCCAGAACAAAATATCACCCTTCGACACTTCTCATCATTCGAGAATACCAAATCGGCTTTCCATCTGCCACAAGCCAAGTAATCCCTGCCCTCGTCTTTTGAATTTTATTCCAAACAATATCTTCACGCCTGATTTCAACATCTCTCGTATCCCCATTATCATGAGCCGACACAACCCAACCGTTCCCACAATCAGTACTCGTGTTTCTGCTATATAGACGGGTGATCAATCTCTCAGAAATATGATTGTGAAATGCTTTAAGCACCTCTATAGGAACTGAATTGGGATCCGCCTGCTTCTGAACATCACCTCCATCAGGGGATGAAGTATCACTACTACCGAGAGGCTGGATAATTGCCATACAATAAGATTAAGGATGTAAAGCGCAGGGATTATAAGATCACTCAAGAGAAAGTAAAGCCTAACTTTATTACAAAAAAAAGTTTGCAATTTTCACACACATCTGCTACCATGATATGAAATCAAAACTAAAAACCAATTCAGATGATGTCTCTGCAGGGCGTCTCTCATATCGGTTGGAGTTGTAGGAGTATCACTCAGGCGCGGGGTAAACCAAAGGAACTTTCCACACGGATAGGGCCTGTTTTCGTGTATCGGGATTCAGGACCGCCCTTCGCTTCGCGGGGTAAACCTCTCTTAAGAACTTAAGAACCTAACAACACTAACAACCTAAAACCCTACAACCTACAACCTACAACCTACAACCTACAACCTACAACCTACAACCTAATTTTATTTCCCTTTTAATTCTCTCTCATGAAAAAGAAAAACACACACAAAACTCTCCGCGGATCAGTCGCCCTTTGGGCCGCGCTCGGAGCGTTCGTACTGGCACTCGCCGTGTCAGTGGTCATGACCTTCACGCAAGAGGGGTCGCAAGTGACAAAAAATTATTTGACGGCACAGCTGCTTCCTGCAGAATCCTGTGTCGCACCGGTTTACGGTGATGGTACTGATGGAGCATTAACAGTTTCGTCTCTCAATACGGTGGTTAATGCCTCTACTCATTTGACCGCTAACGCGCCAATTGGTTCAACTAGTTTGGCGGTTTCCAGTTCCGCGTCTTTTTTAGTGGATGATGAAGTTCTTGTTCATCAGACACAAGGAGGTACCTATGGAACTTTTGAATACGTTCGTGTCAGTGGTGTGGGGGCTGGGTCTCTTACAGTCTCAGCATTGACGAAAGGGTTCACTTCAAATCCGGCCACTGCAAATACCGCGACGGCTGTGATTACCCAGGTGATCAAAGTCCCTCAATATACGACGGTCAATGTGCCGGCCGGGACTTCGATTGTTCCCGCAGCCTGGAATGGACTTACGGGAGGGATCTTAGCCTTTAGAGCGACAGGAGATGTCACTCTGACAGGTGGTGGTAAGATTGATGCAGAAGGAAAAGGGTTTCGAGGAGGTGCCGGTGGACCTTGTTCAGCACTGAAAAATGGTTTGCAGGGAGAATCTCCTCGTGGAAGAGGTGTCCAATCAACGAGCGCCAATGTTGGTGGTGGTGGTGGTGGGCATGGTGATACTGGATCTTGCGGCGGCGCCGGTGGAGCCGGTGCAGGGCATGCTTTGACTGGGACTCAGGGTTCAACCGAGACTTGTCATGGTTCCATCAGAGCTGCCGCTGGTACGGCGTATGGCACAGCTGATTTGAGTACATTCAATTTAGGTTCAGGAGGAGGAGGAGGTGGTACGGATAATACATGTGGCATTCATACCGGTGGCGCTGGAGGTAATGGTGGAGGAGCTGTGGCTATTTACGCGAATAACATTGTCAACGGAGGATTTATTACAACAAGCGGTCGATATGGTGCAAGTGCCGGAGGAGCTGCCGGAGGAAGTGGTGGATCCGGTTCAGGAGGATCTCTTATTCTTAAAGGTAATTTCCTGGATTTACACTTCGCTCATGTGAAGAGTCAGGGTGGCCTATCTAATCAGACATATTGGTATGGTGGTGCCGGTAGTGACGGTCGATTAGCTCTTGAATATACTCGTTATAACGGCTCTACTTCTCCTAATAACGCCTCATTGTCACCCCTTTGTTCGACGATTTGTAGTGACGGCTATGTGCTTGATCTGGAGCAATGTGACGATGGCAACCTCACGCCTGGTGACGGATGTAATGCGAGCTGTCAGACGGAGCCGGTGTGTCAGGATCCGATAAATATGGTGAGCTGGTGGAAAGCTGAAGGTGACACTGTTGATAGTGAAGGTGTAAATAATGGGGCATTGGGTAATGGTGCCACATTTGCTTCAGGGAAAGAGGGGCAAGCCTTTAGTTTTGACGGAGTGAATGATTTTGTGGGAGTTGGGAATAATCCTTCCCTTAACTTTACTTCGACGATGTCCGCGGAAGCCTGGATAAATCCTAGTGCGTATCCGGTTACTCCCAACGTACAAGCACCAATTATTTCGAAAACTTTAACATATTATTTTGAGCTGTCGCCAGCGGGTAAGCTCTTGGTATATACCTATGGCACATCTCCACAGGCTTGGTTTACATCAACGTCTTCAGTGCCCCTCAATACCTGGAGTCATGTTGTCGTGACGTATGGTGGGGGCCAGTTGAAAATATATATCAATGGTGTATTAGATATTTCTCAGGCAAGGACGGGAAACATTGCTGTCAATACTGCCAATCAGGCAGCTATTGGAGCAGTTGGACTTGGTAGCAGCGGTGCTGTAGCAAATAGGAATTTCATTGGACGTATTGATGAGGTGCGGGTTTATAGTCGGGTACTAGATCCTGCTGAGATTCAAACTAATTTTGAAGGTTGTGTTGTTTGTGGTAATGGAATAGTTCAGTCTGGAGAGACTTGCGATGATGGGAATACTACTCCTGGCGATGGCTGCGACGCGAGCTGTCAGATCGAATTTGGGGCGCCGGATGAGGATAGTGATGGAGTAGATGATGGTGATGATCTCTGCCCTGGGACGGCAGCTGCCGCTGTTGTTGATGTCAATGGATGTAGCGATGCCCAGGTGGATGCCGATGGGGATGGATACTGTGCTCCCGGTGCGCCTTCAGCAGGTCCCGGCGGATGTACCGGTATTGACTGTAATGATGGTGATATGACGATCAATCCGGGAGCCAGCGATGCTTCCTGTGATGGTGTCGATCAAAATTGCAGCGGAGCAAATGATGAAGGATACGCCTCTGTGCCAACGTCCTGTGGAGTAGGAGCTTGTGGAGACACGGGAGCGACTTCATGTGTGGCGGGAACAGTTCAAGACTCCTGTAGTCCTGGCACACCTGCGGCAGACGACAGTTCTTGTAATGGTATCGACGATGATTGTAACGGTGCAACTGATGAGGACTATCTGAGTTCGCCGACATCCTGTGGAGTGGGAGAATGTGGAGCGAGTGGAACGCTGAGCTGTGTGGGAGGTAGCGAGGTGGATAGCTGTACTGAGGGCTCACCTGCTACAGAGGTCTGTACCGGAGGTCTTGATGAAGACTGTGATGGACTCACCGATGCGGCTGATACCGCGGAATGTGCGGATACGGATAATGATGGAGTCCTTGATAATGCCGACAACTGTCCCCTGACACCAAATCCTTCTCAGGCAGATGCCGATGAGGATGGAGCAGGAGACGCGTGTGACACGCTGACCGTGATCGATGAAAATGATACGCCGGTGCAGTTCTATACGTACAAGCCCTTTGGGGAAAATGTGGAGGATCTGGAGTACAAGGTCTTTGTCGATCCGGGAGCGGTTGCTGAAATCGCGCCGGTGTATGATGGGACGGGGTTGACCATTGACGCGAGTAACACTGGAGTGGGACAGGTGCGCGTGGAGATTAAGGGGACAGTTATTGTTCTTGGTCCATCTTCCAGTGCTCATATTGTTGATCCGGAGGGTGATATGGATGTGACTAATACTCAAGGTACCGTTCAGGTGACGAGTAACGGTTCCGGAGCTACTCTTACCGTGGATCTTGACGATAATATCGTTGTTCCTTTGGCTGAGGGCGAACGGGTAGTCCTTAAATTTTCCCGACCAGCTGGCGAATATGCTGTTGTGGCCGATGTGAAATGTATTGAAAGCGGCAATCGGGTAATTTTCACGCAAGCGCTTGCGGGGATGGGGACTCCGGCCGAACCTTCTTCGGACAGCACGGTAATAACAATTGACGCTTCATCCCCTTGTGGACCCAGCGTGCCACCTGAACAATTACCGATATATACCATTTCGGTTCAGGACAAGAAAACCTCGGTGGAACGAACGGATGATACGGCTCCAGGAGCTACCGCGACCAATGGAGGAATAGCCGCGGAGGTGCGATCTGGTCTTACCATGGAGTCAACACCAGGGGGAGTGGTTGTGACTACTTTTTCAGCAAACACTGACCACATTCCCGTGGGAATGGCGACAGCAGGTGGTGATATAGACACAGCACAACCGATAGCGCTGATGGGGGCGGGAGCAGCAGGATTGTATAGTGTTAATGACGCTGTGCCAGCTGAGAATAAGCAGGTGGTGGAGAATGTGGGGGGGGAGGGCTTCGTGGTATTCAATGCTGCGGATGCACAGGGAATGCCGACGGTGGATTCGATAGGAGCTTTATTGGCATCGTTAGACGGAGGAGAGTTTGAGAATGTTGCAGGACGAACTGGAACAGCATTTAGTGCGAAGAAGACGGCAGGTGGAGACTTTGCGGTCTATGGACGTATGAATCTTTCAACTGGATATCCGACAACTGATTCAGTAGGAGCCTTGCTGGCATTGGGAGACGGAGGATCATTTGAACAGGATGGAACAGTCTTCAATGCCAAGAAGACAGAAGGTGGAGACTTTGCGGTGTATAATGCGTTGGATCTTTCCACCGGACTTCCAACAGCAGGTTCAATAAGGACTATGTTGGCTTTGACAGCACAGGGAAGCTTCGAAAAAATTGGATCAGCAATGAGGATTGAAAATTTTGGTCAGCTTACGCTTGTTTCCCACACCCATACTGACACCCCCGACGAAATCGTTGCCCAAATCCCAGATGCGTCTTCTCTCAAAATGGAGTCCGTAACGGCCGGGACGGTAAAGACTGTTCTGGAGCGCATTTCGGGACCCAGTACGTACCAGGCAACTGCCGTAGCGGGTATTCAGGGATCACTCGATACTGATGGCGCAATCGCGGAAGTGAAGGTGACGACTCAGAAGCTCATTACCAAGACCCTTTCGGGTATGGTGGGCCTTGCCACTGACACTTTCCCCCCCCCCGGCCCCGATGCAAGTTATATCGTGTTGACACAGGGACAGGAGACCGAGATAGCCTTCGATGATGCTACGGGTATCACGACGATGAGCGCGAGCACGGCCAATACCGAGTACGCGGTCGTGGCTTATGACTTTAATGGTCTGACCTTTGACCTGAATGGCGATCTGATCGTGACTGACACCATGCTCTTTGTTACGTTGCCCGCGGGAGACCAGATTCAGCTGGATTCTCCAGATATGGTCTTTACGACACTGCTTGATGATCCTACTTCTCCTACTCCGATCGTGGTCTCTCGAGCAACTCTCAACGCAAGCAACGACATTGTCACGACTTCGGGATCTGACGGTTCAGTCGGAGTCGAAGTGCCGGAAAGCAATCCGGTTCAGTTTAGCTTCACGGGAAGCGAGCTGAATGTGGACAATCAGGGCACAGCGACACTGACGATCTACACCGAAGACTTCCAGATCACCATTCCCGATAATGGCGGCACGGGAGGATTCAATGAAAGCGGAGAGGTGGCTACGACTCCTCAGACGGTGGAGGAGACCGTGGATCCAGGGGAAACGAATACTTACTATGATCCAGACGCGGATGGCGATGGTGTCGCCAATGCCGATGATGCCTGTGATCTTGCCACCGGTCCTGCTCTTTACCAGGGCTGCCCCGTGGCTGACAAGAATCTTGTCGAGCTGCATACGGTAGGAAATGGACCTTCGACCAAAGCGCCTTTGGCGGGAGCTGACATTCGAGTCTTTGACCGAAATAATGCTGACTTCCAGGCTCTGTTTACCAAAAATCCAAGTGGTGATCAGTACGCGGTCGTCTATGATACGGATGTTGCCCGAGTGGGAGCGTGTACCACAGACGCATCAGGGGCCTGTTACGCCGGAGAGGAAACCACGGGAGATTACCTGGTGGTCGTCAAATACTTCGATGCTGCTCAAAGCAAGACGGTGTACACGGGACGACCCAAGGGTCCATCAGATTTCGTCGATACGGATTCCAATGGCACGCCTGATCTGGCGACGAAAGAGTTCCAGATCATCAAGGCTTACAAGAAGGGAACCTTCCTGGAGTACCGGGGAGGCAGCAAGATTGTGGTGACGGGATCCATCCTGGAGGTGATCCAGCCGGAGAGCAGTATCTGGGAAGGAACTTCAGCCGTTTATCCCTTCATCTTCAGCTCGGACAGCGACTGGAGCGTGGATGTCTGCGCGGAAGTGCCTACCGGGTATAGCATTGTCGGAGCTTACGATGATTATGGCGATATGGTCGGTACCACGGACTGTGTCCAGGCGCTGATCGCCAATCAGACGAAAGCCTTCGTCTTCGAGGTCGTCGAGGTGGGTTCACCGGAGCCGAAAGGAAACTTCACGCTCAACGTCAATCATAAGGATCAGAGCGGCAAGCTGGTCAAGAAGCAGATAAAGCTGGAGGTTCAGGATATTCGCAAGGCGGCTCATGAAGCTCTGAAGGCTGAGAAGAAGGCCCAGAAGGAAGGCAAGCAGCAACAGAATAATGGAGGCAAAAAGGCTGAGCTGAAGGATTTTGCCGCCGCTCAGGTTCCTCAGGTGAATGTGGAAACCACCACCACTGCTGCGCCAGAAGCAGTACCGGCCGAGGTGGCTGTTGATCGAGTTGATCAGCAGGAATCAAAGGACAATAGTATTCCTGTCATCTGGATCGTTATCGGCCTGCTGGTGCTCGTCGGAGTCGTGTACGGTGTGAGCAGGAAGAAGTAGAGATGGTGTGTGTAGAGACGCATGCCCCGTAGAGACGCATTGCAATGCGTCTCTACCCGCGCGTCGACCCCCTGTGCCGAAAAGGCGCGGGGGTTTTTTTTGCGTAGAGACAATTCATGAATTGTTTTTACGAAAAATGGGGGCAGTAGTCCCGGGTGATCGAGCTCCTTCATTGAATTGAAAATTTGCATATCTTTTAGTATGATTAAGATGCTATAAGAATCCTATGTCCAAAATCCTTCAGAAAATTCGAGACACTCTCGTGAGAGAGTATCAGCCGGATAAGATCATCTTATTTGGTTCTCGTGCTTGGGGAAAGCCACGAAAGGATAGTGATTATGATCTGTTTATTGTGAAGAAAGGCGTAAAAAAAAGAATCCATCGCAGGACGGGAGATGTTATTCGGGTACTCATCAGGTCCGACATTTGGACTCCAATTGATGCGCTCGTTTATAATCAGCGCGAAATCAATAAAAGTAGAATGTCAGGGAGCCAATTTTTTAACAAGGTGCTTAATAAGGGTAAAATTCTGTATGAGAGATGATTCCGTGCAAGAATGGCTAACCTATGCAAAGAATGATCTTGAAACAGCTCAGTTTTTGTTGGACAACAAGAAGCATCCAGGACATACGCTCTTCCATTGTCATGAATCCATCGAAAAGTATTTGAAGGCTATTATTCTGAAACGAAACAAAGAGATTCCTTATGTTCATCAACTCTACAGCCTTCTTAAGGAGGCTGAAATTTCAGAGAGAGATACTATGAAGGTCTTAAATGCCAGTATCGTGCTTGATGAGCTGTACCGGGCTGCTCGTTATCCCAGCGGTGACAAAGAAGTCAGCAGATCTGAAGCTCAAGAAGCTATCAGGAGAAGTCGGGAAATAGAAACAATTCTGCTCACCTACCTGGACTCATGATTGAAATTTTACGGACCTGTCTCTAACGTGTGTGAGCATTCCTGTAGAGACGTTTTGCCAAAACGTCTCTACAACCCAACAAAACGTCTCTACACGCACGGTGTGGGTTTTTTGCAGAGACAATTCATGAATTATCTCTACGGGGTCGTCAAAAAATCGATCACATGCTGGTGTTCGACACCCTGGATATTCCCGCCGGCGCCTTCGTCCATGGAAAGAACGATTTTGCGATAATTGTCTTTGATCTCCAGCAGATTGCCGAATTCTCGATCGCGCACCTTTTGATTCGTGAGGAGATAGCAGACTTGGACGGAAAGTTTCTCATCTCCTTTTTGAGCAATGAAATCAATCTCTTTCTCCCCCTGCTTCCCCACCGTGATCTGATATCCTTCTCTTTTCAGGTGGAGGTACACCACATTTTCCAGCATTTTGTTGATGTCCGTCTGACGGTATCCGATCAGAGCATGTCGAAAGCCCAGGTCGCCGAAATAGTATTTTTCCTGGATCTGAAAAATTTTTTTCCCGCTAATATCGGATCGCTTTGCTTCGTAGAGATAAAAGCTTGAGATAATGTACTGCAGATAGTTGAGAACTACCGAGGGGGAAAGATTCATATGCTGAGCTTTGAGGTAGTCGCTGATGGATTTTGCCGAAACAAAACTTCCCACATTGTCTGCCAGAAAAAGAACGAGACGATTGAGAAAGTCGACCTGTCGGATCCCGTATCGTTCGACGATATCCTGAAGTAGGATGCTGTTGTAGACGCTGCTGAGGTACTGATAAACGACTTCATCGTTTTTTTCAATGTGGATCAGGTATGGCATGCCTCCGTACTGGAGATATTGGAAAAAAGACCTGGTTCCTTTCTCCATCTGGTGGAAGCGTAAGAACTCGGGATAGGAAAGGCTGAATATTTCAAAAGAAATATGACGTCCCCCCAGGTAGGTGGCCAGTTCGGAGGAGACCATGAAGGCATTGCTGCCAGTGATATAGAGGTCATATTGCCCGGTCTGCTGGAGGCTTCGAAGGGCTTTTTCGAAATGTTGGATATCCTGGACCTCATCGATGAAGAGGTAGCGTTTTGCTTTTTTGGCACCAAAATGCTTTTCGACGGCTTTTATCAAATCCTTATTATCCCTGACATGGTCCCAGTCATACGATTCTTTGTTGATAGACAGCATTTGTTCCTCCTTTACTCCTCTTCGTGTGAGTTCATCCATGATCTCATAAAGAAAATAGCTTTTTCCGACCCGTCTCTGACCAATGATGACCTTAATGAGCTCTTTTTCCATAAAGGGTTTGATCCGTCCGAGGTAGTGATCACGATGAATGAAGCTTTTCATTGTACTTAAAAGAATAAGATAAAATGCTGTATATTTTAAGTATACTTAAAATATAAACAAAGACAAGTGTATTTTTTCCCCTGCCCTCGCTGCCTTTTTACCTGATGTCTCGATCCGTCACGGCGAATCGGAGTTTCTGGAGGAAAGAAGCGTAGAGACGTTTTGTTTGTATTTGGTAGAGACGTTTTGGCAAAACGTCTCTACGGGTGTTTGGGCATTCCTGTAGAGACGTATTGCAATGCGTCTCTACCTGCGCGCTGGGTTTTTTTTGTAGAGACAATTCATGAATTGTTTCACGATTCAATGAGTCCAAATATCCAGAGAGGAATCCGGTTTTCATATCCCGTGATGATGTCATCAGCGATGACGAAGGTATTGGCATCGGGTTTTTTGAGTTTTTTGCTCCTGCCACCGACTTCACAAATAACTTTCTTCCCTTTGTATTCCAGCAGATAATCCTGTTTGCTGTGGAGCGATATATCGGCTCTGGCGCGTTTGATGCATTCGACGAAGAAGACTTCACGAAGCATGCCTTTTGTGGGTTCACCTCCGAAAAGGTGCTGGTAAAATTTCAGAAGGTTGGTGTTGGAGAGGAGGATTTTTTTTTCTTTCAGGAGAGTATGTGTGATAGTTCCATACTTTCGAATGATCGAAACCAGTCCTGTTTTTTCCAGGATACTGCAGTAGTGTTCGGCGGTTCTTGGATTGATATTGACTTTTTTCCCGATGTTGGAAAAATTCATCTCGGAGGGAGATATATTGCTGAGGAGAAAAAGGATTTTTTCAAGGGTCAGCAGATGACTGCTCTCCAGTGCAAAAATCCGGGGGATGTCTTCATAGAGTGTTTTTTTTATGGCGTTGTCCAGGAGTTGCCTGTATTCATCGGTTGTTTTTACCTGGGCACGGTAAAAATAGGCATATTCAGAAAGGTAATCGTCAAAATTTGTTCTTCTGATGTGAGGGCTCAGATCAAATGAGATTCGTTTGTAATCCGTGAAGATCTCTTCGAGGGATAGAGGAGGCAGAGAAATCTGATGGTAGTACGAGAGGTATTCCCGGAAGGAAAGCGGGTGAATGGTGTAGAGGAGGATACGTCGCGAAAGGTCAGCACCTTCGCTGATGATATCAATGGATGAAGATCCTGATATAGCTACATGGACGTCGGGAAGACTGTCCGTGATGTTCTTGAGTTCCTGAGACCAGTTGGGATATTTATGAATTTCGTCAATATAGAGAAAACGCTTCCCGTGCTCAATTGTGAGGTCCGAAACAAGGCGCAGGAGGCCGTACTCGATGACGAATACATTGTCGCAGCTGAAATACAGGCCGTTGTCGGGATGATGCTTAAGCTGTTGCAGCATGATGGTCGTTTTCCCGACTCCTCTGGGCCCCTTCAGACCAATAAGAGGAAAATCCCAGTTGATTTTTTTGACGGCATCCCGTTCAAAGTCCGGGATTTTTTTCAACAGTTCCTGCTGATATTTGAGAAGGATTTCCGGTAATTTGAGCATGTTCGGAGTAAGGCATATGAATTGTCTTAATTATACGGAATTGACTGCAATAAATCAAGTGTTTAGAGCAGTCGAATGCAGTAGAATCAGTAATTGCTTGTATTGCAATACAACGAGCAGTTGATTCCCTGTTATGAATTGGATAAAGTTAAGTTCTCTCCATTGTGGAACGCTTCCGTGACCTCAGGCTGGCCCAGCAGAAGGGCTTGGGGAGAGCGAGCAGGTGGAAGAGCGTGAGCCCAGGAAGGAAAAAGATGAATCAGTAGGTGTTTTCGTCGTTGCGGAAGACGGGCATGTCAAATTTTTCTCCCTCTGGCTTCTTTTTATCTGATGCCGATCCGCCGTGGCGGATTGGAATTTTTGGAGGGGTGAGGGGTTATAGAGTCTCTATCATTGATGCTTCATTTTCCCCTGATGAGGGGAATCGTTTCGCCCGTACCGGTTTCCGCGCTTTTCAGTAACTCTCCTTGTTCACCATGCTGTATTTGCAGGGCATCGGAGCCGTTATCCGGCAATACTATTCTTTGACCATTTTTCAGTATCACAGAAAGCGGTTTCCTTTCAAGCTGTACGGTTTTCGGGATTTGAGGAAAGAATTGTCCTTGGAAGACTGGTGTCCCGAAGAAGGAAACAATCTTATCGAGCCGGGGAGAGAAGTACACGAAAAAGGGATGATCGGGATTCTCGAGTGAAAGCTCCTGGAGGTCTCGAGGGTCAAAAATCTTTTGTTCGTCGTACCAGGCCGCGAAATCAGGAGAAGCTTCTTTCATCAAGGCCACCAGCTCATCTCTCGATGGAGTGAAACAAGTGGTGTCATCGGTGATGTTATTTTTCTTTCGCTGATCGGCATTCCATTGCTCACCGGCATTTTTTAACGCGGCCAAAAATGCCGGTGTGATGAAGCTACTCCATACCTTCCCCGCGAGACTATTCCCTATATGAAAATCGTCGTTTTCGAGAATGAAGAGAATGTCTGAGGTCACTCCATTTTCCCATCCCACTTTTGTAAGTTTTTGTTGGACATCAGGGTGATTGAGACATTCCGAGATGAGGGTCTGGTATGCCTGTGTATCATGAAGGGCTGACAGATCGCGGTCGTGTGGCCAGGCAGTCTCTTGAGCAGGGTATTGTTCCTGATATCGGTCTGCCATGGAGTTAGCTATCCCTTCAGACCAGAGGTCTGATCCCTGAAGCGAAGCCCGGAAGACAATATGGGTGAGGGCATGCACCATTGAAGGAGAATCAATGGCGCCAAACGCGATTTCAGATGCGCTGATTTGCTGCCATTCAGGGATGGAGTTTCGTTGTTCTGAGGGAGCTATATTTTTCGCATGGAGATGATGACGATATTCGAAGAGTATTCCCCGCTCGGTCAGTTTTGGATCGTACGTGAAGGTGACATTTCCTTCCAAAGGAATTTCCGACGCTTCGAAGAAGGGCATGATATTTGCCATCCGGTCTTTAATCATTTTCTGAGTATTGCTCTCATGATCAGGATGGTAGGAGTCCCAATTCTTCATGGTTATTGTGAGCTTTCCCATGACGACTTCGAGAGATCCTTTGAGATCCGGTTTTTTTTCATCGGCATGGGCGACCGGAGGCTCGGAAAGTATCCCGCGAAGAGCGATTGCCGCTGCTATGCAAACTCGAACAAATGCTCTTCGATCAATACCTGTCTCTTGGGGAGGTTCATGCTGGAGAGGTTTTTCGGGGGATGAAGGATAATTCATATTTGGATTGTGTTAATACCGTGATTGAGATGAGGGGCGATGGTTTGAGTAATTTTTTCTATTGTTTGGAATTGTCTTTTCCTTGAAGTTGTATAAAACGATCCGTCTCCGATCCATCTATAGGTGTAATAAAAACCTTATTTCCCAATTCCTGGGGGATTTTCATTTGATCAAAAGGGTTTTCAGGGTCGCCTTGAAATATTTTAAAGTCTCCATTTTTCTGAGGAAAGCTGAGTATTATCGAAAGGGGCCTGAGAGATACTCCCTCTTCCTCAACTTTACCCCCCTGATTATTGGTTCGAATGGGGAGGAGGGTAAATTGCCAGACTGCGGAAACAATGATCATCTCTCTTTGTTTTGTCGTATAGCAGATGAGTACCTTTTGACCTTCCTGGGGCCGCTCAAAAAGTGACGTATCGGAGTAGAGTTGCTTCGCGAGGTCAGGAAATGATTCTGTGAGAAAAGCCTTCAAAAAATTCGCTCCAACGATGATTCGAGAACCATCTTCCGTGGAGAGTTTCCGCGCTCGCAGCTCAGCATTTTCACGTCGCTGGAGGGCTTTAATGGCTCGCCCTATTGTTATCGGATCGATGTCTTTCCACCGATCAGCGGCGGCAGCGGCTCCCAGGATATCCTCGTCAAGGTCAAGGCCCTGACTTTGGAGGAGGTATGGGAAGGAGGCTTTTTCCCAGCCGAACCCTCTTATCAGTGCCTCCAGAAAATCTTTATTTTTAAGCGCTTTATTTTCGATTGTACGATCTCTTTCTTCCCCACTGATTCCTTCAGGAAGAGGGGGTTCAAGACCTGATATAAGGTTTGGATTGTTGCTCTCGATGGTGCCCATCAGGACTCTCACCAGAGCGTTTCCATAGAGATTTGAACTGGAGAGGGATTCAAGGGCTATCTTGAGAATTTGTTCTACGAAAATTTTTGGGTTGATGCCGGGAAGTCTCACCATATGAGCCGGAGATTTTTTGGCGAGGAGAGCCTCATACGTTGTGTTCCCGAGCTTTACATCGATGGACTCAAATGAGGTGTAGTTCTCCGGTTGCTCCAGCGTCACGGGATTGTATTCGATCTGGATGTTCAGTGTAGGAATGGGAATATCATACGATTCCAAAACCTCAAGTACGGCATCGAGCTGCTCTGCGAAGGCTGCCTGTATTTCTTCCCGGTGTTCCGGGCTTCGGATATAGCTGTCCCAGGAGTCAGAAAAATTGAGATGGAGACCAGCTTTTTCAATTGTAAAAGAGCTGGCGGAATGTTTATCAAGTTCTTGAACAGCTTGAGAGAGCTGCTTATTCAGAGTATTTCTTTGAGCTTCAGAAAGGATTTCCGAATTGCCACATTGCAATTGAAGATCGTTCAGTTCAGAGCGCTTTTCTTTGAGGCTTAGAGTAGTGGACGAGATTGTTTTCTCTATGTGTGTTTCCATTTCACTGAAAAACTTCTCAGCCTTGGCTTCCTGATCAAGAGTTTTTAGCAATGCGGCGATAGTGTTCAGAAGTTTGTTTTTTTCCTCTTCCGGAAGGACTCTGTTGTTTTCGATGAGCCTGATAAGGGCTTCAAATCGCTGGACTTTCTCAATGGCCGAGCTGGTTGAGGAGTCAATTTTTTCAATGTCCTTCAGAAAGGAGGCGATGGCTAGGGTGTTTGGATTCCGCTCCGGGGTAGAGGAAGTGGGTGGGGTCAGGGTATTATTCTCTTGATTCGGTTTCTTCTCATCAGGAGGAAGCGACTCCAGTCCTTCCACGGCTTGTCCCATGAGCGGGGACAGAAACGTCGTCTGAAAAACAGGGTCTCTCGCCGCTTCGCGATCCAGATCTTGAATGAGTTTTTTATAGATTCTTTTTCGTTCACCCGGCGACAGGGGGTCGCGGCTCACCGCGTCGAGGCGGGTTTGAAAATCTTGTGCTTTTTGTTCAGGCAGGTTTTCGTTGGCCGCGGCATGATTGGCCGCCGAATCATCAGTTCCCTCATGGTTTTCCTGACGGGAGCAGGAGGCGGCTCCCAAGGCGAGCAGCATAAGAAGCATTGCTCTCATTGCTCTCAGGGAAGTGGGAATGTCAGGATGGTGTTGGGAGAGGCTTTCATCATATATGGTCGCAAGTCTCTGTTTACGGCCAACGCTATTTGAGGGAAGAGGATCTGGAGATTGTGGCGTGTGCTGGCCTTTTGGCCTGAGGAGATCGGGATTCGCGGGGACATCCCGGTGTCTTGTGCCTCTCGTGGAGGCGATATTATGATGAGCCATTGATAAAAAAGATGAAGGATTCCACTACAAAGAGATATAATCACATAAAATACGATTTGTCAATGACGACACGTTGGGTACTGTAAAGCAGATGGAACGATCCCAGCACGAAAGTGCCGTGCTAGGATAGAAATACTCCTATTTCCTAACGTTCCACCTATGAACAATATAATTCCAACGCCACCAGAACGCATCATTAAAGCAAAAATTTGTCGATTGTTATTCGGCAAAACAAATCTTGTGACTTGCCCCTATTGCACACGGACAGGCGTTATTCGTCGAAGTGAGAAGTTTTGCTGTCCCCGCTGTAATCACACCTGGTCACTCACATCTCTGACCTGGATGAAGGGAATGAAACTCTCTTGGAAACAATTTTGGGGCCTTCTCTGGACTTTCAGTCAACGTATCCCAGTCGATCAGACAGGAAAATTGTTGGATATCTCCAAGCCCACCATTTATCGATGGTATGGTCTCTTCCGCCAAAATCTGCCTCATCTCGAGGATGTGAGATTAGAAGGCACTGTTCAAATGGATGAGGCTTATTTTGGCGGAAAGAAAAAGGGAGTGGCTATTATTGCGGCAAAGGAAAGAGATTCTTCAAAGGTAGCCGCATTTGTGGTTCCGGCATCTTCCGTAAAAAGAACTGATATTGTTCCCTTCATCAGACAATACGTGGTTCCAGGATCTTATCTCCACACTGATGGAGCCCTTATTTACAAGGGTATCGCTAAGCATTGGCCGGTCGAACATGCTTACGATACTCATCGTAAAGGAGAATTTGGAAAGACTTCGGTCATCGAAGGGTTTTGGGGCTCTCTAAGGACCTTTATCCGACGCATGTATCACCACGTAACAGTAGCCAAACTCCCCGAACTGCTTCGCGAATACCAGTGCCGACTGATGTTCAAAGAAATCTTCGAAAACCCCGCTTCTCTCCTACCGAAACTCCTTACTCCATTTCCGTTTGCTTAACAGTACCCGACACGTTGGTATGGGAATAGCTGGTTTATTTCTCACTTTTATTCTCCCCCTCTTATTACCTCATACTTATTACCCTCCTTGTCCATTGCATAGAGAACTGGAGGAAAATCTTTGACAGAATATCCGAATACCATTTCTTCAGAGCCTTCATCTGATGGAAAATTTAGCTGTTTGTTGGTACCACATACCACATCAAATGGCTTATATTTACAAACCAGGTCTATTTTTGTTCCCAAAGCTGTTTCGCGGATTATCTGATCCCATTTTCCAACTACGCTTACGAGCCATTCTTTGTCTTTGTTCAGATAATATATAAACATTCGCGTGTACCTGAAAGTACTGATCGGAATCTTGAAAACAATACTTTCATCAAATCCGGGTATTACTTTCTTTGCTATTTCTCTTAATCCTTTAGGAGTTATGACTATGCTCCTCACTTCCTCATTTCCAGTCTCTCTTGTTTCCTTTTGTTCTGTGTATGTGTCAATTTCTGTGACGAGTTTTTGTATCAGCGTCGAATCTTCTTTGAGCCACTTGTCCCAGGTGTATGCTGCTATGTATGCTCGAAACACATCATTATTAATCATCTCTCTCTCTATTGCTGATGTTTGTTGTTCCCATGGATAAGAAGAAAGTTTATCCATAAATTCTTTATTGTCTAGGCACTCAAAATACGATGATTCCTTTTCAAGAAAGATTTGCCAAAATGATTTGGTATTCAAATCCATTACTACGGTATTGGTTGATTGTCCCATTTCTTTCATTCTCAGTACGGTTGCTCTTGGGAGCCCAATTTCAAAAAGATGACTGCCACTACATCGTCCACTCAAGATTGCTCTTATGAGTTCTTCCATAAGGCTGTAGGTATCTATCAGACTGATGCCTATTTCAGGAATCATTTCCTGTCCTACTGTTATCAGATTTGAGCTGCTATTTTCACTTTCCACCTTCAGTCCATGAGAATAAAGGCATTGGTAATTCATTTCCTTCAGTTCCGGTTTATAGGTGAATCTAATGGCCTTCCTTGGAAACTCCAGATGAAGGACGTCTTTGATAAACCGGATCGCAGGAGCCATGGTCGCCTCAAGGGCTTTTGAAATCGTCATTCCGTTTTCACACTCGTATCCCAGAGCCAGGCTTTTGTGGACACTAAAGCTGACTTCTTCGATCTGAAAAGTTCTGTATTCAGGAAGAAGAGGCTCTAGTGTGGATTTCAATTCGTTCGCCTTCTCCAGCAATGCTTCCCTACCTTTTTTGTTCAACCGGAGATCGGTCTTGATCTGAGCGATCGTTGATATCAAGTTTTCAGCATTTGGCCATGGCGTTTGACTCAGCTTTTGTTCCAGCCGGTTGAGTTTATCCATAAAATCCCGCAGGATTTGCTCCTGTTCAGAGGCAATACGTGTTTCAGCTCTCAGTCTCTCGGTATCTTTGGAGAGCTGTTCACCTTTTTCCCTCCTTTCAGGATCACTGATTCGGGATATGCCCTGTTCCATTTCTGCCAGAAGCTGATCGAGTTGCTGCAGTTTTGCTTCGAATTCGGTTTCCAGTCTTATCTGCTCCAGTCTTTGTCGGAAGCCAGATAGCATCTTTTCGTCCTTTTCCTTCTGCAGTCCTTTTGGATCGGGAGATACGGGTTGTTTTTCCGGTGGTTTCATCGGTTCCGGTGGTTCAGGCGACGCTTCCGGTTCAGCCGACGAGCTGGCTGTGGCTTCGGGAGTCAGAAACCGCGTGTTTTCCTCTCCTTTTCCTAAAAACGCCCAGGCGAAAATCATGGCCGAAGCAGCAATTCCCCCCAGGAGCAGTTGGTTGATCTCTTTCCTGAGCCAGGCCTGAAGACCCCTGATCTCAGGTTTTTTGAATGTGCCCGATATTTCGCCTGATCTGGTAGCTCTTAGGTGCTCCGGAATAAAGGGCTGGATGATTTTGAATTCACCACTCTCCAGTGTGACCCCACGGAGGAAGCGGCTTTCTTCGAGTTCGGCACGGCCCTGATCGGTTACATTTGTATTTTTTATTTCGAGATTAAATGGTGTTTCTGATTCCTCGTTCAGGAGTGGTGTCAGGACGTTTGTGAGTCTGCCAAGGCCTTCGTCATCGAGTCTGGTGCGTCCGGAGCTGGAGTCGCTTCAGCTGCGTCATGTTTTCCAGCCAGCCGAAATCAGTTCCCGTGATCTCAGTGCAACCGGAAAGACCCAAGAATTCGAGGTTCGTCAGATGGGCGAGGTGGTGGAGGTTTTCATCCGTGATGGGATTGTCCGCGAGCTGGAGGTGCTGAAGGGATGGGTGGAGATTTGCAAGTCCAGAGCCGGTTATGCCTGGGGTTTTGGCAGTTTTTAGGCAGCCGCTCAGCTCGAGCCGGGTGAGATTGAGTTGGCTGAGGTGTTTCATTCCCTCATCGCTGAGGACCAGGCAGTTATTAAGAATGAGTTTTTGAAGTTTTGGAAATGATTCGAGGTGCCTGAGATCGTCGTCTTTGATGTTCAATCCGATATTGCTTATTCTCTTCCCTTCTTCAGAGATTTCGAGTTCGCTGATATTGGGGTGTTCTTTGAGCACTTCGAGAAGATTTGGACACCTTATATTTCCCCTGATACTCAGGATATTGAGGCGTTTCAGTTTTCGGACGAGTTTCAGCTCTCGGGTGCAGGGTTCATGGAGCACGCAAGTGATCTGCTTGCCGCTTTTTCGAATATCTTCACAGCGGGTGATGAGCGCGTTGAGGATATGCGTTTCATTTCCTCCTAATATTTCCGTGAGTTTTTTGATTCCGTACGACGAAATAGTCGCCTCAGGTTCCGGAGGCTCGATTGTTTCCAGGAGCTTTCGATACCATTTTTTTAGTAGTTTTGGATTTTTGGTGTTTGGAGGGATGGCGATAGGGGTGTTTTCTTCTGATGAAGGCAACATGATCGAGTCATCGGGCGTGATGGACTCGGCGATGACCGTTGGATTTTCACTGGGCGGTATGCTATTCCCATGAGCATGATCAGTGGTTTTCTTAACGTCACCGGTTGAGAGGAGGTCCGGAGGAGGGTTTAGGGCTGTTTTTTCCGGAACATTATTCTCTGAAAGAACCTTGCTGATGCCTGAGCGGGTTTGGCTCTGGCCAGGTCTATTTGGAGTTTTTGGGCTTTTTGGCCTGCAAAAACGGTCAGTTCTCAATACTTGACTGGTGTCATTATCTGGCTCTAGAGGCCGTCCTGACTCCCATGTTGCCGTCGGCTCACTCCCCACCGAATTCAGTTCAGGTGGGGTTTTTGCTCCCACGGCATCACCATCTCCCCTGTCTGATGGGTTTTCGGGCATAACAAAAAGCACAAGAACAAGTGTACAGTGTATCGATAACTGTGTGCTGTTGTCAAGGGGAAGGGCTTACACACTTGATACGATTGTTAAGATTGCTAAAAGGAAAAAATTATGTTATTATAATAAGATAGAAAAAATATAAAAACAAAAACATGCTTTTTCGAAAAGTCTCAACCATCATCGGAGGAGCCCTCCTGATCATCTCAATAGCTGCTCTCATCACAGGGGGAAGTTTGGGAAGAGTGGTCCCCGAACGATACGAGCTCAGCACACTTCAATCCACACCTGAAAACCCCCTTCTCAATGCCCCAGAAGAAGAACCGGTCGAAACGGAAAAAATAACCCGCATCCCTGCGGAATTCGAAGCCCTTGACTACGTCATCCTCTCCTACACCGGAAACAATCCGGAGTTTTACGATTTTATCAGGCAACTTCTCCCCGTCACGAAAGTCCTGCTCATCAAAGACAATGGTATCTCAGACGAAAGACTGTTTGCAGACCTGGAAAAACACAGCATCCCCACCGACGACCAAAACCTTTTCATCAAGGAATACCCCATCGATACCTACTGGGTCAGGGACTACGGTCCCATGCTGATCCTAAAAGACGGAAAACCCACCATTGTGGACTTCAGCTACAAAACCCGCAATATCAACCGCCAACAAGATGACAGCATCCCCTATCTCTTGTCTGAAGAGCTCAACACGGAATACCTGTCAACCGATATCAGGCTCCTCCTCGGAAATTTCATGACGGATGGACGAGGAAACTGCTACTCTAGCACATCACTCTACGAAGAAGCCGTCACGGACGAACTCAGCGAATCTGATATCGACGACTTTTTTCACAGCATCGGTTGCGACACCATCCGAACCCTCACCAAACTGGAGGATGAACGCACGACACACATCGATATGTTCGCCAAATTCGTCAACGAAAATACCGTCATAGTCGCTAGTATGGAGAACGATACCAACACGAACATCCTTGACGAAAATGCTCGACAATTCGAAGAATGGGGATACAAGGTTGTCCGAATCCCTATCCCTCAGCGATGGCTCACCTATATCAACCTTCTCCTCGTCAACGGCCACGCCTTCATCCCCAGCTACAGGGCATCTGAAGAAGAGCTCGGCGTATTGGAGGAACAGATCGGACAAACCTTCCGAGATCTCGGACTTGTCCCCCACTTCATCCCATCAAGCTACCTCATCCAAAGAAACGGAGCCATTCACTGCACTTCTATGCAGGTTCCAAGAATCGAAGCCTAAAAAGCAATGATCCTGTCGATCATTGTCGACAACGTATGATCATACAAAGCCCTTGAAAAAGCCGTTTTTCAGCATAAAACCCTTCTCACATTAACCATTAAATTATGTTACCAGATCAATGTGGCAAACACCACTTCATTCCGATGCCAAACGCTGAAGAATCAGAAATGATAACGACTGCCCCAGACCTCTATAAGGGTACCGAAATTTGTACGAATTGCTTGGATATTCGTTCAAAAGTAACAACTGCTCTACACGGAAGGGCTTTATTAGATCAAAAAATTAGGGATATCCAGGGCGTGAACTATGGAATGGCTCATTAGAGTGAAAATGAAGATTGAAGCTTGAAATGGAGATCCTGTCAGACGCGGTAAAAAAACTCACCCCCTTGGTCCCCCTCTCTTCCGAAGAGAGAGGGAAGGAGTCCCGCTCAGCGGGACGAAAGGGGGTGAGTTTGTTTAGAGCACCCGTTTGCCCCAACCTCACTCCCCCTGAAAGAGCACGCCAAAAGTCTGCACGATAATGCGCAAATCCAGCCAAAAGGACCAGTTTTCGAGATAATAGACATCCAACTTCACCTCCTTTTCGAAATCGAGCTTGCTGCGCCCTGAGACCTGCGCGAGTCCTGTCACCCCAGCCTTTACCGCAAGAACTTTCCGGTGGTGCTTTTCATAACGTTCCACCTCCTCCGGCAAATGAGCCCTTGGTCCGACCAGGCTCAGATCACCCTTCAGCACATTCCAAAGCTGCGGCAACTCATCGATCGTGGTCCGACGAATAAAGCGACCAACCCGGGTCACCCGAGGATCATTCTCGATTTTGAAGAGCGGCCCTTCACGACGGTTTTGATTAGCCAACTGTTGCTTCAGGCGATCTGCATTCACCACCATGGATCGAAACTTCCACATGCCAAACTCTTTGTTCTTCGACACCCTCCGGCTTTTGTAAAAAACAGGACCTCCATCATCCAATTTGAGCGCTACCGCGACAAGAGCAAACACCGGTGACAAAAGAATCAGTCCAACCGAAGCTCCCAGAATATCCATCAGTCGCTTCACTGTCCTGGCCCACCAATCAATGGCCGTCGGTCGAAGCGTGATCAAAGGAATATCCTGAACAAAATCTATCTCCGTATTCGTTCGCTGCACCTCCAGCATGTCGGGGACAAAGCGATACTCAATATAGTTGAGCTGGCAATACTCAACCACACGCTCTGCGTCCTTCACATGAGCCACCTGCACCACCTCATCGATCTGGTACTGCTTCACGACCTGCTCCAAATCATCATAGGTGCCCAAAATCTTCAGCTCTCCCCTTGGAACGGACCGTTTTTCAGCGGCAAGACGCCCCACAAGCTGCAGACCCAAAGCTCCTCTCCACATTCGATCCAGCTCCCTCAGAACTTTTCCATCCCCCAAAAACACAATTCTCCTCAGACTCACCCCTCTTCTCCACAACCAATGCTGAAAAAGCCGAAGAAGAAAACGGTGGAGTAGCATAAACAGAATCGCCAGGACAAAAGCCAAACCAAGAATAAACCGGGAGAAGAAATGAACGCCCACCACAAAAAAGTACAAAATAATCACCGTAAACGCAGCTCCAGTCAGCAGGATCATTCGCCGAAGCTCCTGACGAAAACGAACCGACTTTTTCAGGCTGTACATCCGTTCCCAGGCAAAAAGAAGCACGACTAATATGGCAGCCTGAAGACTAAACCAGATGAAATCTGCCATGGGCAATAGATCCGCCTCAGTAAGGTTGAGAAATGGAAGCAAATCGGGTCGTTGCCGAAGCCAATAGGAGAGAAAAAAGGCACAAAAAACCGTAATCCCATCCAGAGGTATTCGCATCAGCCGAAGAATGATTTCAGGTTTTTTCACCTCGATGAAAGAGTCATGAAAACAACGATACTCTATTTATGATCATACCACTGATATGCTATCCTGACAGTCCTTCCCCCCTTCCCCCTGAAAGCCATCATCCCCATCGCCGGACTTGGAACTCGTCTCCTCCCCTTCAGCAAGGTGATTCCAAAAGCCATGCTCCCGGTCCACAACAGACCCAGCATCCAATGGATCGTGGAAGAACTGAACGAAGCCGGCATCACCGAAATTATCTTCATCACCTCAAAAGGACAGGAGATGGTCAAAGAGTACTTTACGCAAAGAACCTGGTATGACGAGGAACTTCACACCCGAGGCCATCACGAACACCTGGAAAACCTGGAGTACATCAGGAAACTGTCCAATTTTCACTTTGTGGAACAGAAAGAACAGCTTGGCGATGGCCATGCCATACTCCAGGCAAGAAATCTCATCGATCCAGAAGAACCCTTCTTCGTGATTTTTGGAGACTGCCTCTACCATGGCGACGACGTCATCTCAAAGATGAGACAACTCCATGCGCTCAGAAACCGCTCTATTATTGCTCTCCAGGAAATCGAACCGGAAGAAACCACCTATTATGGCATCGTAGGACACACAGAAGAAGGCAAAACCTTCATCATCGACCAGATGGTCGAAAAACCGGAACCCCGACTGGCCCCTTCGAATAAAGCCATCATTGGCCGCTACCTCCTCACACCGGCCATCTGGGAACACCTCGAAAAAGAGCTTTCGGGAAGCGGAGAAATCAGACTTATCGACGCGCTTGAGGATTTACAGAAAGAAGAGGAAGTCTATGGGCTCCTGCTCGAAGGTCACTGGCTTGACACAGGAAGTCTGGAAGGCATCCAAAAGGCGACTGAACATCTTCGGAAAGAGCACTAAACTCTTCGTTCAACTTTTTTCTGATTCTCCCGCATATCCAATCCCCCACCCCCAGCCTTCACGAAGGTGTTTTCGGCAATATCTTGCCCCACACTAAGCTCCGCGCCGATCATCGTATTCGAACCCACCTTTATTCCCGGCATGAAGGAAGTATTGATCCCCACTCGAATATCATCTCCGGTAATAAGTCCCAGCTTGTTCAAACGAGTATTGATTTTTTCACCCTGAATCTCGACAGAAATCTCCCCTTCATCCAGACGAAGATTCCCCGTCACCGTCCCGGAACCAAAAGAGACATTGGACCCAATCACCGAATCCCCCAGGTAATTTTTATGAGTCCAGACTTCATCCTGAAGCAACGACCGGGCAATTTCGGTAAAAGATCCCACCACGCAACGCTCGCCAAGAGAAGATCCTCGAACCAAAGAGAAGTTCCCCACAATCGAATCCCGACCGATATAGGCCGGCCCATTGATCACGACCTGATCAAATACCCGAACCCCAGCCTCAATCACCACGTTCCCATTGATCACAGCCGTCTCCGCAATCTGTGCCTCCGGCGAAAGTGAGCGTTCCAGCTGTCCCAAAAAAAATTCGGTCAGTCGAAGTAAGTGCCAGGGATACTTCACTGCCTGCCAAAACCCGTCATACGGGATAACTGAATACTTTTTTTGTTCATCAAAAAGCTGTTGTAAAGCCGTTTCATACAAGTCATCCGTGTCCGACTGAGCAGATTCTAATGCGGCATAAAGCCCCTGCACATCCCGATGGACGTGAATCACCAGATTCACCAGATCCGACGGTTCATTCCCTTCCCCCGGCTTTTCAACAATCGTCTTCACAAATCCATCTTCCCCCACCTTTAAATATCCTCCGGGAAAATATCGTGAAACCTTATACCCAACCATGGCCCCATCAGCCTGGGAATTACTCTTTAACCAAGCAGCAACCAACAGCCAAGCACTCGCTTCGACCACATCATTGGAACTGACCACCATAATTTCATCTTCTGTAAAAACAAACTCTTTCGCTGCCTCCATAGCCGCCTTCATCCCCCCATCCAAATCTTCTTGTTCAACCACCCTCAACTCTAAACCCTCAACCCTCAACTGCGACAATCGTTCTAAATTAGCCCCATTCCCCACCATCACGATATCAGTAAACCCTCCTGACTTCAGCGCGTCCAGCTGCCATTCAATCAGAAATTTCCCGCAAACCCGCACAAAATTTTTGTCGGCAATGGGTTTCACCCGTTTTGACTGGCCTGCGGCCAGAAGAATCGTCTTCATATTTTGCAATACCTTTGAGCGTGCACAGTATATCACTAAGGAGGGAAGGAGTATTCTCTTTTGTGTCATTTGTCAGCATTGGTCGCTCCGCCGCAGAACATGTTCAAGGCGGAGGCGGCATTGACACAAAAGGGAATACTCCTTTCCTCCGTTTTCTTTTTTAAGCAAACCCGATACAATAATTCCATATTCAACCTTTACTAAAACATCATGGAACCCTTCATAGCCCTTCTTCTCATCCTCGGTATCGTCGTCCTTATCGGCGTGGTCTACTACAACAAGATCGTCGGACTCAAAATTCGCGTAGGCGAAGGCTGGAGCGACATCCAAGTTCAGCTCAAACGAAGGCACGACCTCATCGGAAACCTCGTGGAAACGGTCAAGGGATACGCGACTCATGAAAAAGAAACCCTCGACAAGGTCGTCCAGGCAAGAAACACTGCCAAACAGGCAGAAGGACAAGACTCTGCCACCATTCAGTCCGCGGAACGAATGCTGAGCTCAGCGCTTTCCGGGCTAAAAATCAACGCCTTAGCGGAAGCCTATCCTGATCTTAAAGCCAACACCAACTTCCTACAGCTTCAGGCCGAACTGGCTGACACAGAAAACAAGATCGGCGCTTCACGAAGGTTTTATAACACCACCGTCAGAGATCTGAATACCATCATCGAGCAGTTCCCCGGAAACCTCTTCAAGGGGATGGCCAAAGCCGAACCTGCCAAATTCTTCGAGCTGGATGAAGACAAGGCGAAGGAGATACAAGAGCCACCAAAAGTTTCATTCTAGAGCTCAAGGGTTGTCGGTTATCGGGAGTAGGTTGTAGACGGTATTAGAAAAAATGTTAGAAAAGCTGCTGAGAGAGCCTATTCAACATCCTCATGACACCATCCAACAATTCATCAACACGGGAGCTATCTTGCACAAACCCCAAACGCTTAGATAATTCAACCTGAGTCTCCAATTCAGCCCCTGAAGCAAAAGCAGTCACAACAAAATGACGATAATCCTTACGAGTTCCTCTCCTATTTCCTTCGGCAATATTAGATGGTATCGAAACCACCGATCTTCTCATCTGTGAACTTAAACCATATACTTCTTCCTTCGGGAAGTTTCTTGTTAGATCATAAATAGCAAGAACCAAGTCCATCGATTTTTGCCATACCATCAAATTTTTATAAGATAACAACGCCATATTCATTCATTACATCATAAATCAAAGAAACATTATCATATACTCAAATACATAAAAATAGACCACAACCTACTCCCGACAACCGACAACCTATTATGAACATCTATCAGCAAATCAGCTCCAACAACCGCCAAACGGTCCTTATCCTCCTGCTTTTCACGGCAGTGGTGTTGGGGATCGCTTTTGTAGCCTTCCTGTTCCTGGAAGTCCCCACCGAATTGTTTCCCAGCGTGTCCCTGGCTATTTTTGGGATTATCTTCGTCTGGACCCTCATTTCTTATTACTGGGGCGACAAGATGATTCTCAGCTTCGTCGGAGCGAAGCCGATCAGTCGGCAAAGCCATTTCGATGTCTACAACCTCGTCGAAAACCTGTCCATCACCGCGGGACTTCCGAACCCGACCGTCTACGTGATCGAAGACGACAGCCTGAACGCCTTCGCCACAGGGCGGAACCCCAAGCACAGCGTCGTCTGCCTGACCACGGGCATCGTAAAGAAACTGAATAAACGCCAGCTCGAAGCGGTCATTGCCCATGAAATGGGACACATCGCGAACTATGATATACGCCTTCAACTCATCCTCATCACGGTCGTCGGACTCATCGCCATGACAGGAGAGATCCTGATGCGGGTTCGAGGGAAGAATACGGGAAGCATCGCGCTCGCGGGACTCGTCATCTACATCATCGGTGCCCCCCTTCTCCGCCTCATCAGCCTTGCACTATCACGAAACAGAGAATACCTGGCTGACGCGACCGGATCCTTTTATACCCGAGACCCCGAAGCCCTCGCGGAGGCTTTGCAAGAAATCTCGAAAGACTCCCGCGTCGAATCCGCCGATCGCATGAACTCCGCCGCCCACCTCTTCATCGAGAATCCCAAAAAAGAACCGGACCTCGACAGTCCCAAAAAAATCAAAGGACAATCATTTCTGACCCGGATCACCTCAACCCATCCGCCCATCCTGGAGCGAATAAAAAGGCTCAAAGGACATGAGTAGAGCAATAGCTATATTGCTTCCGGAGTGAAGAGCTGTCTAAAACGATCGTTGAGGCCATTCCATGCTTCCAAAACCTTCTTTTCATCACTAGAGGAACAAATATCCTCAAGAAGCTTACGAATTTTCGGATCAACAATACCATCTGGGATCAATCCGCCTCTCACAAATTCATTGATTACCGGCACAACGGAAAACAATATCTCTTCAATCTGCCTTTTTACATTGTCTGCCAGCCTGAGCAATTCGGAATTTTCCCCCAACCTTCCAAAATGCAGCTTAAGCTCCGGTTTCTGGACCTGAGGCTCTTCCCCAGGAAGATGTCTGTGGCGTCGACGACTCATAATAACCCATTAAAAAGAGACGCGATTGTAAATGCACACCACCAGTTAGTCAACCTAAAATCCTATCAGCTCAGGAAAAACCATAATCCATTCACCAGAAGCAAATACCCCACAAAACAAAGATCCTTCGAAACTGGAGAGAGAATCAGGAGCTGGAGTGAAGAAGGAACCAATACCCATTTATCATCAATAAATAGCCAACGAAAACCCACAGGCTCCTTTTTCTCAAAAATTTCAACATCCCATAAATGCAGACAAGACTCACCAACATGGAGCTTCCGAAACCAACCGCCAAGGCTCCTCCGCTTACCATCTGGCCTCCATTGACGGCCCCGAACAGATCCTTCGAAAGAAATATCGTCGCCCCTGCAATAGCCGGAATCGCCATCAAAAAAGCAAACTTGGCCGCCGCCTCACGCTCCAGCCCACCCAAAAGCCCCCCCACAATAGTCGACCCACTCCTGGAAATCCCCGGAATAATCGCCATGACCTGAAAAAATCCCATGAGAAGTGCGGTCTTCAGAGAGTTCATTTGGGTTTCTTTGCGTTTTCCAAAGACTTCTGCCAAAACCAGCAGCACGGCCGTCACTCCCATCATACCGATAACCACCGAAGCCGAACGAAAATACTGTTCGATCACCTCTTTCAAAAAAGGAGCCAAAAAGACCACCGGAAGCGTCGCGACGATCAGGTACCAGACCTGCTCTCTCGGATTATCCGGATTCCTCAGCTCCTGTCGGCCCTCCGGCTTCAGCATTTTCTTCATATCAATCCAGAGTCCCTTCGCCATCCCCACCAAAGTACCCCGGAAGTACAATATCAGTGCCATCAGAGTCCCCGCGTGAAGCACCACATCGAAGCTGAGCAATCCTTCAACATTGAGCCCCAAAAACGTTTCAGCAAGAACTAAATGTCCTGAGCTGCTAATCGGAAGGAACTCAGTGGCACCCTGGATGATACCGAGAATGAGGGCTTGTAATAAGGTCATAGGTTGTAGGTTGTAGGTTGTAGGTTGTAAGTGGTGAGTAGCAGATAACTCTCAAGAATCGATTATCTGAAGTAGACTTGTATATCCTCTTTCACCCTGTGTAGTCTATCGAAGACCCCTCATAACTACAACCTACTCCCTACCACCTACCCCCTCCCATGCATCGCTTCTTCATCGACCCCCACAGCCTCAACAACCAACATTTCCGAACGACCGATAAAGAACTCTGCCACCAGGTCAGCAAAGTGCTGAAAATGAGTGCCGGAAAAAAAATCATCTTCTGCGACAACACGGAACACGAGTACCTGGCCGAATGGACTATCGTGAGCAGATCAGAATGTTCAGCCAACATCCTCGAAAAGAACTTCAAACCTGATATCGGCAGCCTAAAGCCCGTCCACCTCTTCGTGCCACCCCTGAAGAATCAAAACCGCTGGGAACTCATGCTCGAGAAAGGAACTGAGATCGGCGTCGCCAGCTTTACCCCTCTCATCACCGCGAGAACAGAGGTGACCGAATTACGCAAACTGGATCGCCTTCAGCGAATCATCATTGAAGCCGCTGAGCAAAGCGGAAGAACCAAATTACCAACCATCAATCCGCCTCTTTCATTCCAACATGCAATCAACAATAACTGTAATATCGAAGATACCATTCGATTTATTGCTACCCTTGATAAAGATTCAAAACCTCTGTCTTCCTCCAAACTCCAAACTCCCATCTCCGAACTTTTTATCGGCCCCGTCGGCGACTTCACCGCGGAAGAAATCCAACAAGCCCTTGACCATGGATTTTTTGCCGTATCACTTGGACAACAGATAATGCGAACCGAAACTGCGGCTCTTGTTGCGGCCACGCTGTGCCTGAACTAAAATATAAAATCAGTCACAATACAATATGCTCTCTGCGCCAGAAGCACCGCACAGCACTTTGAAAGTAGCCACTCAAAATTGCTGGTGGGGAAACGATGCAGCCAATTTTGCATTTCCAAGCAATCGTCATCGACGATTCCGGCCTCTCCTCGAACGAATAAAAAATGAACACGATCCGGACGTGCTTTTTCTCCAGGAAATCCTCTGGACAAAAGACATCCCGGTCATCGAAGAAGTCCTGGAGAAATACACGGCCATATTCATCAGCATCCCAAGAGCGATCAGAGTCCTCCTTCCGAATATCCTGGGCGGACTCGTCACCATGGTAAAAAAAGAACTCGAACCCCGCCACGCGGCTTTTCAGGAGTTCACGAAACAAGGAAAATTCTTTCATCCTCAATTTTTTGAAAAACTCCTCAGGAAAGGCGTCCTCTCAACGGTAATACAAATGCGAAACCAGATGATCACCCTCTCCAATACCCACCTGGTCTCCATTCCAAACGCTGAAGAGCAACACAAAAGAGCTCGCCGCGACAAATCACTCATGACCCAACTCCGGGAAGTCCGGAATCTCATGATAAGAAAAGCAGATCTCATCCTCGGAGGAGACTTTAATATCTGCATCAGAGACAACCCCTTTCAAGAATTTTTGAAACAGGTCCCGGGAATGGTTCATCTCACGAAGAAACTTGAGGAAGCAACCTGTGGAGATTTCGGCATGATAGACGGCATCCAGGCGAGCGATACTATTACTCACGACAGTCAGGACCATAATCAGGGCTACATGCAGAACGAAGGGGAAAGTGACCACCTGGGAGTCATGACAAGCATTCCCCTCTGCATTGGAGAGACCCGATACGCCTGCGGTTTCCTCAATTCTCTGGACTTTGAACACACGGAAAAAAGACCCCTCACGACAATCGCCCAATCCGCCTAACTCAACTCCCAAAAAAAGCCTTCTCAGCACACCAGACGAAATCAAGAAGCAATTACAAGCGAAAAACTTGCAAAAAACCAATAAAAATGTATTATGCCACCTCTCATTCTTTCTTTATTCATTTCCCATGAACCCCGATAGAATAAGCCCGTATAGTAACAAATCAGGAGCCGGAAAAGACCCTGAAGGAGAAGAAAATAAGGCATAACAAACGATCATAAAATCAGAGACCCTTGCAGAAATGCAGAGCAATCCCTCGCTCCCGGACGCAAGGGATTTTTTTTCATAACCGGAAAAAATACAGTACGCTGGAGAAAGAAAATCCTCACATCCCCACATGCAAGAATGGTACCAACAGCTCATCAAACCTTCATGGGCTCCCCCAGCCTGGCTCTTCGGCCCCGTCTGGACCGTCCTTTACGCCATCATCGCCGTAAGCTACAGCTATGTCGGCTGGCTCTTTTTCAAAGGGAAAATCCCCTTCATCGTCTTCCTCCCCTTCCTCCTCAACCTCATTTTCAACCTCGCCTACACACCCCTCCAGTTCGGGCTCAACAATAATCTCCTGGCATCAGTCGATATTCTCCTTGTCCTCGGGACCCTCATCTGGCTCATCATCGCCATCTACCCTTATGAGAAGTGGGTTAGCTTTGCCAATCTTCCTTACCTGCTTTGGGTCCTCTTCGCCACCGTGCTACAGCTCACCATCACGAGCCTCAACGGATAAGAAAGAGAAACCACAAAATATGATACTCTTATCTCATGAAAGATAGATTCCCACGGCAAAGTCATGATAAACAGCTCACATGACACGCTCTATAAAAGCAGCTCTCTCCATTTTCGCTATCATCCTTTTCATCACAACTGCGACTCTTTTTCTCAATGGGAATAGTCCGTTTTCAACGGTCCTCACGAATATCAATCACGAACTGAGTGCACAAATTTTACAAGACACAAAAACGAAGCTCAGAAAAATCTCTTTCCCCACGAGAAACTCCACATCGATTATCATCAAGAAAAACGATTCACCTCTACATAATATTGCTTCTACCATTTTTGAACTTCGGCAGAGTGCACTATCCTCTATCCGAACCCGACCCGACAACAAAAAAGGGATCTACCTCAATGCCGAAAACTCCGGAAACGAAAATCTGGTCGATCAGGCTCTGAAGAAGCTCACAGAAGCCAATGGCTCCACCATCATCTTCGATGTCAAAGGAAACGGGGTGTACTTCGACTCACACGCTGCTATGGCCACGGAACTCGGACTGGTCCGCAATACCTATACCCTCAGCACGGTCCTGGAAAAACTGCATGAAAAAGGAATCTACGCCATTGGACGATTTGTTTCCGTCAAAGACCAAGCCTTCACGAATAAAAAACCCGATACCAAAATCAGGCATCCCCAAAACGGAACCATCCTCAGCAACGACTGGATCGATCCCTCCAATGATGAAGCCATCCGGTACAATACTGAAATCATCTGCGAACTCGCCGCTTCAGGAATCGATGAAATCAACCTGGACTATATTCGATTTTCGACGGCAGAATTTGGCGCGCTTCGCATATACTCAGCGGAACAAAAGGGAGATCTTCTGGAAAAATTCATTCGTGCCGTCCGACAAACCATCGACCGGTGCGGTCCCGACACAAAGCTGGGCCTCTCCACCTACGCCATCCTGGGATGGTCCTATGACATCAACGTGAAAACCACCGGGCAAGACGTCGTCCGCTTCGCCCCCTATATCGATGTGATTTCTCCAATGGCATACCCCTCCACCTTCACCTCCGCAGGCTACTACAACCCCGGCGTAAATCCCGGATCCAGACCATACTACCTCGTCTATCGGACCTTGACCGGATACGCGGATCTCCTCGGACCGGAGCACAGCAAAAAGCTAAGGCCATGGATTCAGGCATATGGGATGAGCAGCAATCAGATATCAGACGAGATAAAAGGGGTTTACGATGCCGGCTACTGCGGCTTCACCTTTTGGAGCGCGGGAAACTACTATGAAGCAACCTACGCCGCCATGAAACAGGACAACATAAGACCGGAGGCATGTACAACGGAAGAAGCCCTCTGAAAAATTCATCAAAAAAAAACACCCTTCGCATCGGTAAGGGGTGCATGATTCGTACTGCCAGGATGACATTATCTACGGCGGTGAGCTCGTAATGTGCAGAGCTGCAGTATCTACGACCGAACTCATAGTACTCCACTCAAAAAACAAAATCAAGAGAATTTACGTAGCACTACCACCTACGTAGCACTACCAGAATAGCTGCCATGAATACACGACAAAAACGCCCCTGAATTGTTCACACAATGGGCATACCCCGACCAATAACAAAACTCTTTTTTCCGATATCCCTGAAAAAACAATAAGCTACTAATGCAATACATTTGCATTAACAAAAAAGAGCCTGTAGGATCGGAAAGAACTTAATTACTTTTCTGCATGCAAAAATATCTCGTCATCCTACTTATTTCCATATCCACACTTACCGGATGCGGTGTGCCGGAAAAGGAACGCCGGACAGACCAGTCAAACTCAGACAATAATACTCCTCTGACCATCGTCGCCAGTTTTTATCCCCTCGCCTATTTCACCCAAGAGATCGGTGGATCCTTTGTTGAAGTCACGACGATTACACCGGCTGGAGCTGAGCCTCATGATTATGAACCCAGCCCGAAAGAAATTGCGATGATCTCAGATTCCGACCTGTTTATTTATCATGGCAGCGGATTCGAACCCTGGGCCGAAGATATCGCTCAAAACATCGGAGAAACAAACGTGCCAGGCCTCGAAATCAGCAGTGCTTTTCAGCTCATGCCCATACCCGCTGAAGAACACGATGAAGATGAATTACTAGCCTTCGATCCGCACATCTGGCTGGATCCGGTGCTGGCTCAGGAAGAAGTCGGCCTTCTCCGCGATCAGCTCGAGAAGCTCGATCCAGAGCATGGAAAAGATTATCAGGAAAGGGCTGAAGATCTTCTCTTCCGTCTCCAGCAATTGGATGAAGAGTTTCAGCAGGGACTAAAAACCTGTCTCCTCAATGAATCGATCGTCAGTCACAATGCCTTTTCTTATCTGGGAAGACGATATGGAGTCACGTTCACGGGAATTTCGGGAATATCTCCGGAAGCTGAACCATCCGCCATGCATCTGGCCAAGCTGACAGATCTCGTCCGGGAGAAAGGTATTACCGTGATCTTTTTTGAAAGCCTCGTGAGTCCGAAACTTTCAGAAACGCTGGCTCTCGAAACGGGAATCACAACCCTGGTTCTGAATCCGCTCGAAGGACTTACGGCTGAAGAACAAAAAAATGGCACCGATTATTTCTCCGTCATGAGAGACAACCTTGATCATTTGAAAATCGCTCTCCAATGTCAATAGACTCCAAAAATATCTGCGTTTCGGTCAAGAATCTTTCTTTTCGCTATAACAAAGAATGGATTCTCAAGAACATCAGCTTTGATATTCGTCAGGGGGAATACGTCGGCATCATCGGCCCCAATGGAGGAGGAAAAACCACCCTCGTCAAGATCCTGCTCGGGCTATTGCATCCAACGGAAGGAACCATTCACGATGCCTGTGAAAATCATCATCATCTAAGGCATCGGATCGGCTACATCCCTCAACTGATGGCCGATGGCATACGAAATTTCCCGGCAACGGTTCGGGAAGTGGTCAGCGCTCATGCAATGAGGTCATGGACACTTTCCGAAAAAGAAAAAAATGCCGTCACCAGCGCCCTTCAGCAAACAGGCATGACGGAACTTCAGGACCGTCTCATTGGAGAGCTTTCAGGCGGACAACTGCAAAGGGTGCTCATCGCTCACGCTCTCGTGGGAAATCCGAAAATTCTCATCCTGGATGAACCGACGCTCGCGATCGATCTTTCCGGAAAAGAAGAATTTTACCAGTTTTTGGAAAAAATAAATCGTGAACAAGGCATCACCATTATCATGGTCTCACACGATATCGATACCGTTGCCAAGCAGGTCAAACATGTCCTGTGCGTGAACCAAAATCTCGTCTGCCATGGCCCTCCTAAATCCACCATGACTCCCACGGCTCTGGAAAATCTCTACGGCAAAGAACGGAGTGCCGTAGATCACACCGCTATTCATCATCACTGATATGTTTGAGATTTTTTCATACGACTTCATGGTCAGAGCCTTCATCGGAGGCATGATGGTGGCTTTCGTGGCACCTTTGATTGGAACTTTTTTAGTCATCAGGCGCTCCTCGTACATGGCAGATACGCTTGCTCATGTGTCACTGGTTGGCGTATCCGGCGCATTATTGATGAACTTCAGTCCTTTTCTTGGTGCGCTGATCGCAACGCTGCTGGCTTCGCTAGGTATTGAAAAACTTCGCCATTATCATGGGCTTTTCGGAGAATCACTCTTGGCTCTTTTTCTTTCCGGCAGTCTGGCTATTTCAGCCGTCCTGATCAGTTTGGCAAACGGATTTAACAGCGATTTATTCAGTTTTCTTTTCGGCAGCATTACCACCATCAGCAGAGAAGAAGTGATGATCATCACGGGACTGGCAATCATCGTCACGGGCTGCATCATATGGAATTATCATCGATTTTTCCTGATCAGCTTCGATGAAGATTTAGCTCACGTAGAAGGAATACCCGTCAAACGCTACAATATTATTCTGATGTCACTCGCCGCCATTGCCGTGGCGATTTCCATTCAGATCGTCGGAGCACTGCTCATTGGGGCGCTCATGGTGATTCCGACATTGACGGCATTCTTATGGCGAAAAAGCTTTCGTTGCACACTGATCATTGCTCTTTTTGTTTCGCTTTTTTCCACGGCGACAGGTCTCTATGGATCATACTATCTCGATATCGCCAGTGGCGGAGCGATCGTGATCATTGCCCTGGGATGCTTCATCGCATCGATAATGATGAAAGGAAATCGTAATTAGCACCTCATGACCACCCTGCTCACCCTTTCAATTCAGCTCCGAAAAAATGGCTATCGCATGACGAGAATCCGAGAAGCCATCATCCAATGCCTCATGGAAATATCATGCGCACTTTCGATCCAAAACATAAAAGAGCACCTTGAAATACAGGGAAGTAAACCGAATACCTCAACACTGTATCGCGAACTTCAGTTTTTGAGAGATCACGGCATAGCCCAGGAAATTGTTTTTAAGGACGGTGTAATGCGGTATGAATTGAAGCAGAGTACGCATCACCATCATTTGATCTGCAATTTCTGCGAGACAATTGAACCCGTTGAAATGGAAAAGCATTTAGAAAAGACCGAGCAGTCTATTCGAAGAAGGAAGAATTTTCAAATCACTTCCCATAGCTTGGAATTCTATGGGCTATGCGCTAGCTGCCATGAATAATGACAAAAACCCTCCCTCTTCTCAAATGCACCGTAAAACGCTTCAAAGCTATCTTTTGGAAAAGCCTGCTCTTTGAAGGAGTCTTCAAGTTGATTTCAGCTTTCCTCATCCTCCCCCTGGCACTTTACCTCATCTTCAAGCTGATCAACCTCAGTGGCCAACCCGTAGTGATCAACTTCGATATTTTCTCCTTTGCCATTACCCTCCCGGGAATCCTCACCGTACTGATTTGGGCCCTCATTACAGCGACTCTTATTTTCGTCGAACAAATGGGTTTGCTCATCATTATCGCGGAACAGCAAAAAAAGAAAAGAATCCAACTCCGTCAGGTCTTTTGGAAGTCCATATTATCACTGCCCAGAGCGATTAATTTTGGTCTGCTTTCAGTCCTTTTCATCACCTTTCTCCTCTCCCCTCTTTTTGCTTTCGTCGTCAAGGCATTCCTCCCCCTCGTCGCATCCCCCTCCAATACCGTCATTAATGAACTCTTGCAATACTGGTGGCAGAGCAGCCCCTGGCTAGCAGGAGTTTTCATGCTCATGATAATCGCGGGAGCCAGCCTCTTCATCCACCTGATGTTTGTCTTTCACGTCTGCGCTTTTGAATCAAAAAAACTCACCGGAGCCCTGAAAAGCAGCTGGAAACAGGTCAGGAAATCATTTCGAAAACTGATAAAACCTCTGCTCAGCGGCTATGCTATCGGCTTCGTCTTAGTCCTTTTGGGAAGTCTCCTTCTCAGTGGACTTAATCAACTCATGATCGCTTCGACACTTTCATCAGATACTCTTTTCACCACAACACTCGCCCTTTTAGTCATTCTCAATACCCTTTACGCGGGATTTCTGACCATCATAACACCTCCTCTCCACATGGCTTTTTTGACCGAACTCTATCTCGACATCAACCCCCACCACCACCTCCACTTGACCCCGGATATCACAACAACCAAACTCAAAAAACACATCATCCTCAAACACCCTTTGATCAGCGCTGGTTTAGGGATCCTGATCCTGGCCAGTGCCACGGTCCTCATCATCCCTGATATCGAACAAAGTCTAATACAAATGAACACTACCACAACCGTAACCTCCCACCGGGGAGTCACTGATGAAGCCCCTGAGAACACGCTACTGGCCTTTCAAAAAGCTATCACTGAAAGAGCTCAAATCCTCGAAACCGATGTTCGTCAAACAAAAGATGGCGTACTGGTAGCCTTTCACGATGTCAATCTTAAACGGATGACCGGAAGGAATGACGCAATCGCTGACCTGACACTCGAAGAACTACAGTCCATTGACCTGGGGCAATCCGAACAGATTCCTACCATTGAATCCATTCTGAAGCTGGCAAAAAACAAAGTAGAACTAATTCTCGAGATCAAACCGCAGGCAGATCTCGAAGAGATCACGAAAAAACTCGTAGAACTGATCAAGCAATACAGTATTCCCGAACAAGTGATCATCATGACTCAGGACTACCCCATCCTCCAGCTGGTCAAAGTGCTCAACCCCTCAATTCGCACCAGCTTTCTCGTGGGAAAAGTCCTAGGTGACTTGAGCAGAATCAAGGTTGATATATATAGCATCATCACATCCCTGGCCACACCGGACTTTATCAACAAGGCTCACGCAAGCGGATACCAAGTCCATGTCTGGACACTGAATAAATCAGTCGAAATCAAAAAAATGATTGATCTGGGAGTCGATAGTGTCATCACCGATGACATCAAAACAGCACAGGATCTCATCGAGCAAGAAAAAAACGAAAGCCTGAGCAAGAAAATTCGCAACACATTTTTTCCCTCCTCCTAATACCGTATTATAAACCCTCTCAAATCCTCAATCTCTCCTCCATCGCTTTTCGATTCGTCATCACGATCCGGGATCCTTTTTTCTCAAACCATCCCTTTTTGATCATTTTCGAAAGCTCCCGAGAAAGCACCTCGCGAACTGTCCCCAGATGCTCCGCAATAGTCTTGAGCGTGTCGGGTAAACGGACCGAGTCGCTTTTCTGAAGCTCCGCCAGATTGAGAAGATAGGAAACAAAGCGCTGGTCCACCCAGTACACTGTCATATTTGCATAGGCATCACCATAACGCCGTAAACGACAAACAAAACCATCAATAATAAAACGACTCAACTCATACGAAAGCTTCAACAGATCAAAAAATCGCTCCCGGGGAATGACAAAGACCTTGGCCTCCTCCCCCATCACCTCCGCCGTCACGAACATCGGCCGCTCATCAAAAAGACTCACCAGCGCAAAGGTATCTCCCGGCAGGACCGTCCGAAGGATACGCTTTTGTCCACCCTTGCTCAGTTTAAAAACCTGAATCCTCCCCTCCACCAGCATATAAAAATCCGTATCGGGATCTCCGATAGCAAAAATCCGATCACCCGGATGATAAACCTTCACTTCACCCACCTCGAGCAAAGCCTTGCGGAGCTCAGGAGAAAAGCGCTTGAAAAAGGGAAGATGGGAGAGATTCATGCCAGCATCATATCAAATTCGTAATGAAAAATCCTCCCGCTCTAAAGTCAGATGAGGATTGTAATACGGATCATTTCGGATCAGGTCACCCCAAACTTCCATCATGTATTCAGCCTCTTCCTGAAACCGAGGGTGATGCAATGCGTCCTTACCACGTGAAACAGACTCATGGTGATAGAGCTGAGCAAAGGGCGTGTAAACATTCCGATATCCCCTGCGAAGCAGCTTGAGACACAAGTCGACATCATTGTAGGCAACCGCCAAATGCTGCTCATCAAAGCCTCCCACCTCAAAAAACTTTCGTTTCTCCAGCATCATACAGGCCGCCGTCACGGCTGAATAATTTCGGACGACATTGGCATACCCGAAATAACCGTGCTGTTCAGCAGGCACATGACGAAAAGCATGATTGGCTACCCCATTGACCCCCAATACAACCCCAGCATGCTGAATAGTGTTATCAGGATACAAAAGCTTTGCCCCCACAGCACCGATATCCATACGGACTGCTAATTCCAGGAGACTCTCAATCCAGTCTTTAGAAATAAGTTCGGTATCGTTATTGAGGAAAAGAAGAAAATCACCATGCGTCCTCTGGACAGCCCAATTATTGATCGCGGAAAAATTAAACTCTCGGGGATAATCGAATGACCGAATTCGCTGATTTTGCTGACAAAATCGATCCACCACCAGCTGAGTTTCCTTCATCTGACTCTGATTCGAAATCAACAGGATTTCCCGATGGGGATACGACGATTTTTCCAGGCTTTCCAAACATCGCTCCAAATACTCTGGCTGATCCCGAAATGGGATGATGATCGAAACCAAAGGTTTTTCTTCCAATAATCTCCTGACCCGATATGATCCCTTCCAAAGACTCTGCTGGACTCTCCCATCCTGATGTTCACGGAGAAGCCTGTCCAGGAGTGCCTTTTGAGCAGCCTCGTACGCATAGTCCTTGGCGTTCGCCGAAGCAGCGGTACTCCCGGGAATCATCCTCCAGTGATACAAGATCTGCGGAATATGAGCGATGCGATCCGTATGGTCTGTAAAGCGAAGAACCAGATCATAATCCTGACTCCCTTCAAAACCTACTCTAAAACCCCCGATCTTCTCCAAAAGACTTCGTCGGTACACGCCCAGATGACAACAGTACATCATTGATTCAAAGGTCTCCGGAGACCAGTCAGGCTTAAAATGAGGATCAATACGATTACCCTGAAGGTCCAGCTTATCTTCATCGCTATACAGCATATCCAGATCAGGATCATCGTTGAGTCGTTTCACCACTTCGAGCAGAGCATTCGGACTGATTTCGTCATCATTATCCAGAAGAGCGACAAACTCTCCCGTAGCCATTTGAAGAGAATGATTAGACGCTCCGGAGATATGAAGATTCTGCTGACCAAAAGAAATCTTGATCCGAGGATCTCTTCCTTCCCAACGCTTAAGACAATCAAGGGTCTTACGATCCGTAGAAGCGTCATCATAAAGACACATCTCCCAATGCGGATAAGACTGATCCATCACGGACTGAATACAGCGATCAAGCCAGCGGGGAGCAACATTGTAAACCGGTGTCAATAATGAGATCAGGGGCTGATACCGAAGATCCTGGATCTGATGACTCAAGGATGCTGGACGAGGAGCAGACCGTTCTTGCTCTAGGAAAATCTGATACTGCTCATTGAGGGAAAGTGCCTGTCCAGAGGCAGCACTTCGATGCCGTGAAATGAAATACTGCTTCAAATGAAAGAAAAAAACTCTCACACCATCCCGTCGAAGAATGTGAAAGCCCTGAAGCCCAGAACGGTAAAGCTTGACGAAATAACCCGTAATCCCTCGATGAAAAAGCAGAAACCGATAACTCAGGGATCGTTTCACCACCTGAAACTCCTGGTAATCCGGAAGGAGCTCCTGGATCTGCTGATCCTTTTGGGAAATTCTCTCGTTCAAATCCCGCAAACTTTCATTCAAACCAGAAATCTCATCCTCCAGCTTCAGACTTCGAGACTCCTCCCGGATCAGCTTGGCCTGTAAAAATCGAACTTGATACTGCTTCCCAAGAGACCGTTTTCGAAGAATCCCAATATGATACTTCAGCTCACGACAAACCTGTCGGCGCTCCTCCAGCTTGACACGAAGATGATCCAACTCCTCACGATGCAACCCCAAATCATATTCCAAAGATCCCACTTGCTCACCCTTCATCTTCAGATCCGAATTCAGCTCCTGGAGCTGAGACTCCTTTTCCATCACGACCTGATCTCGGTTTTGCACTTGTATCGTGAGCTCCTGAATGACCTCTTGTCGACGATAAAGCTCAACTGACGTGCTGCTGAATCGATCCTCCTGGCTCTGAATAACTACCTTCAGAGTATCCAAAGCTCCCACATGCTCACTCAACTGAGTCTGGAACTCACGGTTCAAATCCCGAACAGATACGAGCTCATGACGCAAGCTCTCCACCTGAGCAACCTGCTGGACATTCAAATCCAGTTGCCCTTGCAAAAGCGTATTTTTGTGACGGGTAAAAGTACTGATCAGGTCAAAAGCAGCACTCCTCAACGAGCTCCTCTTGACCGGATCAAGCTGATAAGAAAATGCAAAAGGAAAGACCTCTCGGGTCATAAAAAAGATCTGTCGATAGCTCCCCAGACGAAAATCTTCAACCTCCAAAAAATCACGATTGTAAGCCTGATAAAACGCTTGGATCAAATCATCCGAAACCCCATAACAGTAAGAGAAAAATATCAGCATTTGAAGAAGCACCCAGTTATCGAGATCGGATGAGGATAAAATAAAAAACTGCCTCCCATGAGATCTAATCAGATCTTCCAGAAGGGCCTTCTCAGGTAATCCGTACTCCAAATGTTCCTTCAACCATTCATGATCCTCTCCCAAAAGACTCTGAAAAAAATGATTGAGCATGGTCTCAGCCTCATGCACTCCAGGCTCGTCAAAGGGCGCTGCCAGGATCACCAGGTCAGCGGAAACGCGAAAAGATTCGAGAATAAATGCCTTGCGCAGATCAAAAGGGATATGCTCATAGGTATCACCCGAAACCACCACATCAAATGAATGATCTTCAAACATCGTCATCTGAGTCCCGTCTCCAACAATCAAATTCGACTCACCCCCTTCCCGGATATCGAGAATCGTCAGATGGTCTTCAGGATCCAGGAAAACATTCAATTGACCACCTCGACCCCCAACATCCAAAATCTTGATCCGCCGCAATCCCTTCAGCTTCTTATACTGTCGTATTCCCTCAGCGATGTGGACATTCCGAGAATACAGATCAGATGGCAGCGACAATTGATCAACTTTTTTATTCACAAATAAAGCCTTAGGACAGGCAAAAAATCTACACCAGTCAAGACTACAAAACAATCGTAAACAATCTCACCCCCTTCCTTATAGTCTTTATCGTCCTAACAGTTCATCGCCATGGAGACAATTCATGAATTGTCTCTACCCACCCCCCACAGCCTCTCCTCATACTCCCCAATACACCGAGAGGTATTGAAGTACCCGGCCAACGCAAGAGCTAATTGCATCCTACGCAACCATTCCTCAGGTCGATCGTAATAACAGTCTACGATATCTTCAAGACAAACATACAACTCCTCAGCATCTCGTTGATCTCTCTGATCATCTGGAAGCCCCTGTGAGTGATCACCAAAACCCCATCCGGCTTCGGGATGACGTGCAAATCCTTCAACCCACCAGCCATCCCATGTCGAAAGATTCAGTAACCCGTTGAGAGCTGCCTTCATCCCGCTGGTCCCACTCGCTTCTCGACTTCTAATCGGAGCATTCAACCAGAGATCAGCACCGCAAACAAGTTTTCTAGCTATGTCAGGAGAATAATCCGGGATCAGAGCAATCTTTACCTGACCCCGAAGCTCCTCAGCATAATGCCGTACATCTGCCCTCAAATGGGCACACGACTCATCACTGGGGTGACACTTCCCGGCAAAAATAATCTGAATTTTCCGATACCCTAATTCACGGAGCCTCTGAAGATTCTGAAAAATCAAAGAGGGTCTTTTGTAAGCAACAAAACGACGAGCAAAAGCAATAGTCAAAGTCTCATCATCAAACCCATCATCTCCTGAGGGATTATCAAAAGCAGGGAAAAACTCCTGATGGACATTGATCCAGTCAATCAAGTCCTGCTTATTTTTTCGATGAGCTGCCAATAATTCATCCTGAAGAGATATTTGAGAGAGCTGTTCCAATTGATTCGGTTCCTGCTCCCAAGACGGGAAGTGCTGCTGAAAGAGCTCTCTTATCGGATCGGAAACCCAAGTCGGAAGATGAATACCATTCGTCACATTTTGAAACGAATAGCCCTGAAACATCCGCTCACAGACCCCATGATGGACTTCAGAAACAGAATTCGTTGCTTTACTTAAATTCAAGGCTAAATGGGTCATGCTCAAACTCTGATCCGTCGCCAACTGACGAATATTCGCTGGCACAAGAGAACCTAAGACCTGATACACCAGAACATAATCAAAATGATCATGCCCCTCCGGAACAGGCGTATGGGTGGTGAAAGTACAGCTCTTTTTCACTGCCGCAACATCTCCCTGCTCCTCCTTGAGCCGCTCGAGTGTCAAAAAAGCCGAATGCCCTTCATTCATGTGAAAATTCTCAATCGTGGCATACCCAAGCTTCCGCAGCATCCTCACACCACCGATACCTAAAATGACTTCCTGCCCCAAACGAGTATAGGCATTGCTGGACGCATAGAGATCCTTGGTCAAGTCACGATCCCATCGGGGATTTTCGGAAAGATTAGTCGTCAAAAAGTAAATTGGAACCGTCTTGCCGGATATTCCCTTCACCTGATGAACAAAAGCCCCAACCTTCACCTGTCGATTCTCGATCGTGACCTCCACCATCTCAGGAACCCTCTTCATCACCGTTTCCGGATTAAACCCTTTTTTCAGATCATCATCCTGATGATAGATCAAAGACACCCCCACAGCCGGATAATCCAGATCCGCGAAAGAATGCATCATATCTGCTGCCAAAACACCCAAACCACCGGCATAGTTTGGCACATCCGACCAGAGCGCGATTTCCATTGAGAAGTAAGCGACTTTCACAGCTGTCATTGAGAGGAAATGAGGGGAAAAGTAAATCCCTTCATTATAGCATTTTTATCCCAAAAAGTCTCCTCGCATTTGCATCCAAAACCGTATCTACCTCTCCAATCTCCATCTCTTTTAACTTCGCGATCATCTGAGCAGTTTCCACGACATATGCGGGCTCATTCCGCTCTCCCCGATATTTTTGCGGAGCCAAAAACGGACAATCCGTCTCCACCACAATCCGATCAATCGGTACCATTTTCACGACCTCCCGAAGTTCAGACGCGTTGGGATAAGTCAGCACTCCTGAAAAAGACAAAAACCATCCCCTCTTCAAGACCTCCTCAGCCATCTGACGATCACCTGAAAAGCAGTGGAACAAGACCTTACCCTCAACCATCCCCACCTCATCAAGTATTTGCAAGCAATCTTGCTCGGCTTCATTTAGCTGCCCCCTGCCTTCTGCCAACTGCGAACTCTGTTTTCCCATCCTCAAATGCACCACCACCGGCAAATCAAACTCCTGAGCCAACAAGCACTGCTCCCGAAACATCTCCTGCTGCAACCCCGAATCAAAAGGTTCGTGAAAGTAATCAATCCCCGTCTCCCCCACTCCCACGACCTTGTCACCCGATTCAATCAACTCCCGCATCCAGGCAATACTCTTTTTTCCTTCCCAATACTTCCCATCCGTCGGATGCAGACCAACAGTCGCATACAAAGACCCGTACTCAGAGGCCAACTTCACACTCGCCCTGGAACTCTCTTCATCACAGCCTACACAGACAAACGTATGCACCCCTACTGCCTTCGCACGCTCGATCACTTCAGGTATCTCTCCCCTGAAATGCTTGAACCAGAGATGACAATGGGTATCTATGATAAGTTGGGAGTTTGGAGATTGGAGTTCGGAGTAAGTTTCGACTCAAGAGCTGATAACATTTTTCGAATCTCAAGAATAAATGCGTGACATTGTTTATATAATTCAAAATTCTTGAGATACTTTAAGTTTTCAGCGATAAAAAGCTGAGTTTCCAGTTCTGCGGAAGAGGCTTTAGAATTTCTCAAAAAATAAATAAAATCTTTATTTGTTCTTCGCTGACTCCCTTCAGCAATATTTGAAGGTATCGAAACTGCAGATCTTCTCATTTGATTTGTAATCCCATAAACCTCAATTTTTGGGAAATCTTCTGTCAGCTGATAAACACATGTCACGAGCTGCATGGCTTTCTGCCAAACAATAAGCTTTTGATAATTTGACTCCATACTCAAACCTTAAATTTGTCTCCAAACTCCGAACTCCAATCTCCGAACTACTTTGCGTATTCTACTGCTCTCGTCTCCCGTATCACATGCACCTTGATCTGCCCGGGATAATCGAGATTTTTTTCGTACTCCTGAGCAATATCCCGTGACAGCTGCATCATCTGAATATCAGAAATCTCATCCGGCTCAACGAAGACCCGCACCTCACGACCAGCCTGAATTGCGTAAGACTTTTTCACTCCTGCCTTGGATTTAGCGATTTCTTCAAGCTGCTTCATTCTCTTCACGAAAGCTTCAGCATTTTCCCGTCTAGCACCCGGTCGTGCGGAAGAAATAGCGTCCGCAGCCATCACAATATAGTCCTCAACATTCTTGAGAGGAATATCCTCATGATGAGCACCCACCGCCTGACAGATCCGTTCATCCATCCCGAATTTTTCGAGAATATCACGTCCAATCAGAGCGTGATTTCCTTCGATTTCATGGTCTACGGACTTCCCGATATCATGCAGGAACCCGGCCACTTTGGCAATTTCCTGATCTGCTCCAATTTCCGCAGCGATTGCTGAAGCCAGGAATCCAACCTCAAGCGAATGCTTCAAGACATTTTGACCATACGAAGTACGGAATCGCAGTCGGCCGATCAGCTTGATCAGGTTGGGATGCAGATTTGGAATACCGATTTCAAGCACCGCCTTCTCTCCCAGCGTTTTCACCAGATCAGAAACCTCATCCTTCACCTTCTCAAGCATTTCCTCGATACGTGCCGGATGAATCCTACCGTCTTCAACTAATCGCTCCAGCGTGAGCTTGGCGACATACCGGCGAAGAAGATCAAACCCTGAGATCAGAATTGTGTTGGGGGTATCATCGACGATGACATCGATCCCCGTCAAAAGCTCAAAAGCATTAATATTCCGCCCTTCTTTTCCGATAATACGTCCCTTCATCTCATCACTCGGCAGCGTCACCGAAGTCGTCGTGCTCTCTGCCGTAACTTCCGCGGCATACTTTTGGATCGCCTGGGTAATGACCCATCGCGCCTTTTCGGATGACATTTCCTTTGCCCTCTCTTCTTCACTTAAAATCTTTTTTTTAATATCCGACTGAGCAATCACCTCCACACGACGGAAAAGCTCTTCTTTCGCCTGGTCTTTATTCAATCCGGTCATCTCTTCCAGTTTCTTCATTTCTTGTCCTTTCATTTCCTCCAGATCCTTTCGAATTGCATCTATACCCTGCTCCTTTTCACGCACCTCCTCCAAACGCTTCTCAAACTCTTCGTTCTTTTTATCCAGATTTTCTTCCCTGGTCTCCAGACGAGTCTGCACTTTCTCTAAACTGTGCTGCATTTCCTTGGCATCTTCAGCAGCCTTCGCCAGCTTCTTGGAAGCCTTGTCCTCAATGAGCAGTGCCTTTTTTTCAGCCTCAAGAAGCATTTCTTTGGACTGCATACGCGTGCGTTCGAGCCGCTCTTCATTCTTCCGTTCGATATCCGCCGCTTTCATAGCCTCTTTTGGTTTCCAGATAAAGAAGAGACCCAGGCCAGAAAGCGCAGCACCGATCAGGAAAGCAAGTAACGTATTCATGATGTCTGGTTATAAAAAAATAAAGAAAGAAACGACTTTCCTTTTTTTTGAGCGGGCGAGAGGAGGTAAGCAGGCTTAAACGATTCAACCCTCAGAAGGAAGAGACAAGCAGTCGTCGAGAAAGGGATGAAAGAGCTGAATCATGATACTCAATGGGAAAAACCTGTAAAAAATACTTACAAACAACTCATTTTAGCTCAAAAAAAACAGAAAATATCACAAAAATTATCATTTCAATTTTTTGCCCAAATAGTATAACAGAAGCTTGAGACAAGGTCAAAAACCCATTTTGTCAATATCGACGTCCCAGAAGCCCCATGGAAAAAAAATCAATTGACAAACATTACTTCTTATTTCCTCGTTTCTTCATTTCTTTATTTCCTCATTCCTTCACCCCATATATTTTTCAACAAACTTTCGAGCCTTCTCCAAATTCTTCATCACCTTGGCATCATCACCCGCTTGTAAGGCTTTAGGACGGACCAGAAGGGTCAAATCACCCGCATACTGATCCTTCGCAAGCTTCGTCAGAAAGCTCTCCAAAGGCATAATGCCATCCATCGGCATACTGTGTTCTTTTCCCTGTTGCACATTCGAGAGGTGGACATGAACCAGATATTTTTTCATCAGATCATAGGCCCTCATCAGATCAAGCCGCTTCGCGAAGAGATTTGAGGTATCAAGACACACTTCCTCGAAATTTTGAAGATCAGGAATACTGGACATCGATCGCCCCGGCAATACTCCCCACAGGGTCTCGGTTGGACCGTTCTTCAGAGCAAGATGAAAACCATATTTTTTGCGCAATCCCGGAACCTCCTTTTTCAGCCAATTCTTATACGTAAAATCAAACAAACGTGGCGGATCCAGGACAAGCGTCTCTGCCTTCACTGCTTCAGCAATACTCATCGCGAGCGTGGTCTGCTTGACCGTGCTATTGGGAAAAGTCCTGACAGCGCGAACAGGCAGATCAAACTGCTTTTGAAGCTCATTCAGATACTCGCTGCTTTGGGTATCAAACTCTCGTATATCCAGTGCCACCTCCACTCCTCCATAGCCCGCCTCCTTGGCAAAGCGAAAAACCCGATTGAGACCATAGCCACGAAGACTGTCAGTGGAGAGAAGAAGCATGATGATATTCGAAAAAGGACCGCTTCATTGTATCAAACCAATACCAATCCACAAATGAATGGGAGCACACAAAAAAGAGCGGCGGCGGACTGGAATGAATCACAGCCCGCCAGCCGTGCCGTTCTCCCCGGAGGGCAAAGGGCAAAACTCCCTATTCCAGCAACATTTCAAAGATCAAATTCCGAATCACCATCAATAATCTCAATTCTGTGATATTTTCCCCTTGAAAACTCAATGAGCTCGGAAAGTCTCTCCAGAAGTTCATTGTGTTCAAGAGCATATTCTTTGGAAAGATAAGCAATCTCATTGTGTTTGAGTTGTACAAGAAGAGCGAGATTTTTTCGGAATTGATCAACATCAGATCTCATCTGCTCAAACTCTTCATCGTTCAAACTTTCAAAAAAATGAACCGTATCATTGAGAAGATTTAGTAACTTCGTCCGAACCGAATCCGTTCGTTTGTTCAGTTCGGACAATTTTTCTGAAAGCGCTTCGGAACGGCAAGCATCGATCCGAACGGATGGATCGAATAATGCATATACCGGAACAGGAGGAGCAAGCTCTTGCCAGGAATCTACTGGACCTGAGAGGAGTGAAGCAACCATGAAAGTTACTGGTTTTGTGAGTGACATGAGTAAGATGTGAAGGATAAAAGGAATGAATGTAAGTCGACAGGAAAACCAAACAAAAAGCCTTCCTTTGTGCTGAGGAAAGCTTTACAAGGTGTCTATTTCAGAGAATCTATCTGCTACACCGTTCCTCAACACAGTTCATGGCCGCAAAGCGGACCACGAGACACATCTTGTCGAGAATAATGGTGTGCAAAGACAAATTCATAGGATTTGAATGCTGATTACGGAGCCAGACTAAGCCAGGATACAGGAAAAGTCAAGAAAAATATCAGAAAGTTTTATATCCCCAAAAACAAATCCTCCAGGACCAAACGCCTGTTCACTTGGGTATCTTCGAAGAGTTGGCTCACCTCCTGCAGGCGGTCCAGCTGCTTCAAATAGCGCTGAGTCCCCTCCTGCTTCAGCTTCAACGCCAAAAACATGAGAAACTGGGACAGCTCAGCCGAACTCACTTCTTTCTGCGAAAGATGCTCTGCCAGATGAAAGCGATCCACAATATCCTTTTCAAAAATCAGCATCGCGTAATCGTAGAGCTCCCTCATCCGGTCTAGCAAAGCCGCATCTTTCATCATCGAAAGAGCCAGACCAATCCGACCGGCTGATAACTTCATCAATTCTTGAACCATCACTTCATTTTTAACCCGGGACAGCAAAAAACTTTCCACCGCCTTCCCCGGTAGAAGCGTAAAACGAAAAAACTGCACCCGCGAGCGGATCGTTGGCAAAAGCTTCTTTTCCTCCCGCGTCGTCATCAGATACACAAAGCGCTCGGACGGCTCCTCAAGAACCTTCAAAAAAGCATTCGCTGCCGACCGGGTCATCCGCTCCAGATGCTCAATCACACAAAAAGATACCTCCCCTTCTGCCGTCCTCCGCGACACAAAGTCTACGATTTTCCTCACTTCATCCACCTTTAGTGTCTCCCCATCATCCAAAAAACTGATGAAACCAGGCCCCTGCCCCACCATCACCTGCCTCCCAAAAACTGATTCCGGGTCAAAAGAGACCTGTGTCCGAACAAGACTCAAAAACTCCCGTAATAAACTCATCTTGCCGATATGCTCTGGCCCACTAAACAGATAAGACTGGTGAAAATTCTTTGTTTCAAGATCGCTCTTGAGTTGATCCTTGATCCGATCATGACCGACGATAGCTTGAAACATAGGACGATAAGGATGATAAAGACGATAAAGACTATAAGGATTCTTTCAATCTGAAACAAATCAGAAAGCAATCAAGTATAAAATATTGCATATACTGAATATCATACTTTATAAAAAGAGAGATTCTATAATGCAAAGAGATGAACATCTACGATCGTTCATTTAGAAGACTGATAGTTTGGAGAGAGGCCAAAAAACTCACTATCAACATATACCAAATGACCAAGCGATTTCCTAAAGAAGAAAAATACAGCATGACAAATCAGATGAGAAGAGCAGCAAATTCTATCATGGCCAACATTGCTGAAGGAAATGAGAGAAAATCAAAGAACGATTGCTGTCGATTCCTTGAGGTTGCGCGGGGATCACTCGTCGAGGTCGATTGTTTCATTGATTTAGCTTATGAACTTACCTATCTTTCTGATACCGATTTCAAGACTCTTTCTGACCAGATAGCAAAAACAGGATATCTTTTGCATCAGTTTTCAGAAGCACAAGAACGAAATCCAATGAGAAAATAAATAAATCCATATCATCATTATCATCCTTATCATCTTTATAGTCCTTATCATCCTTCCCCTATGAAACTCCTGATTGCCCAAGGCGGCGGCCCCACAGCCGTCATCAACCAATCCCTCGTGGGAGCAGTCCTCGAAGCCAAAAAAAATGGACTCGAGATCATCGGATCTCGATACGGCATCCAGGGGATTGTGGAAGAAGACTTTGTGGAACTTCACAGGCTCGACGATGAGAAACTCAATCGTATTGCAGAAACACCGGGAAGCGTACTTTTTTCAACAAGAGACAAGCCAAATCAGGAGTATTGTACAAATATTTTGAACATCTTTCAAAAGCATGATATCAAAGGATTTTTCTACATCGGCGGCAATGACTCATCGGAAACCATCCGGATCGTTCTGGAAGCGGCAAAAGCCTCGCAATATGACATGAAAGGATTTCATATCCCCAAGACCGTGGACAACGACCTTGTCGAAAACGACCACACCCCCGGATTTCCTTCCGCGGCACGCTTCGTCGCGAAAGCCATGATGGGACTCGAGCGGGACAATGCCGCTCTCCCCGGCATCCACATCGCCATCATCATGGGCCGCCATGCCGGCTTCTTGACCGCCGCGGGCGCGCTGGGTGGAGCTCATCGCGTCTATATCCCGGAGCAGGTCTTCGACCTTGACCACTTCGCTCGTGAAGTCAAAGAAACCTATGAGGAACATGGTCGGGCTATACTCTCCATCAGTGAAGGGATCTCAGGAGCCGACGGCAACCCTATCATCACTCAATTCGTCAAAAACGAAGTGGATGCCCACGGCAATATCCAGCTCAGCGGACTGCCTCTGGGAAATGTCCTGGCTGATTTTCTGAAAGAAAAAACGGGCATTTCACGCGTCAGACAGGACACCTTTGGATACCCGCAACGCAGCTATCCCGACCCTAGTCCTGTCGACAGCCGGGAAGCCAGACAGGTGGGCGAACAGGCTGTCCAACTCTACACCGAAGACCAGCTCCAATCCGCCTCTATCACTATTAAACGCGTTTCCAACTCTCCATACGAAATTCGAATCGAACCTGTGGAGCTGGAAAAAGTCGCCAACAAAACCCGGCACCTTCCGGAGGAGTATTATGATTCAGAAAAAAAACAGCTCACCCAAGCCGGGCTTGACTACCTTATGCCGCTGGTGGGAGAGCTACCCAGCATCGAAACAATCTAATTTCTGGAAAAAACCGGCATTTTTTGCTATAATAAAGAGATTAAAGACTCTTTATGCAGTTCAAAGTCCCCCAGGACGTACAACAAGCCGACAGAATTGTCTGGTTTCTGACCCTCCCACAACTCATTATCTGTGTGGTAGGCGGTGCCATATCCTATGCCATCTACGCGGCACTGAGTAATCAGGGTGCATCTACGATTTTCTGGCTACCTCCAGTCATTCTCACTATTCTGACTACAGTAGCTTTCGCCTTCATAAAAATTGCAAATCTCCCTTTTCATCGCTACCTGGCTCTGGTCATCGAACGCTTCGTCACTCCCTCGAAACGCGTGTGGGTAAAGGGAACAGATCAAATCACTCAGGAAGAAGGATACAAAACACCGGAAGAAAAGAAAGAAGACGCGAAAGCAGAAAAAGAAAGCCAAATCATGATCGCAAAAGAAGAACAGTTGAAAGAAATCCGGGGAATCAGCAAAACACTGGATACCCTCAAACAAGAAAAAGAAAGTGAGCCGCTCAAAACCGTTGATGCCGAAAAGGACGAAAACCTCCTCAAAAGCGCCTTTCTCAATGAGAAACCACACGGCGATAAGTCCTCCAAAATGGAAACACAAACCAATGATCCCGAAGAAAAAATCCTGGAGATAGGAAAAAAGCCCCTTTCAGAGGCATCAAAAGAAATACCACCCACTGAAGAACCCCAAAAAAGAAAGAAAAAACGACGAAAACGACGACGAACAAAGAAAAATACTGAAAGTACGACAACTCAGACAGAAGAAAAAAAAGACGTGTCAGATCTCTCAAAAACTCTTGCTCCTGAACCGGCTCTGCCATCCTGGCTCAGCGAGAGTCCCGAAAAGCCCCCCGAACCTGAAAACATTCCGAAACCAAAAGCTGAACCCATCCCGAAACCCGAACCCGTTCCAGAACAAAAACCTGAACCGATAGCAATACCTAAACCGAACCCCGTGCCTGAACAAAAACAGGTCACAGAGCCTCCACAAGCTCCTAAGCCAGCACCTGAACCCATTCCGGAACAGAACAGCAACACCGACACAGAACCGAAACCTCAGCCTCTCCAGGAACCTGAATTAGCATCTGAGACAAAAAGAGATGCCTTTGAAGCTCCGGATCAGTCAAAAAATCCTATTAAGACGCCGGAACGACCCCCATTGAAGAACAAAAACGAAGAGAACCTCCTCAAAAAAAGCGAAATCCTCACAGCAGACCAGCTCCGTCAGGGCGCTGAACGAAAAGTTCCTTCAGCAGAATCTCAAGAATCCACGACTTAACTCCCACAGTACAGATGTTTTGCCAAAACGTCTCTACCACATACACCCACCAACCCTCAACTCCCAACTCTTGTACAGACGCATAGCTATGCGTCTCTACGCTCTCACACCACTCAACCCCCATCCCCATGACAACTTCACCTGATCCAAATCAACCCAAAGATTCCGTGAAAGCACGACCTCCTCAGCAAAAAAGCGCCGCGACTCAGCGATTTTTACCGATTGCGGAAATTCATGACAACACGGTGGTTCTTAAAAATGGAGGAATTCGGGCAGTACTCCAAACCACCTCAGTAAACTTCAATCTCAAATCAGAAGAAGAACAAAACGCACTTATTCAGGGCTATCAATCTTTCCTGAACTCCCTGGAATTCCCCGTCCAGATCGTCGTGCGATCAAAAAAACTCGATATCGACAACTATCTCGAACACCTAGATGAGATCAAAGAACAACAGGAAAATCCTCTGCTCAAGCAACAGACCGCGGAGTACCAGGAGTACGTCGAAAAGCTGGTCGAATACGCCGATATCATGGAAAAAAAGTTTTATGTCGTCGTTCCGGTCGATCCTCCCACAGGAACCAAAATCAGCTTTATCGACCGATTCCTGGGCCACATTTTTCCCAGCGATACCATAGCGAAAACGCGAACCCGTCAAAAAAACTTTAAAGACCTCAGAAAAAAACTGACCCAACGGGTCAACCAGGTCGAGCAAGCCCTCGTGGGACTAAATATTAGGACCCAAGAGCTCAATACCAAAGAGCTTATCGAGCTTTACTATCAATCCTACAATCCCATCACAGCACGCCAGGAAAAAATTAACAAGCTCGAGAAAACCAACATCGAAGACTACGAGGAAGAAAAAAAGTAAGTTCATCTTTTCTCCAGAATATCCCCCCTCACCCGCATATCTTCCTGACGATCGAGCAGACAAAACAAGACAAAATACCCGAGAAAAAAGAAAGGAACCAGGAGTAGATACCACTGTTGATGGACCATCATCAAAAAGAAAAAGCCTGTAAAAACTGAAACCACGATGCCGATAAACACTCGTTGATCACCATAGGCTTTTTGATGGAGAGGAGAAAAGAGTCGCGAAAAGAATCCCGAAAGAAATGGAATACGCCTGAATGAATGCTCCAAAAAAAACTGAGAAGCAAACACTGATCGCACCAAAAACGTTGTCAGAAACCCGAGAAGGAGAACCCCCAGAAAAAACACAAATAACTCGTGGAAAAAGAAGTTTCTTGCCGAGAGCAGAGCAAGATCAGGTGATGACAAGGTATCACTCCAACTGAAGAGAAAAGAAACAAACAGCATCATAAGTCCACTCACCCAGACAAATTCCATGAAAATCTGAGGAGTATTCAGGTACGCAGTATCAACAAGTCGAATAAAGTACTGAATCACAAAAAGAAAACTCATAAGCTCCAATAAAGAAATGAGAATATCAAATGCCATCCCTTCAAAAAGCAAGATCCACAGATAACTCAGAAAAAGAGAAAGAAGCGAAAACAAGATCACTCCCCAGGGCATGGAAAAAGAGCGTCGAAAAAGGCTCTTCAGCCGCTCCAGACGAAAGGTCACGACAGACCAGAGAGCAATCCCCAGAAGAACCCCGACGGCAAGACCCCCATACACCAAAAGGTAAAAAACCAGCTGGGAAAGAAGGGCCGAAGCACTTCCTGCCTGAACCAGGTAAACCAATGACCAATCTGTACGATACACCACCAGAGACTCCAAAAAACCCGGAACCCACATGACAAAGGCACCCCATATGACAGCCACAATAAGAGCAGCCCCATAATACCAGGACAATCGACGGACATTTCGAAAAAAAGAATACACAATAACCGCCAGAACCAGAGCAAAAAGCACCACACTTCCTCCTCCCCACCAGGGATTAGCCAGAAACCGCTCTAAGAGAATTTGCCACATAGAAAACCAATCCTAACAGTCTTAACAATCCCATAATTCCAATCCTCCTCATCCTCCTTCAACTATTATTTCCGCTTGCTTCCGACTCACCTGCCCTGAACGGTCATAGACCTCCAGTGTAACGGTATGAGTTCCGGCTTGCTCAAACACATGGTCTGGCTTCACCACTCGACTGATCTGACCATCACCAAACTCCCAGTAATAACGGCCTATCTGCCCTTGAGATAGAGACGCATCAAAGAAAACCTTTTGTCCCACCTGCGGTGATACCGGATTAAACGTAAAATCAGCCTGAAGCTCGACTTCTCGAGCCACGATAAGGAATTCTTTGGAAGCCCTCTTCCCATCCTCTGTAAGCACAGAAACCGTGACCTTACTCTCCCCCACCTGGCTATACACATGAGTCTGACGAGCACTTCCGATAAGCTCCGGCGTCCCGTCTCCGAAGTTCCAGGTATAAGAGATAATCTTGCTATCACCTGCCTGCGAAGCGGAAGCATCGAAGGTAACCTCCAATGGAATTGATCCGGAATAGCTGCTCACATCAACCTCCACCACTACCTCTGAGGTACCCACCTGAACGGTCAACTGAGCGGTTGAACTGAGGTCATCATCATCCACAACCGTCAACTTCGCTTCAAATGTCCCCTCCACGACATAGGTATGAGAAGCCTCAGCCACCAGAGAGTCATCGACGCCATCCCCATCGAAATCCCAGCGATACTCGACAATTGTCCCGTCGATATCCTTCGACTGACCGGCATCAAACTGAAGCATGAACGGAGCACTTCCCGTCACTACATTTCCAGTGAGGTTTTGGTTTTTGAGTCGAATAACCGCTTGAGGAGTATTGGTCTGACGTTCAACATAAACGATCTCGGTGCCTTCAAGCTTCGTCCCACTGATGCCTACCGTAGTCAGATGAACCGTATATTCACCAGGATTGGAGTATTGATGCTGAATCGTCCTACCAGAAGCCAATGCGCTATTATCTCCAAAATCCCATTCATAGGACTGGATTCGTTCGCCAAGGTAGGAATTAGAGCCGTCAAAAGAAACCATAAAAGGAGCCTGTCCCTTCAGCCCCGGCCGGGCAATGATAACCGCCTCTTTCGTCCTTCCTCTGAGGAAATCAAGCGATAAGCGCTCCTCAACCTTCTCTCCATTATTATCAGTTACCGTTAGAATAATCTCACGAGTTCCGACCTCTTCAAAAGACCAGCTGACCTTGGATCCCGTCTGATCCACCTGACCATCCGCGTCGAAATCCCACTCATAGGCAATAATACTCCCATCCGGATCAACAGATTTTGAAGCATCAAAAGAAACCGTAACCGGTGCCTCCAACAGTTGAGGAGAGTACTCAACATGAACCGTTGATCTCACATTAGCGATGGTAACCAAACTGGGAATAACGACTTCTTTTCCATCCGATAAAATCAATTTTACAGCAACATTATAGACTCCCGCTGCATTCCCTCGACTCGTATACCGATACTGAATATCCCGACCATTCCCATCATCAAAAACACCATCTCCATCCAAATCCCAGCTGTAGGAAACAATACCGGACCGGATATAGACCTGTTCAATATCCCGGGCACTGAAAGTGATATCAATGGGAGCAGAAAGATTGATCGTAGTCGCGGGATCAGTCAGCACGACAGCCTGAGGACCACCGGAAAGCTGAAGCTGGGAAATATAAAAATAGAGCACGATCCAGATAAAAACAAAGAACAGAAAAAAGAGTCCTGAGACCAGGGCCAAGATCAAAGACCGTTTTTTCTTTTCCTGCTCAATTTTGGCGGAGGTCAGACGTCTAAAGAGTCCCACCAGAAAGAGAATAAACGCAATCAGTGACAGAAAACCAAAGACCAAGCTCACCAGAGTCTGCAGGAGCTGCTGAAGTAAGGCGGGCTCAACTCCTAAAGCCTGAAGAATGGGATTATCCCCTCCCCCTTGAAGAAGCATCACCACCAAAAAAACCAGAAATAGAACAAAAAGAAAGATAAAAACTCCAATAAACGTAAAAAACAAACTGGTTCTGGATTTTTTTAGACCAACTGCGGGAGTCGTCTGGGGTGGCGAAACAGGAGTGCTTCCTCCCGGAGGCGTCACAGGATTACGAGACGGCATCTGATCATTGGCCATATGAATGGTTTAGAAATAATTCTTCATTCTTTATTAGTAATTTGCAATTTGTGATTCTTCATCCCCCCTCCAAACTCCGAACTCCCCTCTCTATCCCTTCAACCAATCCGGAATAGAACCACTTGTTCCGGATGGAGGACCTTTCCTAGCATCCTTATCCTCATTTTCAGTCGAGAGTCCAGAATCAATAGTCGGGGGATTGTCTTTCTTATCACTTAACTCTTGACTATCGACCTCCTCCCTATCGACCTCGTAAGAGTCTGAGCCTGTCGAAGACTTCTTCTGAGGCACCACTTCAACGACCTCAGGCTCTACCGGCTCAACAAAGGAAGGCGTTTCTGAAGACCCAACTGGCGTTTGTGGAATCTCAAGTTCCTCCCGACGTTGTCGAATGGTCCTGACCACCACAAAAACCACTCCTGCGACCCCTAAAACGATCACAATTACGAAAATAATCCAGAAAATGGAGAGTCCTCCGGCATCGGGTATAATCTCAGAAACTGGAATCACCGGAGTAATATCTTCACCCGGTACCGGCACGATCTCTTCCTCAGCAACCCCATCTCCTGGCTGACGAATAGTCAAATCCTGATCAATTACAATGAGCTGCTGTTTCTGATCAATCTCACCCAGTTCATCCATAATGGTCAGAGTGACCTGATAAAGTCCGGCGATATCAAGCACCTTTACTGGCTCAGGAAGAGTGGAAATACCGAGGAGTTCACCATCTCTGCCTTCAGCCGCTTCTACAGATCCCGTCACCAGGTACCGGCCTCCAAAAGAAGAAATTACAAAATGCGTGATATTATCTTCCACCCTTCCTTCAGAAACGAAGACCGGGACACCGGATGAACCGACCTGATAGAGCTTGGGTGAAAAGATGACGCCATTGAAGAGAATCTCTGCGTCCTGAGACAGCTCAAGACTCTGTGACAATCCGGTATCATACACCAACGCGGTGTCCTCACCCTCAACGATAAACGTTTGATCAGAGAGCTCGAAAACGAGCGTCCCCACAAAAGGCTGAGCCTGCTCATCCAGGAAGGTCGTTCCCTCCGTCACGCGAAGAACCAGATTCTGAGAGCCTAAGACAGCTTCACGAGGCATAACTCCTTGAGCGACGTCAGCGGCAGCCAAATCGAGAGAATGCTTTACCCACACCGAAGGCTGATTAAACTCTCGAACCCCAATCGTCAGATCATCTCTTTGTTCCCACTGTTCCCACTCCAAAATATCCCCCACATTAAGTCGACGGAAACTCCACTCATAAGCAGTCAACTCTGGATTTAACGAAGCATCAATCGTAGAAGTATTGGTGAAGACTACTTCATTTTCACTCAAAACATACTCAAAATCCGCAACCGGAAGAGTAAGTCCACCCCGGATAAAGACGGTCTGAGTGTATTCTCCGATCAGCCCCCTCGCGGACACCGCCTCCAAAACCACCTCATATGCTCCCACCTGGGGATAAGCATGGCTGAAGGTAGGCTCAAAACTGATTTCATCCACCAATCCATCTCCATCAAAATCCCAACGGTACTCTTGGACCGCCTCATCAGGGAAATGAGTCCCACGAGCATCAAAAAGAATTTCCTGCTGAGGCTCGGCAAAAGAGGAGCTCACGGTGAAGGTCACGACCGGAACAGTCTCCAAAAGACTCAGGACCGCATCCGGATTGTCGACCTGATTCAGATTGAAATCGGGTTTTTCATCAAAAGTAATATCCACTACGGCCGACTTTTCCTGACCATTGATCGCCACGACCGTGAGCTTGGCTCTGATCTGACCCTGAGTATCACGATACGTTGCCTTGAATGAAGACCCGTCTTTCCAGGACTTGTGGGTTTTGTTATCGATATCATTATCCGTGATCTCATCACTATCACTATCGACAAAAATATTGGTATCCAATCGATACTCTTGAATCTGACCGGTCGATGTCAGTGAATTGAAAACCACGTCGGAGCTGGGAGGAGTCAAATACAATCGTCCATCGATATCATCTCGGGGAGGATTGGTCTTCAAAACCGCCTTCAGTTTGACGTCCAGTTTCGTCCCCAAAGGACCTCTTTCCTCCTGCTTGAGAAAGGGTATCCGACGAACCACCTGGTCACTGACCCCAACTGAATCCCTGACTCTCAGACCAACCAAGACATCTCGGTTCCCTTCGAATTCGTGGATGGGAGTAATCAAAGCACTATCAGCATCATCATCATTGATACCATTTCCATTCGTATCGATCGTGGTATCAAAATCCCAAGCATAGCTGAGATTTTTGTCCGGCAAGGCGGGATCGACTGTGGAATTACTGATGAACCGAACCTGTACACCATCCTGAATAAAGATAAAAGCAGCTTCAGGGGGGACCGAATCAGCTCTGACGTGAAGCGTCATATCATACTGGGAGCTGAGACCGTTTTTGGTGACCTTGAGCGTTGGTCGGTACACCCCGGGCTGAGGGTACCGATAGTTCACCCTGGCACCAGATAAGTCTCGCTCATACTCTCCATCCCCCTGCACATCCCACTGGTAAGCGGCGGACGGAATAAACTCTCCCAAAGGATCTTTTGTCGTGGAACTGAAGGTGACCAGTTCGTTGACCTTCACCGTGCCTTTATCGACGACAAACTCAGCAACAGGCGCGACATTCGGACCGTTCGTCACCACCAAAGGCTCACTGTCTCCCTCAGCCGTAAAGCTCGAAACCCGTGCCCCGTCATTATCTTCGATCTCCACCGCGAAGGAATAATTCGTCTGAGTACCTTCGACCCCTCTCGGGCCGATGACAAAAGTCGTCCGAGGAGCATCCGTCACCCGGGCATCCAGCTCCCGCCCACCCTGTCCCTCTTCATAATACCACCACCGATAACGCACCACCCTACCATCCGGATCACGAACCCCCAGAGCAGAAACACTGACGGTCACCGGAGTGACAATGAGTTGCTGAGGGGCAGAGTACCTCACGTCAGTAAGAAGGGGCGGCATATTGACCACTTCGATACTGATCGTCTCCGCCTGATCTTCCTGACTGGTGCTCAAATCCTGCACCGTCAGATCAACATCGATACAGCCTCCCTCCGTCAGCTCGTTAAATATCCGGGTAAAGCTTCGGCTGCGATAAATCTCATCAAAGTCTTCGATCTGCCAGAGATATGAGATCCCTGAAGACTCCCCACGAATACTCACCGATTTCCCGGCATCGAAGAGCACACTGTCTTTTCGGGTCACCTCGATACAGGCTGATTGCTCCAGATCCTGCTCAATTCCATTCACATAGACCTGTGTCAATGCTATAGGAGCGTTTTGAAGACCCACACGAACCTGCTTGGTCAGAGAATTAATATTATTCGAACCATCCTCCACTTCCAGACTCACCTGATACTTACCCTGCCGGGCATACTTGTGAACCACAGGTTCCTTCACCGCTACCTGAGTATCTCCATCACCAAAATCCCAAAAGAATCCCAAAGCCTTATCACTCTGAGGCGTAAAGGTCACCAGTTCGTTGACATGAGCCCCCGGCTTATCAATGGTAAAATCAACCCCCAGAAGTGTCGTGACCTTCACGGTATCGAAGACGGTGTCACTCTGAGATCCCGTAAAGACCGTCAGACGAACCTGGTGCTCCCCGAGGCTTTGGAATTCATAGAAAATACGGGCATCCGTACCCGCGTCCACCCGTTCATAGGTAAAAGGACCAGTGGCTCCCGCTGTACGCTGCTGTAAAACAACCCCATCCACCTCCCAGGAATACGAAAGCACTGAGTTATTCAAGGGGAAATCTGGGTGAAAACTCTGGGAAGCGTCCAACAAAACCCTCGCGGGACGAATAGTCTCCAAAAACGAAGCCCTAAACGAAGCAATCGGTGCCTGTTCACGAATAGAAATCGTCTTCGAAGTCTTATCAAACTGATTCGCGGCTCCTCCGGTTGAAACTTCGAGCATTACCTCGTAGTCTCCCGGAGCCGAAAACTGATAGCTGACCGTCTGCTGCTGGAAACTGGTAATCTCCTGACTCGTCGTCCCTACTTTTTGCAAAATCCTGAACGTGTAATTGGCAATAGGAGAAGCAGACTGTGAAGAGAGTGCAGTAAAGGTAAATCCGGTACTCGTGGTCCCCGTCAGCCCAGGCTCAATCTGAAGCTGTGCGATAACATCACCAAACTGAAGATTTACCGTCCGCAGCACATCCCCTTGGGAATCCCTCGCCTGAAGCCGAACAAATTTTACTCCTGTGGGATCGGTATACTGGCACTGAAACTGCCAGTTTGATTGATTGCCCTGAAGAACAGCATTCACGCCATTCCCACAGTCATAGTTGAGGAACTCAAAGTTTCCCTGACTCGTCTGAGAATCCCGAAGATCAAAGGTGACGGGAGCCTGTGTCCCGGCAAGAATCCTGACGGGCTGAGACCCCTGATCGTCCTCACCATTAACCTTCACCACCAAACTGGCCCGAGAAGGGTACACACTGATCCGTGCTGAACTAAGACCTGAGATGGCAGCATCGACATCATTGGCTTCCGCCACTCCCGGATTGACGGTGTTGAACGTACAGGCACTCCTCACCAGGAGCTGAACATTGAAAATCCCTGAAGTCGTGAAATCATAATTGAAAAAGACTCCTGTCCCATCCGGAACACTGCTGGGCGAACTCAGGATCCCCCCTATCCCCTGACTAAAGTCCAGATTCTTATTGACGAACCAGAGATAGTTATCATTCGAAACAGGACAGAACTCTTCATAAGGATCCTGAGTATCAGAAGCATCAAAATTGACTCGGAAAGCTGAACCATCGGAAGGCAGGGGCCCCTCGAAAGGACTCGCCTGAATCGAAGGACTCACCCTCTTAAAGGACTGCACAATGGATAAGAATTCCTGATACACGTCATTGAACGTCTCAAAATCACTAAAGCTCAGATCCGAGCTCATCTTATCCAAAAGCCGAACTAGCTTGCCAAAGGGATTACCGCTCGCATCATAACCACAATAATCCAACACATCTCTGGTCTGCGGAAGTGTGGCGCAAGTAATCCGGATAAAATTTTCCAGCTCATGAAAGTTGTTGGAAATCTGCCTCATGAGCAGATCACGAGCATCAGGCTGAAGCCCAAGTCCAAAATCCACCACGCCATCATTATCATCATCCGTATCGAGATCCTCTCTGAACACATCCAGGACAACAATCCCTCTAAAACGAGTCTGCGGGGTAACCGAAATATTATTGGGATTCCCGGGAGGATAGGCGGCAAAGAAAGCCTGTGAACACTCCTGGGTATCGATCAGCCCATCCGAGTCGCGGTCACAGTCCTCTGAATCAGGTATACCATCGCCATCGATGTCACTGCTTCGCTCGTACTCCGCGCATCCCTGTTGAGCCAAAATATACTGGTCGTAAGCCGCCTTATCCGTCCGATCGATCTGAATTTTAAGACGCTCAACATTCAGCACTTTGAACGACACGAAGCTGAGCGTATTGGAACAAAGATCAGAAACATCCGACACCCCATCACCATCATCATCCGTGTCGTCTTGATCCACGACTCCATCATTATCGTCATCCGTATCTAAGGGATTGGCAATCCCATCAGAATCCGTATCCGGAATCACCTCGATAGCCGAACACCCTGAATTATTGACAGAAAGACCGATGGGCGTACTGGGACAGAGGTCTCCGACCTCGCGAAGTCCGGTCAATAAGGGATAAATGAAATCCTTCCCTGTGGGGTCAAACAAACTCTCAAAAGTTTCAACGGGACTGTCTGAAGGGGAAATACTGCCGGGAGATCCCCCACCGGCGCCTCCTCCTTCCCCACCTCCCACCACACCCACGAGAGCATTGACGATGGCATACGAAAGAAGAATGACGAGGATCCCCAGTGCGACATAAGTAATAATCGTCTTTGATTTGCTCGTCATCTCCTCATTCCCAAAATTCGCCACGTACATGATCCCCGCGTAAATGATGGCCGTAATCGCCACCAACCCCAGGAATCCGAGGACATAATTCGTGATCATCACTACCAGGGTGGTCAAATCACCTCCACCTGACTGAAGTCCCTGAGCGTAGCCCGGGATCTCCGTGGGAGGGATAATATCAAAACGAACCTCCTGGGCGAAGACCTCGTAAACAATCTGGAAAAATCCGGATCCTGCCAAAAGGACGATAACAAGTGCGAGGAGAAGAAATTTCAGGGGGTTTTTCATGGTTGTACGTGGAAGGACTAAAACGTCGTAAACGCCAACAGCGTATTCACCACCGTATACGCAGAAAAAATAATGAGAATACCGATAATCACATATGTCATCATAGTCTTGGCCTTCGTATGCAGGTCTTCACTCGTGAAAGAAAGAATGTAAAAGAGACCTGCCGCGACAAACACAAAGACACTGACCACACTGACATACGGCAGAGTCGCATTGGTGTAAAACACAATCAAGTCACTCAGACTCGTCTCTCTCGAAACTCCAATGGGAGCCACATCCGGCGAAGGCACAGAAATCCCCTCACCAGTGTAGACGGGAGTAAACCCTCTAGCCGATTCCAATGCGGATTGAGCACTTGAAAGATTCTCAAGTGCTGATTTATACTCAGGAGTTTCTCCTTGATTCGTATTAAAGACAGCAGGATTATAAGTTCTCTCCACTTCAGCCTGAGCCTCATCAACTGCCTGCTGTAACTGCTGAAGAGTTAAATTTACTGAACCAGTCCCAGAATACCCACTCCCCGACGGATTATACCCCGTTTGACCGGTCGAAGAAATCGAACCACCCGTCGTAAATAGACTCTGCGAATCCGAACCCGAGGAAGAGCTCAAGGGACCTGCCCCGCCGATCGTGCCCAAGTACGAGCAACGCTCCGACCATCGCCGTGCGGCGCTCTCCGAAGGTGTTCCATTGACAATAATCTGTCCATTTCGCTTCCCACGACAGAGCTCCTGATCCTGGACTTCTTCGGACACCCCATCGATGGTGGCCGCGCTCAGGATATTCTTGGAATTTAGCTTGCAGCGTACCAGACCATCAACCCAGATATTGTGAACCTCATTGAAATGGTATTCCTTGTGAATAAGACATTCGTCGATAGAATCCGGATCCTTGCTCCCTGAAAATAGCCCTCCGGGCTGATCGTAGTTCACGGGATCATTACTGAAATCAAAAATCTGAGCAAGAGCAAACGGAGTCTGTACAAAAATGCTGAACAGAAGAATCGTCGCGACAAAATGAGTCAAAACCCGCATGAAATTAGAAAAAAATTTCTCCGTTCAGCATAACAAAAGAACCTCAATTTCTAAAAAATCAAATGGTATGCAGATCATATTGAGGAAACATCGTCTTCCTCATTTTCCTGTTTGTTGGCATTCCGACCGGAGTCGTGGGGTTCGTGGCTTGGAACAAAACAGAGGAATCCCTTTTCTGAATTCTTCACTAGAAACGGAATGGCTGGAGTTGGTGCAGGGACGAAGTCGAGGGGAGTCCCCTCTCCTTCCAGGAGAGGGTCAGGGTGAGGCGGAAGGGAGCCATTTCTTTTTTTAGCCTACGCCGCCAACACCGTCCTCAACAAGGTCGCCACAATCGTATATGCGCTGTATGCTACGAAGACTCCTATCACCACATTTTTGAGGGTGGACTTTACCTTGCTCACCATATCTTCATTTCCGAAATTCCCCACCATCACGACCCCTGAAATCACGAAGGTCACAAAGATAACCACTCCCAAAAAACCCAAAATATAATTGGAAAGCCCCTGCAATTGCTGTTCGAACGCTGGAACATTGACACCTGCATATCCCCCCTGCCCAAAAATAATCCCATCGACCAGGGTCTCCGCGAGACCAATAATAATAATCCCCATGGCCGCATACCCGACGATTTTTTTCTGCTTGTTGATCTGATCCTCATCCCCCGCGTTAGCAATCAATCGCATCGAGGCAATCACCAGCACCAAAATGGCAGCCGACCCTGAGAAAGAGAGAAAGAGTCGAACGATAGTTTTGATCTGAATGACCGCTTGATTCGCCACCCCCAAGGCATCCTGTTCATTAAGCAGATAAACGCCCTCTCCCTGATAAAGGAGATTGTAAACAAAGCTCGCGGACAAGGAAAAGACCACCAGCCCAAGCATGATATACACCACATTCATCTTTTGCTTCGTCATCTCCTCGCTCGCGGATGACTGGGCAGTCACCAGCTGATATCCCGCAATAAAAAGCATCAGAACCGCAATTGATCCCAAAACGAGGGTCAATAAACCTCCCACTCGCTTCAACAAATCCTGAAATCCCTGTACTCCCGTACCAACCGTCTGTCCTCCAATAGTGGTCAAACCCACATCCGGTAAATGCTTGATCCCTTCCACTTCATGCCCAAAAGGCAAGGTGATCTGATTAGCCAAAACCACCGGAGTCGCCACCACGACGAAAAATCCAAACAATAGAGCGGTAACAAGCATTTTCTTGATCACAGATTTCTCATTAAGGACTCAATGGGATCTAAGGACTTGGCGGAATCTCAAGCGGTCTTTCGGATGGCTCATTGGAAGGAGTCAGCGTCCTCCCCCCCGCCGCAAACTCATGAACAATCGTATACGAAGAAAAAGCAATCACCAGCCCCAGAAGTGAGCCAATAATGATATTGGTCGCCTTAGTCCCCCGTTCTTCACTCCCCGCGCTGAAGGTATACATGGCCCCTCCAATGACCAGGGTAAAAAGGAACAACCCGCTCAAAGAAGCGAGAAAAAGATCCGTGACATTAGTAATCAAAGCAATACCACCTCCCACATTCACTTGTGTCACTCCGGGGAGAGTATTGATATCAAAAACCACATTGACGAGCGCCTCCGAAATCATGATCAGAAGAAAACCCACAAACCCATAAAGAAAGACCTCTTTTTCTTTAGTCGCCGTCTCTTCTTCCGGGCTGAGAAGAATCGTCGCTCCCGATTTCACGATATAAAAAAAGGCAATCCCCCCGAGAGTGTAACGAAGAAACTTCACAATAATACCCAACTGAACAGTAAAACGTGAGGCGGTAATACTCACATCACCTTCGGTACTGATAAAGGTCGTCGCACCAGAGCTGCCGGATTTATACAGTGAAAACGTTTCACTGAGATATTGAGCCAAAATAACAAAAGCCACTCCCACCAGCACATACAGAAAGTTCTTCATGATCTGACTAAAACGCTCCTCCTCCCCTCTCGCGATAATCAGCTGAATCCCAAATCCCGCGATGATGAAAACTAAAACAGGCCCCAAAAGCTGTTTAGCGGTGTCAAAAAGACCGTTGACAAAAGATACCACCCCAGCGGCTCCTCCCTGATCCTCAGCAACCTGAACTCCAGGAAAATTCGTCCCCAAAGGCAGCAAAGGAGTCCCTTGTGCAAACACAAAAGACTGGACAGAAAAATGAAGTCCGACCGTAATAAGCAAACCGAGAAAAAAGAGACGAAGGAGAGACATATCAAGCTCAAATCATGCGAAATTGTATCAAAACCCACTCTCAGGGCATCATGTTTTCCCTTTACAAACCCCCCATACTCGACTATTCTCTTAAGTGCGGAAGGATCTCTACCGCCTTTTTAGCTTTGAACGATTCGTATGAAAACTGCCATCACATTCCTGAAAGAAAGCGTGAACGAACTCAAGCTCGTCACCTGGCTCAAGCAGGAAGAACTCCTGCGTAAGACGATACTGGTGGTAATATTTGTTCTCATCAGCTCAATCCTCCTGGGAGTCCTCGACTTCGGACTTACCTTGGGTTATCAGAAAGTGCTCAATCTGGGAGCGTAATACAAACTCCTCATCATCTACCACTACCTCCCAATAACCTACAACCACTCACATGACTGAAGAAGAAACCACATCAGAAAAGCCTCAGGAAGAGCACAGCCAGGAAGAAATCTCTCAAGGCGAAGAAACCAATCAATCTGAAGAAAACACTCAAACTGAAGAGAGCAATGAATCCGAAAAAAGCTCCTCCTTTATGGAGCTGGGCGTTGATTTTCTTGACAAGAAAACAGCACTTAAAACGTCCACCGGAAAACAAGCCAAGGGTACCGGACGAAACTGGTATGTCATCCATACCTATTCAGGATACGAGGATGCCGTTGAAAAAGCACTCCGACAACGAATCGAATCCTTGACTATGCATGACTTTATTTTTGATGTCATTGTTCCGAAAGAAAGCACGATTACCATCAAAAAAGGTGAACATGTGACCGAAAAGAAACGCCTCTTCCCCGGATACGTCCTGGTGGAAATGATCGTAACCGATGAAAGCTGGTACGTCGTCCGAAATACTCCAAATGTGACCGGATTCGTCGGATCCGGGACCATCCCCGTTCCCATCCGTCCGGAAGAATTTGACGTCATCCAGAAGCATCTGAAGAAAGAAGAGCCCAAATTTAAGATCGACTTCACCGTGGGCGAACCCATTATCATCGCTGATGGTCCATTCAAAAACTACGAAGGACTTATCGATTCCATCGACGAAAAGAAAGGGAAACTCAAAGTCCTGGTCACCATTTTCGGCCGCGAGACCCCTGTTGAGCTGGATTTTGTACAGGTAAAGAAAAAATAACGGCAGGAGGTCCCCTGCCGGAGCAATCTCCTGAACTGAGACTCATGAACGTGAATCCCAAAAAATCCTACAGCCTCACGGTCCTTATCTTCGGCCTCTTGACGATGGGCCTTTTCACGCTCGACCTCCAATCCTCTGACACGAGCTCCTCATCTCCCCTAAACCGAACGATTAAGTCCTGGTTTACCTCACAAGCACTTTCGGCAAGCCTCCTCAAAAACACCTCACTCAAGGAACAACAACTCATTTCAAAAGGAATCAGTAAAGAATTTTTCTCCCCCTACCTCAATCTCCCCGAAAAAACATCCGCTGAGATTTCTCAGATCGGTACGAGCTCCATACTGGTCTCTGAAGTTCGGACCTCAAATCCCACAGAACTGGTCAAATATCTCACCAACCAGCAAAGCAGTCTCTACCGATTTAATAAAATCAATCAGGAAACCTTTTACCTCAACCAGATCCCTGCAGAAAAGAAAACCTCCAACTACCTGGGCATTGTCATCAATGGAATCCTCTATGGTTTCCAATACCAACCACTGGACCACCCAAAAGTCCTCGAAATCATTGACGCACTCCAGCAAACTAAGTAAAATCCCTTCTGCGCTAAAACCTTTATCGTGCTCATACTCATAGTCCTAACAGTCCTTCCGAACCATCCTTATAGTCTTTATCGTCCTTATCATCCTTCTTCCAATGGCCAAACTCGTCAAAAAGATTAAACTTCAGATTAAGGCAGGCTTGGCTAATCCTGCTCCTCCTGTAGGGCCGGTGCTTTCACAAGCGGGAGTCAATATTCAGGATTTTTGCGGTCAGTTCAATGATCAAACCAGAGACCGCATGGGACAAGTTGTACCGGTCGTCATCTCTGTCTTCGATGACAAAAGCTTTACGTTTGAACTACGCGAACCACCGGCGGCCAATCTGATCAGAGAAAAAATTAAGCTCCAAAAAGGATCCGGCGAACCAAACAAAAAAAAGGTTGGAAATATCACCCGAAAGCAGCTGGAAGAAGTTGCTGCGGTAAAAATGAAAGAACTGAACGCCCATGACCTGGACGCAGCCGTCAGTATTCTGGCCGGTACCGCCCGCTCTATGGGAGTCACTGTCGAAGGCTAAATCATACTTAATGTCGTGGGAGCCCCGCTTAGCGGGGCGTTCGCACCACTAACCCCCCATCTCATGGATAAAAAAACCCCCTTTGTAAAACCAAAACGAAAAGCTGGAGAGAAAAAAAGAGGTAAAAAATACAGGACGGTAGCCGGAAAACTTGACCGACAAAAACTCTACGGGTTGGAAGAAGCAGTCACTCTCCTTGCTGAGACCTCCACAACGAAGTTCGACAGCTCAGCGGAAGTTCATATGAATCTTGGGGTCGATCCCAAACACGCCGACCAAATCGTTCGAGGAACCTTGGCAATGCCCAATGGGACCGGAAAAAACGTGAAGGTCATTGCCTTTGTCGATGAAGGAAAAGTAAAGGAATGCAAGGCCGCCGGAGCCAGTGAAGCCGGATCCGCTGATCTGGTCGACAAGATCGCCAAGGGATGGCTCGATTTCGAAGTGGCAATTGCCAGCCCTGACCAGATGAAAAACCTGGGAAAAATCGCTAAAACGCTCGGACAAAAAGGCCTCATGCCCAATCCAAAAGCCGGGACAGTCACGCCTGATCCCGCTAAAACCATTGAGGAAATCAAAAAAGGACGAATCGAGTACAAAACAGACAAAGAAGGGAATCTGCACAATATCTTTGGAAAAGTTTCCTTTGGCGCTGACAAACTCCTGGAAAACCTGAAGAGCTATCTCAAAGCCGTCAGAGAAGCGAAACCCGCCGGGGTGAAAGGAAACTATGTGCGATCTCTTACCATCACCACGACCATGGGGCCGGGGGTGAAGGTAGAACCATCGGAGATATACAAACAATAAAGAAGGACGATAAAGACAATCAGGATTATAAGGACTATAAGGATAGTCCTGATGAAAATCTTTAGTTTTCTCTTTATCATCTTTATCCTCTTTATCGTCCTTATCATCTTTCTTCCTAATGACCGTCAAAATCCAGCGCCTCGACAAATCCCTCCCCCTTCCCGTCTACGAGACAGAAGGATCTGTCGGATTTGATCTCATCGCTCGCGAAACCACCAGCATTGCCAAAGGAACCATCGAGCTGATCCCCGGAAACGTGATCGTAGAGACTCCTGAAGGCTACATGCTTGTCGTAGCTTCGCGATCCTCAACACCCCGCAAGAAAGGCCTCACACAACCCCACGGCATTGGAATCATCGACCAGGACTACTGTGGCCCCTCAGACGAGATCAAGATCCAGATGTACAACTTCTCCGACCATGACGTCAGCATTGAAAAGGGCGAAAAAATAGCCCAGGGCGTCTTCGTGAAGGTAAACAAGTTTGAGTTTGAAGAAGTAGACCAGGTTAAGGAAGGATCAAGGGGGGGGTTTGGATCGACGGATAAGAAAAGCTAATATTCTCCGAGAGGGATAACGTGCTTTAGTCCTTTTGTCTTTTGGTAATACTTCTCATCTAATGTGACAAAAGTCCCTTTGGTGACAAGAGCAAGTGCGTGATAACTCGCGTCATAAAAGGAAACCGGATAAGTCTTAATGATCTTAAAAGCCTGTTCAATGATTGATTCGGTTAAACCATGATGAGTACAAAGCATTTTATATCCATGGTATTCTTCCAACGTTTTTACCGCATCAAGCGGCCGTACCCGACTCAATCGATTACAGATCTCATAACCCCAGAGAGTCGGGACTAACAAATCTATTTTCCCCAAAAAAGCATCCTGAAGAAAAGCTCTCGACATTTCCATTGACTCAGTTTCATCTAGAAGAACTGACAAAAAGATATTGGCGTCAGGAATATACAGTTTCTTAAAGGCCATAAGAGAAGACTAGTGAGATTTGCGATCCTCTCTGAGCCATTCCACGACTTCCTCAGTCGTCGATGTTCCTTTCAATCTCTCCCTCGCCTTCATCAATGCTTCATAAGCTTTTTCTCTCTGATGTTGACTCATCTGATTTTGAATCAACTCTTCAATCATCAGGCTTCTTTTCCTTTTGGGAAAAGTACGAATATAACTTGCCGTACCAGGCTGAACAGAGAGAACGATACGAACAGTGGAAACTCCGTCATGCTTTGATTGCTGCTTTTTCATAATGACAGTTTTTAGTGACACTATAATAATACCACTAAAAAACAGCACATTCAAAGTGAAAAATGGTCATTTTATTGTCAGAACCGCTCTACCTCCACCCCCTGATAATAATACTCAATAATTTGCCGATAATTTTCCCCGGCAACTGCTTTTTGTGTGGCTCCATACCCGCTTAACCCCACCTGATGCCCACATGCCTGAAACCCCGACCGGGTCGGATCATCCCCCAGGGGATCCGGGACCGACTGAAAGACAAATCCAAACTGCTGAAAATACTCATTATCCGGCCATGCCTCAGTTGCCGATTTGGTCCGATCCCCATCCGTACAGGAAAAATATGCCGCCCTCAAAACCTTTTCGTTCCTTGAAACATTTCTCTCCGAACTACCAACTCCCAACTCCGAACTCATCATCACCACCTCCCCTGCGGTATCACGCAAAGCCTGCTGCCATTTCGGAGATCGGGATTCAAAATTGTAGCCCACATATTTTTGGAATATCGCCGGACTATCCGCGGCATTGTAGGGCTTCCCCGGAAACTTTTCGTAACCCCCGATCAGATAATGCAGCGCGTAACTGCGGGCTAACACGGCAATCACCTTCCGCTTCTCTTGGGGCTGGTCATCAGTTTCCGGAACCTCAGCAATACCCTTCATATAGTCATCTAAGCTCAGCTCATTGATCGCAATCAACTTCCCCCCATCCGAACGGAACTCAAGAACAGAACGGAACATATTATCATTGATCCCTGTGCCGAAAGTCCGAATCCGATCCCAGTTCTTGAACTCGAGATAGGGAGCATCGACGGCCCGAATCCTAAAAACGGTCCCATCCGAAACAGTGTCTCTCAATATCCGAAACAGCTCTCCACCTTTTTTTTCAACAATCCGAACCGTCTTACTATCCCACACGATAAACTTTCCCGACGAGCTGATCTCTAACTCATCCTGATCCACCTCTGTCAGCCAGACTCGAACCGGCGGAACCTGAACAGACGTTGCCTGTACTATCTCTTCCGGAACAGTTTTATCAATAGCTTGATGTTCCTTATCGTCTTTTTCATCCTTGTCGACCTTATCCTCATTCCTGCGCCCCTCAACCTCAAACTGGATCTTCCCTCCCTTCACCCGAACCTTGGTAGTCCCCACCACAGGCTCAAACTGATCACTGGTCGTGCGGCTCAAAACTCTGGACACCTCCAGATCAATCAAAAACCTTCCAATTGATCCCGGCATAACCATCTCCTCACTCAAAAACCCTGCAAGCTTACGTTGCTTCCAGCTCAGGGCAGAAAAATCAGCCGTATCTGAGACCATTAAGGCTATCTGATCGACTCCCTCACGATACCAAGGGACACTTCCCGTGTTTCGAAGCTCCACCCATCCCTGATACATTCCCTTCTCTTGCGGAAGCTGCGTTCGACTCTGTCCCACATAATCTGCTGTCAAACGCACCTGTCCATAAGTACGCAGAGACTCCGTGAAAGACACCATCTTCTCAACTGATCGAGGCCAGTTTATCCAGCCAGGAGGCTGATCCAAACCCACGTCACCCTTCACCGTCAGCTTTCGATCTCCATAGGCAGCCTGCAATTCCACTGGGAAAACGACCGTTCCTCCCATGACCACGGGAACCGTTATGAGCTGTTTTCCCCCTTTCTGCCCCAATCGAAACCACACCGAATTCGCCTCCCAATCAAAATTACTGGTATTTTCAACCCGAAAATCCACCATTTGTAGAAAGCCTCTCGCCACTCTCGCTCTCCGTTCGAGAGGTGCTATATCCGCTAAGAACCTGGGAGACTCAACCGGCACATTCACCACCAGACTCCCTCCTTTCAAACCTCTCTCACCACTCACTATCGGCAAGAGCTGAAGTACGTATCGCCCCTCTTTCGTCTGCTCGGGAAGATCAAGCTGAAACTCCTCCTCCTCTCCAACGGCCACCGTTTTATCCAGACTCAATCGAACTCCTCGAGGCAATACCTCGACATTATTCCCCCGTCCCGTCACCTCACGAATCTGCAGCCGATCATCTCCCTCAGGCAACCAATCAAAATTACTCGTATTTTTCAGCCTTATCTTCAAAGCCCTTTTTTCACCCAAAAGCAAAGGATCATCTCCACCATCGAAACTCAACACCTCATACTTATACACCGGTTTTCTCACACGATAACTCACGCTAATGGTTTTATCTTGTTTGACCCCATCAATAATCAAGCCCATATCGATCTTCTCCCGACCAAAATCAAAAGCTGCCTGAATGGGAACCTTGATCGTGACATCTCTTCCGGAGATGACCGATAATCGCTCCGAGGTATAAAACACTCTGCGAGGATTCCCATCATAAAACTCAATCGTATTCCAGACATTCGATCCGGTATTTTTAAGGGGAACAGAAAGCTCAAACAACTGAAGTGGATTCACTTCCGGTTCAATCGGTTGAGATGCTAGCTGATAAGCCACCGCATTGACCACGGATGAGACACTTCCCGCCACCGCGACTCGAAGACCCGGCATCTCTTCCTTCAAATGAGTACCCGGACAAGCCGTGGCCCCCTGTCCGATAAAACCCTTGGTCACCTCTCCCATCTCAGCATGGGTCACAATGTTGGGAATGATAGACCCTCGAAATGAGGATTTCCCGAGAGGGTTAATGTGATACACATCAGTCAAATACCGGACAATCTGTACAAGCCCCTCAAAAGTTTTTTGAGGAACCCCTTGCTCTACAAAGTTCCCCATTACCGAAACACCCACCGTGCTGGTATTTTGACAGAGGACATGTGCTGCAACCACATTGAGCCCCCCAGCTCGCCCCTCGTATACATTCCCATCAGGATCCACTAAATAATGATAACCAATATCACCCCATCCTCGCGATTTAGTGTGATAGACGTAGATAGCCCGTACCGTCAGAGGATAATCCCGACTATCTATCCTCTCATCACTATTCACATCTTTCACATGCTCCGCCGTATGATGAATGACAATTTTTTTGACTGAAGCCGAATACTCCCGTGGCCATAGAAGAGAACGACCCTGTTCATCCTGATAGGAAACCTGTCCGGTCTGCTGAAACTGACCCGGATAAGCCCGCTCAATGGGGGCACAGACATTGACACTACTCGCACTGCTTTCATCTGGAGTGGCATCTCCCTCAAGACTCGGGGAATAAGTCACCATCGACTCATCAGCTCCCCATTCCCGACGAGAAATAATCCGAAACCCGGAAGGAGTCGCAGATGACTGGGAAAGAGCCAAAGGATCAAGACTCGCCACAGGCTCAGCATCAGAAACCTGAATCAAAGAAACCCATACATCAACGTCATGATCTGAGCGAAGCGAAAAAGCCACCACGGAAGAGGCAAAGATCAAAGCTGATCCCTCCAGGTCTTCTTCTTCTCTCTCCAAAGACTGCCAGCTCCCCCACTCCTTATGCTCCAAAAACCTTACCTGGATACCTTCTACCTCACTTGCCCCAAAAGCCTGAAAGGAAAAAGGAGCCTCAGAAACACTTTCCAACCCCTTCTTCAAAGAAATCTGCAAACGCTGATGCTGAGACCCTACAGCCTGCGCGGAAGAAATCCCACCCCAAAGCAATATCATCATCACAGCACCCGAAAGCATCCATCTCTTCACCATAGGTCATTTAAAATGGGCCATCAGTATGCCTCTACAAGGCAGTAGAAAAAACTCTTTTCACTCGTCAGAGATTAGAGTTATGCTCTCTCTGTATTTCACCTTTCACCATACTCCCATGTCAATTCAAGATGATCAGAACTCACCGTCCTCATCGGATTTCGAAAAAAAAATCAAACAATACCAGGAAACTCCCATTGACAAAAAAACACAAACAGAACTGAATCAACCCTTCCGCTCCGGAACTCGGACCCTTAACAAGGAAGACAAAAGCTTCCTGGACAATCTGATAAAACACATTGAATCAAAGGATATCGACCTCTATAAACCCAACTCTATCCTGAATCAGGAAGTCTATAACCAGCTCAATGGTGAAAAAAAAGCCCAAGCTGACACCTTCGCAAACGCCACCCTCGCCCTCATCAGACAAGTCAACTCCCTCTACCAATCCGACCACTCCAACGACAGCGAAATGATGATCAATATGGTGCGGGACCTCCGCATGAGGACGGAAAAACTGGAAAATAAGCTCGGAAACGTATTGAAAATATAGGGTCCTACAATAATGAGAAATTCCCAAGCCTTCCTCCTCTGCCTTCTCCTTTTCTGCGCCGGTATCGCACTCTACCAAACCGTCCCCTACCAACCCAAAACCTACCTCTTGGGCATCTTTTCCGGCGGCATACTCATGACCCTCCTCTGGTGCCTCAGCCACAACAAAAAAACACTCTTAGCAGGATTTTTTTCTCTCGCCTTCCTCTTCGGCATCTTCCGTGGACAATCAACGCTCCACATCACAACACCCGGAACCGTCGACTACTACACCAGTGAGGAAAAAAACTCCATCACCATCACCGGAACCATCGCCGAAGAACCCGACATTCGACGGGACAAGGTCTACTACACTATCCAGACGGATTCAATCCTCATCCTCGGCGAAGAACCAGCAACCAGTAACCAGCAATCAGACTCCTCCCCCTCTCCCATCTCCGGCCACCTCCTCATTTCGACCGGCAAGTATCCCAAATACCACTTCGGAGACAAACTCAGCATTACGGGACACCTCCAAAAACCAGCTGTCTTCGATACCTTCGACTACGCGGGATATCTCTCCCGCTACAACATCTATGCGGTCATGTACCGTCCAAGGATATTGCTGACATATACATCATCCTCCTCATCCTTATCGTCCTTCCTCCTCAGCAGCTTACTGCACATCAAGGGCACTTTCGAATCCCACCTCAACCAAACCTTCTCCTCCGAACCCTCCAGCTCCTTCATGGCAGGACTCCTTCTTGGTTCCCGAAAGGGAATACCAGATCAGCTTGCCGAAGACTTCCGCATCACCGGACTCACTCACATTATCGCCATTTCCGGCTACAATATTACCCTACTCGTGAGCATCCTAATGGCTCTCTTCAGACCGCTCGGCAAACGACTTTCGATCCTCATCTCAGCCATCGGGATCATTGTCTTCACGCTTTTTGTCGGCGCCTCAGCGGCCGTGGTCCGAGCCTGCATAATGGGCCTCATCGCTCTCCTCGCCCTCAATTCAGAACGCAAAGGAAGCATCACTCTGACACTGCTCATGACCGTCACCCTCATGATCGGATACAATCCCAAAATCCTGGTCCACGATATCGGATTTCAGCTCTCCTTCCTCGCCACCATGGGCCTGATCTACGTCTCACCCCTGATCGAACCCTATTTTCGATGGCTTCCCGCCTCCTTCGCCATACGAGAAAGCATCCTCCTAACGACATCCGCACAGATCATGGCTCTCCCCGTCATCCTGTTTAATTTTCAAGCCCTTTCCATCGTCTCTCCCCTCAGCAATCTGCTCATCGCAGGTCCCATCATCCCCCTCGCAATGCTCTTTGGCTTTCTCGGAACCGTCGTCAGCTTCGTCTACCTCCCCCTCGCAAAGCTCATTGCGTTCCCCGCCTTTCTGCTGTTGAAATACATCGTCAACATTATCCAGCTGACAGCCCGCATCCCCTATGCTTCCATGGATGTAACCTGGTTTTCGAAATCCCTCTTTTGGATCTACTTTGCTGCACTGACTGGAGTCTTGCTGATCACCTGGAAAAAAAGACACCGCATAGATCAGCGCATCACCCATCATCGGCTTGAATTCCAGCACCTCATCATCCAAAAAATCCACCTCACTATTTGACAGAATGAGATCCAGTGATACTATGTCGCCTCATTTATAAGACCTTTCCCATTTTTTTACTGGAAACAGTATGGCAAACACTGATGATCATCTTGTGCGAAGCGACGAATACAAAAGCTTCAGTAATCTCACCCCCGAAGAGCTCGATGAAGTAAGAAGAATAGCAGAAGCAGAAGCAGTACCCTTAACAACAGAACACTCCAACGGTATTCAGAGTCATTCACCTGCCAAATCATCCTCAACACTCGAGCGTAGTTACTTAGATATCATCTACAAGATAGCAATCATCCTCGGGATCGCCTTCCTGGTTGAAAGAGAAATCACAAAAGAACCACAATCAGAAACAACAAGCTCTGACCAACAGAGAGTAAAACTCCTGGAGTCAGAAGTAAGTAAAATTCGAAGTTTACTCGAAAATGAAATCGAGCAACGTATAAGAACCGAAAACAGAGCTGTGCAAACATCACGCAATGAAGACACGGATCGCCTCAAACCCCAAGAAAAAACGCCCCTTCCCGGAAGAAATGACTGGAATGTTATTGATTTACCAAAACCAAGCCCTCCCACTCCACCAGAAACAGGAATAGAGGAAATAGAGAAAATAATAGTCACCGGCTCTCGTATCAGAAAAGCCGACCAATATCATGGCTTCGATAATGGCTTGGATAATGGAATCAATCCCCCTTCTGATAACGGCATGATAGAAACTGAAACCATCCCTTCCGAAAAAAAGAAAGATTCAGAACCGAAAGCGATGGTTCAAACACCTGCCTCCACCTCCGTCCCCACTACCATTTCAAGTGAAGAATCAACAGAAGAAGAAAATCAACAAGCACCTTACCCCACTCCTCAAATCGGACCTTATATCATACCGAAAAAGGAGAGTTTGAATCCTGAGAAAGAAGACGATGGATTAGATTCGGACACTCTGAGCTCAAAGAGACTTCAAAAGATGAGAGAACTCTTCAAATACTTCATGCAAAAAAACAAGATCAAAAAATCATCCTCTCCAAAAAAAGAAATAAAAAGAGCTAGAACATTAGATGAACTCCTACACAATCCTCCCCTATTCATAGTTCGTGATTCAAGTCGAAGACGAGAGCGAGGATTCCCAAGATTCGGATAAACATAAGAAGCGCCTGACGCATGATCACCTGAGAAAGATGAGGTGAGGATCTCTAATCCTCCTCACGGAGACCATAGATCCTGTCCGGAACCGAAGTCCTAGAACAAGATCATTATCAGACGCTTCATACTATTGTACTCCTTTTTTAATCGAAAATCAACGTTCGATAAAGGGAAATTTATGATAGAATCAGCTTTGTGTTGAAGACGATCCGGAGAAGAATCCAACCTCATCGTCCTTATCATCATTATAGTCCTTATCGTCTTTCCCTATGGCCACCCGTCGACGACGGACCACTCCACATAGAAGAACCGTCTCCAGGCGCCGAGTGACCCGACGAAGCTCCAGAAGAAGACGAAAAAGCATCCAGATAAGGCTTTCGGAACACGTTTCTCGAGAGATCTGGGCTATCTTTTTCCTGGGATTTACGGTCATCAACTTCCTCTCTCTCCAGGGAAACGCGGGAGGGTTTGGAGAGATCTGGAACCACAGTGTCATTACTCCCGTCTTTGGGGCCCTAGCGTACGTCGTTCCGGCCTTTTCACTCCTCATCAGCCTTACCCTCTTCTTCAGCAAGAAAATCAGTTTTGAACTCGGACGAGTACTGGGCATTGCCATGCTCTGTATCAGCGTACTGGGCATCGTTCAGCTCTCCGCTCCCATCGAGAGCATGTTCGAAATGGCGCCTCAATACGGAGGATACGTAGGCTTTACCTCCAACTTTATTCTCTACCTCCTCTTTGGATCTACCGGAGCAGCGATCGTCCTGGTCGGCACAGCTCTCGTTTCATTACTGATGGTCTTCAACATCTCCTTCTCTGAGCTGTTTGGTTTCTTTAAAGACGCCGTAACCGGCGATGAGAAAGAAGAAAAATCGGGAAAATTTAGTACGAAGGTCAAATCAGCCTCTGCTGATACAGAAATAGAAGAATTTGAGCTCAACATTGTTCGCGCGGACCAGGAAAACGAAAAAAACAATAATAAAGCCAAGCGAATCGTCCCCATCAGTGAATCAGAAAATATAAAACCTGCGACTGAATCAGCTCCCGCCTCAGCAGAAGACGAAAGCTCGCTCAACTCACGCTCGGAAGACTACTCCAACTACCGCTTCCCTGAGCTTTCCTTCCTGAGCAACGACGCAAAAAACAAGGACTACGGAGACGATCTCCTCGTTCAAAATGCGGAAATTATCCGCCGTAAATTGGAGCAATTCAGTATCCGGGTCACGATGAAAGACGCCCATGTGGGCCCCACCGTCATTCAATACACCCTCAAACCGGCTGAAGACGTGAAGATCTCCAAGATCACCTCTCTCAAAAACGACCTCGCTCTGGCACTCTCCGCCCAGGCCATTCGTATTGAAGCTCCCATACCCGGAAAGGGACTAGTCGGTATTGAGATCCCCGCACACCACAGAGCCATTGTTCAGATCGGAGGCATTATCAAATCAGCTACCTTCCAAAATCATACCGGATACCTCAGCCTCGTCCTCGGACGAGACGTTTCCGGACTCCCTATGGTAGCTGACCTCACCGAAATGCCTCACCTCCTGGTAGCAGGACAAACAGGATCAGGAAAATCTATTGGAATCAATTCTTTCTTGATTTCCCTCCTCTACCAGCACTCACCTGAAACCCTCCGCATGATCCTCATCGATCCGAAACGCGTCGAACTCACCAACTACAATGGTCTCCCACACCTCCTCACGCCCGTGATCACCGAGCCGGATAAAGCGCTGCAATCCCTCAAGTGGGCTGTCTCAGAAATGAATCGACGGTACAAAGAACTGGCCCGACATGGCAAGCGAAACATTGAAGAATACAACAAAACCTTCCCTCACAACCGCATGCCATTCATCGTCCTAGTCATCGACGAACTGGCTGATCTGATGATGGCCGCTTCAAAAGAAATCGAAGCAACCATCTGCCGACTAGCACAAATGGCGAGAGCAACGGGAATTCACCTCATTATCGCAACCCAACGACCTTCAGTGGATGTCATTACCGGTCTCATAAAGGCGAATATCCCCACTCGGGTAGCCTTCACCGTCGCGACGGGGGTCGATTCTCGAACCATTATCGATGGCATCGGAGCTGAAGATCTGCTTGGAAAAGGAGACATGCTCTATATGGCCAGCGATATGGCAAAACCACTGAGACTACAGGGCTCATATATCTCCACCAAAGAAGCCGAAAAAGTCATTCACTTCATCAAGCTAGAAAGTCCAACTGGAGTCAAATACGACGACAGTATCACCGAAGAACAAAGAGATGTGATTATCCCCGGTCTCGCTCCTTCGAAGAATTCACAGGGAATCTCCGGCGACTCAAACAGTGATCTTGAAATGGCTATTCAAGCCATCAGAGAGGGGCAAAAAGCCTCCGCTTCGTTTCTCCAGCGCAGATGCAGCTTCGGCTACGCGAAAGCAGCGCGAATCCTGGACGAACTGGAAGAAATGGGGCTTGTTGGCCCCTCAAACGGTGCCAAACCACGAGCCATTTTTATCAGCAAAGAGGTAGCAACGGACGCCGAAGAAGCAGTATAATCAAGCCCTCTCAGACTCTTAGCGGTCTTTATAGTCTTTATCCTCCTTCCCCATCGAGTCCTTCCACTTTAAAAATCGGCTCCTTCACCACGTGCGTAAGAAAAAGCAGCTGCTGAGCACGGGAAAAAAGCAGAAGAGTGTGTTCAAAAAAATCATGATCATTTTTGGAATTCTTTTTGGCGTAGGACTCCTGGCAATCATAATCATGGTCAGCTCTATCCTCTCTCAGATCCCGGACATCCCCAGTCATTTCGACAATATCCAATCCACTATTATTTACGATCGCGATGGCAATATCCTGTACACCATTCATGGAGAAGAAAACCGAAAAGAAATCCCTCTGAGTGAAATCCCCAAATACGTGGTGGACGCGACCATAGCCATCGAGGATGACCAATTTTTCCAGCACCATGGATTCGATGTCGGAGGGATCGTGAAAGGATTTCTCTCGGAATTTCTAAACATTGGAAGTCGACGCGGAGGCTCTACCATCACCCAACAGCTCGTCAAAAACACCCTGCTCACCAACGAACGAACCATCATGAGAAAGGTCAAAGAACTCCTGCTCTCCATCCAGCTCGAACGTATTTTCAGCAAAAATGAAATCCTGTCCCATTACCTCAATACCATCCCCTATGGATCCAATGCCTACGGGATCGAGACGGCAGCCCGAATTTTCTTCAACAAACACGCTCAGGAGCTGACCCTCGCGGAAGCAGCCATCCTTGCTTCACTGCCCCAGGCTCCCTCCAGATACAACCCCTATGGAAACGGAAAAGATCTTCTCATGGGATCTTTCGATGAAGAAGGTAACTATGTTTCTGGAAGAAAAGACGTGGTTCTCAAACGAATGGAAGACCTGGGATACATCACCTCGGAAGAACGGCAACAGGCCTTCGAGGAAGCCTCTCAAATCACCTTCCAGACCTACCGGGAAGACATCAAGCACCCCCACCTCGTTCTCTACGTCAAAGAACTCCTGGAAAACAAGTTTGGTAAAGATGCCATCGAAACAGGTGGTCTGCACGTTTACACCACTATCGACCCCAAGCTCCAGGACCTGGCCGAGCAGACCATTACTGAAAAAATGCAAACTTATCCCGAGAAATACGGAGCCACCAATGCCGCTCTGTTGACCGTAGATACGGAAAATGGACACATTCTGGCCATGGTTGGATCCGCAGACTATTTCAATGAAGAAATCGACGGAAATGTGAATGTGGTCTTCCGACACCGCCTCCCCGGATCTTCTTTCAAACCCTTCGTCTACGCGACCGCCTTTGCGAAAGGCTATTCCCCTGCCACGATCATCTACGACCTCGAAACCGACTTTGGGAACGACTATATTCCAAAGAACTACGACGGGAGTTTCAATGGCCCCGTATCAGCCCGAAGAGCCTTGGATTATTCGCTCAACATCCCGGCAGTAAAAATGGCCTTCCTGGCAGGAGTCGATAATGTTGTCGAACAAGCAAAAAAAATGGGACTCACGGACCTTATCAACGGCGATCAGTACGGAACTTCAATAGGACTGGGAACGGGAGAGGCGACACTCTATCAAATGGTCACTGCCTACTCGGTCCTTGCCAAGGGCGGCAAAAAAATTGCCTTTACTCCCATTCTCCGGATAGAAACCAGCGATGGCCGGATGATTGAAAGCAACGAGGAAGTCATTCCTAAATCCCTGGAAGTGCTCGATCCTCAGATAGCCTACAGCATCAACCATATCCTTTCCGACAAATCTGCTCGGCCGCCCGGATGGGACGCCCTTCAGCTTCCGGACCAGATCAACGGGGCAAAAACTGGCACCTCAAACAAGCGCATCAAACCCGGCAAGGATGCCGATGCCATAAAGCCCCTCGACAACTGGACCTTGGGATATACGACAAAAGTCGTCACGGGAGTCTGGGTGGGGAACAATGACGGCAGCCCCCTCAAATACAATGCTTCCGGCCTGAATGATGCCGCTCCCATCTGGAAGACCATCATGATGGAGGCAACCAAAGATGACGAACTTGAGGAGTTCCCCAAGCCTCAAGGCATCAATTGGCTCAGGGTATCACGCCGAAGTGGCCTCCTCCCATCAGAATACACCCCGGAGGAAGACATCGTAGCGGAACTGTTTACCTCCTTTAATACTCCAACGGAAAAAGACCAGACCTTTTTGAAGATTAAAATCGACAAGGTCTCCAAAAAACTCCCGACAGAATTTACTCCTGAGGAATCCATAGTAGATGCCCTCGTGGCGAACTTTCACTCGCTCAATCCATCCGATCCAAACTGGGAAAAACCCGTCAAGCTCTGGGCAGAAGAATTCATCAAAAACTATGATTCCGAAGCCATTGTGCTCAGTGAGCTCCCAACCGAGTACGACGATGTCCACACCGAAAATGCTGTCGTCCCGGAAATCCACATCATCTCACCGGAAAACAGAGCTTCTGTCCCCTCTGGAATGATCGAAATACACGTCGACATCAATGCTCCCAATGGGGTGGAAAAAGTAGAGTACTACATTGACCAGAAGCTCAACAAAACCGTCACGGAGTACCCCTACACCGGAAAGATTCGTATCGCCAGAAGCAGCGTTGGTGACAGCCTCCGTATCGGAGCCACCATTACGGATGGACTCTACCTCCAAGGATCGGATGTCATCAACATCACCATCAGTGACGAAGCCGACTCAGAGCCTCCAGAAACTGAGATTACGTATCCCGGTGAAGGAGCCATTTTCCCTGCAAACACCACCCTCACTATCCAGACAACATCACGCGACAATATTGGAATCGAGTCTGTGGAATTTTTCCTCGACGATCGATCCCTGGGCAAGGTATCCCGCCCCCCCTACAACCTATCCTTCGAAATACCGAATGAAATCGCCGGACACAGCATCACCATCATCGCTCAAGATGGAGAAGGCAACAAAGCTCAAGACCAGGTGAATATCAAAGTAGAAGAAGATTCAGGAGCTCCAAGAGTGGACACCCAGTTTAATTTCCCCAAAGCAAACTCAACCTTTCCCAAAGGAAAGTCCATCAACTTCTTCTTTCAGATCAGCAACCTGGAACAACGCAGTGCAAGCTCCATTCAGGTCAATGCGCTAAACACGGACACTCAGCTCTTTTCCAGCATCTATCAGGTAGTCTCGGAAGGAAAAGCCTCCGAAAACTATTCCTTCTCATGGATTCCAGAGGCAGCTGGACACTATGAATTCACCATCAAGACGACAACAGAGACTGAGCGCGTCATGAGCTCCGACCCGCTCCAGATCACGATCGAATAAGTTGCGATCCTAACGAATATATTCGAATCTACGGGAGTGGAGCATCGATATATCCAGACCCAACGATAACCTCAATACCGGCCTTCCTCATCATGTCAACAATCGGCTGCATGCCAATCGAATCCGAAGCCATGTGATTGGCCACCACGGTATTCAAACGGTGTTTTTCAGAAAGCTCCCGATGTTTGCGGGACATATGCATATCGATAGTTGTCCCGACACCGGCAACATTGACGGCAAACTCGAGAATATCAGGATTCCCCTCGGTACCACCCGTAAACCCTCCAACAATAATTTTCCCCGCTCTGGAGTTGGGAGAACCAACCTGGATATCCACAGGACGCTCAAAGTGATGGGAAGCTTTTTCATAGGCTGGGATCTTCATCAAGGCATCAACAACTTCCTGAAGCGTGTGAGGCATGGCTTTTTCAATAATTCGGGTGATTGTTTGAAAGGCATTATTATCGGCAACCGTATGACAACAAATCAGTGGGATATCGAGCAGTCGCGCGCTGTCCATGGTGTGATGAAGATTATCGCCGTGCACACTGATTTCAACATCTCTGACGCGGGACGCCAGAATTTTTTCTGTAATATTGACCGGTACTCCGGCCTGACGCAGCACTTCCACCTGGATATCATCCATCACGCCGGCAAGTCCCCCGAGAGCATACCCTTCCGGATGATGAGCCATCGCTAAATCAATGGGCTTTTTTCCTTTGGAAACCCTCAGCTCGTTCAGCTGGGAAATAAGAACAAGATCTTCCGTACCAATATCAATACCCACAAAAACAACTCCCACCTTTCGCTTGTGTTCACCGAAAATAATCCGGGTATCATCGTAGGGATTCCAAAGACGATCACGGAACAATTCTTTCTCCGCTGTTGTCTTCAGTTTCTTATAGGCTTCAGTGCGGGACTTCATAAATCGCTTAATGTCCGCGGCGGACCGAGGGTCAGCTTTTTTACCTATCTCAACCACTTTCTTGTAAAGTTCCTCAAGAGTCATAAACAATATATTAGAGTTAAAACGTATCAAATGGATCCTATCATAGGTTATTTTATGGAACAAAAAAACCAATCACCTCTTGAGCAAGTGGTAATTCCGCATATACAAGGCTATAACGCATGACAAGTCCTCATCATTCATCTAAACTCATCACCAGAAAATAAGAAATATCCCTATCTTCTTAATCCCAACAGTCCCAATAAGCCCCGTTCCTCCTTATCCCCCCCCATGAGAATCACCACCCACAGCAAATGTGACCCCATCAATCCCACCATTATCGGGCTTTTTGAAAACGAAAAACCGGACTCCGGACGCTTGGGAAAATCGCTCGCGGAACTCATTCAAAAACACCAAAAACAAAAAAGTTTTTCCGGAAAATCAAACGAATCCGTCAGCACTCACCTCAGCAAGGGTGAGAAACTCCAGAAGGTGATCCTCTTCGGATTAGGAGAAGAAAACAAGCTCCATGAAACCAGTACCCGAAATTTTGGAGCAAAAATGATCAGAGCATCAGCTGATTTTCAGCAAAAAGAAATCAACATCTCCATACCTCCAGCTCTTCAAAATCATCTTCAGGCTCTCGCAGAAGGATTGATCATGGGCAACTATGACCCAGCTCTCTACAAAACCGATGAAGAAGCGAAAAAAAAGGGAGAGAAAAAAACAAACACCATCAACCTGATCTGCACAGACTGGAACACCGATCAACGAAGCCGGCTTGAAAAAGGAAAATCAGTTGGAGAAACCGTGAATTATATTCGAACTCTCGTCAACAGCGCCCCTGACCAGCTCAATACTGAGCAGCTAGTCCGGGAGATAAAACTGACTGCGAAAGAAAACCAGATGAAGGTGACCGACTTCGACAAGAAGAAACTGGAAAAAATGAAAATGGGTGGAATCCTCGCGGTCAACCGGGGATCAGCAGAACCAGCCCACATGATGGTCATCGAATATAACCCAGCTCCCATCTCCGACAACCGAAAACCGAAAACCGAAAACCCCCTCCCCATCGTCCTGGTCGGAAAAGGGATTATCTTCGACACCGGAGGGATCAGCCTCAAGCCATCAACTCACCTCTCCGACATGCAGCTGGATATGGCAGGCGCTGCGGTAGTCCTTGGAGTGTTTAAGTTGCTCAAACAATTCGACATCAAGCGAAGAGTCGTCGGCATCATCCCCATCACCGACAACGCAATCGGGAATACGGCCTACAGGCCATCAGAAATAGTCACCACCTACAGCGGAAAAACCGTTGAAATCCTGAATACTGACGCGGAAGGACGCATGATTCTTTCCGACGCGCTCTACTATGGAGCCACCCAATACAAACCCGAATACATGATTGATTTCGCTACTCTCACCGGGGCTTGTATGGTCGCCCTGGGATTTCGAACCGCTGGCCTCTTCGGAAATGACGAAGAACTGCTGGATAAACTGAATTCATCCGGAAAAAACACCGACGAAGGCCTCTGCGTCATGCCGATCACGGACGCGGATGAGAAAGGCATAGAAGGACAGCTCGCGGATCTCGCCAATATCGCGCATGATCACGCCTACGCCGGGGCCTCCAGAGCGGCCGCCTTCCTGAAAAACTTTATCACGGACACAAAATGGGCCCACATCGATATCGCCGGCACAGCTTTCACGAAGAATCCAAAAGACTACGAGACCACTATGGCCACCGGATTCGGAGTAAGAATGATGATAGATTTTTTTGAGAAACTGCCCTTCTCAGTTAACGAATAATTCCAACAAATCACCCTTGACTCTCCTAAAAGAGTATATAAAATAGTGCCGATTTAAGCTTCCTCATGCGTCCCACATCCGTCGTCAACGTCGTCGTGGTGAATTCTCCTCCTGGAGGGACGATGTGATGAGTGCCTGAAACAGACTCCTCAAACCGCCCCTCACAGGACGGTTTTTTTATATCTTCACCCCCTATCATATGAAATCATCAGAAACTCTCAAACCCCAAACACAAACTGAGAATTATGAAGGAATCCTCATGGAACTCAATCTAAGACTGAAAACACGGGAAAGACAAGAGATCCTTACCAGTACTCAGTCCGTCATTCATTATGCCAAAACACTCATCACAACACTGCTCAGTGTAGAAACTCCTCTCGAGAAGAAAACAATACGGGAACTCTATGAAGAGATAACACGGTATGCCGCACAAGAAGTGCGCCATGAATCATATCTGGAAATAGGTAAACCAACATTAGATGATCTCATGAAACCCTTTGAAGCCATCCGAACTCTCATACCAGAGCTATTTCCAACTGAAAAGCTCCCTCCGCAATCCACCCAGCAAACTGAGTATCGAGAGGGTATAGAGCTTTAATCTATGGCTTCAACAAACTCACCATACCCTCCACACACCTCTCCCAGGAGAATTTCCCCACCCTCTCTCCTCCTTTTTTCACCAAATCACTCCGCAGCTTCTCATCCTCCAACAAACGCTTCAAAGTTTCCAAAATCGATCCTACAGACAGAGGATCACAAAAAACAGCCGCATTTCCAGCGACTTCCTCCGTCGCGGAACCTCGCGAAGTAAGCACTGGAACACCCGCGTCAAAAGCCTCCAAAATGGGAATCCCAAAGCCCTCTACGAGACTCGGATACGCAAAGACAAGGGCTCTCTCCATGAGACCCCGAACCACCTCCCGATCCTGATATCCCGCCAGATACACCCGCTCACGAACAGGAGAGTCATGCACGTACTCCTTGATCCTTTCAGCACCATACCCATTCCCACCCACGAGCACCAACTTCAGCTTCGGATACTCCCCTGCCAGGCGCTCAAAAGCCTGAACTAATCGCAGTTGATTTTTCCTCACTTCCAAACGCCCCACACTGAGAATAAAATCCCCTTCGATAAAATCTCTCCTCACATCCTTATCGTCCTCGTAAGAGTCTGTCATCGACTCCGAGGTCGCTCTGACTCGAGGAGAGCCTGTCGAAGACTTATCGACCTTCCGATCAAAACCATTCCACACCACCGTCACCTGCTTCTCATAAATCCCCAGGATATCCACCACATTCTTTTTGACCGCCGCGGACACCGCGATCAACCGAGCCCCCTTCCTCTTCGCCCACCAAAGAACAAACCGCTGATACATACGCTGAAACCAGGTGTAAGCCTGCGGAATCAACAGAGCCTCTACCCCATGGACTGTTAAAAACGACCGTCGGGGAAGAACCAAAGGGAGGGCATGAGAAGGAATAAAAAGTACATCAACCCGCCACCTCAGCAACTCCCAACTCAGCCCAACAAGGGTCCACAATCGCCTTCGCTCAATCAGCTTCACCTGAGGTGTTTGTTGACCGGAAGTTTCAATCAAATCCAAAAGTTGCCGCACTTGTCGGGCATTTTTGACATACAATCGAACTTCCTCATAGCCCAGCCGATCGGCCTGACGAACCAAGCCTTCGACAATACGGTCGGTATAGAGCTCCACCCCCGTCGGCTGATCAGCCGCATAGCGGGAGCAGTCAATTCCCAGTATCATATCAACAGTTAGTCTCGCCAATTATAGAGCAAATACCCATGAAAAAGATAAAAAACTTTTTCCTTGACCTCTTCCTCCCCCGACAGTGCATAGGCTGCAAAACCAATGACACGTGGCTCTGCAAGAGCTGCTTCAAGCTCATCAAGCCCAACAGCAAACAAGTTTGCTATATCTGTCGTAAGAACTCTTACTTTGGACAGACTTGCGCAAGCCACCTCAATTCATTAAGAAAGCTCAATCGGCTTCTCGTCGCAGCCCATTATTCCGCCAACCCTGTCCTCAAAGATGCCATCCACGCACTCAAATACCAACGCCACCCCGAAGACATCGCGGATAAGCTCGGCCAACTCTTGCTCCAAACCCTCCAGTCCAACCTCACCGAACCTGCCAATAGCATTGAAATCATCCCCATCCCACTCCATAAGAAACGACTCAAAGAACGCGGTTTCAACCAGGCTGAACTCATTGCGCAATCTCTATCCTCTCCCCCAACTCCCAACTCCCACCGTACAGACGTTTTGCCAAAACGTCTCTACCCCACTCTAAACACTCAACTCTTAACCCGCTCCCGCTACACCACTTCCCAGGTCCAAAACAAGTCTCGGGAAAACCGACTGGAAAATCTCAAAGAAGCTTTTTCACTCAGCCAAAAACCAAATCCCAGAATAATTTATCTCCTCATCGACGACGTCGCCACCACCGGATCCACCCTAGAAGAATGCTGCCAAATCCTCAAGGAAAATGAAGCTCAAGAAGTCTGGGGCTTAGTCGTGGCTAGAAACTAAAGATAACGCTTCAAAACCTCCTCCACACGCTCCTTCACTTCACCCTCAGGCAAAACATACGACTGCCCCGTAATCCGCTCATAGGTCTCGATATAACGCAATGCAACTTCAATCCGAAATTCATCCGGCATTTCAGGAAGCGGTTCCCCACTGTAGGGATCACATCGCTCCGTATACCAGAGGCGCAGAAATTCTTTGTCAAAGTTTTCCGGCTCCTGTCCAGCAGCCAGACGGGACTCGTAGATATCCGCCTTCCAAAAACGAGACGAATCGGAGGTATGAATTTCATCGATCAGAATAATGTTTCCCTGCTCATCCTTGCCAAACTCGTACTTGGTATCAACGAGAATCAAACCTCCCTTCTTTGCCAATTCTTGACCTCGGGCAAAAAGCGCAAAGGTGATTTTTTCCAACTGCTCCCATTCCTCGGCAGTTGCCAACCCCAGCCTGACAATTTCCTCGGCGGAAATTTTCTCATCATGCTCATCCGACTTCGTCGTGGGGGTAATGAGTGGCTGAGGAAATGCCTCATTTTTTTTCATCCCTTCGGGAAGAGTGTGACCGCAATATGTCCGTTCACCATTTTCATAAGCCTTCCAGGCAGAGGTCGACGTGGACCCCGACAAGTAGCCTCGAATCACCATTTCAATCCGAAAAGGCTCAACATTTCTACAGACCATCATGTTCGGATCCGGAACATCCAAAAGGTGATTGTTGACGATATCCCTGGTCCGCTCAAACCACCAAGCTGAAAGCTGATTAAGTGCCTGGCCTTTAAGCGGAATCATCCCCAAGACCTGATCAAAAGCGCTCTGACGATCCGTCGTGACCAGGATCCGTTTCCCATCCTTCGTCAGGTAATTATCTCTAACCTTTCCCTTGTAAAAGGATTGAAAACCCTCCACTGAGGTTCCATCCAGACAATGAGAAAGATACGGCTGTATCTGTTCAACTGTGATCATAAAAAGCAAGAAATAGCGAGTACTCGTACCTTACCAAGGAACCATTGGATTACAACCCCTTGACACGGATAAGAAAGGAGACTAGACTTAGTTTAGTTTAATCTCAATGAACATGCAAACCGTAAACATCCACGCGGCTAAGACACAGCTCTCCCAGCTCCTGCTCAAGGTTGAAGGTGGTAAGACGATCCGTATCTGTCGTTATGGGAAGCCGGTTGCGGACCTCATCCCCATACAGGACACCAAGAAGAAAAATAACCGCTTCAAAAAACACCCCATTCTCAGCAAAATCATCATCCATGGTGACATCACAAAGCCACTCCCCCCTGAAGACTGGGGAAACCTCATATAAACTCGAATAGAACATGTTCCTCCTCGATACCTGCACTCTCATTTGGCTCGCACAAAAAAAAGACAAACTTTCACCAAAAGTAGAAAAACTTCTGGGATCAAATGAAGAATTACTCTTTGTTTCAGTCGTTTCCGCACTTGAAATCGGACTCCTTCATCAGAAACAAATCATCGAATTTTCAAGTCCTCTCTACCATTGGTGGACTCAACTCTTGGAGTTCTACGAAATTCAGGAAATACCAATCTCGAGCACTACCGCAATCCGATCAACAACACTCCCACTTCACCACAAAGACCCCTCTGACCGAATCATCATCGCCACAGCGATCGAAAAGGGACTTACTATCTTGACCCCTGATAAACATATCCAGGCTTATCCGGAGGTAACAACCATCTGGTAAAAACAATCTCCCAGCTATAAAAACTCCAGAGACAGGACTCTACCAACACTTTCCCGAACCCGACTCAAGAGATTTTCCTGTTCAGTGCGACCAGAAGGACGATCATATCCCAAGTGAATTTCGCTGCTTTGAGAGCCATATCGGACACTACAAGCCCTGCCCCTTCTATCCCCTTTTTCTATCATTCCGGCAGCAAGAAATATTTCCCCATTTCTTTTGGCAAATTCAGCTATATCAGCATGGTGATATGAACCGTGCTGAACAGGAAAGACATAAAGCTTCTCTATCTCCTCTCTGATCCCCGTGACGACAAACTTCGCCACCAGATCAGGCGGAGAAAACAAGGAATCCAGAACCTCCTCCGCCCACTCATGGGAAGGATTCGGGTATTCAAGGATGAAACCATTTCTAGTGTCACAGAGAACGAATTCCATAGAAAAAATAAAAAGGACTTATGTCCCCCTTTTTGCTCTCTCCAGTGAGGAAAGAGTCAGCATTTTAATCGATTGTTAATGATTTTCAAGTAAAAGATGTCATAAAACACCTTAAACACATGTCAATACCCAGAACTGCAAAAACATCCATTTTTGCGCTATAATAAAGGGATTCTGGTTTTCTGGCAGCTGGTTCTTGGTTCTTGAAAAATCCATCATCAGCAACCAATAACCAATAACCAATAACCAATAACCATGCCTTTCCTCGGCAATTTCGAAACCGAATTCTGGCCAACCCTACTGAATTGGACTCTCCTGATTCTGGGAGTCTATATCCTTTGGAAATTTTTGATATGGCTTGCCAGAATGCTGCATGGCATGTGGGAAAGCCGTCAAAAGGTCTTTATTCGGATCAAAACGCCTCGTTCAGAATCACAAAAAGATAAGGAAAAAGAAACCGAAAAGGACTTTAAAGAACGAGTCGCCATCATGGATGGGATCTATCGATCACTCTACGAAATCCAGGAGCTCAACCTCTGGAACCGTATCCGAACGCTTGTTTGGCAAAACGACTACGCCACCTTTGAGCTGGTCTACGATAAAGGCCTCATTCACTTCTATATCGTGACCCACAAGCGCTACAGCGAGCTCCTGCAAAAACAAATCACCAGTATTTATCCTGACGCTGATGTCGCTGAAGTGAAGTCCTACGACATCACCCCAAAAGGCTCACGAGTCAAAGCCTACTTCATGTATCTGGCCAGACTAACCTATTTCCCCATCCGAACCTATAAAAACATGGGCAATGACCCGCTCAATGAAATGACCAATGTCTTTTCAAAACTCAAAGAAACGGACCGGGCAGCCATTCAGATCCATATCAATCCCCGGAATCGGGCCTGGAACAAAGAAGCCAAAGCCGTCGCGGAGCGACTCTTCAAAAAACAAAAAATCGGATTTTACTACACCTTTTTCCGAAAAATCCCCATCCTGGGATTTATTGCCTCCATTTTTCAAGGTATTTTCGGAGTTATCATCAAAGGCGAGTCCCCAACAAGCGCGCCCGGCGCCAACAGTGGGGATAGCTACATCCGGATGCTGGCCACAGAAGAGGAAAACCTCAAACAAATGGGAGAAAAATCAAATCAGGAAGGTTTCGACACCACCATTCGTATTGTGGCCAGCGCAGAAAGCTCCGCGAGAGCGTCTCAAATTTGCGACTCCATCGTCCTGGGTTTCAATACCTTCAGCAACCAGGGATCCAACTGGTTTCAGAATCGACGAATAGTGCCCATCGACCTCATCAACAATTTCCTCATGTTGGTAAATTTTAAGATGCGACTTCAAGCCTATGGTGAAAAAACATCCATCCTCGTCCCGGAAGAGCTGAGCTCTCTCTTCCACATCCCCACCAGCCGCTACAACTACACCCCCATCATCGACTGGCTGGAATACAAGGTATTGCCCCCTCCCACGAATCTTCTGAAAGAAGGCATTTTATTGGGAAATAACGTCTACCAGAATAAAAAAACCCCTATCTATATCGCGCCCAACGACAGAACCCGACACATGTACATCATCGGTAAATCCGGCTCCGGTAAATCAGCTCTGATCAGCTACATGGCAAGGCAAGATATCAAACAAGGCAACGGCTGCTGCGTCATTGATCCCCACGGAGACCTCATCGAGGACTGTCTGAAATACATCCCGAAAGAACGAATCAAAGACGTCATTCACTTCAACCCTTCCGACCAGAACCGACCAATGGGGCTCAACATGCTCCAGGCCGACGACCCCGCCCAAATGGATATGGCCTCTTCACAAGCCACCGAGATCTTCATCAAGCTTTTCGGAGACGAAATCTTCGGACCTCGTATCCAACACTACTTCCGCAATGCCTGTCTCACCCTCATGGAAGACAAAGACGAAGGTGCCACGTTGATCGATGTGCCTCGAATCTTCGTCGATGAGGAATTTATGAAATACAAAGTTGCGAAGGTAAAAAATCCCGTCGTAAAGTCCTTCTGGGAACACGAGTACGCCCAGACCGGAGAACGGGAACGCCAGGAAATGATTCCCTATTTCAGCGCGAAATTCGGTCCCTTTATCACGAACAGCATCATGAGAAATACCATCGGCCAGCCAAAATCGGCGTTTAATTTCCGAAATGCCATGGACGAAGGAAAAATCCTGCTGATCAATCTCTCCAAAGGAAAGATTGGTGATCTCAACACCCAGCTCCTGGGACTGGTCTGCGTCGCCCAACTCCAAATGGCCGCCATGAGTCGCACCGATCTTCCGGAAAACCAGCGAAGACCCTTTTATCTGTACGTGGATGAATTTCAAAACTTTGCCACTGATAGCTTCGCGAGCATCCTCTCGGAAGCCAGAAAATACCAGCTTGCTCTCATCCTCGCCCACCAGTACATCGGCCAGCTAACCGTCTCCCGATTTGGAACGACCAGCACCGCCATCAGGGACGCCGTCTTTGGAAATGCGGGCTCCATCCTAGCCTTCAAAATCGGCGCGGAAGACGCGGAATACATGGCCAAGGAGTTTGCCCCGGTACTCTCAGAACAAGACGTAATCAGTATTTCGAACTATAAAGCCTACTGCAAATTGAGCATCAACAACGCTCCTTCACGACCCTTCAGTGTAGAAACCATCTGGGACCCCTCCGGGGCCAATGAAAAAGGTGCTCAAATCGTCAAAGAATACTGCAGCCTGAAGTACGGCCGCAAACGGATCTTCGTCGATCAGGAAATTGAAGCAAGGATAGGGATCACATAAAATCACTCATACCCCCTCAACCGTTTCCGCTGAACCTTCCAGTCCGGCATCTTTTGCGAAACCAGATTCCAGAAGAGGTCTGAATGATCCGCATATCGAAGGTGAGCCAGCTCATGCACGCACACGTAATCCAGCAACTTCGGCTCCACCAGAAGCAGCTTCACCGACAGCATAATAATCCCACGCCGCTTATCACAGCTCCCCCAGCGGCTCATGACCTCCCGAAGACGAACGACAGAAAACTCTTCCCCAATCCACCCCACTCTCAAATCATTCAAACGCTGCTTCAAAACCTCTCTTTGATCCTTCACGAGAAATTTCCAAAGAGCCAATTCCGCCTCATCAGCGTCAAATTCCCGCCAACCAATCGGAACCAATACCATAAGCATATTTCCTATTTTTTGAATTTTACATTTTTCATTGTGCGTTTTCTTCACCTGAATCCGATAGTCAACCCCGGTACTGAGCAGGATTTCCCCTTCTTCAAAAACAGACCTCAACGACAAAGCAATCTTCTCTTTCCCCTTGCCCCACTCCTTCATCATCTTTTCAAGCAAATCATCGATGTGCCGCTGCTGCTCCCGTCGCGAAACCAGATTCGAAATCCGCAAAACGATCTTCCCGCTGCGAATCCTCGCCGTCGAGCTGCGCTGGGAATGATAGGTGATCTGAATCGGAATTTCAGGAGAAGTGTGACTCATAGTTGACAAAAATTCATCGTAAGTTTACAGCCCAGGAAAAAAAGGGCAAAATTCAGTGTGGAAAATACAGTGGAGAGTATACTCTCCCAGTTCCTACAATCTACAACCTACAAGCTACTCCCTACAACCTAGCTATGATCCTCTCCGACCTCACCCTCCGCCAATACCTCTCCGACGGCACTATCACCGTCGAACCGCTGCATGATTATCAGATCCAACCGGCCTCCATCGACCTGCGCCTGGGCAACCACTTCCTGGTCCTGGATCAGCACAGTATGGAGGTCATCACCATGGACACCCCCATCGAGTACCGGGAAATGACCAAAGAGGAAATCATCATCCCTCCCCAGTCCTTCATCCTGGCCACCACCATGGAGTTTATCAAGCTCCCGGCCAATATGACCGCCTTCGTGGAAGGCCGCAGCTCCATCGGGCGCATGGGACTCTTTATCCAAAATGCCGGATGGGTCGATCCCGGATTCGAAGGCGAAATCACCCTCGAGATCTTCAATGCCAACTCCCTCCCCATCAAGCTCAGCAGCGGAAGACGTATCTGTCAGCTCGTTTTTGCCCAAATGGATCAGGCCACGAATAATCCCTATCAGGGTAAGTATCAGGGGCAAAGGAAGGCGAGGGGGAGTGAGGTGAGGAAAGACCCTGAATGGGAAAAAACAGCAACAGGCGTCATCTCAATACCCCAGCCAAAAGCCCACTCCAAAATATGAAAACAGATCATCTACACAACAACCTCGCTTTTGTAGACGGGCAAAATATCCATATGGCTACCCGATCGGCTGATACACCGTGGCACATTGATTTGGCACGGTTTCGAGTCTATTTGAAACAGAAGTATCATGTCGAAAAAGCATACTACTTTTTGGGTTTTGTTCGTGAAGAATATCAGGATCTGTACGACAACATTCAGGAATCCGGATTCATCCTGAAATTCAGGGAGCATCATTCGGCTATGATTGGTAAAAAAAAGGGAAATGTGGATACGGATATTGTTTTCGATATTATGAAAAAATTGTATCGAAAAGAGAAATTCGATAACGTCATTCTCGTCTCAGGCGACGGGGACTACAAAATGCTGGTCGATTTTTTGATCGAAGAAAGGCGCTTCGAAAAGATACTCTTTCCGAATTTTAAAAAAGCTTCCTCACTGTACAAACAGATCACAAGAAAATACTGTGATGGGTTGGACAGAGATGGAGTGAAGGAAAAAATAGCAAAAAGAAAAGGGGGCCTTAGGTAATTAGCCGTTCGGGTCCCTTTTCGTCGTGATGGCTTTATATTATCAAAAAGTGCTCATATAGTCAATACTGCAAGCCCATGAGACCATGACTGGATCACAACACAAAATCTAACCAATTTTCCTGATCAACAAGCTCCCATGAGGCTTCTGGATACTATTCACCCTATATTTGGATGATAAGGATTTTAGCTATCATATCAGCTAAATTAATGCAAATTTGGCTAACAGCAATAGCCAAGCTATTATTTCCCTCCACTTTATTCCCTCAACGACAAACAACCCCTACCTGGGCAAGTACCAGGGGCAGAGGAAAGCGAAGCTCACATCTACCTAGACCCTTAGCGAGCAGCGGAAAGCGCAACGAGAATCGTAAGTGATCACATCAGGCTGAACCACGTAGGCACTACCAGTTACCTGAAGCCCACCGAGCGCATCGCCCGCCTTTAATACATCTTGTGACGTCTTTAGCCATACCCATGGCGTCTCATCCATAGGGATTTGTAGACTGTTTCCAATCATTTCATAATCTTCAGGAGACATCAGTTGGGCCCCCATTTCAGAGGCTTTTGTTACAGCCTGCACGTAACTCACGTTCCTACGACTTGAGACTTGCTTTGACAAATCTCCAAAGATGAAATTTTCTCCTTCCACTTTATACAGATCAGGAGCACCTCCCGATTCTTCCATAGCCTTCAAGGTATCGATTTTCTCAGGATGCGCGGTCAGTTTCATTGCAATTTTGCTCCATTCCACGCCATCCCTATTAGCAATACGGTATTCATTGCGTTCATACCTTCCTTTGAGCATTGCCATAAAAGCAACTTGCTCTGGGGAAAGCTCCGTGGAATAAGCTAATTCTGCTTGTACCACTAATGCTGCTTCTGCCTCAGCTTGAGCTTGTTCTAGCATAGAGAACCTAACCTCCATTCCTGATGCTTTCAAAACAGCTTCTACAAGTGCAAGAACTTCATTTCTCTTTCCCCGTAATTCCAGATCTAATTGAATAGTTCCTCTGTTCAAAACAGCTCGTGCAACCGCAGCTTCAACTCCTGCAGAGACAGCAGCTCTTTCAGCCACTTCTACAGCTTGGTCTTTAAGCTGAACGTTATTAGTGGTCAATGATTCGGCTTTTGACTGAGAGGCATCTTTTCCTGTTTCTGCTGACATAATTGGGATGGTTATGACATGACGAAGAGTGGCCAGTTTATGTAATATTTACGTATTGTCAAGTCGGTCGGTTACCAGATTTCAATTTCCACCCTCATCCGCCCTCTTCCCCCAACACCACCAGCTGCCCACACCCCCCATCAATCTCCCTCCCCAAACTTTTTCGAATTGTGGAAAGAATGCCGGCCTTTTTCAACCGTGCCTGGAAATCCAGCGTCCTGGCCTCTGAAGCCCTGTTGTAAGCCAGATTATTCACCTCGTTCCAGGGAATCAGATTGACCTTATAACGGTCAATGCCCTTAAGAAACCGAGAGAAAGCCTCCACATCCTGCGCCCCGTCATTCTTCCCCTCAAGCATCAGGTACTCAAAAGTCAGGTAATGATTCCGATTGCCATACCGCAGCAGATACTGCTTACACCAGGCCTGAAGCTCATCTACGGGACGCTGATTTGCCACCGGCATATGTTCAGCTCGCTTCGTTTGATCCGCGTAATGCAGCGATATCGCCACCCGGACATCCGGCCACGATTCATCCTCTAAGATGCGATCCATACCCCTCTTCACCCCCACCGTCGAGACCGTAACCTTCGTCTTACCGATCCCCATATGGTCAACAAATGACCACATGGCATCCCGGACCGCATCATAATTATTCAAGGGCTCCCCCATGCCCATCATCACCACATTGCTCAATCGCCCCGATACATGAGGATTCGTATGCAAAAACTGTCTCCAATAGCGCATTTGATCGACAATCTCATCAACCGTCAAATCACGGGAAAAACCCATGGTCCCCGTCGCGCAAAAATCACAGGCCATCGCGCAGCCAACCTGGGAGGACACACAGGCGGTCCAGTCTCCCTTGGAATTAACCATTAGCACCGATTCAATCAATTTACCATCATCCAAGCGAAAAAGTCCCTTATGAGCCGTCTGAGAAGCTTGAAGCCGAACACTCGTCAGACTCATCCAGGGGAATTGAACCTTAAACTCTTCCCTCATCCCCTTCGGGAGCGTCGTCACCTCATCCCAACCGGAAATAGCAGGGTCAAACCAGGCTGTTCGGATTTGCTGCTGGCGAAAACGGGGAAGATTGGACTCAGAAAAAAGTTGGCTGAACACAAGACTTGGTAAGGAACAAGTCCAGAGTATAGCGCGAAACTATAATCAATTCCAGAGCTGGGGACACTTAGGGGTCAACGGCTCAAGATTGGGTGCGACGGGATTTTCTGAGAAAACGAACAATATCACCCTTTCTGAGAGATCTTTTAAGCGGAAGATTTTGAACGGAACTCAAATCCTTATGAGAAACTTCCTTTTTCACCCGTTGAGATAACATCAAACAAGAAAAATTACCCAAAAGTCCACGCATACATCACCATTCACAGCCCAACTGAGGAAGTGTTGCACCACACCTCATCCCGAGAAAAAGAAATCTTAATTCTCCTCAAGAACCGGACCACTTACTCCCAAACCAGCTGAGTTCAATTGGAAAGGTTGTGCGTAAAAAGTTGGCCCACCAAGCCAAGTGACCATTACCGTATTGTGTGACAAGAGGTGTAGAGTAGGCGCAGATTCACCAGAACCCGTAGAGGTAATTTTAAATTCGTTTCCCAACCTACTGAGATTGGAATCAAACAGCTGAGCCTTGATGTCCTTGCCATCTGACCATGTCATAAGAGTAATTCCAGACGGAAAAGTAAGAACAGCTGTTCGCCGTACTCTATCATTATTATAATTCCCACTCACAATATTATACCCCCGAACAATAGGAGTCGAATTAACAACAAAACTTGGTTTAAGAACTCCATTAGGAGTCACATACTGGGCATCGGATTTCTCTCCAGTCCCCCCCACTAAGAGAAAACTCCCGTCTGTGCTCAACACGCCATTCAGTCTTCCATAACTACTTTTACCTGGTGCGGCAGGGGGGGTTAAGTTGACTTTAGATCCGATATCTTGCAAAACAACCGATCCGTCATAAAGGATTACCTTGGCATAGGCACTCGTATCGAGTTTAGTCTGCCACGCAATCAATATCTTACCATTATTCACGTCCACCGTTGGACTATGCTGAAAAGTCAATCCATTATCCGCATTATTATTAACCTTTATTTCCGTAGTTCCTTGGTTGTTATTAAAGGAATACATTCTCATATAGACATCTGCCTGACCCACCGGCTGTCCCGGAGCTGGCTGACCATTATAAGCAATAGCATACATTCCCGTAGAAGGGTCACCGTCAACAGAAGGATTAGAGTAAGCCATTGATTTGTTACTAGTTATTGCAACCTTAGCACCTTGTGGAAGAGGAGCTGACTGACTCGTCAATCCTGGCAAAAAGGACCTTTTAAAAATCTGTCGAGTCCCCTGGGAAACACTTCCCTGGGGAACCCACACAACCACAAACTTACCCAACGAAGACATAAATACGCTTGGAGAATCCGCACCATTGGTTCTCTCATCATCAATCTTAAATGGGCCCCCAACCGGATTACCCTTCGGATCAAAAAGCTGTCCAAAAAGAGTCGAATCACTAAATGCAACCCAGACAGCAATAGAGTTTCCATCAGGAGCAGTAGAAACCGCATGATAACCATAAGTATTAATACCAGATGCAACTATTTTTGGTGCCCCCAAAGCGTTAAGAGAATTTGAGTTTATGGGCGCCACGATGCGCGTCTGAAAAAACCGCTCCCTCACAGGCCCCACCAATATCAAAACCACTACCAAAAGAATACCAAAAATAAGAAAATAGCTTTTTTTCATATCCTATTATGGAAAGAAGAAATAAACGGAGCACATAGGCAAGAATCTCACAAAAGAGAGAAAAATCAAAGAGTATAATCTCGACAAGGAAATGTGATGTTTAGTCATACTTTTTCTATTACCCAAACGTCCACGCGTACAGCTCCACCCCCGAACCCTGAAACTTCAACTCAATCGTATGCTCCTCCACCTGATCATGTTCGGACAAAAAGAAGAGCTTAAAATCATCAACCATCATCGAATCATCGAGCAACTCCCCATCTAACCAGACTTCGAAAGGCACCGGATCTCCCTGAAACCCCATCACCAGATTCGCCTGCCTGGCTCCATACATCAGGCCAATCGAAGCCTGCGAGCTCTGACTCACGACCTTTTCCCCATCAAACTTCCAGTCCCCCGTCAACCACCACTGATTCGTCTTGAGATCCGCAGGCTGAAAATAATGAGACCCTGCCGTGGAGACATCCTCCAGTGAAGCAAAAACCGCTTGAGAACTCCCAAAAGAAGCCAAAGACCCCGCTATCACATGCCGCTCTGTCCCCAAATAGGTTTCGCCCGTCATGATACCCCGACTGGGCACATCCACCTGAGAAAAATCAAGAGTGGGCTTCACTGATTTTCCTTCCGTCAGCAGATACTGAATCACCTCTTCCGTCTCCTCGTACCCCCCTTCGCCAAAATGCGTATAGCGAACATGACCCGACTGATCGATCAGATACTTCGCGGGCCAGAATCGATTATTGTAAGCCCTCCAAGTCTTGAAATCATTATCCTGAAAAACCGGATACTCGAGAGCAAACTCCTTGACCTTGGCCTGAACGTTTTCAAAAACATGCTCGAAAGCAAACTCCGGCGCGTGAGCTCCGATGATCACCAGTCCTTGATCAGCATACTGCTGATGCAGAGCCTTCAGAGCCGGTAAAGTGCGGATACAATTGATGCAGGAATAGGTCCAGAAATCGATCATCACCACCTTTCTTTCAGCCTGAAGCTCCGCAAGCGTGAGTGGAGGACTATTGATCCAATTTTGAGGGTCCACCAACTCAGGAGCCGGATAATTCACATTCAAGAGTTTTCGAACCCGCTCCGCTTCAGGTGAAAGATTTCCCGGCATCACCTCATCCAGCATCCCGGGATCTTTTGAAACCTTCTTCACCATATCCATGTCCCTTTCCGTGACATCAAGCCCGTCATCATACGACTCCACGAGAGCCTGATCAAACTTTGTAAAATCGATGTATCCATTATTGAGCAAATACAGCTCGATTTTCTTATCTACTCCTGAGAGCACCAGTACTCCCACCACGATCAGGAGCAAACCAAGTCCCCTGCGAAACCAGGATGAAGGATTCGCGAACCACCGGAACTTTCGCATGATGCGCTGTCCTCCATAGCCGATCAGGAGCAAGGGAAGAAACAATCCCAGAGAATAAAACAGTAAAGCCGTAACGCCCGTCACCACACTTTGTGGCAGAACAACGGCCAATATCAGCGCATAGGTCGGAGAACAACTCGCGAACACCGGCCCCAAAGCAGCTCCCAACAAAACAAGTCCCTTCGATCCCTGAACCTGAGAAGCAGAACTGATGAGCTGCTGACTTTTTTCAAAGCCCAGCTTGATTGAAATCCAGGTCCAGGTATCGGGGAAGAGCAGTGTGAGTCCGAAGATGAGCACGACCACCCCCGCTACAGCTGTCCAAAACCCGGACGGAACCATGATCAGCAAGGTGCTGACTTTGAGCAGCAAGGTAAAAACAAAAATCGACCCAATCAAGGATCCGGCGATAATCACAGGTCTCCATTTACCCCCACCGGACCAGGCTCCACCGAGGAGAACAGGGAGAATGGGAAGAACACATGGGGTGAAGACTGTCAAAACACCCGCAAAAAAAGCAATAAGAAAAAGAGACATGTGAAAAAAGGGAAAAAGACCTCCCCAGTATATCACGATCGAACCACCGCCAACACCGCATCAACCGTTGTCTTCCCCTCTAACACCTTCAAATATCCATACTGCTCCATGGTCATCATCCCTGCCCTCACGGCTTCGGCCTGCATCCGAACCTCATTGCCTTCATCACGGATAATAATTTCCCGAATCGCCTCATTCATTTTCAGGACTTCCATGACACCTACCCGACCCTTGTACCCCATGCCGTCACAACGCTTGCAAGCTCCGCCATTCCGATAGGCTTTATAAATTTGTGCCGTTTTCAAAGCCTTCTCAAACTCGAGCTTAACCGCGTCACTGGCACTGGAAAAAGCCGGAACCATCTGCTCCTGGACTACTCTCTGAGCTTCCGGATGGGGCTTGCGACAGTCAGTGCAGACCCGCTGAACCAGGCGCTGGGCAACAATAAAAGCCAGGGCGTTCGCCGCCATATAGTCCTTGATCCCCATCTGAATCAGACGGGAAATAGAAGCTACTGCGGAATTCGTATGCAAAGTCGACCAAACCACATGTCCTGTCAGCGCCGCGTCAAGCGCCGTCTCAGCCGTCTCCAGATCCCGCATTTCCCCCACCATGATCACATCCGGATCCTGTCGCAGCAAAGCTCGTAACACCCGAGCAAAATCTAAACCGATATCATGCCGAACCTGAGTCTGATTAACCCGGGCAACTTCCGCCTCAATCGGCTCTTCAATAGAACAGACATTCTTCCCCGATCGATCCGTCTCCTGAAGAACAGAATACAGGGTCGTCGTCTTTCCCGATCCCGTGGGTCCCGTCACTATGTTAAATCCATACGGCAAAGCAATCGCCTCATGAAAAAAAGGACGATTGTAGGGATGAATATCAAGCATATCGAGATTACACTTGCTCACATCCGCCATTTGTCGGAGCACCACTTTTTCGAGCTGTTCATTCTTTTTAGTCACCGGATTGAATGAGATACGAAACTCATAATTCTTGCCATTGTGTACAAATGGCACACGACCATCCTGAGGAACCCTGGATTCATCAAGACGACAGTAAGAAAGGGTTTTCAATCGGCTCACCATCCCTTCATAGATACTCTTCCGGGGATCAATAATCATATCTCGACATTCTCCATCAATACGAAAACGAACCCGGGAAACAAGCTTATGATCCACTTCATCGAGATCGATGTGAATGTCCGAAGCATCCATATCGATGCATCCTCCTAGAACTCTCTGAAGCTGCTCATTCGCATCACCGTCAATCAAATCCCAGGTATGACGAGACTCCACCGGTTTGGAAACGATTTCCTGCTGAGCATCAGGAACCGAATCTTCAGAACGCTCCTGCTCCAGTCCAGCACGAGTCACAATCTGATCAACCGTCGACTGAAGAGAAGGCTGCTGCTTCAAAAGCACCTCTAATGCAGAAATCTGCTGCTGATCTGCCACCTGCTTCAGCATCCCCATCTGCTGTTCATTCAAAACACCCCTTTGCTGAAAAAATGCAAGAACCTGATCCGATACGGCGGTACTATAGATCATCTTTTTTCTCATCAGGATGAATCACGCTTGCGACACCCAAAAATACCTTCCCATCTATGGATTGAGGATGAAAATAAACCTGGCCATCAGAAGCCTTTAAATATGCATATGATTGACCATCCAGGACTGCGGAAAAACCATCTTCAGATCGTTCAACCACTTGCTCGACTGTCATTTCACCCAACTTGTTCTGATACGAAAAATCTTTTAGAGATAAGGTAAAAAAAACGGCCCCCCGTGCAGAGCCATGAAACAAGCCTCCTTCTACAAAACCCTTGTAATCCATCAGCATATTCCGTTGATCATCAAGCAGGTCCCGCTGCTCAAGCCTTTCCTTCATCTCAGTGGAAATCTGTTCAGTCTCTGCCTTCAGATGTGTTATCCGTTCCTCATACTCCACTATGAACTGACGTCTGCTCCCCACTTGAGCTTCCTGTTCCAGGACCACGTCATCCACTTGCTGATAGGCATAATCCAGCTCTTCGAGCAGAACCTTCATTTTTCTCACCAGGTCCTGCCGGTTTAAGGATCTCAAAACCAGATCTTTTTGAGGCATAGTTTAGAGATAATCAAGTAAGTCATCAGACTCTTCAGCCAACAGACTGCTGTCATACAGATGCTGTTTTTTCGGCAAAGCAACCGGCTCAGGCAAATCGATGGTGATATTCGTCAGATCGGGAAGAGCCGGAACATAAGAAAGCTCAAGAGGATCAGGAGGAAGCTCAACAGCAGCCTGTCCCTGATCGAGCTCCAACCAAAAAGCCTTGAGACGCTCCGAATCGGAACAATCAACATTCAAAGACTCCCCCGTTTCCAGGTGAACACTCTGCCCTGTCTGCTGTCTCAGCTCATCCATTTGTCGCTGAAGATCAGACATCTCAGCACTCACCGCTTGTTGATCCCGCTGAAGAGACTGATATCGTTTCGAGAACAGCTTTCCCTTCAATATCAGCTCCCGGACAAGAATGTCCTTATAAGCCTGTTCCGGATTATCAACCATTACCGGTAAAGAAAGCTCCCCATTCGACCGCTGCCATAATGCCATCTGAGAAACCAGATCACGCAAATCCATAATAATGGTGATGATGAAAGCTTTATATTATTTCGTTGTTTTGAGGACAAAAAAGGTCACCACGAGTCCCATCAGAGCGAGAGGAATAAGAATCAACCATACTGATGGAGAAGGACCCACTTTGACATCGAGAGGAGAAACCGTCGTTGCCGTGGTAACAGGCTCAGTTGGAGTCAAAGTCGTAGGAGCCTCAACAGCCGGTGGCTCTTCAGCAACTGGAGCTGAGGAACCGCTGGAAAGCTGAACCTGCTTACTGACCCCATCAACCACAACCGTCATCGTGACAGGCGAAGCCACGAGAAAAAATCCGTACTCGTAGAGCCCTGCAACATTCCTATTATTCAGATCACAAGCATCATACTCGGTAGAATCTGAACAATCGGTTAAAAGGGGGTCTTCAACGCTTGAGGCTTGATCGAAACTGATAGTAGGAACCTTTCCTCCCAGGGGACTTCCATCCGCGTCCTGAACCTCGATCGTCACCAGGATCTCATCCTCCAAATCCACCTTATCAGGGACCGTAAGCTTCACCTGATGAGTTGCCTGAGCGGCAGCCAACGGCGAAAAAACAAGAAAAGAGAAAAATCCGATGATCAAAACTGATACGAGTCGCTTCATAAAAAGAAAATTATGAGTACAAAAAGAAGAGCAGAAAAAGGCCATAAACAAAAAAGACAAGCATCATCAGCAGAAGAGAGTTCTTGATCCACCATTCCGTTCGTCCTTCGTTCATACCTCAAAAGGAGAAGACCATTTTCAACCAAGCAAACTTAGGGTTTTTTGACGAATTGTCAATTATATTCTGAAGAAAATTTTTATACAATCTTCTCCTTCCACCAGTTCTCATGATCCTGGTACCACCTCAACGTATCAGCAAGTCCCTGCTCAAAAGGAATGAGAGGACTCCAGGACAGCTCAGCCCGTATTTTCGAACAATCCAGTGCATACCGCCAATCATGTCCGGGGCGATCAGAGACGTACTCAATCCAGGACTCATCTTTCCCCATTAGGGACAACAAAGCTCGAATAACTTCCACGTTGGAGTATTCCTCAGCGCCGATACAATACGTTTCACCAATCTCACCCTTCAGGAGAATCAGCTCGAGAGCTCGACAGTGATCCTCCACATGAAGCCATTCCCGGATATTCTGTCCCGTCCCATAGAGCGGAACCTTTTTTTCCCGAAGAACATTGGTAATGGCAAAAGGGAGAAGCTTTTCGGGAAACTGATAGGAACCGTAGTTATTAGAACAATTGGAAATGGTCACAGGCAAACCATAAGTCTCATAATATGAACGAACCAGATGATCGGAGGCCGCCTTCGAGGCGGCGTAGGGCGAACGGGGAGCATAAGGAGTCGACTCGGTAAAGGGAGCATCCTCAGGTCCCAGAGAACCAAAGACTTCATCGGTGGAAACATGGTGAAACCGAATCTTGCCATACCTGAGAGCCACCTCCAGCAAAACCTGGGTGCCCAGCACGTTTGTCTTCACAAAGGGAGAGGAATCCCTGATAGAGCGATCCACATGAGTCTCCGCCGCGAAATGAACCATGAGGTCAGGCTTCGGCAGGCTTTCGTAGACTCCCGTAAAAATCTCATGAAGCAAGGCCTCATCACAGATATTGCCCTGAACGAAATGGTAACGATCCTGATCCTCCAGCTCAGCCTGACTTTCCCGACAGCCCGCGTAGGTCAGCGCGTCAAAATTGATAATAAAATCTTCAGGGTGATGCTTTCTCCAATACCGAACAAAATTAACCCCAATAAATCCTGCCCCGCCGGTAACAAACAATTTTCTCATGTAGAGGTTCAACAAGCCCTCATAATCTAACCACTTCTCAGCATTCAGCAAATAAAAACAAGAAAATCCTTCATTTCAACACACTCGCCTCCTGTTGAAACACCGTAGGATCAAAGGTCAGATGCTGCGAAGCATATGGCATGAGATGGAGAAGAGAAGCGGCAATGATCAACATCATGAATTTCTGAGCCCATTCCCGATGGTAGAGCAAGCCAAAAGCCAAAAGAAACTGGCCTCCCATAAGTGTAATCACCACCATCCAGGAATAATAGTCCAGATCTCCCGAAAGCTTTCCTTCCATGACCGATGCCGAAACCGTCACCTCAGCCAGCACGGGATCAGCCTGGATCGTCACCGGAACCTGATCGAATCTCCCCTCTTCCAAAATGGAGGAGAAAGCCATATTTGAGGCATCCGGAAGATAATAACTGGCCAGAAGCACCACTGTAATGGAGACATAAACAATGCTCAAAGCGATATACAGTCTCGATTTTTTCCCCATAATTAAAATAACGATCATTTCATTATACCAAAAATGAGCCCCAAAAACCAGCCCCGCCTCCCCCCGACCCCCTCCACTTCCAAAAATACTGCAAAGCGCTCCTGAAATGAATCCAAAAGGTCTTGGAAAATGGCCACCAACCCTTCTGACTCAAGCGTTCATGCGCGTGCAAAAAAATCGAATCGGGGTAATACCACACATCATGTCCTGCCACGTGAACCCGACGACAAAGATCCGTATCTTCAAAAAACAGAAAAAAACGAGGATCAAATCCTCCAAGCTCCAGAAAACGCTCCCTCTTCATCAGCATGGCTGCCCCGACCAGCCAGTCAACCTGAGTCGGCACGCTCAGATCCCTGTCTCTCATGAGATAATGACGAGCCCTTTTCTTGAAACCCGGCAAAAATTCAACCCGTTTGACCACCAGATCGATAAACCGGGGAAATCGACGACAAGATTCCTGGATGACTCCCCCTTCATGGACCAACTGAGGACCAATAACCCCGAACTCCGGCAATTCTTCAGCAAAGCTCAGAAGAGACTGAAAACTGTCCTCATCCACTTCCAAATCCGGATTACAGATAAAGACATACTCCCCCTTCGCCTTCTGGACAGCCTTATTTTGAGCGGCACCGAAGCCCTGATTATCCCGAGAATGGATGATATACATCATTCCCCCAAATTTCTTCTCAAGCGATCGCAACTCTTCCTCCTGTCCTCCATTGTGAACCAACACCACCTCAAAGAGACATCGGGGAGGATAGTCCGTCAAACTCTCCAAAAAACGACGAAGTTCCTTTTCCGAATGATAATTGACGACACAAATGGAGAGTTTCATAACGAAAGGACGAAAAGGATGATAAGGACGATAAAGACTATAAAGAAAGTAAAATTTTAGACTGTAATTCCTAAGAGAATTTCCTATCCTCCTCATCGTCCTCCTCCTTATCATCCTTATCATCCTTATCGTCTTTATCATCCTTCCCCAACGCCCTCTCCCGCGTCATCTCCACAATCTTCCTCTCCAACTCCTCTACCTTCACGAAAAGTCGAAAGAATCCATAGAAAAGCATCACAAAACCAAAAAAGATCAGCACATTCACACCGCTTTTAATGCCCACAACAGGAGGAAGATAATCCAAAACCGAGGGAGCCCAGGCCACGAATCCAATCCCAATCCAAAGCACTGTCCAGAGCAAAAGTTCACGCCAGGTCTGCATTCGACGTCGGTAGAGCGAAAGAGCCCTGAGGACCATCAGGAGGCTGAAAAGAGGGGTGAGGAGTGAGACGAGGGAAAAAGAAGACAAGGGGGAAATCAAAAAACAAACACGCTCAGTATATATCAAAGGATAACACCAAAAAATCTTGACATTACTATGTCATAATCAACCGTCCTTGACGGCCCTCAAAAGATCACAGTTGAAATAATAAATAATACAATCTAAACTAGATTTGTTACAGTAAGCTTCATCGGCACATAATTAAGCTATAATTTATTAAACATTTATACATATTTTATGAAGAAGTCCATCATTATGGCATTGGCTTTCATCAGCATATGTCTCCTCTTCCTTGAAAGAATCTCGACAGACATTGAAGCAAGAGCAAATTCAGACAATACAGATCAATTGCAGTCGTTTTATAACGAAAGACTTCTCATCATAGGAGAAATAGAAGAACGTGAAAAGAGAGACTTGAGAAGAGAAATTCGTGAAGCAAGACAGGAATACCAAAGACAAAAACGGGAATGCCGCCAGATTGAAACAACAAAAGAAATAATGAACTGTGTGAAAGAAACCAGTCAACAGGCACAACAAACCATTCGGAACCTCAGAAAAGAACAGAGAGAGGGAAATAAACTCAAAAGAACACTGGCAAAAATAAACAAATCAATCAAAGAACTTCAGGATAGTGTCAATCAAAATGATGAAAACACGGATAATGAAGAAAATAATCAAAATGAATTCATTACCTTGATCACCACGGGATATGAAAAAGAAATTATCGGAGCGGAACAATTAGTTGCAAAAATAAAAATAACAAACCCCTACGACTATCCGATATCGCTTGTTTCTTTTCAGATCAATTGTTCCGGATCCTGGATTGACCAGCCAAATGCAAAACAATACGACTTTCGAATAAGACGAGATGGGGTGAATCTTTTTGGCTTTAAACGATCCGATTCCGGCAACCAGGACTGTTCAAAAACTCCCACTTTAACACTCGATTACCCAATGATCATTAGTGTGAAAAGAAATGCGGAACTTTGGATATATTACAATACGACTATAGAACTCATTGGAGAAAAGAATCTTCAAATGATATTCCCAAGAAATGGATTTATTATTCAAAACAACGAAACACATGAAAATATCCTTACCTCTACACCTGTCATACAAGGCCCCGAATTCGTATCAAAGAATAACAATGAAGATTTTCCTGAAAAAATAGCGGAAAATATAACGATAAAGAGTATTAACAAAGGAATTGGAACTCTGATTACGAGTTCTCACCAATTAGTCGCGCAGGTCCAGATAACGAATACAAACAGCGAACCAATTAGTCTTCGATCCATGCAATTTAGATGCACCGGATCATGGACAAATATCGCAGGAGTAGTTAATAACGATACCAGTATATTGCTGAACGGAATAAACGAACTGAACTTTTCACGATCTGATGAAAGCCATAAAAACTGTACTCAAGGACCTATCGTGACTTTCCAATCTCCTCTCAGTATCAATGGTTTTTCTGAAATTGAATTATGGCTCAACTTCGACACAATGAATGAAAATGCGGGTTCAGCAAACCTCTTCTTCCAAATAGAATTCCCAGAAAAAGCGTTCCAATTTAATGACAATAACAACGAATATTTTCGAAGCAACAATCATAATCTCTACGGACCTGTTCTGGAGTCCTAAACGCAACACAACGGGCAGCCTGGAAACGGGTCCGGAAAACGAACCTGGGAACGGACCTGGAAACGGACATGTAAACAACCAAAACCAGGGACAAGGAGACCAGAACCGGCAAACACGGGGAAATGAATTTGAACACCACCTCATCGATCGCCTCAACAGGATCGAAGAACGTCTTCAGACCAGCAAATTCTGTGGAAGAATAGCAGAAACAGAAGCAAGAAGAGAATGCTATCGGACAAAACGGGATGAACTCAGGCAGCAAAGACTCGAAAAAAAGAATGATCAGTTGCCGCTAGAGCAAGCTCCCTGAGAAGAAAACACCGGAACGTAGACCCTGCTCAAAACCTCCCCGACACCAGTCCGGAAGGTTTTTTCTCAAAAATTCACTTCATAAGGCTCCGCACCACCAACCTTGCCACCATGTCCAAACCAACAGCAAAACTCTGCCCCTTTGACAAAGTGTACAAGTTGTACGTAACAGAGATAGGAACCTCTTCTACTCGCCACTTATTCCAAGCAGCTTCACGAAACACATCCGTACACCATTCATAGCCCGGAGTCTGAAGAGAAAGGTCATCCAGGGCCCTCTTTGAAAAGCCCTTCATACCCGATTGACTGTCCGTCACCCAAAAACCCGACAGGAGAAAGTTTAAAATATTGGCGAAAAAATTAGCCAGTCGTCGGGCAAGAGGAATCACCTGATTTTTTTTGAAGCGGCTTCCATTCACGACATCGACCTCTCCCTTTTCAAGCACCCTCATCAGGAGTTTCAAATCTTCCGGAGAATGCTGTCCATCCCCATCAATAGTCAGGACCATCTCAGCCCCCCTCTTCCTGGCAAATTGAAGCCCCGTCTCGAGAGCCGCTCCCACTCCGCAATTCACCTCATGCCGGAGAAAAAACACTTTTTCATCATATTCAGGAAATTCCTTCAAGTCGAAATAAACTTTTTCATCACTTCCATCATCGACCACAATCACTCCCGATCCGGTCTCTTGAGCGACCTTTAAAAGTGCAGGAAACCACTTTTCGAAGACCTTTCCTTCATTGTAAACAGGAACAAGAATACATCGTTTCATGAGATTCTCTCAAATTTGCGAATAAAAAAAGTACTCATAAAGCCAGTGAAAAAGCCATGATTCGCTTGCACTCTAGACCAAAAAAGAAAATAATGCTAAAAGAATTCAAAAGGACATAGACATAGGGAGATTTCTCTGTGGTCGAATTCCTTTGTATCAACCGAAACCATTACATCTTTTAACACCATTTTCCCATGGCAAAATTGGTTCGCCGAGGCCTTCGTGTCCTCCCGGCTTTATCCATAGTAGCGATGCTCGTCCTCACGGCCACGCTGAGTTTTTGGAATACCTCGCAGGCTCCGCCGGCGTTTGCGGCTGATGATAGTATTACTATCAATAGCACAACCCTCGCCCTCCAAACTGATACGGAAACAAATAGCATCGCCGATATTGGCGACACTATCAGGATTACTGTTGATTTATCGAACACGGATGGAGGATATGGAGCTGCTGGTACAACTGTTACCGCAGACCTCCAAGCATACGGAGGAGGAGCAGCTGAGAATGTTCCAGGCATCACTGATACCGGAGGGACAAATGACATCTTCCAATTGGACTTCGTAGTGTTGTCTGCTGGAGGAAGCGGAATTGATGTAGCAGGAAACAATGCTGCCTCTGCAGTAACTGTTACTGCAGCTGATACAGATGAATTAGACGGAACTGGAAGTGCCAATCCAAGCCAAGCCAGCAACAATATGACTGAAGCAGTTGATACAATTGCACCTCTCGTCACTGACGGAAACATCTCCATCGCCGGAGGTTCCGGTACCGCCGGAGCCTACATCACCGGTGACACCGTTACCGTGACCTGGGACGCTCAGACCGATGGAACAACTGATGTCGCTTCTGCTGCCGCTGACCTCTCCGCTTTCGGTGGTGGGGCTGCTGTGGTTATGACTGATACCGTCGCTTGTGGAGAAACCAATGCCGATAATGTCTGGGAAGCTTGCTACACCCTCGTTTCCGGAGCTATCGACGGTACGACCCTCAACGCTACCGTAACCGCTACAGACGATGCCGGAAATGTAACCGGTCCTGTTGCCGATACCACTGACGCCACTGTTGATAACATCGCCCCCACCGTCACGGACGGCAATATCTCCATCTCAGGAGCCACCGGTACCGGTGGTGCGTACAAGATCGGTGATACCGTCACGGCCACCTGGAATAATACCGCCGGTGGTGATAACAATACTGATACCATCGCAGGCGTAACGGTTGATTTCTCCGCCTTCGGTGGAGGCGCCGCTGTTGTCGCCTCGGACGCCGCCGATACCTGGACGGCTACCTTCACCATCGTTGCGGGCGCAATTGACGGCACCACGTTGAACGTCTCCGTTACGGCTACCGACAATGCCGGAAACACCACCACAACCGCTGACACGACCGACGCCACTGTTGATAGTATCGCCCCCACCCCAACCGATGCCAACATTACCGTCACAAAAACAGAAAACGCGGGTGACGCGGGTGTCGCTAATACCACCGATGTCATGACCGTGGTCTGGGACGCTGCCACGGATACTGATACCGATGTTGTTTCAGGAAGCGCTGATTTCGCTGATTTTGGGGGTGCCTTGGTTGCCTTGGAAGATGATGGTGCCGGCGGCACCTGTGACGACACTCTCGCGGGTGACGATATCTGGTGTGCTACCTACACCCTCATTGCAGGAGCCATTGATGATACTGATAATGACGTGACCCTCACCCTCGTCACGGACGACGCGGGGAACGTTGCCGGTGATGTTACGGACGGTACTCAATTTTCTGTCGATAATATCGCTCCTACCCTCACAGCAGGAACTCTTATTGCTGATCAAACCGCCTGCACCGGTACAGCTGGTGTTTGTATCATTGGCGACACCATCACCTTTACATGGGACAACTCAGCTACCGGAGACAATAATGCTGACATTACACTGGTCAGTCAGGTAGACTTCGACCTTACCAACTTCGGAGGCACAGCGACTGAAACTCCGGATAGTGTCGCGTTAGGCATCTTTACCTTAGACTTTGTCGTCCTCGCTGGAGATGACGATGGGACCCTCAGCTTCTCCGCTACCGTCACCGATGATGGCGGCAATACTGCCGGTCCGGTCGCATCCACTGACCAGGCTCCTGTCGATAACATCGCCCCAACAGTCACAGCAGTTGATTTTGCCACCACAGCTGCTCTCGGCATTACATTTAATTCAGTCACACTCACGTATTCCGAAGCCATCACCCTTTCCACCGATGCCGGCGGAGACGGTGATATCGTGGGAGGCGCCAGCGCGGCCAGTACCGCTTCGATGGGCGGAATGACCACTGCCAAGACCCTCGAAGGGATCGGGACATGGGATGGAGCCAGTGATATGACGACCAATGCCGCGGGAGACAACACCGTAGCTCTCAATGCGGGATCAACTATTGTGACAGTAGTCTTTAATACTCAGGCTGGATCTTTCTTCGACAGTGGGACTATAGCGCCGACAACACCCACCTTCACGCCCACCTCTGATGCCACCGACATCACTGATGATGCAGGAAATCCGGTAAACACGGCAGTGACTCCTGTCGCGACCAACGGTACCGCCTGGGACGTCACCGTACCAACCATTCTCAACACTTACTCCTGCGACACCGACGCTGACGCCGATATCGACCGTATACAGGCAACCCACAGCGAAAACATGCTTGATTCCTTCTTCATTGAATACCGCCACCGGAGGTTGTGATGGAGCCGTGGACGACACTGATGCCGATGATGACAAAGTCCGCTTTGATCTCACCACGGGCATTGCCGGCACCGAAGCCGCCTTCCTGCACCACGTCACCGCCGGAGCCCGCGACTGGGCCGGCAACAGGCTGGCGCTGGGCGACGGACTGGGAACCGAAAACGATCTGGCGCTGCCCCTGATCCTTACCCGTACCTATTCCGATGACAGCAATAACGGATCCGTTGACCGCTTGACCCTCACCTTCTCAGAAGCCGTCACCTGGAGCGGAGCTCAACCTACTCAGTGGAATGTTGTAGCCAATAACCTCACAGGACTCGGAGGGGTGACTGCGGTCGCAGGAAGCACGACATCCACACTGGTCCTCACCGTAGGTACCACCACGGACATCACGGGAGTAAACGGACTAACAGAACCAACTTTACAGTACTCCAAGCTAGGAGATGCTTCGGACAGAGTCCGTGATTCGGCTCTTAATCAACTCGCCACTGAAGACAGTTCTACGAGCATCACCGACGGCGCCGCTCCCGTCATCACCACGAGCACGATCAAGTACGTTGACACGAATAATAACGGAATAATCGACCAACTCATTCTCACCTGGACTGAAAACACCACCTTTACCATGAATGGCGACGACTGGGCCTTCACCACACCGGGTGATGTCAACCTGGCAGGCGACTTCCTTGTGGGCGACTGTACCGGATCCACGACTTCCACCGTCACCTGTACCGACCTCAATAACAGCAACCTGACCGCGGACGCCAATAAGACCGGAAAACAAACCGCCGGTGGCTCTGAGCCTGTTTGGGAGTACGATGCTGGAACTCCTGGCAACATTAACGATGATAATGGCAACAACACCGTTGCCTTCACAAAAACCCTGGTCGACAACGCGCAGGCTCTCGTTATTGTTCGCGTCACGAAGGACACCGATCAGACCGACGGAGCAGCCGGCATCTTCAACGGAACCATGGACGGTATCCTGGCCACCTTCACGGAGGCCATGGACGCTTCTACCGCTTCCACCTTTGAATTTTCCATCACCAGAAATGATGGCACTCTGCTCACAGAGAGCTATGCCGACACCACCGATGATACGACTCTCTTCTTTGGCTGCAGCGACTGTCCCACCAACAACACCTCTGATCTTCTCAAGCTCCAGGTAACCAATGGAGCGGGTGGAATCCAGGATCTCGCCGGTGTGACGGCTCTGACCGAGGGCTCTCACGTGGCTGCCACTGATGAAGCCCCACCTTTCATTCTTACCCGAACATATCAGGATAGCGGCAATGACGGTTCAGTCGACCGGCTCGTCCTGACCTTCACGGAGAACACCCTGTGGAACGAAACCGATCCGTCACAATTCGATATTCAGGAAGAAGATCTCACTTCATTTACGGGTGTCTCCACGGTGAGCGACTCCGGCACGACCATCCTCACCCTTACGGTGAACGCGACCTCGAACCTCACGGGAGTCAACGGAGGGAATGAACCAACACTCCAATACACTCAAAGTGGAACCCCTGCCAATCACCTACAGGACAGCGCCGGCAATTCAACCGCCAATGAAGGAAGCACCACGGATATCACCGATGGCGCGGCTCCGGTAAACATCGCCACAAGCTATGTGGACAGTGACAATGATGGAAAAGTCGATCAATCAGTCTCCACCTGGACGGAAGACACCACCTTTGCCATGGCTGGCGCCGACTGGGTCTTCACCACGGCTGGCGATGTCAATTTGACGGGAGACTTTGCCCTCGCGGAATGTGCCGGAACCGGCTCAACCAACATCACCTGTACCGACGTCGGCACAGGCACCATGGACGCCGACGCTGACAAGACGGGTCTCCAAACAGTCGGAGGAACTGAACCCGTCTGGACCTACACCAATAATTCCGGAAACGTGAACGACGGCAATGGAAACAACACCGTCGGATTTGCTAAGACCTTCATCGACACAGCAGAAGCTATCATCGTATCTCGTATCACCAAGGATACCGACAACGTTGAAGGAGCCGCGGGGACCGAAGACGGAACCATGGACGGAATTCTTGCCAGCTTCTCGGAAGTCATCGATGTTTCAACCATTGGAACCTCAGACTTTGAACTCACCACGAACGCTGGAGGAGCTCTCACGGAAGACATCAATGACACGACCGATGATCTCACCATCTTCTTCCAGTGCACCGACTGTCCCGCGGGTGACACGAGCGACCTCCTCAAACTCCAAATAACGAACGGAGGAACAGGAATCCTAGACTACAATGGAAACGTCTCAGGGGGTGGAGGAACAGGGATTCAGGTCTTCACCGAAGGAGCTTCAGTAGCCGCCACGGACGGAGCCAATCCCTTCATCCTTACTCAGTTCTACAGAGACAGCAGTGACGACGGGACGACAGAACAACTGGAAATCAACTTTTCTGAAATCGTCACCTGGAACGCCGGTGACCTCGACCAATGGACTCTGGTCAACAACGACCTGACGGACTACGACGACGACGGAACTCCCGAATCACTCGTAGGAGGCAGTGGATCAGGCCAGTTGACCCTTTCCACGACGGGAACCACCGATCTGACGGGTGTCTCAGGTGGTATCGAGCCAACACTGGAATACATACAGAGTGATACAGCCGGAAACCGAATCCTCGATGCGGCAACCAACGAACTCCAGGATCGGACTGATACCCCCATCACCGATGGAGCCGCTCCGGTCGTCAAAGTGAATACCATCACCTACGAAGACGCCAACAATGATGGAACCATTGATCAAACCGTCTCGACTTGGACTGAAAACACGATCTTCACCATGGCATCCGCCGACTGGGATTTCGGCACGGCTGGTGACGTCAACCTCACCGGCGACTTTGACAATACGGAATGTGCCGGTTCTGGAAGTGACACCATCACCTGTACTGACGTTGGAGCAGGAGACATGGATGCCGACACTGACAAAACAGGTCTCCAGACAGCAGGAGGTGATGAACCCGTTTGGGACTACACGAACAACGCCGACAACGTCAACGACGGCAACGGAAATAATACCGTTCCCTTCTCCAAGACCCTCGTCGACAATGCCCTCCCCGTCGTCATTGATGCGGAGCTCGACTACAATGACGATCAACTCGCCAATGCCCTCGTGGTCAACCTGACCGAAATCGTCGACTCCAGCTCGACTGACGAAAGCAAGCTGCACATCAATGACATCACCGGAACCGACGATGTCAGTGTGAGTACAGCCACCACAAGTGCTGATGGAACCAGTAATACCTTCCCTCTTACGGAAGCTGAACGAGTAGCCGCATTAGCCATCTCTGGAGTCGCGGGTGGTGATGCCGGAGCTGTCGTCCTCGATGTCGACGCACTCGCTTTCCTCGGTCTCGACGGACTCAACAACAGCACTGATGACAACAACGTCGTCACCGAAACAGGAGATAGCAAAGATCCGAACCTCACCAGCTGGCAGATTGATTTTGATCTCCAAACCGTAACCCTAAACTTTGACGAAACGATTGATGCCAGTACTCTCGATGCCACTCAAATCACCCTCCAAAACCTGGCTACCGCGACCTTTGCAACCTTTACCTTTACTGCGGGTAGTGTCACCACCAGTCCGGATGGAACTCAGCTCATCATTAATGCGCTGATTGGAGACATCGATACCCTTCGATCCAATCCTCAGGTCTGTACTACTATAGTGGACTGTTATCTGATTCTCAGCATAACGACGGCAGATGACATGGCAGGCAATGACATTACCGTCATTTCAGATGGCTCAGGCCTCCAGGCAACAGCAGTTCTCGGGAACACCCGATCACGACGCCGTGCCGTATGTGGAGATCTCGTGATCGACCCACCGGACGAAACCTGTGATGACGGGAATACCAGCGACGAGGATGGTTGTTCGTCATCATGTTTGATTGAGTCCTGTGGAGACGGTATCAAGCAAGTCGGACTCGGAGAAGAGTGTGACGATGGAAACACAGCCGATGGAGACAGCTGTAGCTCAACCTGTAACAACACCAGTGGTACCAGTGGTAGCTCGAGCGGAGGCGGAAGCGGCGGTGGAGGTGGAGGTGGAGGTGGAGGTGGGGATGGTTGGTCTTTGGTTATTCAAAATGT
>JAUYGZ010000022.1 GCA_030690415.1 bacterium
TAGTCTTGTCCAATACAAAAGGATACCCAAATCGTTCTCGATTCCAACGCAAATGAGCCCCAAATGAGGCCCATTGATTGCGGAAGGAATTGCTGGCACTTTGATAAGTGCTATGCAAATCAAAATGAACGATTCCAACATCAGGAGTGTGGCACAACTCCGTGAGCTCCTCAAGCTCACCAATCGTGTCCAATTTACCAGCTCTTCGACAATCGAAGAAATGTACAAGTGGATCGAAGAAGTTCTCGGAAGGCTTCGCTACTTTTCTTTGAAGAATAAAAAGGAACGAGGTATCGTCATCTCATTCATCAAACAGATGACCGGATTGTCACGTGGTCACGTGAAGAAGTTGATCAGGCGAAAAAGGAGAAATGGTCGCATCCTCCGGATTACCGGGACTCGCCATTGTATTCCCAAAGTCTACGATGCCGAAGATATTGCCAGACTGATCGAGACCGACAACGCCCACCAAAGGATGTCCGGCAAGGCGACCAAGGCAATCCTAAAGAGACAGTTCGAAATCTTCAATGATCTTCGGTTTGAGAAGATCCGACATATTTCTGTCTCGCATATCTACAATCTCCGAGGTACCAGGCAGTACCAGTCACATATTCTTTTCATCGAAAAGACACGTGCAGTGAATACGAACATCGGTATACGAAAGAAACCCCGTCCAGACGGAAAACCAGGCTATTTAAGGGTAGATTCGGTGCATCAAGGTGATTTGGACAAGGAAAAGGGCGTCTACCACATCAATCTGGTGGATGAAGTGACTCAATGGGAAATCATCGGTTGTGTGGAAGGAATCAGTGAAGAATTTCTTCGGCCATTGCTTGAGGAGCTACTTGAATTGTTCCCATTCATGATCGTTAACTTCCACTCCGACAATGGTAGCGAGTATATCAATCACACAGTCGCCTTTCTCTTGAACAAGCTCAATGTCGAGCAGACCAAATCGAGATCGAGGAGAACCAACGACAACGCTTTAGTTGAAAGCAAGAATGGAGCGGTGATTCGAAAGTACATGGGCTTCGCCCACATTCCAAAAAAGTACTCAGTGATCATCAATATCTTCAACCGCGAGCACATGGATGTGTATCTGAATTACCACCGACCGTGTGGCTTCGCCACTGAAAGAATCGATGCTCGTGGCAAGGTCGTGAAGAAATATGATCTGTACATGACGCCGTTTGAGAAATTAAAGCTGATTCCGAATGTCGAGCAATATCTAAAACCGGGTGTGACCATTCAAGGACTTGAAGAAATCGCTCGCAAAGAAAGCGACAATTCCTGCGCCGAAAATCTTCAAAAAGCGAAGAGAAAATTACTAGAAACTATTCATCAATGCTAAAATGATTTCGGTATCA
>JAUYGZ010000025.1 GCA_030690415.1 bacterium
AGCTCAAGGAGGCCGGCTTCAATGGCTACCATCTCGCTGAGATAGTTCGCAATGCCGGTTGGGAGGAGAAGCTCAAGTACTTTGAGGACGATCAGAAGCTCAATAAGCTCAAGGAGGCCGGCTTCAATGGCTACCATCTCGCTGAGATAGTTCGCAATGCCGGTTGGGAGGAGAAAATGGAGCTTTTAGAAAAGGTGGACCTTCCACAGTTCCTCTCTGACAACGGACTGACCCATGACCAACTCTCAAAACGGTTGATGAAGAAAGATGGGTTAGCGTGGCTAAATGAAGTGGTTCGAGCAGCATAATATTTTTTTGTAAAACCGCTTTTCTACCTGGATCTACTATATTTGAATATATCGTTTTTTTGTATTTTGCTATACTCTAATGATGCACTACTCAGACATTGTTCAGGCTCTTCTTGATGGGGATCCAAGCCTCTCTGGAAGTGGTGTAACCGCTCACTACAGGCGTTAATAAAACCTCCTCTCAACCCCTAACCCCTAACTAGGGGAACACCCTTCAGGTTTGTTATGAAGAGAAAAGGCTTGAGGGGTCATTCTCCCCTTGTACTGCGTCCGCCGTATGGAGGAATGGGCAGGGGGTTTGAAGGGAGCCTTTTCTCCAACGGATCCGTGGAGGGTAGTGAGCACTTACGAAGTGGTTGCTGGAATAATCCTTCTTTTTCTGCTATAATAAGAAGATTCTAGTTTGCTGGTAACTAGTTTCTGGTCTTTTGTCCGAACTCAGAACCAGTAACCAATAACCAGTAACCAGTCACCAATAACTAGTTTTATGGCAGCAACTCCACAGGCACCGACCCGAGAAGATCTCGAAAAAACCGTTAAGCAGCTCATCATGCTGTCGATCGGCCTGGAATTCGAGGAGAAGGACAAGTTGATCCGAAAGCTCCCCTCTTTGACGGGAGAACAACTGGGACAGTTGAAACTGGCCTTTGACGAAGAAAACGAGCGAAAGGATCAGATGCTCAGTGACTTTTTCGGGAAGAATCCGGAACTTTTTCCTGAGTTCGAGCGTTTTTCGAAGGATCATGTGAATTCGATTTTTCGGAACGTGGAGAAAGGTGAGCTGGTGGAGGAGCAGCAGAAAATGGAAAAACTTTTACAGTCTGATTTTTAAATCATGGCTTTTGACATGTCAGAACGGATCCCCAGACAGGCGGACAAAATCCCTCCGGCTTTGAAACGGGATATCCGTACGGAAGCGTTGACCATGGTTCACCGCCATGAAGACCAGCTGAACCGGCTCAAGCTGAACACAGCAACTCAAGAGGCCTTCCGAGAGGCAGCTTTGAAGTCCACAGAAGCTTTTAAGGCGGAGCTAAAAGATTTCTTGGTGAAAAATAAAGCTGATGACCTGTATGAAGAGCTGGTGGGGTTTGTCGGTAAAAAAATTGATTTGATCCTATGATCTTCTGTCGACCAGAGTTCGGGAATGGGTTGGTAAATAAGCGGTGGTGTTTTCAGGAAGGACATGAAACCTTTGCCAGGGCAAAGGCGGATCCTACTGGACGAATTACGGGTATTCCTGAAGGGATAGCTGAACTCAAAGCTCCCAACAAAGTGGCAGATCATGGATATGGAGATGGAAAAATTAATCTTGGATTTAACGCAGGAGCTGCAATTGGTATCGGGGGAAAACTTGAGGGAAATGTTGAAATCGATCTTAACAAGGCAGCAAAACTCGCAGAAAAATTTTCGGGCAACCAGCCCGAATCCCCTGAAGCCCGAGAAGCCGTTGAAAGTGTCCGTGGACCTATCGCTGATAGGATACAGGATATTGGCAAGAGGCTAGGGCTGCAGATCAGCAAACTCCAGGAAGAATACCGGACAAATCCTACCGCTCAGCTCATTGTAGTGGCTCTTCTTCAAAATCCTCCTGTAAAAGCCTACGCGGAACAAACCGGGAAGGATGCTCTTAAAAAGGACGCTGAAGGAAACAGAACACAGCTGCTGCAAGCTATCGAACGGATTACCCAATCCGCTTAGAAGACTCCTTCAAGTTCTGCTACCATCAGATCGTTCTTAAACCTCCCCCATGGACGACTGCCTTTTTTGCAAGATCATCGCCAAAGAAATCCCTTCCGATATAGTCTATGAGGGATCGCAAGCGGTGGGATTTAAGGATATCAATCCGAAAGCCAAACACCATATCCTCATCGTACCCCGAAGGCATATCGAATCTATCCTGACTATGGTTGAGGACGATCAGCAGCTGATGGGACATCTGATCTGGGATGCGAAGAAGATCGCTGAGGAGCTTGGACTGGAAGGCTACCAGCTGAAGTTTCATGTTGGCCGTAGAGGCGGACAGGAGATTGATCATGTGCACCTGCACTTACTTTCAGCCTAAGGTGATCTTCCTTCATCGTCCTCATCGTCCTTATCGTCCTTATCGTCCTTCCCCATGTCCTTCTGCCATCTCCATACCCATTCCCACTACTCCATCCTCGAGGGTCTCGGCACTCCCGAGCGCTACGTCAAACGCGCACAGGAGTTGAACCAGACTGCTTTGGCACTGACGGATCATGGCAATCTGTATGGAGCGATTGAATTTTATAAGTCGGCTAAGAAAAAAGATATCCACCCGGTCATCGGTGTTGAGTTTTGGATGGCCATCGATAAGAGGACAGATTGCCGGCCAAAGATTGACAGCAAAGCCTACAACCTCATCCTCCTGGCCGAGAACCAGAAGGGCTATGAAAATCTGATCCAACTGGTCACCCGGTCACATCTGGAAGGATTTTATTACCGTCCTCGCGTGGACTGGGAGCTCCTGGAGGAGTATCGGGAAGGTCTGATTTGTTTAAGCTCCGATATGAGGGGCATCGTGGCTCACCACCTGCTAGCCGGAATGCCGGAAGAAGCAAAGGCTCACCTGAAGCGATTCCAAACGCTGTATGGCCAGGAAAATGTTTTTGTTGAACTGGAAGATCATCCGAAGATCGAGAATCAGGTCACGGTGAATCAGATGCTGGTGGATCTGGCGAAAGACTGCAAGGCTCCCCTAATCGCGACGAACGACGTACACTACCCCACTCCTGACGACTCAGAGGCTCAGGACGTACTGCTCTGCATTAAGGATAATCGAAACATTGATGACGCGCATCGGTGGCGATACCTCGATGACTACTCGATGAAGAGCACGGAAGAAATGATCAAGGCCTTCGCGGACCATCCTGAGGCAGTGACGAACACGATGGAGATCGCACAGCGTTGCCAGGTGCAGTTTCAGTTTGGAGAAAACCTGATTCCGCATTTTCCAACGCCGAAGAAGCAGTCCTCCCATGAGTACCTAAGAGAGCTGGTCGCGGAAGGACTCAAAGAACGCTATGGTGTGAGCTGCTCCGTAGCAGACATCGTGGGGAATCGGGCCGCTCAGATGAGTCCAAAAGAAAAGGAGATCATGGAGCGGATGAATTATGAACTGAACACGGTCCATGAGATGGGCTTCGATGAATACTTTCTGATCGTTTGGGATTTTATTAAATACGCCAAAGATAAGGATATTTTGGTGGGACCCGGCCGAGGGTCAGCAGCAGGAGCAATCATCGCGTATTGTTTGAAGATTACGGATCTGGATCCGCTCAAATACGATCTGCTCTTCGAACGTTTTTTGAATCCCGCCCGAGTGAGTATGCCCGATATTGATATCGATTTTCAGGATGATCGCCGGGACGAGATCCTGGAGTATGTCACGGAAAAATACGGGCGGGACCGAGTGGCCCAGGTCATTACCTTCGGGACCCTGGCTGCGAAGGCTTCCCTGAAGGATACAGGACGTGTCTTTGGCGTTCCTTTTCAGGAAATGAATCAACTGACCAAACTGGTACCCAGTCGGCCAGGAACTATGCTGGAAGAGGCATTAGAGAGTGAGCCGGAATTGAAAGAAGAGTATGACCGCAATGAGCTCTTTCGAAAAATCTATGATACGGGCCTGAAGCTGGAAGGGACCGTACGACAGGTAGGTGTGCATGCCTGCGCGGTAATTATTTCCCGGGACGAGCTCACGAAGCACACTCCCCTCCAGCAGGCACCCGGAGGGAATGAAGCGATCATTACCCAGTACTCCATGAAACCCCTGGAGGATTTAGGATTGCTGAAAATGGATTTCCTCGGTCTTCGGAACCTGAGTATTTTGAAGAGCGCGCTGAAGATCATCAAGCGTCGTCATGGGAAAGATCTCGATCTTCTCGGCCTCCCCATGGACGATGAGAAAACCTACGCCTTGCTTTCCGAAGGCCACACAACAGGAGTCTTTCAACTGGAAAGCTCGGGAATGAAACGGTATTTGAAAGATTTGAAACCTTCCAGCTTCGAAGACATCATCGCTATGGGTGCCTTATACCGTCCCGGTCCCATGCAGTTTATTCCGGACTATATCGAGGGCAAGCACGGTACTCGTGAGGTGAAGTATGTGCATGATGACCTGAAGCTCATTCTCGAAAAAACCTATGGTATTGCCGTCTATCAGGAACAAATCCTGCAAATCGCGCAAAAATTTGCCGGTTTCACGCTGGGTGAAGCGGATCTCTTACGCCGGGCCATTGGAAAGAAGATCGCAAAGGAGCTTACGGATCAAAGGCAAAAGTTTATTAAGGGAGGAGTTACCCAAGGCTACTCAGAGAAGCTCGCGACGGATATTTTTGATAAGGTTATTGAACCCTTTTCGAATTATGGATTTAATAAATCTCACGCGGCTTGTTATGCCATGATTTCGTATCAGACCGCCTATCTGAAAGCTCATTACCCTGCGGAATTTATGGCCGCGCTCCTGACGGCCGACCAGGATAATACGGACCGGGTCATCATCGATATCCGGGAGTGCGAAGTCATGGGGATCACGATCCTGCCACCGGACATCAACGAATCCTACAAGGGCTTCACCGTGACGGCTAACAATACGATTCGGTATGGTTTGTCCGCGATCAAAAACCTGGGAGCGGATACCATCGATCATATTTCCAAGGCACGGAAAGAAAGAGGACCTTTTCGAGACCTGGCAGACCTCCTTCACCGGATACCTCAGAAGTGCGTGAACAAAAAATCTTTTGAAGCCCTCACCATGAGTGGCGCCCTGGATGCTTTTGGGGAGAGGAATGCTTTGATGAATTCCATGGATATGATCACGGGATATGCCAAGCAGTACGGCAAAGGTCAGATGGACAAGCAGACCGATCTCTTCGGCATGCTCAGCGAACGCGGTGAAGAGCACCCTATTGAGCTCACGACAACTCAGGTCGCCAGCTGGTTTCAGAAGTTGAAGTGGGAAAAAGAAGCGCTGGGGATGTATGTTTCCGATCATCCTCTGAAAGGACTCCGGCAGTACATGCAGCGCAAGGTGAAGCTCATTGGAAACCTGAGTGCTTCGCTCAGTGATCAGGAAATCAGTATCGGGGGACTTGTCAATAATGTGAGGAAGATTACGACGAAACGCGGTGAGACGATGGTCGTATTTGAGCTCGAGGACCTGACAGGAAAGATCTCGGTCGTGCTTTTCCCCAGGGTTTATTACCAGATCAAGGACGCTGATTTTTTTGGTGACGATGCCTACTTCATCATCGCTCAGGGGAAGGTGGATCGCAGGGCCGGAGAGCTGCAGTTTATCGCCCGCTCTATTGGGAAATCCAGCATCCAGTCCATGAGGGAAAACGCCATGGAGCAGGGTGTCTACGATCCTCAGGAATCCCAATTCGCGTCACTCGTGGTCGGTGAAGAGGATGATTTTGCTCAGAATACCCCGGTGTCTCCTCCTCTCGATGGGATTCTGTTTCAGCTCAAAGAATCGGTGGAGCTGGAGGATCTTCATACGATCAAAGAAATCCTGGAGCGGTATCCCGGGGACAAACCAGTGTCTTTGAACCTGATCGTGGAAGGCCAACGAAAAAACATCCCAACGGGTATTTTGGTTGATGATATTCTTTCCTTGCGGAAGGATATGGAGCCTTATGTGGAGGATTGAGCATCACCAGAAAATTTTCCCGTGATCCATTGATCGAATCGGATTTTGATTTTCAGATGTAAAAAGCTATCATTCGGTCTGCATTTTATCCTGTTAATAATGTCTTTATGGGTGGTACGGAATCAGAATCAAGTTCTTGGGCTTTTAGAGGCCAAAACTCATTCAAAGGCAGCAATCCTGAAACTGATGTCGATTTGTTTTGAGAAGAGAATATGAGTGGCTATAACCCCCCAAGCACTGAGAGTTCTCGGTTCAGGCAAGTTGGTGTGACGGAAAATGAAGTTCTTCGAGAGGTAAGCAATGTCTTGAACGGTTCTTTGTTAAAAAAACCGCACTCTGAAAGCCCGATAGAAAATCCTCAAACAACTTCAGGACGTAGAATAAGAAGAAGACGGTAATATTTCTTCTGCGCTCATCAATTAAGGATCACCGACAATCTTCATTGATCACGCTGAAAATATCTTTTACAGTGTTTTTGCATTTGTCTTCAACAAATCTTCTTATGAAAAAAACACGTGTTGCCATCAATGGTTTCGGTCGCATCGGAAGAATCTTCTTCCGTCAGGCTTTTGGACATCCCGACATGGAAGTTGTGGCGATCAATGACCCTCATCCTCAGGAGCAAAGCTGCCATCTTCTGAAATACGACTCCACCTACGGCATTTTTCCTCATGAGATCACCTTCGACAATGACAACATCTTCGTCGATAGGCACGCCATCCGAGCTCCGCATGAGAGAGACCCGAAGAATCTTCCCTGGAAAGAATTGGATGTGGATGTGGTCATTGAAGCCACGGGGGTTTTCCGCAGCAGAGAACAAACCGGATGGCATCTCGAAGCAGGAGCCAAGAAGGTCATCCTCACCGCTCCTCCGAAAGGAGATGTGGATAACATGATGGTCATGGGCATCAATGAAGACAGTTTTGATCCCGCAACCCATCAGGTCATCTCGAACGCCAGCTGTACGACGAACTCTCTCGCGCCCGTGGCCAAGGTCCTCCACGAGAGCTTTGGGATCGTGAAGGGTTTTATCACCACGGTTCACTCGTTTACGAATGATCAGTCCACATTGGATGCTCATCATCCCGATCCTCGGAGAGCCAGGACCGCTTCTGAATCGATTATTCCCACCACGACAGGCGCCGCCGAAGCGGTGACAAAGGTCATCCCTGAACTGAAAGGAAAACTCACCGGCCTCGCTTTACGTGTGCCAACCGTCACGGTTTCGATCACTGATCTGGTCGTGGAACTGGAAAAAAATGTCACCGTGGAAGAAGTGAACGAGGCCCTTCGAAAAGCCGCTGCAGGACCACTCAAGGGTATTTTGGATGTCAGTGATAAGCCCCTGGTCTCTATTGATTATCGAGGGAATGAACACTCCTCGATCGTGGACGCACTTTCCACCATGGTCATAGGCGGCAATCTCGTCAAAGTCCTGGCCTGGTATGACAATGAATGGGGGTATTCGAGGAGGCTTCTGGATATGGTTTTGTATATCGGGAAAAGCTTTTAGTCCTCCGAAGTCAGTTCCGCACGGACGATAAGCCGTCGAAGTGTTGTCCCAACGGGAGTACAGGTCATCAGGGTTGAGATCCTTTGATCGACCGGCTGTTCCAGGACGGAAACCACATCGGGGTTGATTTCGAAGATTTCCGTAACCCTGTAGTGGTATCTTTCTCCTTTGTAGGTGATGAAGTACTCGTCCCCTACTTCCAGCTTGTGGAGAAGAGCGAAGATATCTTTGTACTTTCCCTTATCCCAGGCGTAGTGAGAGGAATGCCCGGTTATAAAAACGTTTCCAAATTGATCCGGATTCGCCGTGAAAGGATAGTGAACCACTCCTTCCTGGAGCGCCTTTTGGATGGCGTTTTCAGAATTATAGAGTTTCGAGAAATCAAAGCTGTCCACATCCACATCCTTGACCGGAATGCTGCCTTCGAAGACCTTTGGCACTTCCAGTCTCATCTCCTCAGGAACAAGATTTCCCAGACTGGCAAGATTAAACAGCTGCTCTGAAGCCCCGTTAGGATCCGCTACTTTGAACTCTGGATGCAGCTCTTTGTCGATCTCCGCCTGAAGCTGCTTCTGTAACTGCTCGTCCTGCTGCGCCGATATCTGCTCAGCCTCCTGCCGCTGCGCCATCACCGTCGGATCAATAATGTCCTGAAGGATCCGACTGTAGGCTGGCCAGTTGGAAAGGGCCAGAAGAACTGAGAATATCAGCAGAAAAGCACAGAAGGTGGACACCGTTTCAGAGAAACGGGAAACCACCCTTTGGTGGACCTGATACCGTTCATGGGAGTAAGGTGAACTCATGAAGAATGATAGAATCCCTTTATTATAGCATTTTTATCCTCTGTAAGCCATATCTGCTTTCCTGTAACTTCTTCCTCGATATGATCCTCAAGCTCCGCGCTCTGACGCTCCTTACTGACTACCTGCTCCTCCTGGCAGCCTTTACCCTGGCCTACTTTGCCCGGGTAGGCTTTCTGTTTTCAACGGATTTTCCCTTTCAGCCCTATTTTTATTCCGCGCTAGCGGCAGCGGTTCTTTGGATTATCAGTCTCTTGGTCTTTCACGCCTATTCTCCCGCCGTTCGATTCACTCGCCCGATCCACCTGATCAAGCTTGCCATCGGAGGACTGACGGGGACTGCGCTCTTTGGACTAATCTTTTATTTCACCGAAAAGGCTCTTTTTTCCCGGTTGCTTCTGATCTATGTCTTTCTTTTTGGCACCCTCTTGATGCTGCTTTTTCACCTGATCATGCAGGAGATCGAAAACCACCTCATCAAAAAGGGATATGGAAATATCCGACTGCTCATCATCGGGTCGAACCGTGGAGTTAAAGCCTTTATCTCAACCCTCAAAGAACAGGTTTCTCCTTACGTCCCCATCGCGATCCTGGATGGTTATGGGACCAAACAGAAGGAGGTGGAAGGGGTCCCTGTGCTCGGAAAACTGAATGTTTTAGAACAGACCATCGACGAATACCGGATCGATGCCATCGTCCAAGGTGACAATGTCGAGCAAGTGGTCAATATTGTCCAGTTTTGTCAGCAGCGCCAGATTGACTACTACCTGCTCCCCTATCTCTTGGGGATTTATCAGCAAGAGGTCCGGGTCGCAAGGATGGAAAAGCCGTTGATCGCACCGGAGAGGGTTGGCGAAGTTGGTCTCTTCGAACGCTTATTGGGCTAGTCTGGCTATCCATCACCTCATCTCCGTGAAAGACTCTCTCGACATCATCGCTGACGAAGTCCGCATCTGTAAGAAGTGCGATCTCTGCAAAGGACGAACCAATGCTGTTCCCGGTGAAGGCACTCCTAATGCCCAAGTGATGTTTATCGGAGAGGGACCGGGAGCTGAAGAGGACAAGCAGGGCAGGCCTTTTGTGGGTCGAAGCGGTAAACTGCTGCGGGAAATGATTCGTATGGTGGGCTTGAAGGAAGAAGAAGTCTTTATCGCCAACGTCGTGAAGTGTCGTCCTCCGGGAAATCGGGACCCGAAACCGGAGGAAATTGCGGCCTGCAGACCCTATCTGGATCGTCAGATCGCCGTGATGAACCCCAAGGTGATGGTTAGCCTGGGCCGCCATGCCATGGAGCGGGAATTGCCCGGAATGAAGATTTCAGATGTCCACGGGAAGTCATTTCACCGAAAGAATGGCCGGCTTTACATGCCCCTCTACCATCCGGCGGTTGCTTTGTACTCGCCAAAACAGAAGGATGTCTTGATCGAAGACATGAAAAAGCTCCCCAAGCTGATCCAGCAAATCTAGGGAGAAGCATCTCATACAATTATTGCGAATTTTCCTTGCATATCCCTTCATTTCCCCCTATATTCTCTGAGCTTTTAAAAAACACCTTATGTTCGCCGTTATCCTTACTGGAGCCAAGCAGTACCTCGTCAAAGAGGGCGATAAAATCAAAGTCGAGAAACTCGATGCTGAGCCCGGCAAGAAGCTCGTTTTTGACAAGGTTCTCCTCTTCAGCAAGGACGACAAGGACGTCGAGGTAGGGACTCCTTTTCTGAGCACCAAGGTGGAAGCCAATGTCTTGGCCCAGGATAAGCATAAGAAGATCCGGGTCTTCAAGATCAAGGCCAAAAAGGGATACCGACGCACTCAAGGACATCGTCAGGCCTATACCGAGCTTGAGATTACAAAAATTGGATAAGGAACACGAAGACTTCTTGAGCTTTTCCTGAGATGCAGTACATTGAACAGGCAATAAGTCCTGTTTTTTTTCATTTTGTATTTTACATTTTTCCATGTGGGAAAAACTTGCCGCCTTTATCCTTTCCACTGTCATCCCGGCCAGTGTCTTTGGTTTATCGGCTGAAAAAACTCCTCCGCCCCTGAAAATTGATATTGAACCACTGTCGGTTGTTCAGCATCAGGCCGCTCGGGAAATCACGATTGGTGCCAAGGCCGCCCTGGCCATCGAAACCCATTCCAACGAAGCTCTGTACACCAAAAATGTCTGGGAACTGCTCCCGATCGCAAGTTTGACGAAGCTGATGACCGCTCTTGTCGTCAAAGAGAGCATCCCCCTGGACCAGGTCGTCACGGTCGGACCGATTGTCGCCTCGGTCGGGGGTTCATCGATGGGACTTCGGGTAGGTGAACAAATTACCGTCGATAAGCTCCTTCATGGCCTTCTCATCAACTCCGGAAACGATGCCGCCATGGTCCTGGCAGAGGCGGTCGCGGGATCAACGGACGCTTTTGTGGCCCTGATGAACGAACGTAAATTAGCACTTGGGCTGAATCAGACTCAGTTTGTCGACCCTGCGGGACTTTCTGAAGGCAATCTTTCTTCCGCATTTGAAATCGCTCACCTGGCTAAGTATGTCTTCCGAGACCCTGTATTACAGACCATTCTAAGGCAAAAGGAAGTCACGGTCGCCTCGGTTGATGGCGCTGTGAGCCATCATCTGATGAATACTGACCGTCTTCTGGGGACAGCTCTGGCTGATCGTATCATCGCCGGGAAAACGGGAACCACTCCCCTTGCCGGCCAGTGTCTGATTTCTTTTTTTAATATTCAGGACACGGATCGAACGACCATGGTCATTATTTTGGGCTCCAAAGATCGCTACGCCGAAATGAATCAGCTTATTCCCTGGATTGATGAGACCTACCGTTGGGAATAAATGAAGAATGAGAGCATGCTCACTCCAGCGATTTCTATTGACCATTTTACCTTCCCACATGCCCTCAGCACTGCAAAAAAAGGGAACTGATGGTGAACACATAGCTCTTCGATATTTGGAGTCCTTGGGATACCGTTGCCTCAACCAGCAATGGCATTGCCGATACGGAGAGCTGGATCTCATCATGCTAGACCAGGGGGAGCTGGTTTTCGTAGAGGTGAAAATGCGTGAGAGCAATAGGATCGCTCATCCAGAGGACATGATCAACGCCCAAAAGCGCTCTCGTCTCAGTAAAACAGCCCTGAGCTATATTCAAAAAAATCGTCTTGAAGAGCATTTTTGGCGTTTCGACACGGTCGCTATCACCGGCAACCGTTTGCACTATGACCTTGAACATTTCCGAGATACGATTCGGGAAGAATAAGCAGGTTTTCTGGTTTTTGCTCAGTTGATTGGTTACCAGTCCTCAAACCGACAACCGAAAACCCACAACCAACAACCTCGCCTATGTTTTTCAACCGATACGTTCTCTCGCTCGTCATCGCGGCCTTGGTCAGCCTGAGTTCTCTGATCCTGGTGCTTTCCCGACTGGATCCCTTCGCTGAGGAGACCCTGGCCATTGTGCTCTTTTTTGTCAGCTTGTTCTTTTCTTTGACCTCTGTCTTTAGCCTTCTCGGCTATCTGCTTCGACTGGCTTTTTATCGTGAAGAACTCTTCCTCAATCACTTCAACGTCTCTCTTCGCCAGGGTATTATCATCGCTCTTTCTCTCTCAGGGCTCATGGGATTTCAGGTGATGCGGACCCTTACCTGGTGGAACGCGCTAATTATTGTCATCATTGGCTTTCTGATCGAAGTCTATTTCGTCGCCAGAGACTAGGAATGCCCGGGAACGAATCGCGGAACCGTAAAGAATGGCGTTTCTTTCTTTCCTCGCTCTCTCACATCGTGCTACTATGCAATGGCTTTTTTGCATGATACAAACCCGTGAAAAACCATTTGGAACAGCTCCGAACCCAGACCCTGGAAACTATCGCGAAGGCAAAAACCGTTCAGGAACTGGAGGCCCTGGAAGCTCAGCTCTTAGGGAAAAAAGGTGAACTTACCACTCTCCTGAAGGGGATCAAAGACCTCACGGTGGAGGAGAAGCAAGTGGTGGGAAAAATGACTAATGAGCTGAAAAAAGATGTTGAAGCAGCCCTGCTGTGTCGAAGCGAAGAGCTGCGAAGCAGCCAGTACGATCATCTGAAGGATCAGTTTTTTGATACCAGCTTACCGGGCACTCGTCCCCATCCCGGCCGCCTCCACCCCCTGACTAAATTTATCAGGGAAATCGAAGATACCTTTATGGCCCTGAACTTTACGGTGGCTGAAGGACCTGAGATAGAGGACGACTATCACAACTTTAGCGCGCTGAATATTCCTGAAGACCATCCCGCGCGGGATATGCAGGACACCCTTTGGGCGAAACACATCCCCTATCTGCTGCGAACCCATACTTCTCCCGTTCAGATCCGGTATATGGAGTCGCATGAACCGCCTATTCGCATTATTTGTCCCGGACGAGTGTTTCGAAAGGATGATGTGGACGCCACGCACTCGCCGATGTTTCATCAGTTTGAGGGCTTGATGGTGGACAAGACGACGAACCTGACTCATCTCAAAGGTATTTTAACCATAGCTCTGCGCCGACTCATTCATCCCGATCTGGAGCTCCGATTTCGCAGCAGCTTTTTTCCATTCGTCGAGCCGGGCCTCGAGGTGGATGTCACCTGTGTGCTCTGCGCCGGAAAAGGGTGTTCCGTCTGCAAACAATCAGGCTGGCTGGAGATGCTCGGCTGCGGAATGGTCCACCCGAATGTCCTGAAATCGGCCGGACTGGATCCGAATGTGTACCAGGGCTTTGCTTTTGGCGCAGGTATTGAACGCCTGCTGATGATCAAGCACAAAATCAATGACATCCGTCTTTTTTACGAAAACGACCCCCGCTTTTTGGAACAATTTCCGCTTGTTTAATCCCTTCTTATGATTACCAAACTCATTAGCCGTCTCATCGGCGATCCGAACGAAAAAGAAATCAAACGCTGTCGACAAATTGTTGAACTGATCAAAAAACAGGAAGAACTCTTTTCCGATCTCGATCCTGAAGGGGTGAAGGCAAAGACGGCTGAGTTTCAGGAAAGAATTCAAAAGGGTGAAACGGTGGACGATCTGCTCGTCGAAGCCTTCGCGCTCGTGAAACAGGCCTGCAAGCTGATGAAGGGACAGCTTATCACAGTAAGAGGGCATGACATGACCTGGGAAATGATCCCCTACGATGTGCAGCTGATTGGGGGCATTATTTTGAATGCAGGGAAGATCGCGGAAATGAAAACGGGAGAAGGAAAAACTCTGGTCGCCACGCTTCCCCTGTACCTGAACGCGCTGGCCGGCAAAGGAGCATTCCTCGTGACCGTAAATGACTACCTGGCCCAGCGTGACGCGGAATGGATGGGACACCTGTATCGGTTTTTAGGGCTTTCGGTGGGGGTCATCCTGCATGGACAAACTCCGGAAGAAAAGAAAGCCGCTTATAATTCTGATATCACCTACGGAACGAATAATGAGTTTGGATTTGATTACCTGCGAGACAATATGGCCACCTCACTGGTAGCCTGCGTCCAACGTGAACTGTACTACGCAATCGTAGATGAGGTGGATTCGATCCTGATCGATGAAGCGAGGACACCTTTGATCATTTCAGCCCCCGCGGGAGAGTCGACGGAGAAGTATCGCAAGTACTCGCGTCTGGTGACCCAGCTGAGTGAAGAGACTCACTACAAGTCCGATGAAAAATCCAGAAGCTGTATCCTCACGGATGACGGAGTTCGGAAAATGGAAGAAATTCTGGGTATGGACAATATCTATACCGAAGCAGGGGCCGGGGAAGTCCACCATATCGAACAAGCTTTGAAAGCCCAAAATATTTTTCAAAAAGATGTCGACTATATGGTACGTGACGGGGAGGTCGTGATTATTGATGAGTTCACCGGTCGTATGATGCCCGGACGACGATATAGCGAAGGGCTTCACCAAGCGATTGAGGCAAAGGAAGGCGTGGAGGTGAAGCAAGAGTCCAAGACCCTGGCGACCATCACCTTTCAAAATTATTTCCGCCTCTTCACAAAGCTCGCGGGTATGACGGGTACGGCGATCACGGAGGCGGAGGAGTTTGCCAATATTTATTCTCTTGAAACCCTGGTCATCCCCACCAATCTGCCGGTGATCCGAAAAGATCATCAGGATCTGATTTATAAAGCGATGTACGGAAAGTTTCAGGCCGTCACTCAGAAGGTGAAAGAACTGCAAGAGAAAGGTCAACCCGTCCTCGTGGGAACCATTTCCGTAGAAAAATCAGAGCTCCTTTCTAAACTCTTTCAGCAGGCTGGTGTCCGACACGAAATCCTCAATGCCAAGTATCATGAACGGGAAGCAGAAATCGTGTCCCGAGCGGGAGAAAAGGGAGCGGTCACCATCGCGACGAATATGGCCGGACGAGGAACGGATATCAAAGTCGATGAGGAAGTGAAGCAGCTCGGTGGTCTGGTGATCTTTGGAACGGAACGTCATGAATCCAGGCGCATCGATCATCAGCTCCGTGGTCGTAGCGGACGTCAGGGCGACCCGGGAGAAAGTCAGTTTTATGTGTCCATGGAAGATGAACTTATGCGACTTTTTGGTGGAGATCGCATGAAAGCCATCATGACGACGCTCAAGGTCCCTGAAGACATGCCGATTCAAAATCGATTCATTTCCCGATCCATTGAGTCCGCTCAGAAGAAAGTTGAGGGCAGAAACTTCGAGGTGCGAAAACATTTAGTCGAGTACGATGATGTCATGAACAAGCACCGTAAGATTATCTATGGCCAACGTCGAAAGATTCTCGAAAATGAGAATATTCACGAGACGATTATCGATCAGATGAAGACTCTGGCGAATCGAGTAGTGGCAAACTTTACCCAGGAGAAGTACCGGGAGATGTGGCAGATCGATGAAATGATCGAAAGCATCCACACCATTACAGGGCTCCCACGGGAAGAGTTTTCAGAAAAAATACGAGGCATGGCAAATATTTCGGAGATCCAGGAATATGTCGACTATCTCGTGGTCGATTCTTTCCTGGACCGAAAAGAAAGCTTTGCAGACGAGCACCGATTTTACTCCATTGAAAAACAGGTCGCTCTCCGTACCGTCGACAAAGCCTGGATGGATCACATCGATGCCATGATGCAGCTCAGAGAGCAGGTCTCCTTCCGGGGATACGCCCAAAAGGATCCTTTGATCGAGTACAAGAACGAAGGCTTCATGATGTTTGAAAAGCTCTTTGCCGGGATTCAGTCCGACACGGTCCAGACCCTTCACCGCATGGACTACTCCGCCCTGATTCCCCGACAGGAAGTGAAGCAGATCCGGACCAATGAAGACGAGATTACGGATATTGAGACGGGAAGCCGAGAGCTGATCCCCACTCATAAGACTCCTTCCGGACGACCAACCGTACTTTCTGCGGACGACATCTCCGGTCATGATCCTCTGATTCAAAAGGAAATCTATGGTATGGCTCAACCGGTGAGTTCAGCTGATAATGTGATCCGCGTCAGTGCCGACTCGGATGAGGACGGAGTTGTGATCAGGCAGGTCTCCCCCTCTCAGGAGAGCTCTGACGCGAACACGATCAAGGTCGCCGGGATAGAACCCACGTATACCGCCGGACGCAATGACCCTTGTCCTTGTGGGTCCGGTAAGAAATTTAAGAAGTGTCATGGAGCGTAGAATGTCTCTCTCTTCACATCCCCCACTCGATAGGATAAAATAGGCCTGCTTACTTCTTAGTTTTTTGACATGAAAAAAGGATTAGTCGTTATCGCCGTTATTGTTGGCCTTTTGGTTCTCGTCGCAATGTGGTTCATGGGCACCTACAATAGTCTGGTCTCCATGGATGTGAAGGTCGATGAAGGCTGGTCTCAAGTGGAGGTCCAGTACCAACGCCGATTTGATCTCATCCCCAATCTGGTGGAGACCGTGAAAGGCGTCGCAAATTTTGAGAAATCAACCTACACCGCGGTCACCGAAGCCAGGTCCGCTTGGGCTCAGTCCATGCAAAATGGAACTCGTGCCGAACAGATCACTGCTACGAATAATGTTGAATCGGCACTGGCCCGATTGCTGGTCACCGTAGAAAATTACCCCCAGCTGAAGGCCAATGAAAACTTCTCAACCCTTCAGGCCCAGATCGAGGGAACTGAGAATCGTGTCTCCGTCGCCCGACAGGACTACAACCAAGTCGTTACTCCGTACAATACAAAGATCCGGACCTTCCCGGCTTCCTTCGTTGCCACACTCTTTGGATTCACCACGAAAGACTTCTTCGGATCCGATGACACTGCAGCCAATGGTCCTGCCGTGAATTTTGGAAACTAGTTGTTTAAAACCTCTCCATCCGCCTGCCTTTCTGACGACGTGTTGACCGAAAGGCAGGTGGAACCGGGGTATTTTTTTTGTTTTCGTGAAAAAACTCACTCTCCTTCTCGCTCTGTTTGTCCTCTTCTCTGATGCAGCTCTCGCTCAGCTGAATTTTCCTGAACCGAAAGGGTACGTGAATGACTTCGCGAATATTCTCTCGGATGAGACCGAGCAACAGATCACGGAGATCATTCAGGAAATCAAGGACAAGACAAGTGCCGAAGTGGCGGTGGTCACGATTGAATCGCTCGAAGGCTACGAGGTGAACTCCTATGCGGTGGAAATGGGACGAGCTTGGGGAATTGGAAACAAAGAACGGGACGATGGGGTTTTGTTTCTGACGGCTGTGCAGGATCACACAACTTATATCGCCACGGGTTACGGAGTAGAGCCCTACATCACCGATGCTCAGGCGTTCTGGATCACCGACCGGACTGTGGTCCCCTATTTCAAAAATGATGACTATGATGGAGGAATCCTTGCCGGAGTTGAAAAGATAAAAGCGGCCTTGGTTGATCTGGAGCCCTTGCCAGAGGCGAGCAGCAGCTCAGAAAGTGGCTTCGATTTCGGAAGCCTCGTCTTCTGGTTCTTCATCCTCTTCGGCTTTGTGCTCCCATGGCTGACAGCTGTCTTCGGACGATCGAAACGATGGTGGCCAGGCGGCATAGTTGGTCTCATTCTAGCCACGATCATTGCCCTCCTTTTCGGAATCACACTCTTCATCATCATTCCCTTTGCCCTTTTTGGATTCCTCTTTGATTACCTGGCCTCGAAGAATTATAAGCAGGGAAAAAATCGTTGGTGGACGGGTGGGGGTTCGAGTGGCTGGGGTGGCGGTTCAGGTTTTGGAGGTGGGAGTAGTGGAGGTTTTGGTGGGTTTGGGGGAGGAAGTTTCGGGGGTGGAGGTGGGGGGAGTAGATGGTAAGATGAAGAATGAAGGACACTTATTGGAATGCATATGATTACACTTGATGAACTGAAAACATCGGCAAAGAAACACTTCTCTCGTTCATCCGGAGCGGGTGGGCAGAATGTGAACAAGGTGGAGACCAAAGTTCAGCTCTCCTTTGACATCGTGAACTCTCCGCACCTGAGTGAAGATGAAAAGACCCTGCTTATCCGAGCTTTTCCGAATGGTGAAATCCATGTCTACAATCAGGAGACCAGGTCACAACACCAGAACGCTGAGCTGGCATTTGAGCACCTTCACCGCCTCATCGGGGAAAACCTTCAGCCGGAAGTATTCCGCAAAAGAACCAAAGCACCTCATCAGACGAGGGCAGGCAAATTTAAAAAAATGCTCAAGGATAAATTGCTGAAGTATCACGCAAGGTATTTGGGGAGGGGGTGAGGGGGGCAGATATACAATAGATATGTGAAATAGAGTTTATTTTCAGATATGTTTGCACCATGAACTCAAATGATCCCAAACATTGGAAGATTGAAGATCAACATTCAGACAAGGAACTAATTGATATCCCCATTTTTTCAGAGAGGGCTACCTCCGCCTATGCGAGAAAAAAAAGAACATTGGCGAGGGCCACCATAATGTTTTTGGGGCAATAATGATGCTGGAAGGACTTGAATACCACCACAACAATTTCATCAACATACATAGCGAAATTGAACCTTTTTCAGCCGGTGAAGTCTCAGGAGAAGACTTTTGGAGACTTTATAACGATAAAGAAAGACCCAAAAAAAGTTAGAGCAATGAAGAATGAAGCCATAGCATATCTAAACCGACTTGGGCAATTTCGTAGTTTTGCAAGATCAAATTTCGTCAAAGATAGAACTGACACTCAGAAAACTACAATAATAGAAAAGGCTCTATTGTTAAGAGATCATTACACAGCCAAAAGAGCCCTCGACTATAAAAAGGAAGAAGATTCCAGATACCTTTATCTTGAACATGTAATAAGCGGAGGAAGCCTTTGGACAGATGGTCAACTTACATTCCAGTTCCAAGAAGAAAAGGGAGATTATCATAACTTCAGTATGATAAAGGATCATCCTGAAATCATCCAAGAAGCCTATGATATACTACATAATGCGATTCAAGGGAAAAAATATACTCTACATCACATATCAGTGGGCTATCCGGTTCGCTCGCTAAATATTATGTCTTAATCCTGTAAATATATGAACAAAAATTGGAAAACAGACCAAAAAGTATTTCTAACGTATGAAGAAATTCTGCAATTGGAGGAAGAGGAAGCAAAGGAATTATTCTTAGAACGACATACTTTAGATTTGAAAGGTCTTCTGGAAGAGATGATAGATCACGAGGAGAAATATCAAACGCTGAGAAATTCAGACAAGAGTCCGCTAACAAGCGTTAAGCAATTTTTTCTTGATTTCTTTGATAGGACTAAATATGTAAGAAAAATGAAACAGAATTACACACTCGAAAAATACACTGACTCCAACCTGCTAGACGATGCCATGTTTATGAAATTTGCAACTGATAAGGTATTGAAAAAATAATTATATTTAGCTCGCACATCCAAATTGTTCGGCAGTGAGGCTCTCCCGCACATATATAACGCCTCCAACTTCGTATACCGCAAACGATGACATCTCTCTTCTTCTTTCTTTTCAAATTAAATAAGATACTTGCCACTCGCTAATACATAACCCATTTCCCATGGAAACATACCAATTTATAATGTTAATCATCGCACTTTTTCTTAGCATATTAACCTTCATCAATCACAGAGGACTTAAAAAGAGATTTGATATAGTTGAAAGAATGCTTGCATGGAAAAATGTGCTGAATCACAAAGAAACAAAATGGGAGAATTTACCAAAAGATGTCAAAGATGACATCTCAGAATGGAACAAGGGAATCTAAAAATTAGCACGCTAATTCAAAATTTCACGTTAGTCTTTCTTTCACAAAAAATTGTACCACCAAGAAACTTTGGATATCAGATAATAGATGGCACTTTTTATATGTAACAAAGTAACTGATAATCATTTCGGACACAGAAGGCAATAATTTTCAAGTATGCAAATTTTGCCTTATGAAGGATAAAGTGGCAGGGTTTGTCTAGATAATTTTTAGGGGTGAAAATATGCTGGATAAAAGGGGGTTGAAGTAGGCTTCTGCCGGTGGTGGGCAGTCCCTGGAGGACTTTCAGGACGCCATCTTCTTCCTCTTTACATTGATCTCAACTAAAATATTTTCAGTTCTTTCATATTTGACATGTGGTACTTATACTTGGATGAGTCAGGTGATTTGGGTTTTGATTTCGTCAATAGGAAGCCCTCAAAGTTTTTTACGGTTACGATATTGGCTTTGAGTACTGTTGCCGCTAACAGACAGCTTATAAATGCCGTAAAAAAGACCTTAAAGCGCAAACTGAACCGAAAGAAAGACAAAAAGAGATATATTCACGAACTAAAGGCTACTTCTACCACCCTTGAGATCAAAAAGTATTTCTATGAGCAGATGGGGGGTGTGAAGTGCGGTCTTTACTCTATCACCTTGAACAAGAAGAGACTTTTTGAGAGCCTGACCAGGGAGAAGCCTCGTGTTTACAATTTTATTGCCAGGAAAGTTCTTGACCAGATTCCTTTTGAGAAATCCGATGGTACTCGAATTGAATTAATCATAGATAAATCAAAAGGGAGTCTTGGCATTGCAGAGTTCAATAGCTATATCGCCAAACAACTTGAGGCAAGGATTGACCCAAGGACCCCTCTCAATATTTATCATCGGAATTCTCAGGAAGTGCAGGGTTTGCAAGCTGTCGATCTCTTCTGTTGGGGTATCTTTCAAAAATACGAAAGACAAAGAGAGGACTGGTACACACTCTTTAAGGAGAGAGTCCTCTTCGACAATCTATATTTGCCATAAAAAAAGAGTGTGCCTTATAAGTTTGGAATGTCCCGGTTATTGCCAACCAGATGGATGGGAACACCGAGAACAACTTACAACGGGCTTACCACTCTATATTGAGTATATATAAATTTGTGTTCTAGGGCAATGCTGTTTAGTAACTTACTCTTCTTACCCACCCCCTACACCAACCCCTTCCAAACCTCCTGAAGAGTCGTCAGACCCTGGAGGACTTTGAGAACGCCGTCTTCTTTGATTCGAATGTAGCCTTCCTTCTCCGCTATGGCAACGATCTGCTCGGCTGATTCGCCGGCTAAGACGGAACGTCGGATGGCTTCGTTAATTTTGAGGATTTCCGCCATGACCATTCGGCCATTGTAGCCTTCACCATGGCATTCATCACAGCCTTTCGCGTTGAAAATCTGTTCTTCGGGAATGGTGATCCCTTTACTCGCAAGTGAAGCTTTGACCTGATCGATGTCGGCTCGTTCCGCTTCACTGATCTGAGCCGGAGTTCGACAGCTTTGACAGAGTCGACGGACAAGGCGTTGGGCAATGACCATCTCCAGGCCCAGTGCGAGAATGTAGGGTTTCACTCCGATGTTTAGCAAGCGGGGAATGGTGAGCACGGCATCGTTCGAGTGAACCGTGGAGAGCACCATGTGACCGGTCAGCGCTGCCTGGAAAGCGATCTCAGCAGCGTCTTTGTCTCGGATCTCCCCCACCATGATCACGTTCGGGTCCTGTCGCAGCACATGGCGAAGACCCATGGCAAAAGTATAGCCTTCTTCTTCGACGATCTCCGATTGAGTGACATTGTGAATTTCGAATTCGATGGGATCCTCGAGCGTGATGATTTTTTTCTCCGGCGTGTTGATCGCATGAATGCAACTATAGAGCGTCGAGGTCTTACCACTTCCCGTAGGACCGGTGACGAGGATCAGCCCCGTCTCTTTTTTCAGCTGATCGACAATCAGGGTTTTTTGATAATCCGTAAATCCCAGCTGATTGATATCCACCATAGCGTTTTGCGCGTCGAGGATACGCAGCACGATAGATTCGCCGTATTGGGTGGGAAGAGTAGAAACACGAACACCGATTCTTCGGTTGTTGACCTCGTACTGGTACTCCCCATCCTGAGGGGTTTGCTGAATATTAATTTTGATGCCCGCAGCACGCTTGATCTCGCTGGAAAGCATTTGAAATTGTTTGTTGGAAATACTCAGGACTTCGTAAAGCAGCCCGTCTCTTCGCATGCGCATGACCACCTGATCCTCTTCCGGCTGGAAATGGATATCGCTGGCTTTGAATTGGGTCGCCTGGAGATTAAGCGTATTCATCATTTCCGGACCGCTCGCTTTTTCATAGACCTTCTTTTTTTCGTTGAGCAGCGCCTTCCAGTCGGTTGGGATGTTGCCTTCTTCCACGGTCTTTTGCAATACAATGGGTTCTTGCCGCATGACCTGATCAAAGTATCGTTTCACGGATTGGATCCCTTCCGGAGAACAGACATAGCTTTCCACCTGGTAACCCTGTTGGATTAATCGATTGATCAACTCCTGGGCCGGACCCGACTGAGGATCCACACAAGCAACGTGCAGTGTCCTGCCCGCGATCTCAAAAGGGACCGCCTGACGCTTTTCCACTTCGCTCCAGGTCGTGAGCTGAATCGCGTCGTGGTTGATGGGCGAATTTTTCAGGTCGATGTACTTGGTCCCTTCTTTCTTCGCCCTGGTCTTGATATCCCGCTCCTTGAATTCGCGATTGATCTCGGCAATTTTTTCAGTGCTCTTCCCGCGTTCTCCGGATCTGAGTTTTGGTGCGTTTTTTTGCTCGTCCATAATGAAAGAATGATCCTTTCATTATACCTCAAAAGACGATGTTTTTCGAGAGGAATAGCCTTCAGGATACAGGAAGGCTGCGCTCCACCATATCCGAGTAATTGTTGGCCACAGCTGAAGAGTGCACGAAGCTGATTTCGCCATTGGCCCCTCCCATAACCGTCGTGTCGATTTCTGGAAAGGCCATAATAAAGAGGCCTTTGTAGTCTCTGGGATCGATCAGGCATTCCCGAAGATCCCGCTTTGACTGTTCCTTGATATGCCTCGCCCAAGGGCCGTCCTGAGTGGCGACGACAGAAGCCTTGCGATTTTTCTTGGCTCGCTCTTTGATCCATTCATTTTCAACATCGAAGCCCAGTCCTTCCACGAAGGCCTCGTAGTCTCCAAAACAAAAAACCCTCTCCCAATCCGTACCATGCAGGTCAAAGAGCCATTGGATGACGGTACTTCGATCCTGACTGGTCTTCACCTTGAGATCCCTGGATTTGGGAAAGGGGTACTGCATCCAGTGATCAATACTGTTGAGTAGCTCCTGAGACATGCCCTGGGGGCTTTTGAAAAACTCTGCGCACTTCTCGAAGAGCAGGACCAGTGGCAAGGGGTAGATATGCGACTCCTCTCCTGATTCGTCGTTTAAAAAAAGCCCCTTTTTCGTGAGGCTTTCGAGCATGATCTGAGCATTGGGGACGGTCTTCTCGAGGTTCTTGGCGGCAATGCCGGGGGTCATGTAGGTAGTCATCAAAAGATCCCTCTCCCCCTGGCAAAGCCCTGTGGCAGAGAACATATCAACGAGACATTCCTGGAGCTTTTGTGGAGGCATATCCCTTTTTTTGATTCTATAATATCGAACTGTATAAAATATTGTTCCAACTCGCAAACAAAACCCTCCGGCTTTTATCTTCCGGAGGGGTTTTCTTCTTGCGTATGACTTACTGATGTTTTCTGATTATTTTTTGAAGGCTTCCGCCCTCACCTTCTTCTCGATCTCGTCCATGATCTTCGTGTTTTCTCTGAGAAACTGCTTGGCATTTTCCCTTCCCTGGCCAATTTTTATCTCACCATAGCTGTAGAAGGCTCCCGACTTCTTGATAATGTCAAACTTCACCCCCAGGTCGACCACGTCGCCCGACTTGGAGATCCCTTCGTTGTACATGATGTCAAATTCAGCCACCTTGAAGGGAGCGGCCACCTTGTTCTTAACGATCTTCGTTTTGACGTGAATCCCCGTAACCTCCTTCTCATCATTGGTCCCTTCCTGGATCTTTCCTGCGCTGCGGATATCGATGCGGATCGACGAGTAAAACTTGAGAGCCTTCCCTCCGGTCGTGGTCTCGGGGTTTCCAAAGACGATCCCGATCTTCATGCGGAGCTGGTTGATGAAGACAATGGAACAACGGCTTCGGGACACGATGGAGGTCAGCTTTCTCAGAGCCTGAGACATGAGTCGCGCCTGCAGGCCCATATGACTGTCACCCATATCGCCCTCAATTTCCGCCCGGGGAGTCAGGGCGGCCACGGAATCAACGACAATCAGGTCTACGGCATTTGAGCTCACCAGGGTTTCAACGATGGAGAGGGCCTGTTCCCCATTGTCGGGCTGGGAAAGCAGAAGCTCATCAATGTCCACTCCGATTCGTCGGGCATAGTCGGGATCCAAGGCATGCTCCGCGTCGATGAAGGCGCATTGCCCTCCTCTTTTCTGGACTTCCGCCAGCATGTGGAGACAGACGGTTGTTTTTCCGGAGGATTCCGGACCGAATATCTCAATGATCCGTCCCTTGGGAACTCCTCCCCCCAGAGCGAGATCCAGTGAAAGACTCCCGCTGGGAATGGTCTCGACCTGCATGTTGGGGAACTCTCCCAGCTTCATAATGGAGCCTTTGCCATAGCTCTTCTCAATCTGGCTCATCGCGGTCTGAAGAGCGCTAAGTCGGGCTTTATCGACGGCGTTCTTGGCCTCTTTTTCGACGGTAGTGGCGGTATTCGTCATGGGGTAGGAATTAGGAAGTAGGATAAAGGAAATAGAAAAATAAAAGTGAGATCACTGTAAAATGATGATTTGTTTATATCAACTGAAATGACTGTACATTTATTTATGATTCATTTGTGGCATTCTTTTCTGTCAGGCCTTTAACCTTTTCCTCCTGCATGCTTAATAGGATCTTTCCGTTTTCGGATGATTCCTTGATGCGCAAAAAATCGATCATGGCTCTCGCGGTGCCATAAATACACTGATTCCCACAATCGGGACAGCTGAAACTGTACTTCTTCTTAGCTCCCTGAGATTGTCCTTTTACGACCTTCTGACAATTCCGACAAAAATACGCTATCAGAATCGGTTCATCGGGATAGGAATTCAATTGAAGCGGGGCTATTGAAACAAGTGATTTTCTCTTCTCTCATCCAACATTTTGTCCGACTCTTCAACAGACACCTGATCCCCTGTTCCCTGATGAAAGATACTCTCCTGCTCGAGAGTACTCTCATCTTTTTCTTCATTCATATTCTCCATATTGTCTTCATTTCCATTCTGCCAGTAATTTACACTGCGTTGCGATCGGGGAACAGTCGCAAAATCAGCTTGCCTTAACTCGGCATCCTTCATACGTCGTTGATAAATCAGAGCAAAAACCGATGAAGTCAATGTACCGATCAGGGTCATGTACAGTCCAAATCTGGTGCCGCTATTGGTCGCGTTGATCAGGGAGTACTGAGCGTACACCGGCATGAAGAGGACGGTAACAAAACAGCTCTGAGCAGACAGAAAAAAGAGCGTCTTGCCCTCATTCCAGGGCAGTCTCTTGCCGATATTGAACTCAGGCTTGATCACCGGCGTGACAATCAGCGTGAAAACAATGGCTGATGACACAAAAACTACGTATCCCGCCACCGAACCGATACTTCCAAAAGCGTTCCACCATTCATTGATGACACGTGAATTGATACCGTACCAGGGCAGAAAGGTCGAGACCATGACGACCAAACTGGCGATACCCATACATTTTTTCTCAAGGGCAAGGCCTTGAATACGTTTCGCAAGCGTGTTGTGGCGTCTCATGCAAAAGGGATGATGTGAACAGAATATAGTGGGTTTTCTGATGTCAGGCAAGATGAACATTGGGGTTCGTAAACAACACATTCGTAGCTGGTAGGGAGGCGGGGTTAGTAACTAAGCAGCGCTTTGCTCAGCTTCTGATTCTTTCCGGGCTCCAAGTGCTTTGATAAAGCTCTTGAGCTGGATAATAATGCCTTTGTAGCCTTCGGACAGAGTCTTGAACTCATCCAGGCTGATGGCCTGAAGATCGCAGGCCATGTCGAGGCAGGCGACGGCCTTGTTGGCAGCCGTGATAGAACCTCCCAGGTAGTTTCTGGCTTCCAGGGGAAGTTTTGTGGACGCAGCCGCGATATTCATCACCACTGAGGTGATGTTATTCTTCAACTGGTACCACAGGTCAGTGCTGGACTCGAGGATTCCCTTCAGAGAAGAGACTTCCTGAAACCATTTCTTACTTTCCTGGTAGACCTTGTAGTCTACGAATCGGAAAGTGCTGTAAGTTTTTGGCTCCGTTGTGGGAGCGCTTGCTGTCGTATTCATAATTCATCAATTAACTCGTATAAAAAAGATTTGCCTTCTACCAGCCACAAACGTGGTGTTTTTGATTCCGGAATTTCAAGGAGCAAAATTCAATCTAGTCCTCTCTCAGGAATTTGAAAAGGAGCATCGAGGTTTTATCAGTGGAAGTTATTTTGAAAATGTTTTTCGGCATACAAAAAAACCACGCTCCCTCGCTGAGCGAGAAAAGATGGTCTTTCATGCACAATATCCAAAATACAGTAGAGAAGAGACTGATCAGGGTACTTACAGACCCTTTTGATCAGAATTTGTCTTCTCCCGATAAATCGGGAAAAGTCCGACCTAACATTCCGACGCGAGGTCGAAAGCTAAGCTCCTTAAAAGGAGGTGATCCATCCGCAGGTTCTCCTACGGATACCTTGTTACGACTTAGTCCCAGTCACTGGTTTTACCTTGGGCCCACTTTGTTGTGGGACTTCTGGCACCCCCAGCTTCCATGACTTGACGGGCGGTGAGTACAAGACCTAGGAACATATTCACCGTGACGTGCTGATTCACGATTACTAGCGATTCCAACTTCATGAGGGCGAGTTGCAGCCCTCAATCCGAACTGAGATCGGCTTTGATGGGATTGGCTCCGTCTTACGACTTGGCGACCCATTGTAGTAACCATTGTACCACGTGTGTAGCCCAGGGCGTCAAAGGGCCATGCTGATTTGGCGTCATCCCCTCCTTCCTCCCCGCTCAAAGCCCGCAATCGAGAAAGTAGAAAATAGAAAGTAGAATGCGGAAGAAAAATATCAACCGAATTCTAGATTCTAAATTCTATATTCTAAATTCTGAACTTAGAGCGGGGCAGTTTCCTGTGACACTTGTAACACAGGATGGGGGTTGCGCTCGTTACCCCACTTAAGGGAACACCTCAAGGCACGAGCTGACGACAACCATGCAGCACCTGAACTTCTGTCCTTGTGAGAGGGTCCCGGTTTCTCGGGACTTTCAGAAGCATGT
>JAUYGZ010000029.1 GCA_030690415.1 bacterium
GTGTGCCGTAATGAGAAAGATGGTGCATGTTATTTACGCTGTTTGGACGAGAGGAACGCCGTTTGTTTCGTGAGTTGTTAATTAAAAGGGGCAATTGTTAAAAATTGCCTCTTTTATTGTTGACTGCGATATAGGTAGTTCTGTGATGTCCGCCTTCTTCTTTCTTTTAAGGTGTCCCAAAGTGGGGTTTTCATTTGGCGAGCGGCAGAGGGCTGGGGTGAATGCCGTGAGCCACTTCAGTTTAATTTTATGAAATAGGTATTCTGGCTTATGCTGAAATAGATTTAATTAATCAGCTTGAGCAAGACGTATCTTTTTCTCGATGAATCTGGAAAGCCTGAAGTATTTTCAGCACACGGAATGAACCTGGTTCAGTCTGGGCATGCTACTCAATTTTTGGTCATTGCCTCGGTGAGAACCGAAGATCAGCTTGTTTTGCAACAGGCAGTAAATGATTTTAAGAGCTCACTTTTAAAAGACACTGAGCTGATTCCACTTTTTTCGTCTGCTTATGTTCTAGATAGCTTCCACGCAACTAAAGATTTTCCACAAGTTCGACAAAAATTTTACAGCTTTATTGCAACTTTGGAGGTTAAGCTTGACGTTATGGTGGTGGAAAAACTGAAGTGCTTTGAAACTCTTCAAAGAAATCCAGGTAGTATGTACGGTATTATGATAGGTCAACTTATCAAAAATCTTTGTCATCAGACACCGGAAGTTGAAGTTATTTTTTCCCGTAAGGACAGTAAATTGAAGCTTCAGAAAGAGCTTGAAATTGAGGTCGATCGAATTAGACTGGAATATCTTCAAAAAAATCCGACACTGAATTCAAGTGTTACTTTATCGTATCATCATAATCCTCATTATTCACATGCAGGTCTTCAGGTAGCAGATTACGTCGCTTACGCAGTTTTTCAGGTCTTTGAAAGACGAAATCATGAATTATATGATCTTATTTCCCATAAAATTGGGAGAATCCATGATATTTGTAACAAAAAACTCTTTACCCGGAGCAACCCACTGCAGCTATCTTCCTAGAAGGAGGAAGTGCGAACTTCGCACGTCTCACTCAGTGGTCTGCTCTCGATAAAGAGCTTCAGGATGTATATAATATCAGATTCTTATTATATCGTCAATGCACATCCATAATTACTATGGCGTATCAGGGAATGGATGAACAAGTAATTATGCTTGCAGATAAATCGAATCATGATCGAAATTTATTTAAAGAAACTTTTTATTCATTTTCAATAAGCGGTTTATACCATTTCCATAATTCTTCGAATGGTAATTCTTTCGGGATGTTGTTATCCCCTAGGAACTGACACATCATCAATTGCTGCCACATTGTTTCACATGTTCTGCGTGGGTGTTTAGCTGCCCATGATGAATAAAAATTCTTATAAACTATGTAGTGATGACTATGAATGAATGGTTTCCATGTCTCAGCTAATTCTTCTTCATCTTTTATATCTATGATCTCTATTTCTTCAAGTGATCTAGTTTCAGGCATTCCCCATCCTTCTTTCATTAATTCAACAGCTTCGATGTCAGTATTGGGTGCTCCGTAGCCGAAGATGGTAAGCATATATGCTTCGGCTAAATATAGCTTAAGAGTGTCCCACTCACCTTTAATCAATGGGCTATCGTTGTAGTTTTTATTTTTAATAGGAAAAAGAATTTTTGAATCAGTGTATGGTTTGGAGCATTTAATACATATGCCATTTTTTGCTCCTTTCATTCTACATTCTTCACAATAACCAATCGCAGTATTTCCATGTAAATAGACAATGTGGGGTAAATCTGCATATCTATGATTTCGAATACAGGCTAAAAAAAGTAAAGGATCCCAATTAAACGTTGCGATTAGATCCTTTTTCCTAAGTGATAAGGCTAGGTGATCATAGATGGTTGGTTGTAATGGCAGTTCGAGAAGTTCAAAGTAATTGAATACTTTTTCCTCAATTAAATTCAATAGATCGCTGCTTGGATCTATATCGTAAATTTCACTAAATACACCTTCGAAGTTTTTATTTTTAAAATTCACATGGTTTTTTTCTAAAAGTTCCTCAAGACCAGTTCTTGAAATCAAGTCATCCATTGTTGGTAATATTTTTCCATTTAAGTCCCCATTTGGGCAAGCAGCCTTACTTGCACCAGAACCAAGGATAACTACATGGGGTTTCCCATGTGAAACATCTCTAATCTCATCTTCTGTTGTGTATTGTTTGGTCATTATTATGTTTTCTATTTCTCATTAACTGCAATAATCTTTCTAGCTTCCACAAGATCAATTTTGAATTTGTAGTTATGCTTCTCTAATAGGCCAAGTAACTGCGCTCCATCAAGCAGTGTGATTGGCTCGTTCTGGGCGAATTTATATGCGTCTCGTCCAAAGGTACTCGTTGTGACCAAGATTCCTCGTGAAGCACCTTCTTTTCTTACAACAGCACAGAGGTCTCTTACAGCACTAACATCCACAACATTTGTGTATCGTTTTGCTTGAATGATATATTTCCCGCCTTTTATCGGATCAGGATTAAATACTATGGCATCTACCCCTCTATCACGGCTTGCCTGAGTCACTTTGACTTCTGCTCCTTCATTTTCGAATTCCTTTTCAAACAACTCCGCTATCAAGCTTTCAAAATCTTGCCAATCCATTGATGCTAAATTTGTATCGGAGCTAAGATGGCCGATGACTTCTTTTGTATCAATAAACCTCTTATCCTCTTTGTTTAAATGGAGGACAGGTACAACAGGTACAATATCAATTAATGTGCCTGCAGATTTACCATTTAAATTCGTTAAAGCTGATAATGGGCTTATTTTTTCTAGATTTAAATTAATAATTTGCGATTTTTCGAGTGCTACGGTTGCAGTATAAGTTTTTTTGCTTATTCCTGTATTTGGATCGATAAATTCTACCCAACCATTTAGCACAAGAAGTTTAATAACGTCTGATGTATCGTTTCTAAATATTTCAAATGCCAATCTCAGAATTATTGCTGGGTGAATTTTAGGCACGTTTTCTTTTGTTTCTTTTTGATTCAGCGGCTTATTTATAATGCCTTTTGATTGTTCTACTTTCTTAAATACTGGGCTGTGTATGATGTCAGGTAAGCTGATTTCTACAATTGCAATCGCCTGTTCCTCGTCATAATCAGCATCCCATTGTTTTGGGATGGAGTTAGGCAATTGAATGTCATTTACTATATAATTCAATCTTTGAATTACTTTTTCTTTAGAGTTTTTTTTGTATCCTTCTTTTATCTTTTTGAAATAGGTTTTGTTTATCTCATTCTGTTTATGGTCATTTTCTAATTCTTCGTTGTACTCTTCTATTTCAATGTTAAGTTCATTTATTATTTTGAGTTTCAGTTCATTTTCTTGAATTTTAGGAAATTTTTCGTAGCTTCCCTCATAAGAAATCAATTGATTCTCACTTTTGAACCATGGAGTTTGATTTGGAGTCAAAATCTTTTCTATGTCATCCAGGCAAATGTCGCCCTTTTCGGTTTTTTTATGTATCTCTTGTTTTTTAAACGGATCATCCTTCGACTTTCTAAGATTTCTTAATTTTATGCGGATATTTTCGATTTCTCTTTGCCTTCTCTCTGTTTTTTGTTGTTTTTCTAAGCCTGAGAGCCGTTTCTTTTCTTCAGCATTTTTAAGCTCATTTTCCCTATCTAGAAAGGCTTTTCTTATTTCTTCAGATAATTTAACCCACTCCAATGGGGCTGCGTATTTCCAATCTTTAAGATACTTGGAACCTGGATGAATTCCATACATGCCCTCTGCGAGGCATATTTCATTTATACAGTCTCTTATTTTGTTATCTTCCTTATAATAAAAGCTCCCATATGTTTCTGATCGTTTGGCATACTTATCAATAATGTCTTTATTTCGATCAAAAATATTTTTTGTTTTATCAATAATCCTGCCCGGAAATTTTTTTGCCCTTTCGGAATCGAATGAATTTCTTTTACTATTTGAAGCTGAAATTGAAGAAATACCCTCCGAAATTGCGGAAATGATCCAAATAATAATTACTACGGCAATTAATAAAACGTACCCCAATATAGTTTTTTAAAGTCTTTGAAAAAATAGTATCCGAATTCTATCAACATAAGCAATTGATTGATTTAATCTTAATCCTATTTTAATTAAAGTTCACTCGCGTTTTCGGGGAGCGAGTGAAATCCACTATCTCCCTCTATAAACAAGGAAAACCCCTCTTTGGATACCTTAATTTGACCCCTACTCCTAAAGAAAGAAGAAGAGAGATGTCATCACATCGCGTTCCTGCGTATGCGATGTTTGCCAGTGGTATAATTGCACGAAGTGCTTACCACTGGCAAATATGGGTGGAGGCTTCCGGAGGTACGGAGCAAGCCGTAACCGCATACGCAGTGTTATATGATGTACATGTTTTCCTTTAATTTCTGAAAGAAATTGCTCTTAAAAAGAATCTGATTTTGTTTTTCCGTTTTGGGTGGCGGGCAGAGGGGAATTAAAGGGGTGAATGCCCGCCACCCAAAACACCTATTTCTGGTTTGAGGGAGGGGCAAGAGGGGAATTAAAGGGGTGAATTGCCCCGCCCGAAAACAATCAATCTTTGATTTCTATTGGTTTTTTGCATTCTTTTGCAAACTCGTAAATATTCTTTTCAAAGTGATGATTTCCTACAATCTTTGCTAATTGCACTTGCTGCTTATCGTAATAAAACTGTCTTTCATGATCATTTGACATGGAAACTTTAGGCACGGGAACAAAATATCTATGCCCATCTAACGAAACAAACAATTCTTTATCCAGTAGCATCGAGTTTGCTTCCAGTCTCACATAATACGAGGCGTTGTTGGTTTTGTCTGGATATAAGTCGTTATTTATCCATTCTTCTTGAAAATTTTCGACAAGTTCCTTATCCCAATCAATGATAATTTGGAAATTTGGGTGCTTTTTGTGTCGGTAGAATGACAAGTGATTATCGATTCCTTGAAACTTTTCCCAGTCTTCAGGCTTTTGAAGATACTTTTTGAAAAGCGTTATTGGATTGATGAACGATATGTAAGCAAAAAATGTTCCGACAAGCGTTGCGACTAAACCCAGAATTCCAATTATAAATCCTAAAATTGTAATAATGTCTTCCATAATTAACTGATAGTAGTAAGTACCCTGCCCAAAAATATACTATTTCTCGAAATATTTCTTGATAATAGCATTTACATCTTTTTTGGCACTAATTTTCATTAAATCCTGTGTACTTTCTTTTGCAAACCTATTTAGTTTCGGTAAATTCAAATGATAAGCTCGTATAATTTTACGTTTCGTAAATTTAATTAAGGCGGGGTCGTTTTTGTTGAAAATACTTAGACGAACAAATAGGGTTTCGTATGCCATTATTAGAGCGAAAAAATAAACAAATGGAATGAACGCAACTGTTAATAATGGTGGTAAAATAAAAGTCTTCAAATTTTGGGAAGTCATAATATTTTGAAAATCGCCAAAAACTTTACCAATTGCAAAAACGATAAAGAAAATACCAATCAAAGATAAAATGAAATCAAATATTTTTTTTACTGGCAAGTATTCTTTTTTTAGTCCAGAAACAGCACTCATTGCTCCGATAAAAACCAAAATGGGAACTAAAATTATTTCTGTTATTAAATTAAAAGTGTAGAGCGTTAAGATGAATTCAAGGACTAAAATAACTTTGAGATTATCTTTCAAAATCTTAATGAAAAACCCATTTTCTTGATTTACTTTGTTAGTGTTCATTAGCAGCACAAAAGCAACGGCTAAAAACCAGTAAATTGTATCTTTTAAAAGTATCCATTCCCAGATTCCAATTTTGGCCAATAATAAAACTATCAATCCAGTATAAATAATCGCGGCAATAATTACTGATAGTATTTTTATTTGGAAAAGAGATTTTAGAATACCAAACAATGAATTTCTGATGTTTTTTTGAGAAAATGCCCAAAGTATAAAAATAAACAGCCAACAAATAATTGCTATTTCTCTTGCGTTGAATTGTTGAAAAAAGGTAATAAGTTTATCCATTTTTTTTCTCGATAGTTTTTATTTTCTCATCTAATAATTTTGAAATGGAGGATATATAACTGCGCACTTCAACATATTTACCGCATGTGCAATCGTCATACTGAATAAAAGCGGTAGTTTTTCTGTAATTCATTTTCCCTATTTTTGGCTTTTTCAAGTTTGCATCTGCACAACTTTGGCAGAGCATATCGGTTCTAACAAAAACATAGATTTTGAAATCGCTATCATTATTAATGCGTCTCGTGTCCATATATACATATTCAGATCCATGCAAAAAAGTTGATACGATATTGGCCAAGAGTTCTTCTTTCTCTTCACCATTAAAAAAAGCATGCTCGTCTGCATGTAAATAGCTTGATGTGTCTAACGTTTTTTCATTTTTGGGTATTACAACACTTACTTTGTATTGTGGATTCTTTTTAGAATTTTTAACAAGCATTTTCCTTGCAATTGCAGATGTTGTGTCTAATAGGGGGTAAATTCTATAAACATCTTCAATATCTTCTGGATTGCTCCAGTTTTTTTCTAATTTTGCCCATAACTCATCAAGTTCTTTTAATTCAACTTCAAGCTTTTCTAGTGAACAATTCCCATATTTACACCATGTTCTTGTCATAATATTTTCTATCGATTACCTTTTGCCCGATTATGTGTCTTACACAACATCTCGCAGTTTTTAATATCACTCTTACCACCTTTGCTCCACGCCGAAACATGGTCGGCGTCCATATCGCTCAAACTCCAAATTTTTGCTTTGTTTGCGTCGTGTCCGATAGCACAATGTGAGCAATTTGATTTACCTTTTTTCTCCGCCTCAGCGGTTTGTGTTGCGTAAACTGCTTTTTTCGTTGCTTCATCAAAAACTCGGACTTCAAGCAATTTTGTATCAACAGAACCACCGAGAATGTACTCAAAAATACCTTTGCGATTTTTTATATACGGATCAGCATAGAGTTTGTGAACCTCGGCAGATACCTTAGCAGGATTGTATGCCTTTTTATGGTATTCTTCATAGAGTCGTCCCCATTCAAGCCCGCGCATTTCACTTTCAACATCGATAAACACACTGGAAACCCAATCAATTACGCTATTAAAATAGATTTTTAGCTCTTTGATATTATCGTCGTAGCGATGACGACTCATGTAGTCACCGATGTTTCCCTTACTTACCCAATCAAAAGCACGCTCTAAAAATTCTTGCCTGTTTGCACTACCTTTTACATACGCACTCCATTTTTGGATATTGGCATTTTGACTATTACTAAACTCAGCTTTGCCGAGCGTAACAAATGGGCCGGAATATACGGCGTTGAGTAGCTCCTGATCATTCAGAGGAACACCAGCAATATTGATTGTTTTGAACCACTCTTTTATTTCACTTTCTGTTCCTTCACATTCGTAAATAAGCAGTTTCGTTTCTAAAATCTGGGTTTGCTTGTCTTTTGCCATACCACCAAAATATTGCTCCATGCTATTTTCGTCTTTGATAGCAAATTTATCAGTTACAAATCGTCCAAGACTGGTAATACGTTGCTGTCCGTCTAAAACTTCAAGATTGCTGTCGCTTACTCTATTAAAATAAATCAAACCTATTGGATAACCCTTCAAGACTGATGCGATGACGGCCATTTCTTTCTTTCCGCCGTCAGATGCATAAATATAGTTGCGCTGATATTCCGGCTGAATAGTAAGATTGCCAGACAAACCGAATAGTCCTTTGCCTTCAAGTTCGTTGTAGACGAATCCTTCGCAAATATCTTTGACAGTGATGGTTGTTTTTAAAATTGTTTTCATATTATTTATGTTTAATAATGATTCTTCTATAAACAGGCTTTCCATTTAAATCAGGGCCTCTGCCTCTCCAGTTAGGATATTGCAACCTATGATCATCCATTCCTAAAATCTCAAATTGTTCAGGGTTGTATTTATCCAAAAAACTAATCGGTACGCCCATTGTACCGGGGTAATCGCTAGGGATGGCATCAGTAAACGGCACTTCTATGGCATCATAATTGTCGTATACACCGTACGTTTTTTTGCCTTTAATTTCTTTGTGTTTGCTATATTTTAGATTGTCTTCCATAGTCATTAGAGGCAATGGCTGATGACGTCGCCCATGATCAATATTCGTAAGCCACAAACAATTATTAGTGGCAACAATTCTGTCTCCATTTTCATCTATTCTAGCTTCTGTTCCGTACAATTCGTAGGATTGAGGCACAATAAAGCCAGAAATCCATCTTCCCATTCCGTTACCAAGCCATGCTTCATTATTTTTAATTTTTTGAAATATTTCTTTGTATGTTATGCAATTAATATTGCCAATGATCAAAAACTTTTTTTTGTAATCAAAAAGTTGCTTCACATATTCTCGGAACAAACTAAACGGTGGATTTGTTACGACGACATCAGACTGTTTAAGTAACTCTATGCATTCATCACTTCGAAAATCGCCATCACCCTCAAGCGGTGCCCATTCGTTGTTTTTGTTTGCCTTTAGCTGTTTGGCAACATCTTTTAAATTAAACTCGCCATCACCGTCTATATCTTTTACTTCATTGATAATAAACTTGTTGGCTGTTAGTTTTGGACGACCTTTTGATTCGGCAAGAGTCTTATCATCGCCAAATAATGCCAATTGCGTGTTAGCAACAGGTGATGGTTTGTAGCTCGTGGTAATAAGCTGCTTCAGTCCAAGTTTGTTGAAATTGAGTACAAAATAGCGAAAAAAATTGCTCTCGAAAGGATCGTCGCAATTGCAATATACTACTTTAGCTCGAAACGTATTAGGGTTGTAGTCTAAATACTTCTCAATTTCTTTCTGAATATCGATGTATTGAGTATAAAACTCATCATTCTTTGCCCGTTTCGCATTTGTAAGATTTTTAGCTGATGCTTCTCTAGCCATAAATTTATTTCAAATAAGTGATCCTATTGTATTCGTTTCCCCCTAATAAATAAACTGTTTCCGGAGCGAAGCGGAGGAAACACCGCTTATTCCCCTTATAAAATAAATGTTTTCGTAGCGGAGCGAAGAAAACTCCATATTTCCCCTCTATAAATAAAAGAAAAACAAAATCGGATTCTTTTTAAGAGCTGGGGCGGTAGCCCCAAAAGGAAAACATGTATTTCATATAACTTCAGTATATACGAAATATTATTCCGTCAACACTCAGTATTGGCATGTTATCTGAACTTGGATTACAAGTGACACGAATTGAGTTTATTGATAAATAGTATGAATAAGCATGAAGCGTTGCACGTTTTTCGAGGGGGATTTTTGCTGGCTCAAAAAACCCAACTACGGTCACCATGTATACGGAAGATGATGTCCAGTCGGCCCCTTTCTTCAAGGGTAATGCGTGAAACACTGCCCTTGATGAGTGTTTCTGTGCTACTTTTTCATCAGCAGCTTTTTGATCTTGTTCACTCCATGAAAAGCAAAGACCCTTTGTCTGTTGAAGGCTGGAGGGCCTTAATCTCCTTCTTGAAGGTCTGGTATCATCCTTCCCGCAGAGTCCTTCCCTGGAAAGACATCGATGACGCTTACCTGGTCTGGGTCAGTGAAATTTTTCTCCAGCAGACCCAGGCGGATCGGGTGATTGAGTTTTTTCTTCGGTTTACCGCGAAGTTTCCGACCGTAGGACGATTGGCAGAGGCAAGTTTCGAAGAAGCTTTGCCATACTTCAAAGGTTTAGGCTATTACAGTCGATTGCGTAGAATGCTGGTCACAGCGGAAATTGTGGTTCGAGAGTATGATGGCAAGTTTCCGGATGAAGTTGAAGTCTTGAAAAAACTTCCTGGCATCGGCGAATACACAGCCCGCGCAATTGCTTCTTTTGCTTATGGGCAAAAAGTGATTGCTCCGGATACGAATGTCGCGAGGGTGTTGTGGAGATTTTTTAGAAAGAAGGATGACAAGGATTATAAGGATGATAAGGACTATAAAGAATTGGGAAAAAAATGGGTGATGGATCGATTGGAATTTTTTGATAAGAACTATCCTATAGATTTAAATCTCAATCAGGTTCTGATGGACTTTGGGTCGCAGATTTGTCTGGCGAAGGCTCCGAGGTGTGAGGGGTGTCCGTTGGTTACGAAGTGTGAGTATGGAAGAGTTGGGAGTTGGCAGTTGGGAGTTGGGAGAAGGGGAAAAGAGCAGAGTGAAATCGGAAAACGGAAAACAAGATCTTTGAGGAGATATCAAAAAGTGGTCGTGGGGATCCTGATTCAGGATAAGCGAGTGTTGGTGTCACGACGGAAGGCTGATCAGAGTTACGCGGGATTGCTCGAGTTCCCCGGAGGGAAGGTGGAAGCTGGAGAGGATGAGAGGGGTGCTTTGCAGCGGGAATTCCGTGAGGAGGTGGGGGTGGAGGTGTCGGTTCGTCCACCTTTTGAAAAGATGCTTGTGGAGAAGGGGAAGAGGGTTTTGAGTTTTCATCGGTGTCGGATTTTGACGGGAGAGCCGAGAGGATTGGAGGATCAGGAGGTGTTTTGGATGAATCAAAGTGATCTGGATTCAAAGCAATTTTTGCCGGCAAACAAGGGGGTTATTGAGGAATTGAAGGCGAGCCGTTTGTAGTTATTTCCTCCGATCATACAGCCCCACTAACTCCGCTTGATCCAAAACATGCCCTTCCATTGCTTGTTCGATCATGGCTTTGTCCGGAGAGCGGAGGTCTAGCATGGTATCCAGAGCATAAAGCTTGAAAAAATATTTGTGCTCTCCGTTCGGTGGGCAGGGTCCTCCGTATCCGGGTTTGCCGAAGCTGGTCATGCCTTCGGTGCCAGCGCTTGAATGTTCAGGAATGGAGAGGGTCTTGGCTGGAATATTGTACAGAATCCAATGGTCCCAGACATGGCCGGTGACGGGGATGGCGTCGGGGTCGTCGACGATGAGGACGAAGCTTTTCGTTCCGTCTGGAGATTTATCCCAGTTGAGTTTAGGTGATATGTTCGCGCCGTCGCAGGTATACTGTGAAGGGATACTGCCGTTGGGTTCGAAAGAGGGGGATGAGAGAATCATGGTTGAGGGTTGAGGGTTGACTTCGGACCGCTTACCCTCTCCAAATCAGGAAGCCGACGTAGACCGCATAGAGGATGAGAAACAGGATCCCTTCGGTGCGGGAGAGGAGGTGGTTTTCTCGTTTGATCTTGAAGACCCACCATCGTTCTTCTGAGTTTTTGATGGCGATAAACATGAAGAGCAGAGCGGTCGCGATGGCAACAACAAGAAGGTCGATGTTCTGGGCGGGATTGACGGGGAGGGGTCGGATGACTGCCGAGAGACCCAGGACCCAGAAAATATTGAAAAGATTGGATCCCACGATATTTCCAATGGCGATATTGGCGTTGCGTTTGTACGTCGCTACGGCTGAAGTGGCAAGCTCGGGAGCGGAGGTCCCCAACGCCACTAGGGTCAGTCCCACAAAGGATTCGCTGAGGCCCAGGAAAGAAGTGATGGTCATGGCTCCGTTGATGACCAATTGTCCTCCGATGGGGAGGGTGATGACTCCGGCCAGGATGAGGAGGATATCTTTTTTCAAGCTTCTGTCTTTCTCCCGACTTTCCTCTTTTCTTCCCGGCATGCTTTCTTCGTCCACCACTTGTTGGTCTTTTCGGATCCCAAAGGTGTAGTAGAGAAAGATGATGAAAAAAGCCATGAGAACGATTCCATCAATTCGGCTGAGAATTGAGCTGCCGGCTCCATCGATGAGCTGGTCGTTTGCTAACGTGAACAGGACTCCCACGGATAATAGATTGAGGGGGATTTCTTTCCAAATCGTTCCTTTTGAGATTGAAAGAGGGTAGATGACCGCGCAGACTCCTAAAATGAGGAGGATATTTGAGATATTGCTTCCCAAAATGTTTCCAATTGCCAGGTCGGTATTTCCGTTTGAGCTAGCGATCACATTGACAAAAAGTTCGGGGAGAGAAGTCCCGAAGGCTACGATCGTGAGTCCGATCACCAGCTCAGAAATGTTGAGCCGTTTGGCGATGCCTGATGCTCCATTTACCAGCCAATCGGCCCCTTTGATCAGGACGTAGAAGCCAAGGGGAAAGAGGATGAGGGAGATGATGGTGCTGATGGGGAACATTGCGTATTATTCAGATGTCGTCTTTCATATCAACAGTGTCGCAGAAAATTTTTTCATTTTCAATTTTTAATTTCTCAGCAAATGATGAAAGTTTTCGCTCTTCTCGGTCATCCGGTCGAACATTCTTTATCGCCGAAGCTGCACAATGCAGTGTTTGAAGCCTTGGACTTGAAGGATTACCGATATGAACTTTGTGATACCCTGCCGGAGCAATTAGCGGAGCGTATGAGACAGTTCAAAGTGGGGGAATATGAGGGGTTTTCGGTGACCATTCCTCATAAGCAGGCGGTGATAGAGTTTGTTGATGAACTTTCAGATCGCGCGAAGCGGGTGGGGGCGATCAACACCATTTTGCGGCGAGAGGATGGGAAACTGTTGGGAGAGAATACGGATTATGGTGGTTTTGAGAAGAGTTTGGAGGAGTTAGATGTCATTGCGAGCGAAGCGCGGCAATCTCAGTCGGAAGGGATTGCTTCAGTCTCTGCGTTCCCTCGCAATGACAAATTAGCGCTTGTTCTCGGCTCAGGGGGAGCGGCGAGGGCGGTGATTGCGGTCCTGCTTGATCATGGGTTTTCGGTGACGGTGGTCTCGTCGCGGCCGGACGAAGAGGGGGAGTTGATTGAGCGGTTCGGGGTGGAGCTGAAGGGCTATGAAGAGCTGGATCCGGGGAGGGATTGGAGTTTGATTGTGAACTGTACGCCTGTTGGGATGTTTCCTAAGGTTGGGGTCTCGGTGATCGAAGATTCTCGCTGGTTTCGTCCTCATCGAGTCTACTGCGATGTGGTCTACAATCCCCGTATTACCCGATTTTTGGAGTTGGCTCAGGGGGTTGGCGCGAAGACGGTGACGGGTGATCGGATGTTTCTTTGGCAGGCGGTGGAGCAGGCGAAGCTGTTTACGGGGAAGGAGGAGGTGCCGTTGGGGGTGATGGAGGGGCTGTTGAAAGCCAATAACGCTTGACAGATGGGATCTGGTCGCTAACAATGTTGGCCATTTTTTATCTTTTCGTATGTCAGAGGAATGTCCCCTGCCGAGAGGGTTTCACCAGATTGATCGATGCCTGACGGACATCGAGGAAGCTTTTTTTCATATTGGAAGGGAGCTTGAATGTATTCGGAAACAGGTTGATTGTCTTGGAAATGGTTGTTTAGAGCCGTTAGAGGATCTTTTTCTTCATTATGACTCGATTGAGGGAATAGTTTACTTTATTCGAAATTTTGTCGGGTTTTTAGGGATTTTTGATCATTATGATGCTATTTTTTCCGAAAAAAATGATGGTTCACAAGAGCTTTCTGTTCCAAAGGCTGTTTGTGTCATCGGAGCGAATGAGATGAGGGGGCTGCAGAGTATTTTATTGCACATGTTAGTTCTTCATAAGGGATTTTCAATTCGTGATGAATTGGAGTCCGTTATTTTTCAGATGGATGAGTATCGTGAACTCTGTCGAAAGAAACTTGGTATTCTTTCAAACGACATTTGTTCTCGGCTAGATTTTGTCCTCATGCAAACTTGTAAAGGGGTGAGGGACAATATGCTGGAGGTGATGAAATCGGTTGGGGACGGACGAACGAATGGCATTCTCGAGTCGCTTGATGGAAAGTGTGTTCGTTCGAACTGGAACATCAGGACTGATTTGAAAGATTATCTCGTGCCATTTTTGGGCAGTATTTTTGGCACTATGCTTGAAGCGTTGCTGGATCAGCCTGATTTTCTCGAACAGGAGCTGGGTTTGTATCAGAATTCTTTTGAGGAGGATGAGGATGCTTTTGTGACGCGTGTCGTGGATCGATTGGCTGAGATCTATCTTCACCTCCTTAGTGAAGGGTACCTGGGCATGGAGGAAGAAGGATTGAGTGCAGACGAGTTCAGGTCTTTATTTCTTCACATGCAGGATTTGCAGGGTTCTCAGCATGAAGATGAAAGGGGCCAGGGTCCCTTACCTCCGTTGGATGAACACCCTTTTGACTGGGATGCTATTGAGAAGGAGCTGAGGGAGGACTGAGATATGGTGATGCCCTCTCTGATCGTTGTTTATTCGACCGGATACCCCTCTTTTTCTACCGAAATGAAGGCACTTCTCCAGCCGGTGTCCGGAGTTCGGATTTGATAGATGCCAGGGGTTGGGAAATGAATCCCGACCTTTGCCTGGGATTTTAGCACTTCATCTTGTTTGAGCTGTGGTATCTCGTACCGGATAGTTTCTTTGGTCAGGTTTTGGAGAGTAAAGGGCCGATCGATTTCCACCCGATTCCATCCGGCTGAAAGAGCATCAGGTCCGAGATAGAGCGTATTGGCAGCGCGTGGCGCTGTTATCGGTTCCCAGGCAAATGCGAAGAAGCTGATCAGGATTGCCATACCAAAAGTCATTCCAAGAATGCCAAGAGGTTTCCTGGTGTTGAGAAGCCATTGGAGGCGTTGTTTGGGTTTTTCCGCGAGCCAACCGAGTGGGTAGCCAAAAAAGAAATGGGCTCCGAGGCCGATCCAAAAAGCCGTGAGGTTTGTCCTGAGGGCGTAGACTTCTCCAAAAGATGTCATGTAGGCCAGTAATTCAAGTACTATTCCCCAGGCGACGGCCCACCATCTATTTTTTCCAAGGGCGATGAGGGTGTAGATCCAGGCGAATGTGATGCCATTTGAAAAATGATAGAAAAACCCCGCAAGGTCGCTGGCGAGGGTGCTGTAGGGGGCGTCCAAAAGGTACATTCCGTAGGATCGAATAGGGGTGAGGGGGTTGAGGCCCAGGAAGTGGAGGGGGAGGCGGATCAGGTCATATCCGAGGACTCCCAGAATACCACCCCAAAAACCTGTTTTAAGGGCCAATGTGAGTCGATGGTAGTTTTTCTTTTTGCCGAGTATCCAGAGGCCCCCGATGATGATCAGAGAAGGAGACAGTATGAACAGTCCTGCTTCATGCATCGGCATGATCCGGTACAGAAATGCCAGGAGGCAGAAAATAGAAGAGAAGGAGAGGATCCAGATGATGCTGGAAATGATTTTTTCGGGACTAGTGGTCATTGAGGTGTTTTTTAAAGTATCTATACTTGATGACTAGTAACTCAGTTACCATGATAAGCATGGCAAGCACTGTCCATATTCCAAAAATCATTTGAGCTTCCTGAAAGGTTAATTCTGAGTACCTGGATATATAATTGGGAATGACGAATACCACGAGGATAATTGAGAGTGCCACTTTTATGTGGGAATAGTTTCCTGTCTGCATGCCGAAGTAGTTTTGCATCATTTTTTTGCCAGTGAGCTGTGATGCTTTCTTCTTCATATGAGGGTAGCTGATGACTCCTATCCCCAGGCATGCTCCCAAAAAAACGAAGTAATAGAGGATTATATTCAGGGATTGGTGTGCATAGACAATTAGCGATAAAATCGCTTCTTGCCATAAGAAGAAGGCTAAAAACATCTCCATGGCATGAGCAGGAATCCTGTTGAGCCTTGAAAGTGGAAGCGCTTTGAGAATGAGACTCATGGCCAATAAAGATCCTAAGAAAATTATTCTCGTCGAATGGAATGTCGTATCATAATCTGGAGAGATGAGATAAAAATTACCAGTTGCCATCAGAAATACTCCATATGAAAAAATAACAAACAACCAAGAATATTTGTTTAACTCTAGGAGTTGGTCAGTGTACTCGACTAATTCATTTTTAAGCTTTTCAGTCATGATGAGCTATGAGGTGGTGTATTATCCCTGTTCCCACTTGAGGTCCATTTGGGATTCTCGATATCCTTTCATGAGGAGATCGATTTGTTTTTGGATATGAATTTCCACAGCGATGTCTTCCTCTACGCTGCGTTTGCTCGTTTCTGTTTGGATCGCTTTTATCAGTTTATCGGGATTGGTGACGATGTCAGAAACTTTTTGATTGTAGTCACTGGCCGAAGCATGGTGTCCTCTGTAGATAGTATCGATGTTTTTTTGCAGACCTGATGGTTGGTAGCTCACACCAGCTCCAAGTTTTTCTGCTTGTTTCTGGAATGTTTCAGTCGCATTGGCAATTTCCTTTAGGATGCTATCTCCTAATTCACTTTTCTTAATTCCGTCAAACGCAACATCTGCTAATACTCCTGCAGTAAATCCTGCTATGGTACCCGCTCCTGGGAACGTGATAGTACCAACAAATGCTCCTGCAAATGCTGCTGTGGTGGCGCTTCCTGCTCCAGCAAAAACATCGTATGAGAGATTGGCAATAAACTGGGAATCAGTTCCTTCGAATTGGCCTGTAATTTGGTCTATCACATTGAGTCCGGCATTGAATTTTGCATTGAAAAGAGCATTTCCAGGTAGCTCTTTGAGATATTTTGCTTTTGTGATCGATTGATAGGAGGTTTTGGATAGCCATCCTCCTTTTTTCAGGATTGTCCCTTCAAATATCTTCTTGAAAGTCTCTACATTGCCTGTCATTCGAATATTTTTTGCGTATTTTTCAAACTTGAACTGGCTTAACTCAAAAACCTCTTTCACTGCTTTCCCAAACTCATAGCCTGTTTTTGTCATATTAGGACATTGTAGAAAGCCGCTCGTGGGAAGTAAGCATGCTTCGATTTCTTTCAGGTATTTGTTGGCGCTTTCAGATGCCGCAAGCACTTTGGGGTCTAACTCAAACTTTATCTCTTTTGTTTTTCCGATCTGTTTCTTCAATTCCTCTCCAAATTTCAGCGCCGTATCAGTTGCCGGCGGGGCTAATGCCGTTCCAAAGGAAGGCCAAAGTCCGAACTGGATGGTTTTGAAAGCCCCATCGCTGTTGAGCCAGCCGGCCAGAGTTGATCCGGCTTCATCCCAGCCGCCGTCGTCGGCAAAGGCCAGGTGCTTTTTCCAGAAAAAATATCCGGCCATGATCAGCATACCGGTGAGGATGGCTGATTCATCGATTTTTTTTCTCTTGAAAAGGAGGAATACGGCGATGATGGCAAAGGCAATGGCCAGATAGAGGTCTTGCTCGATCAAGAATCCGAGAAGAAATCCGAAAGATGCTCCCAGGAATACCAATGAAGTGATGTGAAGACTTTTGGGGAGATCGAGATGCCGGTCAAGTTTTCCCTTGCTGAGGCTATTGATGAGCAGGTAAAAAAACATGATCAGGCTGGGAAGCAGTCCCGAACCAATGGAAACCATGAACCAAAGGGTCAGGGCAAGGTCGGCGATGCTGAAGAGATGGCTGCTGAGGAGAATGGTGAGAGATGCGCTGAAGAGCAGAAGTATATTGGAAAGTACAATGCCCGTTTGTTCCACTGATCTTGACCAACTCAGGGGGGTTGAGAGGATGCCGACAAGAGTTTTGGCCAATCCTTTTTCGATGATGGATCGTGCCAATAAGAAGACTATTCCCGAGAGGATAGTCCAGGAGATGGTGGCTGAGGCCCAGCTCTTCACGGTCACCAGATATCCATCCCATGGGCCACTTTTCCATCCTTCATTGAGATAGACGAGGAAAAAGGTGTGCAGGATAAGTACTCCCAATAACATTCCCAGTGACCACCAGACCTGGTTTTTGAAGCTTGTTTTGAGGCTCTGCCAGAGTATCAAAAAGAGTTGTTTGAGGGGAATAATCGTTTTGGACTCAGAAGCAGAAACAGACATGATTTTTGGTGGAAAGAAGGCCTGTTAGGACTGTGAGGATTGAGTTTTTTGATTATAAAACGGATGTTTCCAGATGCTCACACAGAGAGCGACGGGAATTCCTGTCAGGATGATTGTTAGCGGATCGATGCTTCCGAGCGCTATGATGAAAATTAGTCCCCCCACAATGGTTCCCAAAGTGATGGGCCAGTGTTTTCCGGTCCAAAACGCACGGGCAATGATGTAAGAAATAATAGCGCCAATAAAGATCAAAAGGGCCAAGACAAATCCAAAACCACTTAAGATAGTAGAAGCCACTCCAGCCACTTGTTCAGCACTTTCACCACCTTCCATGCTTTTTATAAATCCTCCGGAGAGGAATCCCATGAATGAAAGACCAAATGCTACCGCGGCAGCTGCAAGGGTGTTATAAATGGCGCTTGCGTATCCCATGACAGCGAGGACTGTTCCTTGCCAGGGACGTGTAATGGGGGTCATGGAGATGGGGTGAGAGAATAGTGAAGATGGGTTCATCGTACTCGTGACTTGACAAAACGTAAAGAGACCCAGTTGTAATGCCAGCAAATAATCTTTTGCGCTTCTTGACAAGTTATGACTTGGATATACTATGAGGGTGTTGTTTTTGTGTATGAGAAAAGCTTTCCGTGGGTTCACGACGGTGGAGGTGATGGTGATGCTGGTGGGAATGACGATCGTGATTTTGGCTTCGTATGGAGCTAAGATGGCTTCCTTCAAGGCCTACCAGGATATTATCCATCGGGAGAGAGCCCAGCTCTATGCTGCTGAGACCCTGGAACAGTTTGAAGCGATGCGATTGACCCGGATTCAGCAGGATTATATGCGCAGTTGGGAGACCTTTCTGGGAAGCAAAGATGATGGGTTATATCAGTTGGTTCAGTCGGATGATCTGAGTAATCTCGGTTTGGTTCCGATGTCTGAGATAAAAGATACCGATACGAATTCGATTCGCTATTACGATGATGATGAGCATGATGGGTTTTATTCCCGTTTGGAAAGGAGGATATGGTTGCGGGAGATTGGGGACCCTGAGAAGCGATTAGTGATGGTCTCGATTTACTGGGGTATCCCCGGAGGGTACCAGTCGGAGAGCTTTCAGCAGATTGTTGTTCAGTCTCTCTATAGTGATCATACGGCTTCGGGATTTGCACTCTAGGAGAAGGACGATAAGGAGGATAAAGACGATAAGGAGGATAAAGAAGTAAAGGAGAAGAAGGACTGTTAAAACTTTTAGAACTGTTAGGATATGGAGATGCTCAGGAAAAATCGGAAAGGGTTGATCAGGCTGAGAGGGTTTACACTTGCTGATGTGCTCATCGCGGTGACGTTGACGAGTTTCCTGGTCATTCTCCTGACCGGATATGTTCGGGACGCGATGGCGTATTCCTCTTTTGTTTCGAAGCATCAGCAGGTGCGGTCAGAGGCTTTTGCTTTGGTCAATAATACCTTGGCTTCACTGATCCGCGAGGCGGTGGCGATTGATTATGAACGTACCACTGAAACCGAGCTGGCTTTGTTTATGGATAAGAATGAAGAACAATCGATGTTGATTTCGCTGGATCAGAATATGAGTGAAAAGGATGGAGTGAAGCAGGATGAGTCGCAACTGGTGCTGAATACGGGAGATGAAATGATTTATCTGAACAGTACCCAGACTTTTGTGGATGATTTTCAGGTCACGACCACTGCTGATCCTACAGACTTGGATGCTTCACAACTGCAGGAGGCCCGGGCGAAGCAGCCCATGGTGAAGGTCACGGTCAAAGCCCGGCATCAGCGACTGGATGGCGCACGGGACCGTTCTGATTTTTCGTTTTGGGAAGACCCCTGGATTTCCTATACCGGAGCCTATACGCTCCGTAATTATTCTTTGAGTTCTTTACGATGAGTGTTTCTTCACGACAGCAAACGAGTCAGTGGGTTTTGGGAGGTATCTTTTTCTTCCTGGGATTATTGCTTTTGGGATTTCATCTGTGGCTGAGTTTCTTCGTTATGGCTGAATTGAATCAGCAGGTCCAGGCAGAAGATCTGGCGCTCCAGTCTCTCAAGACGCAGCAAAATGGTTTTTTGCAGCCTGAAATCCGGAATCTTTTTGCCCAGTATTCGGATGGTATTTCAGCCGTTGAGTCGGTGTTTGCTGCCCGGGATGAGGTTTTCACCGGGGAGATGACGGAAAAGAAATTTGAGCCGGTGACGATTTTGGATGTTCTGGATTTCTTTAAGAATCTTCAGGACCACTTGGGGCAGGAGACGATTATGGAGGAGTTGAGTCTGGATCCTTCCGGAAGGCTCAGCTTACTGGTTCGAACCACCAGTTATCGTCAGGCTGCCCGGCAGATTGCTGCGTTGCGCTTTGGATTTGAGGAGGCTGTTGTCGTGTCTGAAGACGAAGAGCCGCTTGAACCGGCTCCCCATATTTTCCGTAATGTCTCTGTGAGCAATGTGTCGCGAAAGGAGCTGGTGGGGGAAAAGCTGGAAGAGCTTCCTGCCATCCTTCAGGGTAAGGAGGCCTCGTATGATTTTATTGTGCAGGCTCAGATCAATCCGGAATTTTACTTGTATCGTTTGGAGCAGGCGGAGCTGGTGGAGGGGGAGGTAGGAAAGTAGGAAGGTAGGAGGGTAGAAGGGGCCTTCTTCGTCCTTGCCGTAGCCTTGCGACTACGAAGCGACGAGTAGGAAGGTAGGAAGGGGAGATGGCGTATAGTGTATTATTGTTTGTTGCTATGAATGCCTTGAAAAATTTATTCGGTCAAAAAAAGTCTGATGACATTCTTGTCGTCGGCGGGGATGGAGGCACTTTCGCTGAGGATGACAAGAAGCCGGTTTCCCAGTATTTTTATTATCTGAATCTTCTCTTTTTGGTGGGGATGCTGTTTTTCAGCTATCTCTTTACTGGCAATCTGATCAGCGAAAAACAGGTCAAACTTCGGAGCTACTACCAGATTTTGCAGCAAAAAGAGGTTGCGGAAAAGGATCTGAACTCATTGAAAAATCTGTCGGTAAAGGTGAGTACGATCAAGGAAGATCAGGCTTTGGTGACGCAGGCCATTCCCGCTGATTCCCGATACGATCAGGTGATGGCTTATCTGGAGTCTCTTTTTGATCAGATTCGACGCCGAAATTTTATTCAGATCCCGGAGACGATCTCCTGGCGGCAGGTGTCACACAGTGATATTTCCAATGATGATTTGTTGAGTCTTGATGTTTATGAGTACTCGGTCGAGTTTTTGGGTGATTATGAAGCGTTGGTAAAGTTGCTTGAGGAATTGCGATCGAGCCTGCGGCTTTTCGATGTGAGGTCGATTCGATCGCTTAAGGTCGATGAAGGAGGAATGGTGGGGGCTGATATTGTGTTTTGGGCCTATAGTTTACCGGTTTTGTAATCTCTACTTATGGCGTATCTAAGGTATATCGTGATGATGTTTGCTCTTCTTATGCTGGGGTTTCAGGTGTATTCCTATGTGGGCATTGATGAAGAGACGATTCGGTCTACGGCTAGTGGAGGGGCTCCGGCGAGGTTTATTCAGGCCGATGAAGAGGAGCTCATGGTCTTGCAGGAACGTTTGAAGGCATTAAAGGCTTTTCCAGATGAAGTTTTGACGGAGCCGAAGGCGGAGGAGTTTGGTAGGAGTACGCTTTTTTTGCCTGATGAGGGGAGGGAGAGAAGGAGGAGGTAGTGACAGTTTTGTTCCTTGTTCGTTTCTATGCGCAGTTTTGTTGCCACAGTCTTTACCCCGGCGGGAGACGAGCAGGTTCTCGGCCTTCAGGGATTTACTTTGGATGCCGTGCGGCAGCATCTGCATCAGCAAGGCTATACCATCAAGAAACTGGCTGAGAAGGAAAAGAGTGGTATCTGGCAGCAGCTTCAGGATATTGAGTTGGGACGTCGCATTAAGCCCGAAAATAGAATTCGGGTACTCAAGAGTCTGGGACAGATGATCGGGAGAGGGTACGTGCTGGAGAGCATTATTGATTTCCTCCTGGCGGACGAGAAAGAAAAGGATGTCGTAAAGCTGCTCAGAATCCTCCAGAGCAAGGCTCAGAAGGGGTACAAGGACTATGTGGAGCTGTTTCGGGAGGCTGAGGATTATTTCGACGCGGAGTTTTTTAGTATTCTGGTGGCGGGACAGAAGACCGGCACTGTAGGCCAGAATATTCTTGATTATTCTGAGGGAAAGGCCAAGATGCTTGCCCAAAAGGGAGAATTGATCAAAACACTTTCGGGCAAGTTTGTGGTGTTGGGGGTAGTGTTGATGGCTTTTCTGGTCATTGTGCTCTATGTGGTGCCACAATTCACGAAGCTTTTCGGACAAAAGCTTGAACTGCCTTTGGGAATGAAAATTATGGTTTTTATTTCGGATGTGGTACGCAATTACTCCGTCATGGTGGTTGGGTCGGTGGTCACGTTAATTGTGGTGATCTTTCTCTTGTATCGCTTCCACGTCGGATTCCGTTTTCAGGTTCAGCACCTGCTCTTGAAAATGCCTGTTGCAGGCCCATTGCTCAGGATGGTGTATACACGGGATTTTCTCTATATGATGGGAAATTTGATCTCAAAGGGGGTGTCTCTGATGGAAGCGATTCGGATTGTTATCGAGCAAACCGGAAATCTCTGCTTCCGGTCGGTATATGTGGCAGTGGAGGGGAATCTTGAAAAGGGGCGTAAGCTCGAGCAGGTGTTGAAGCCTTTGGACGAACAGCTGGTGTCTTCCGGCCTGTATGTCGCTGTTCCTCAGGGATACCTGCTCGATAGCGTCGCGCAGGCGATGACCTTAGGATCCAAGGGGGGGAATCTGGGAGAAATGCTCACGGAGGCATATTTGACGTATGATTTTCAGCTTCAGAGCCGCATGAGTCTCGCGATAAAGGTCATTGGTGCTTTGATTTCTTTGTTTACTTATTGTGTGATCCTCTTTATGATAGGTTCATTGGCTGCTACCCTGTTTAAGGTCATGGAAGATCCGACAGCGATAGCGTAGGCTTTCTTTCTCTTTTTAATTGTTGTCTTATGAAGACTCTCATCAAGGATCTCTCTCGACTGTGCTCGAGACATGTCTTCCGGATTCGAGAACATGCCTTAAGAGGATTCTCTTTGGCGGAAGTGCTTATCGCGATTGTGATTATTACTATTCTGACGATTGGGAGTCTGGCGGTGTATTCGAGCCAGCTTGGTAAGGCGCGGGATACTGAGCGGGGGAATGATATTTCCCGGATAAAGTTGAATTTGGATGAGATCGTAGCGAGATATGGCGCGCCTCCTGGCGCAGACAATAAATCACGACGTCTGACTGATGACTGTAAGTCAAATACTGCTGATCTTTGGGGATGCTTTACGGCATTGAAGTTGTCCTCTATTGAGGATCTCAAAGAAATGTTATTGGATCCTTCAGCTGATATTAAGATTCCAGGGACTGAAGATTCTTTCATCTATAAATATGGGGCAAATGACAATTCTTATAGTATTTGTGCCACTCTTGAGGATCAGCAATCGAGTTTGATTAATTCTAATAAAGATGGCGGTACTAGTCTTAGTACCACATCTGATAATATGTATTGTTTGAGATATACAGCGCCAGGAGGGACAGAGGTCATTGTTGTCGAGCCTATCACTGATCCTGAGGGTGGGGAGGCATCCTAATAAGACGGGTGATTTGTTTGGATATGTTTGATTCTCCTCAGCGCGGTTTTACGCTCGTGGAAATACTGATCGCCATGGTGATTATTTCCCTGATGTTGGGTGCCGGGATCACCATGACCAATAGGTATCTGCAGGGTGTGAGGTGGGATCGTCTTTTTGACCGTTTGGAGCGGCAGTTTCTTGATGTGAATACTTATGCTTTGGCAGGGTTCACGAAATCTGACGTAGGTGATGATCTCGCGGAACTGCCGGAAATGTATCATCTTTACTTCGAGGCGGATCAGGACGAGTTTGGACTGTGGTATATCGAGTCGAAGCAGCGTGGTGTGGTGAGTGAAAATGAACGTACTATTTCGTTTCAAGAGCATATTGACGATCTGGATGTATTCCCGATTCAGCTCAATGAGCTGGTGCTTCGGGAGGGGCCGGATTCGGAAACAGGAGAGCGAAGAACTGCTGATTCAGTTGTTATGACCTGGTCGAGGCCTTTTTCCCAGTTGAGTTTTCGAATTTTTGATGAGGGCAGTGGAGGATTGGACCAATCGGAGGAAGGTATACTGTCATCTGATTTTGACTTACCGGAAGAGATTGAAGATTGTCAGCAATTCCCTAAGGTGTGTCATTTGACCATGACATTCATTTGGCCGGAGACCAGTGTGGAGCGGTCGATGATTTTTGATCTTCAAAAGGGGGTCACTCGGAATTACTAATCTTTTTATGCCTCTCGCCATCTTCCTTATCACCGTTATTATCTCCGGATCCCTCTATGGGAGTATTGCCAGGGTGCACCAGGACTCGTTCGTGAATCAGACTTTGCTGGCGAGTACCGCGGCTTTTTACACGGCTTCATCGAGCGCTGAGGTGAGCTGGACTGAGGTGAATGCGGAGAATAGCTTAGATGTGGTGGCGGCTTTTACCGGGCAGAGCACGGATGCTGAAGGGGAGAGTCCAGAGAGTCAGGATTATTTACCAGGGCTGTTTGTCGATCTTGATGAGGACGATCAGAAGAGTTTGGAGCTGAATATGGGTATTGAGGCTGCTTCCATACAGACGAAAGTTGAGCTCAATGAATCGTCTTTTGTTGATCGGTATTTTCAGTCCTCAGCGGAGGTGTTTTTGTATGAGGTGCCTCTTGATTTGGTGATTGATCGGATTCGGGTCGATTTTTGTCTTGATAAGGTTGATACTTCTTGCACGCTGATTGTGGAATGGTTTCGTCTGGATAAGGATGAATTTTCTTTTCAGGATGTTGAGAGTCTGGCGGATCAGGACTGGGATCTCTCTTCGCTGAGTGCTTGTTTGGAGTATTCGGAGTTGGGGATAAAGCGCTGTGTGCTGAACAGTGCTTTGGGATCGAGAGATCAGTTGAATTTTGTGGCGCCGCCTGAGGGGAGTAAGTATACGCAGTCGATGATATTGAGTACGTCTCTCTCAGGGTATCACTACTTGTTTCGTTTTCGGACGATGGATCATGAACAGGTACATTTCGCTATGTATGGGGAGAGTGGTGGTGATAGAGCTGCCTTGCCTACAGCCTTCTTCGAAATAGATGAGTTGGGACGGTCTCAGAACTCTTTTCGGAGGATTCGTCAGCAGCAGGTGGTGTCGGGGGGGCTTCAGGATGGGTTGGAGTATGCGCAGTATTCGGAGACGGTCCAGGATAAATAATTATTCCAAAATGCTCTGAAGAAGTGGCCTTCCCGTGGCCGGATCGACCTCTCGCCAGAGGCTGCCCAGGTCAGGAAGTTTTTTGTCTCCGGGAGGGGTGAGGAGGTATTTGCGGAAGTCTTCGTAGATGATTTCGGAGGGTTTGTTGACCATCTCATCATTTTTTCTTTCCGTATTGAGTGGGGCTCGTTCCCAGAAGGCCTTTTCTGCAATGACGTCACCGAGGATGCGCAGTTGTTGGTCGCTGCGTCCGGAATGGAATTCTCCTTCGGCGAGCATCATGAGTTCGATGTCGGTGACGCTGGGGTCGATGGAAATATTTCCCCGGGTGTGGAGACGGAGGGAGGGGATGCTTTTGAGGTCTCCTGATCTGGAGGAATAAAAGATATTGCTGCGGATGAGGGCGTTGCCTTCGATATAGAGTCGGGATTTTCCACCACTGATGGTGACCTGAGCTCCTCCGACCGTACCGATATTCAAGGTTCCCTTGATGTAATAGATGGTGTCGGCTTCGAGGGTGAGGGTGCCATTGACGGTGAAGGTGTCGCCATTTCGGGTCATGCCTGGAGGCATGGTTGCGGCTTGATTGAGTTTGATGACTCGCCCGAAGATTTCCCGGTTGATGAGGTCGTCGTAGTAGTCGCGGGCGTTTTGAGCTCTGTCATAGGCATCGCCACGACGGATCTGGAGCTGGTCCTGGTCGGGGATGGGTGAAGGGATGAAGGCCTGGTCTTTGTAGGGATTGGTGTTGATGACACCGCCGGAGCTGATGCGGGATTTGAGGTCGGGGGCGTTTTCGGGAGCGAAGATTAAGAAGTCGGCGTTGTACTGGTTTGGGGGAGTATAATACTTCATCTGGCTGGAGATGAAGGCGTCGCCCAGGTCGACGAAGTTGGGGTCGCCCGAGACAGGATCGGATGACCAAAAACTACTCCCAAAGCCCATATGACCGTTTTTGGTCTGAAGCCAGGCCACGGACGTGAGGGCGGTGATGTAGTCCCGGTCGGTGGCGGTGAGGGTGATGGATCGTGATCCTGTTCGGACCCAACGGTAGCTGGGGGTGTAGGGAATGCTGGTGGTACAAGACCTTCGGCAGGAATAACTGCACCTGATTCCTTGGCCGCCATTGTCTGACCAGCGTTGGTAGGTCCAGATCTCTTCAACTACCTTCAGTTCGTTGGTCGTGCTGACGTTTCCCACTCCTCCTTTCACCTGACCGTCTCGAATGGCCCGAAGCAGAGTGTTTTCCACATACTCGGTACTGATCTGGTAGCCCTCAGTGGGATGCTCCAGGATGTGGTCTTCGATTTCTCCTCCGTAGAGCATGAAGTAGTTGACCGCGGAAATATCATCTCGGATGATTTTGGTGCTGGAGATACGGTAGTCCAAAGAATCCTGAACATCGCTTCCTCTGCCACTGGCATTGAGGACCTGAGGACGTTCCTGAGGAGGGTCGGTGAGGATACTCAGTGCGATATCCTGCTGGGGGATGGAAGCATAGGAGGTATAGCTGGAGCTGGGTGAAGCAGTGCTTTTGTAGAGGATGAGCTGAGCTCCAAACGGGGCATCGTAGCTCAGGACTGGGCTGTCTCCCCAGTAACGCGAGGAGTAGTCACGGCACTGATTGGCGTAGGGATGACCGTTTGTTTGAGCTCTGAGACCTGCTTTGTTTCGCAGGAAGGGGTAGACGAAATCCTTGCTGGGGTCTTCTGTTCTGACCCCCGAGTATCCGAACTCATGGATGACTTCGGAAAGATCTCCCCCATCAGCCCTTGGCGTTTCGGCATCATTCGTGTTGAGCACGGTTCGACGGGTGAGGTCGATGTCGTGCCAAAAAGCTCCTGTGGGTTGGGGCGAGGCCTGGAGCGGATGGGTGAGGGTGTTGGATTGCACCACCAGTTCTTCTCCACTCTCGCCTGTGTAGGTGACGGTGTGTCCGGGATGGGAAATGGAGCTCCCTGTGGCGTCCGTATCAATTCGGACCGTGTAGAAGTACTCGTAGGTTCCACTGTTTCCCGTGAGCTCAGGAGGGTCTGTGGCCGTATTCCCATCACAGCTACCGTCACTGCAGGCGGTTCCGATGGGGACAATCCCATCAATGCTCACCGTTTTCACAGGCTGCTTGGTGTTGTTCCGGAGTTTGAGGTAATAGGTGATGGTGCTGCCCTGGTAGACGGTATTGTCTTCGGAAGGAACAGCGATCAGTTCGGCGGTGAGCTCAGGATTGTCCGCTTCGGTGACGCAAATGATTCCCCGGTCACCATCACCATCACCATCGCCATCGCCATCACCTGGCTCAGGACAGGGGTTTTCGTAGGTCACTTCGTCGAATTCTTCCTGGCCTTCGGGCGGGGTGAAGGTTTCGTTTTCGTCGGGGAAGCAGTTGGGGTTGGCCTCACCCTGACCATCTCCGCTTTCCTCCTCACTGCCGCTCCCGTCTAAAATATCTTCAGGGATCCAGTAGTTGAAGTACACGGTGCGTGACCCATCGGATTCGATGGGGCCGGGGACGGTGATGCCGCCTGAAGGGGGAAAAGTGCTTCCGTCATTGCTGACGGTGATACCCGTTTGAGGATCGTCGATCCGGATGGAGTTGGATTCGTAGTCGAAGGAGCCGGAAAGGGGTGGGGGGAAGTAGGTATGGTCGATGGCATCCTGCCCTCCGATATTGCTGAGGGTGTCGCGCACGGTGATCCGTGTCCCGGGCTCCACCTCCTGACAGGAGGTATCACAGATGAATTCTCCTCCGAAGTAGTCGTAGGCGTAGCATCGGGAGACCTTCACGTTTACGGCCCCATTGCCCACATGGTGAATGAGCTCGTCCAGGACGACTTCGTCGGTTTCAGCTGAATCGACGGTGATCTTGTCTTCACTCAGGATATCGTAGTCGGATGTGAGTATGGCGTCATTTGGGAACAGCACGACGGTAATGTCCATACCGGCATCGGATCCGGGTTCCAGGACTTCGACCAGATCAAAGCGACCTTTGCCGTTCAGGTCACTCTCTCCTTCGAAGGGAATGAAGATTTCTCTGAGACTGTCATCAAGGCCGGTAAGAGAAGGTGCTTCGAAACCGATACTCACTTCCGTGAGATCGGTGGGAGTTCCCTGTTCGTCGGAGATATTGGTGATGGTGATGTGGTAGGTGATGCTGTCCTTCCCCGGAATATCCGGATCGAGGCCGTAGCTCTCATCGCTGGGGGTAAAGAGAGGAGTGGAGCTGATACAGGCGCGAATGAATCCGATTTCCCTGCATTTTGGCATGTTGGGGCCTGAGGGGTCAGCGCCCAAATAATGCTCCACCGCCTCCAAGGTAAAATCTCCGGCACTTTCCGATCGGGTGAAGATCAGCCCTTCGGTGGTGATAGTGCCACTATCAGGAGCATCGAGATTGATATCAACGATGAGGGTGATGGTTTTGGATTCCGTGGGAGCGAGGGTGGGGAGATTGACGCCGAAGCTGTTGTCGATGGGTTGGAGGGTCAGGGGATCGACCCTCATGTAGGAGTTTTCGGTTGCCGTGCTGGCGGTGGTGTAGGTCGGTGCCCCGTACTCGATCTGGAGGTCGGTGATGGCATCGCTTCGTTTGTTCGTCAGGGTGATGAGGTACTGAATGGACTCGTAGTTTCCTTTGATGTTTTCTGTTCCGTGCGGAGGGATGGCGGTGATGGAGACCTTGTAGTCTTCGTTTTCGCAGGGGGTAGTGAGGCCGCAGGGGGTGGGGGGAGTGGGGAGGGGGTCTTCCTGTGGAGCTTCGATGGTGGAGGTGGAGGCGAAGGCGATACCGTTGTTGGCTACGGCGAAGTTTTCCCATCGGATTTTGACGAAATCTGTTTTATGAGCACTGACGTCTATGCTGTACCACTTGATGGAGTACTCCCCATTGGGATCCTGATAGGTATCTCCGCTGGGGCCGACGTAGCTGTTGGTTTCTCCCGGGACTCGATCGGGGTGAGAGACTTCTGATTCAGATCTTTGGTTGAGCTGAGTCCAATCAGCTACGGGAGAATTGTCCTCCCAGAGCACGTTCATGGTGACTCGTATGTCTGGAGGGACGGCTCCCTGGAAAAGTGTTGCCGCGTCCGCGTCTTTGTCGAAGAGAACGAGCTCACTGATGTTCCGGACATCTGCCTTGAATTCGAAGGCCGCCGAGGTTCCGGTATTGTAGATGACCGTCCAGTTGAGGGAGTTTTCGTACTCGAATTTGTTGGTGATGGTACGGAAGGCGGAGCCGATGGGTATTGAGAATTTGTCCGAGATTTTCTCTACAGTTGTTCTTTTAAGTCCTATTGCTCCTGTATTTGAATCGGTTCGAAATCGGAAAACATTGATGAGACCAAGTCCATTGATTCCAGTAATGTTTTCCGGATCACCATCTCCAAATGTGTCTCCAGACCACACCGTCTTGATACTAATGGAGCTATTGCCTTCTCCCGGGTAGATCCTGAGTGTGCCACTCCATCCTGCGTTGAAGTCGCATTGGTTGTCGGAGATGTGGAGGCGGTTAGAATTTGAATTGCTGATAACTTTTGGGAGTTCATTTTCTGTTATACATTCAATGCTCCAACCTGCCTGTTTCCCCTCCGGATCAAAAATGAGATCCATATCCTGACCGCTCGTCTCGATGGTGTCCAATCCTCCTGAGCTGGTGAGAGGGGCGTTGAAGATCTGGAGATCAATGTAAGTGTTCCCTCCTACTGTTCTCAATTCGTACACGGCCGGGGTGTAGTCCATGCTGACGACAGAGGGCATGGAGGCGGTGAGGGCGAGGTTCAGTGCGGAATCTTCAGTCGTGGGATTTCCGTTGTTGGGAAAATACTGCCATTGTCCGGAGACATTTGGTGCAGGGGTATCGGCCAGTGAGACCATTGATGGAGCGGTGTACAGGGCGTATGACCCTGTTGCCAGTGTTGCGGCCATCATTCCCATGATACCGATCTCGGCTATTTTGTAAGTGGAAACACTCATTCCTGTTGCCGGTTAAGATCGTAGATAATATAGGGGTAGATTTTTTCTTTGCCCTGGTCGGTCTCTATCCATTCGTGGAAGGTTTCAGTGTACCCTTTGTTATTGTAGCCTCTAATAATAATATCGTTTTCAAAGATACAGGTCGTTTGTGCGCAAAACACAAGACCCATACCGTCCTTTGTTTTTGTCATATATCCAGCACCATCAATATAATCATCCCCACTCTGCTTCCCCCCATTGATTCCCCGCAGGCGTTCGTAGTATTCGGGGTAGAGCTGGTCGATGGTGTGGATATCTTCTATTGAAGTGGACTCAATAGTCGCATCTATTTTTGCTGATCTTAATACTTTATTAATGTTTTCTTCAGTAAGTGCCATGTTAGATTCATCAAAGCCCCCAATAATCATCTTCCCTTCCACAAACTCGACGTAGGGGCTCTCCGCCAGCTCAGGATACTCCTTCGCGATATCAATCATGCTTCCATCCGGTCTTGTGATACAGGTCTCGGCCACACACGCCCCCGGCTCTGCTTCCACCACCATCTCTTCATTCTTCTTCGCCACCCTGAAAATAATCATCGCCGCGTCGCCTCTGGTCATGCCGTCGGTGGGGTTGAATCGGGAAGTCTTGTCGAGGAAGTTGTTTTCGTACGCAAACGAGAGATATGGTATATACCATTGTGACGCGTCGAGATCGGTGAAGGGGAGTTCGGAGTTGGGAGTTGGGAGTTGGGAGAGGGGGAGAGGGGAGTAATAGCTCTGAGCGAGCATGGCGATTTTGACGAATTCTACTTTGTTCACGAACTGGGTGGGTTTGTAGGTGCCATCAGGGTAGCCCTGGATGAGGCCCTTGAGTTTGGCCTGCTGGACGTAGGGGGCGAACCATTCTGATTTGTCGACGTCGGGGAAAGGGTTGTCGGTTGTAGGGGGTAGGTTGTCGGTTATGGATTGGCCGAGGCTGAGGAAGATGATTTTGAGGGCTTCGGCTCTATTGATGGTTTGGTCGGGTTTGAAGGTGCCGTCGGGGTAGCCGGAGATGATGCCGTGGTCGACGAGGTAGTCGACGGCTTCGATGAGGACGGGGGAGCGGAGGTCGGGGAAGGTGGTGGCGTTGGTCACGGGAAGGATGATTCCGCCGAGGGCGGATCCGCCTATGGCGGAAAAGACGATGGCGATGATAAGGGCGATGAAGGTTTTCATGGGGAAGGGGGGTGAGGGGATATATTTTATTCTTTTTGTACTTTTGCCGCCAAAAGTACCAAAAGCGCTAGGGGAATCACAATTGTCGCGTGCTTTGTACCTTATATCAGCCGAGAGACCAGGTGATTCCCCTAGAACCCCTGTGTGCTTATGTCAGCAGGATGGAACAATTTTTTCGGGACTCCTGGGCGAAGAGGTGTAAGCCAGCGGAAAAGTTAAGAGTATGTTTATTTCGCGGGAGTTGGTGGGGGGTGAGTCCCCCGTTCGACGGGGGTACGAGGAGGAGAGTTCCCTCTCCTTCGAGGAGAGGGTCAGGGCCTGCCCGCCGAAGCTCGGAGAGCGTAGGAGGGTGAGGCGGAAGAAGGCGAAATATGAATACGAGAAAAGAATATCTTGATTGTAGCAAGGGGTGCCGTGAAAAAAAGCTCAACTATTCCTTTATTTTAGCGGTATAGAGCACAATACCAGAAAGATCTTTGACTGTAATGTGGTTATTTTGGCCGTTATTGGCGAAGTCTTCGGTGGCCTGACACTCGTAGAGGTGTTTGTTGGGGGTGCGGTAAAGATTTTTGAGTCCGCTCTCACAAAAATTGTGTTCGATGAGGAGGTCTGAATCGGTTGGGAGATTCACTCCCTCGATTTCGAGCCGGTAAGTCAGAGAATCCGATGGTGTGGGTTCGAAAAGCTGGTGTTTGTAGACTTCTCTAATGGTTGCTGTGAATTCGTCTAAAAGTGCTCCGGAATATCTTTGGACGGTAATATCGAGGTGGTCAGCTTTGTTGATGAGGCATTCATATTCTTGTTTAAGCCATTTTTTGTTGAGAGAGAGGCATTGAGGAATGGTGATTTTGGCCAGCAGGGGGTAGGGGTGAAGAAGTGTGATCCGGTATTTCCTGGTCTCTGAGCTCATTCGAGTGATCCGGATTTTGTCGTGTACTGATGTTCCGTTGGATCCCAATTCGGGATTATCCGAATACGCGTCGGCGAAGTTCAGAGAGATTGGGAAGACCTCATGCTGAGAGTTGGTGTTTTCTCTTAAGGGGCCTATGGCTCCCGGAGGGAGACTGTCTTTCATCTCGATGTGAAAGCTGATGGGGTGGGTATCAGACCAGGACTTCATTTTCTCGAGAAGATCTTGCTGATGTGTTGGTGACTGTGGCGTGAATTGAGCGTCTAGAGTGAGGAATGCGTTGTTGTCGGGATGAATGTCGAGAGTAGGGGTACAGGTAAATTCGACGTGGTAGGGGCTTCGACTGCCTTCAGTTTCAAGCATGCTGATGTTTTCGCAGCCCGGGTTCGATATGCTGATGCTCGGGAGGAGCTTGTTTCCCCAGGCGGTGAAGAGAGTTTTTTCTCCATACACCGGATTCAGGGGTTCGATGCTCTCGATATGACTTGTTTCATCACGGACGACTTTGACATATCCTTGTGTGATCATCTCTGCCCCTGGTCCGTACTTGAGCATGAAGTAAAGAGAGTCGCTGTAACCATTGTCTTTTGAGAGTTCTGATTGATCGGTGGGGGTGCATTCCACCTCTATGAGGTTTTCGGTATGAGTGATGGTTTTGGAGTCGACACATCGTTCGATGACATAAGCGTTGGCGAGATCGAGGTCATTGCCTTCGAAGCGGAAGCGGGTGCGAACGCCGAAGGCGGCGTGTTTTGGGAGGGTCAACTCTGCTCTGGCGATGGTATTTTGATAGAGAAGGCGGAATGGGGGGCGGTGTTTATTGTTTTTTTCATCAATGAGAGTGAAGGAATTAAAGTGATCAGTTGGATCGAACATACTTGTGTCATGTAGAATTATTTCCCACTTTGGAAGGGTTGTTGGGATATTAATCCAAAAAGCTTTTCCAAGTGGCTCTGGTTTTTTGGCTGTTCTTATTTCATTGCCATCTTTGTCTGCGCTAATGTCCCAAACGGCGAAGTGGAGATGAATGCCTTTTCCCCAAACTCCACAATTGGTGCTTGATAAAATATTACCTGTTCCCCCCATGAGCCCTATTAACTGTCCCTTTTCCACGACCTGACCAGGTTTGACAGCTATACTGCCATGAATCATATGGCCATATATAGACTTGATTTCCCCATCATGTTCTAATGTGACATGATTTCCATATCCTCCTCCCCACCAGGTTTCGTCGATTTTACTGACAATACCTTTTTTTGTTGCCAGGATGGGGCTTCCAGCTTCGTTGCATCCTTGTCCATTGTCAGCAGAGACGAAATCGAGACCGAATGCATCTTTTCCGACATGTGTATCGGGAGTGTTATACTGTCTTGTGAAGAGGAAGCTTTTTTTGACAAGTGGTATCCCAAATGAAGGATCTTTGGTGTCTATAAGGTTTTGTGCAGATGTACCATTGATAGTTCCAATGGCGACTAAGATAATGCTGAGAAATATGAGTCTTTGTTTCATTATTAGAGGGGTGTTATCTGTTGGGATATGTTTTTAAGATCAAGACAGTCTCCTTGCTCATCTGTCGCGAGGATGGATATAACATTTCCTTCGAAAAGTGTGTAGAGAACGGATGTTGGACCACCGAACTGTTCCCATGTTATAGAATAAAATTCTTGAGGAGACGATGCGAAAAGTTGAATCTCTGGAGCTTCTTCTGCTGTTGATCCAAAGTATTCTGATAGGTAGTTCTCCAGATATTGATGGAGGTTGTTTTGATTTGTCGCATCCTGACTAATGACGGTATAACAGCTTCCTTTTGAGAGTTTTACTGTGTTAGCTTCAAAGGCTGTTGTGAAAACTTCTGTTTTTTTGTCGACTGTTAATTGGTATCCAGAGGTGAATGATTCGATTAATTTCCTTCCGTCTGGAAGTTCTGTTATTTTGATCTGATCTTCAGGAATCGATGTTGGCTCATAGGGAGTGATCTCGTTAAAGTATTCTTCACCCGGATTATTTGGATCGAAGTTTTCCCATTTGACTCGTTCATCGTTGTAGTGGGAGACCGCGTAAATGATTTCTACCGCGTTTTGCCGGCTCATGTTTCCCGTGGGATTGAGTTTGCTTTGTTTGGGGATGAGATTGCGTTGAAGTCCATAGATGACGTAAGGGGCATACCACTGTTGAAGGTCGATATCGGTGAAGGGGATAGGATCTGTCGCGGCAATATCGTCCGCGTAGTCTCTTTGAGCCGCCATGGCCATTTTTATAAATTCCGCTCTGTTGACGTCTTGTTCAGGCCTGAATCTACCGTCGGGATATCCCTGTACGATGTTTTTCAGTTTCGCGAGGGCGATGTAAGGGGCATACCATTCTTTGGTATTGATGTCAGAAAAGGGGAGGTTTGTTAGCAATGATTGATCATTCAGGGTGATCATACTGGCGAGGAAGATGATCTTCAGAGCTTCTGCTCTGTTGATGGTTTGTTCCGGTTTGAAGGTTCCGTCGGGGTAGCCGGAGATGATGCCTTTTTCCACCATCTCATTGACCATGGTTTCGAGAGCAGAGCCTTGGCGAACGTCGAGGAAGGGGTTGGCGTTGGCGGCGGGTAGGAATGTTAAGAGTGTTAGGACGGTTATGAATGCTAGGGTGATGAGGGCCTTCGACAGGATCAGGCTTTTTGAGGGGTTTTTCATAGTGTTTTAATATGAGAAAAGAATATGCTGATTATAGCAAGGTTGCGAGGCTGGAGGAAAGAGGAGATGGAATGAGAAGAAACTTATTTAATCGGATACCCACCCTCTTCTATAGAAATGAAAGCACTTCTCCAGGTGTTGTCAGGAGTTCTGATCTGGTAGATGCCCGGGTCTGGGAATTGAATTTCTGCGGATGATGTTGCTTTGAGCGTTTCTTCCAGATTGAGTCGGAGAATCTCATATCGAATATCTTTCTGAGTTGTGTTTTGAAGCGTGAACGATTGATCGATTTCGACACGATTCCATCCTGCCGAAAGGGCATGAGGTCCGAGGTAGAGTGTTTGAGGTGTATGAAGGGATGATATAGGCTCCCAGGCAAGAGCGAAGAAACTGATGAGTATTCCGATTCCAAAGATCATCCCTATAATGCCGAGTGGTTTTTTGATAGTGAGCAATTTTTGAAGGCGGAGTGTTGGTTTCTCTGCCAGCCATCCCAGTGGGTATCCGAAGAAAACATGCGCTCCGAGTCCAATTCCGAAGGCGGTGAGGTTCGTCCTCAAACCATAGACTTCTCCGAAAGATGTCGCATAGGCGAGTAATTCCAGCCCTATACCCCAAGCGATCGCCCACCATCTGTTTTTTCCGAGAGCGATGAGGGTATAGATCCAGGCGAAGGTGATGCCATTGGAAAAATGGTACAAGAAGCCCGCAAGATCGCTGATCAAGGTGCTATATGGAGCGTTCAGGATATACATCCCATAAGATCGGATCGGAGTAAGGGGATTGAGCCCCAGGAAGTGAAGGGGGAGTCGAATGAGGTCATAGCCGAGGACTCCCAGAATACCACCCCAGAATCCTGTTTTCAGGGCCAATGTGAGTCGATGGTAGTTTTTCTTTTGGGCAACGATCCAAAGGATACCAATGAGGATCAAAGAGGGGGCTAATATGAAGAGTCCTGCTTCATGCATCGGCATGATCCGGTACAGAAATGCCAGGAGGCAGAAAATAGAAGAGAAGGAGAGGATCCAGATGATGCTGGAAATGAATTTTTCGGGTTTCGAGATCATACTAACAACCCTTGAGATTCCACAGACTAAAAAATATCAGCATTGAGATATTGGTGAGATAGATGATGCTCAGATAGCAGAATATATCCAGAATCATCAGAGCTTTTTTTTGCTGATGGAATAATATGAAGCCGATGATATAGAGCATGAATAGCCACCAAGGAGAGAACCAGAATGCTTCCTCGAGTGGGGTAATCATGAAGTATTGCGTCATAAAACAGTTTTCAAGCCCTGACCCAGGATAGACCCCAGTGATGTATTTATAGACCAGAATGTCAAAAACGAGGGCAAAGAATGCGAGATGTCGGAAGATGTTGAAAGACTTGTAACCGTATTGGTGTGAGAGCAGTGAGAAGCCGGTAAATTTTTTCCAACTGAGAAGGAAGAGTAAGGCAAAGATCGGAATGAGGATAAACATGGATCCGCTGGAATCCAAAAAAATGTATTCTCCTTTAATGACCGATATCTGGTAGATAAAAAATCCCAGTAAAAGAGATAGTACGCCGAGGGTTAACCAGAGCATTTCTGCGTAACTGATTTCGGTATTTGTATCGCTCTTCATTGCAAATGGTTATTGATTTGATCGGAGTTGTTGTTCGAACCACTTCGTGAAATGAACTACGATGTGGCCATAGTGTACTGCTCGAGGATCTGATTTTCCTACCGGTTTAAGTCCACCATTATAATTTCTGGCAAGCATGTAATAGGCTTCTTCTTTTGTTGTGTTTCCATCTATTCTTCCTGCCTTTATGAGTTCTTGCTCTTTTTCTCGTAGTACGTCTGCAGTGACTGAAATGTTGAATTCATGGTCATTGTTGAGCAGATCCCGGAATTGATTTTCTGTCAGTATTTTTTTGTGTTTGTAGGTTGTGTTTTTGTAGTTTGGAAAGTAGGTATTTACATTGATTTGTCCGATGCCAACACTTGATCCGAATCCCCCTCTCTCGAGAAGTGTTTCTATAATGGGTGGATTGAGGTGGGATATTTCCTTATAGATTATAGCTTTCAGTAGTTCAGGGGTTACAAAGCTTTTGGGGTATGTACCAATGGTGATTTGTAAGATATGAGCATTGTGTTTTGAAATGACCTCTATTGCTGCAGGACTCATAATGTCTTCTCCTATTTGCATCCATGATTCTCTCGTTTTGTCTTCAATATAGGGTTCTCTGATTGATTCCGGGAGGGTGAATGGGTTTTTTTCACCTTTTTTATGAGGGGATGAAAAATCGTCTGTTAGCTTGAGCGCTTTCTTCAATTCCTCGCCAAACTTTAAAGTACTATCGGTTGTTGGTGGGGCAAGAGCTGCTCCTAATGAAGGCCAAAGTCCGAATTGAAGGGTTTTGAAAGCTCCCTCACCTTTAAGCCAACCCACGAGGCTTGATCCGGCTTCATCCCATCCTCCGTCGTCGGCGAAAGCGATGTGTTTTTTCCAGAAGATATATGCCGCTGAGATGAGTACTGTTGTGAGGAGAGCTGATTCGTCGATTTTTTTTCGTTTGAAGAGCAGGTATACGGCGATGATGGCAAAGATAATGGCTAGATAGAGGTCTTGTTCGATCAGGAATCCCAGCAAAAACCCAAAAGATACCCCGAGAAAGACTAAAGAAGTGATATGGAGGCTTTTCGGAAGGTTCAGATGATGTTCCAGCTTTCCTTTACTGAGGCTGTTCACGAAAAGATAAAAAAACATGATGAGGCTTGGGATCACTCCTGCGCCAATCGAAACCATGAGCCAAAGGGATATGGCAAGGTCTGCAATGCTGAAGAGATGGCTGCTGATGACTATGGTTGCAGCAGCGCTTAAGAGGAGGAGGATATTGGCCAGCACAACGCCGGTTTGCTCTATTGTTCTGGACCAGCTGATCGGTGTAGAAAGGATATTGATGAGTGTTTTTGCTAACCCTTTTTCGATAAGGGATTTCGTAAAGATGAAGAGGATTCCCGAAAGGACTGTCCAGGAGATGGTGGCTGAAACCCAGGTCTTTACGGTCGCCAAATATCCATCCCAGGGGCCACTTTTCCATCCCTCGTTGATAGTGACGAGCAGGAAGGTGTGAATGAGGAGGGTTCCCAAAAACATTCCCAGTGACCACCAGATTTGATTTTTGAAACTTTTCTTTATGGTTTGCCATAGCATCCGAAACAATTCTTTAAGAGGCATTCTTGTTGTGGATGCTGACATGGTCATAGAAGGGGAGTGAGATCGGGATTATTTCCCAATAAAGGAGCTTACAGAGCTCAGAAGTTTTCCGGCTATGAATCCTATTAAGGCGAGTAATACGGCCCATTCACAGCTTTTCTGAAGGCTGTCTTTATTTATCGTACCGCAGGGGTCGGATCCGAACTGATTTGGGCCATCGGTGCCGGGTTTGAAGAGGAGCATGAAAAAGAGTACGAATGCGCCGGGACCTGTTGCGAGGAGTAGGGTATACCAGGCGGATTTGTCCATGTCATGCAGTCTTCGGATGCTGAAGGTCACGATTCCTGTCAGGGCAGTGATGACCAGGAAGAGTAGAGTTATGAGGATAAGAGGGCTGAACATCATGAGGAGGCGATCTGAGTAGCCAAAGTAGCTAATTGGTGCAAAGAAAGAAAAGAAATAAAACCCCAGTCCGAAAAACTGAAGGCGGGAGACTCTGCCATTCATGGTAAAAAAGAACGAGAGAGATTTTTTAATTTTTATTTTGGCTATCGAAAAAACTCCTGTGACTGAGTTTTGGGGGAACGTGATTTCAGTGTCAGTGTTCAAGGGGAATGGATATAAAGCATGATGTTTTTTTGAATATAGCAAGTTTCAGGCGTAATGGAAGAGGTTTGATCTCTAGAGTCTTCTGGAAAAAGCTCACACTTTCTGTTACAATGAAGTGATGTAAATGCATTTCATGGCAGAATCTATTGTCACAGATCAAAATGCTCCTGCTTTCGCGGCTCAAGACGAGCTGAAGCAGCTTATTTCCACGAGCAACGCTCTCAATGAGGCGGAGAAAAAATACTGGCTGGATCTTTTGCCGACGATGAACGAAGGGCAGCTGGAGCAGCTGAAGGGGATTTTGGTGACGGAACAGAAAAATCTCGAAGAGATTGATCGTAAGTATGATCACAAGCTGGAAGAGGTCGCGCAAAAAACGCTGAACCGTTGGGATAGCGAAAAGGCTCAGGTGGCTCGCTTACAGCGAACACAGGTTGAAGCAGGGGAGCAGCAGAAGGCTGAACAGGATGCTGAGGCTCTCTTGAAGCAGTGGTAGACTATTTCAGCGCCAGGATCTCGTATCGCTGAGGTCCGGAAGGAGTTTCAGCCGTGACTCGTTCGCCCACCGTTTTTTCGATGATGGCTTTTCCGAGGGGGGACTCGTTGGAGATCTTGTGCTCAAAGGGGTCGGCCTCCGTGGTTCCCACGATGATGTAGGTCTCTTTTTCCTTGTTGCCGATTTTTTGGATAGTGACCTCGCTTCCCATCTGAACACTTTGCGCGTGCTGTCCCTTGATGATCTTGGAGTTCTTGATCTTGTGCTCGAGCTCGATAATACGACCTTCGATGAAGGCTTGTTCGTTCTTGGCTTCTTCGTACTCGGAATTCTCTGAAAGATCTCCGTAGGATATGGCCTCTTTTAGTCGATCAGCTACTTCTTTTCGGCGTACACTCTTCAGGTGCTCGAGTTCTTCCTGCAGTTTTTTGAGTCCCTGACGAGTCACGAGGACGGTCTCGTCGCCGGTCCCGCTTTTTCCGGTACTGCGAAAATCATCGTCATTGTACTCTTGCTCGTCTTCAATGATGGGATCGTTTTTTTTGGCCATAGTTTTAGGAAGTTAAGAAAGTAGGAGGTAGGAAAGGAGATTTACTCCATGATTTTAGCCACGGTACTGTGGTCCTTGAGTTTTTGGAGGACCTTGGCTTCGATTTGGCGAATGCGTTCACGGGTGACATTAAATTCCCGACCGACCTCCTCGAGGGTGTGGGTACGGCCATCAATGAGTCCGAAACGCATCTTGATGATCTTTTGCTCGCGTTCCGTGAGGTACTGGAGCATTTCATGGATATTTTCTTTGAGGATTTGTCGGTTGGTGGCTTCGGAAGGGGAGAGGGCTCCGCTGTCTTCGATGAAATCACCCAGGCGGGAGTCTTCTTCCGTCCCCACGGGGGCTTCCAGGGATATAATGTCCTGGGAAATCTTCTGAATGTGTCGGACTTTTCGCACATCCATATCCATTTCCACGGCGATTTCTTCAGGAAGGGGTTCCCGGCCCAGCTCCTGGACCAGTCGGCGCTGGGTATGAGTCAGTTTGTTGATGGTTTCCACCATGTGGACCGGGATACGGATGGTCCTGGCCTGGTCCGCGATGGCCCGGGTGATCGCTTGTCGGATCCACCAGGTGGCGTAGGTGGAAAACTTAAATCCTCTGCGGTAATCAAACTTCTCAACGGCTCGAAAAAGGCCGATATTCCCTTCCTGGATGAGGTCGAGGAAAGAAAGCCCACGGCCGATGTACTTCTTTGCGATCGAGACGACCAGTCTGAGATTGGCTTCCGCCAGTTTTTGCTTGGAAATGCTGTCTCCCGCTCGGATAGCTTTGGAGAGTTTGACTTCTTCCGCGGCGGTCAGCAGGGGGACTTTCCCGATTTCGGACAGATACATGCGGACGGAGTCGTTACTGATTTCTTTCAGATTGATGCCTTTCTGGAGCTTTTTAGTTCCTCCTTCTTCCACTTCATCGTCTTCTTTTCGAGCCCAAATCAGCTGGTCTTTGACGTCCACGACTTCGATTCCCAGATCAAAAAAGAGGGAAAAGGCTTCATCGATCATTTCTATTTGTTCTTCCGCGTTCGGAAAAACGTTCATCAGTTCCTGGTTGGTAATGAAGCCCTGAGCTCTTCCTTTTTTGAGCATTTCCTTGATGCTTTTGGGGAATTGAGCGAGTACCTCATCCGATGGCAGGGGTATGAACTTCCGTTGTTTTTTGGCCATATGGCTGTTTGGCTAGGTTCTGGGGCCTGATTACGAGTTAATTTCAGAATTGGTCTCCGAGGAGCTTTTGGTATTCGCTGATGTATTCGGGTTTATTTTCTTTGGCCATTTGTTGTCGGAGGGTCTGGAGACGGTTTTTTTTATACTCCTCCCGGAGGGCGTTGCAGAGGTTTATGGCTTCCTGTTGGAGTTCTTCTGCTGTAAATTCCTGATAGTTTTCATCGGTGTAGAGCTCCAAAAGCTGCAGGCGTGCTTGTATTTCCTGGTTTTCGCTCTTTAATTGGGCATTTTTTCCGTCCGATTGATTGTATTGATCAAGCAGGGACTTGTAAAGGGTTTTCTCCGGTTCGCTTTGGACAAAGTCTATTCTAAATGTTTCATCGAGTCCGTCAATGGCTTTTGGGTCACTGAGGAGGATTCCGAGGAGGCATTCGGAGCGAGAGAAGGAGGGGTTCTGGTTGCTGGTTTCTGGTTGCTGGTTTTGAGAGTTGGGAGCTTTGGGACTGTTGGGAGATGAAAATGGGTTTTTTAGTCGGTTTAGCTCCGAAACGAGGCTTTTGATGGAGGTTTCGAGTTCGAGGGCGAGTTGTTTCAGGTAGTGTTCTTGTTCGATGGAGTTGGGGAGTCGCCGGATGATGGGAAGCAGCTCTTCGGCGATGGTTTTTTTGCCTTCAAGGGTGTTTTTATCAGTTTTTGAGAAAGCTTTTTCAAATTCGTAATCTATGGCTTTTTTGGCTGATTGAATCGCTTTTTCCCATTCTTCAGGAGAGCTTCGGAGGCAGTCATCCGGGTCTTTTCCGGAGGGGATAATGATGACCGAGGCGTTAAATCCCAGGCGTTGAGCGATTTCGATGGATCGGCTGGCGGCGCTTTGGCCCGAGGTGTCCGCGTCGAAGGCGAAGTACAGGTTTTTGGTGAGTCGTCCGAGGAGTTTGACCTGGTTTTCGGTCAGGGCTGTCCCCAGGGACGCGACGGTGTTGGGAAATCCTTTACTGTGGGCTGTCAGGGCGTCGAAGTAGCCTTCCACGATGATGGCTCGGTCTGTTTCCCGGATACTTTGTTTGGCCCGATGAAAGCAGTAGAGAGTGTCGCCCTTGTGGTAGGATCTGGTTTCGGGTGAATTCAAATATTTGGCCGCGTCGGGGTCGGGGGAAAGGGTTCGTCCGCCGAAGGCGACCAGATGGCCCTGGGTATTTTGGATGGGGAAGGTCACGCGGTTGCGAAAGCGGTCGTAGATATTGCTATCGCCCACGTTTTTTTGTGAAGCCAGTCCCGCGTCGAGGATATCGTTTGGGCTGTAGCTTTTGCTCTTCAGGTACTCTGTCAGGAGGTGAAAAGAGTCTGGGGCGAAGCCGAATTCCCACTGGGCTTGAAGCTTTTGATCGTAGCCTCGTTCCTCCAGGTACCGGACGGCGGCCGGAGTTTTTTTCAGCTGTTCTCGAAAAAATGATTGGGCTTCGCTGATGATATTCAGGATCTTTTCCTTTTCTTCCTTGCGCTGTCCTCCGAAGCCCTGTTCTTGGGTTTCCACTCCAGTTTTTTCTCCCAGGGTTCGGACGGCTTCGGGAAAGTCGATGTTTTCGATTTGCTGGATGAAGGCAAAAATATCGCCGCCTTTCCGGCACCCAAAGCAATAGGCCAGTCCTTTGTCGGGACTAATGATGAAAGAAGGGCTTTTTTCGTTGTGAAAAGGACAGAGGGCTTTGAAGTTTCGTCCGGATTTCTTCAGATGAACGTACTGGCCGACGAGTTCTTCGATGCTGAGTCGGGATTTGATTTGTTCTAGGGTATCCATATATTGTTATCCAAGCTTCTCAATCAGGTCCTCGAAGCTTTTGATGTCGGAAAATTCCTGATACACGGAGGCGAAGCGAATATAGGCTACGGGATCTATTTTTTTCAAGCCTTCCAGCACGCCCTGTCCGATCTCCGTGGTGGTGATTTCGTTCTTTTGAGCCCATTGTTCCTCCAGTTTGTTCAGCATCTCATCGATCTGATTTTTGTTGACCGGTCGTTTGCGACAGGCGTGCCAGATCCCTCGTTCGAGTTTTTCACGGTCGTATTCCTCGCGTGTCTGGTCTTTTTTGATGGTCATCAGGTTTGTGGCTCGTAGTCGTTCAAAAGTTGTGAAGCGGTTCCCACACTGATCGCATTCCCGTCGTCTTCTGATCGCGTTATTGTTGTCGGTTAGACGAGAATCGATAACGCTGTTTTTGATGCTGTGGCAATTGGAACACTGCATGGGAAGAATGAAGGAGGAGATGAAGCCCCGCCCTGCGGGGTGAAAATGAAGGGGCTTTTCAGGATTAAGGAGATCCTTTATGATCTCTTGTGCGAATTGACTATACCATAAAATATTCTGAATGATCCCAGAGCAAATAAAGCGTTTGATACAGGAGCTGAGTAAGTTGCCGGGGATCGGCCCGAAGTCGGCGGAACGATTAACCTTTTATCTTTTGAAGCGTGAAGGGGCTCATGTTCAGGCTCTGGCGGACGCAATCGGGGGCCTGAAGAGGGGCATTGTGATCTGTGAGCGTTGCTGCAATATGAGCAGTCAGCGGCTGTGTCAGATTTGCGACAGTGTTTCCCGGGAGCAGGGTATGGTCTGTGTAGTCGAAGACCCCATGGACGTGTTTGTGCTCGAAAACACCGGAGCATACAAAGGTCTTTACCACGTTCTTCATGGAGCTATTTCACCTCTGGATGGGGTGGGGCCGGAACAACTGAAGATTCAGCAGCTCATGGATCGTTTCGATTCCGAATCTATTGAAGAGCTTATTTTAGCCACCAATCCAACGGTGACGGGCGAAGCGACCGCTGTTTACCTGACTCGTCAGCTACGACAGAAAAACATTCGCATTACTCATCTCGCTCAGGGTTTGCCCATGGGAGGAGAGCTGGAGTTTGCGGGGGAAGATACTCTGAAGCGGGCGTTTATGGGGAGGAGGGAGATGGAGTGAAGAGGACTTGAAAAAAATGAAGGATTATTTACAATGGGCCCGGTTATTATTCGGTAAATTTTTTTTATGATACAACAGTCTTTGATTGAGGAGCATCCAGTTCCTGAAGCGCAGCAAGCATCAGAATCGTGTCTTACTGGAGATCAACTCACGAAGATTTCTAATGGTATGTTCCAGGAAGGATTTGAACCGATCGCAGGTCGTGATGTTCTGACATTTCAGAGTCCACTTTTTTCTGAAGAAAGCGAAAATCAAGGGCAGTTGGAAATTGTCGTTCAGCTTGGGACATCAGGAATTGTGATATTGAGGCCTTTCTTTTTAGGAGCTGAGTTACCTTTTAATGTTCCTGTGGATCTCCATGAAGAGAGTGATCTCGTCTTTCAGGTCCAACAACGGTTGAAAGAGCTGGTAGAACTTGCGAGTAATATTATTCAGTGCAGGTGTGAGCTGAAAATGGTGATGAATGCTGATACAAAAGGTTTACAGGGTTAAGATTGCGCTTCGTGATAGGATGGTCAGGAATAGAATGACTTTCCCTCGCTTATGAATCTTGCTTTTTTTTCGCGGTTTTCGAAACACCGGAAGGTAAATAGTGTGTTTCAGATCCTGTCTCAGATGAGGAGGCATCCGGTTTTTCGCTGGGCACGTTTCGATGTGTACACACCGACCCTGCATCCGAAGAAGCTCATTCTTCTTTTGGGGCAGGTCCATACGGTTTGGAAGGGGAAAATAGGGAATCGGGAACGGAGGAAAATCGTGAATTGTCAGGCCAGACTCTGCAGTTATTATGCTTACCTGGAGCAGTTTCATCAGGTTCGGCAGTTCGGAGGTGAAGGGATTTACGATGGCTTGGAGTCCCGGTTTTACGATCAGGTCAGCTTTGCTTTGTACCAGGAAATGGAAGAGAAGTTGGGGTTTCACCGACCCGTTCTCCTGGATCAGATCACGGCTGTCGCGAAAAAAATCCTGAAGGAGTTGGGAGAGGAGTGGCACAAAGTCCTCCTGGATCAGCGGGATCTTTCGCGTATCCAGCGATTGTCCGCTGCCGTATCCGGGCAGACTTTGTTTAATTTTCTGTCTGAGGGAAGGGTCAGGGTCTATCCCATCGAGGGAGAAGGGGCTTATCAGCATGTTTTGCAGGGGATTTCCCAGCTGGGCGCACGGATCTCAAAACTGGAAAATACTTCTGAATTCAGAATGGTTCGACAGCGAGGTGGAAAGTCGAAGTCCGTGAAGGAGTCTGAAGTGATCTTGCAGTACAATGCTCTGGTCAAAGAGTTTAATCAGGTTATCGGAAGTGATCTGCGGGAGAGGGCGACCATGGAAATTTTGCGAAAAAAAGCGGAAGAGGATTCGCTGGTCGTTTTCACCATGGGGGTGGGACACCGGAAAAACTATCTTAGACTGGTGGATGAGTACCTGAGGGGCAGCGGGGTGGCTTTTGTTTTTGTCACGGCGCCTGAACTGAGGGTGAGCTGGTGGATTGTGATTGTGGTCCCAATGGTGATCTTGGGGGGCTTGATGTTCCTGGGGTGGTGGTTGTGAATGAAAAAAGCGAGGAATACTCCTCGCTGTTGGTTTTGACACGGGATCTTTTTTATCTCACGAAGAAGAGTAGACCCATGATACGGGCTTTTTTGATGGCGCTCGTGGCCATTTTTTGCTGGCGGGCGCTGAGGCCGGTGTACCGTCGGGGTTTGATTTTTCCATAGTAGCTCACCACATGGCGGAGCAGCATGGGAACGTTTTTGTAATCAACGTAGTTGATTTCGTCAAAGTCGTTACGGGCTGGTTTTTTCATAAGGAAGGATTGTTAGGAAGGTGAGTGTTAAAATTCTATGTTTTCATCAGGTTCAGGAACAGGTTCTTCATGGGCTGCCGGAGCAGGCTTTGCACTCGCTTCGTTTTCCATAGTGGCTGGTATCTCATCATAGTCTTCACCATCCGATTTCTTTTCGAGCATGATCATGTCCTGCACGATGATTTCAGTTTTGTGGCGGCGAATGCCCTCTGGAGTGTCCCATGCCCGGGTTTTGAGGTATCCCTCGATATAGATCAGTTTGCCTTTCTTCAGGTAGCTGCCGCAGATCTCTGCTAGCCGAGCCCAGGCGACCAGCTCGTGAAATTCCGCGCTGCTGTGCTTGCTTCCGTCTTTGGCTACCCATTGGCGGTTGGTGGCGATTCCGAAGGTACAGACTTGTTGGCTGTTCGGTGTTTGTCTCATTTCGGGGTCTCGGGTGAGGTTCCCGATTAATATCACCTTATTGACACTTCTCATCGTAGAGTGAGTAAAAGAGTAATGACAGGGTTCAGGGTAATCGCTTCTTCTGTCGTATAAAGGACAATTTCTTGACTCTCTTTTGAATTATGACTTTTTTACAATCCCAAATCTTTGTCACTCAGTATGGCATCCAGTCTTTCATCGAGTGAAGAGCCCTTCGCAGCTTTCTTTTCTTCTTGAGGACTCTCTTTAGCGGGTTCTACCATTTTTGGAGATTCTGTCGGTTTGAGTTTCTCAGGAGCTGCTGCTTCAGGTTCTTTTTTGGCTCTTATTTCTTTCTCAGGGATAGCTTCTTCGAGTTTCTTCTCAGTTGTCGCTTTGCTGACCCTTTTTTCTTCCGCTTTCTTTGGTCGTTTTTTCCCTCCTCGTTTTTCCGCTTTTTCTTTCCGAAGCTTGTCCATCTCGGTTTCGAGCTCTTTCAGGGTGAAGGGCTTGTAGTCATCCGGAACCTGCATAATGAGATGGCGGACCAGGTTGGGGTAGAGCTTGAGGTTTTCTTCAAGTTCTTTGATTTCTTCACCATCCACGAGGAAATTCCACACGGCGTAGTATCCTTTCCTCTGATTTTTGATGGGGTACGCAAAATCTCGCATTCCCCAGATTTCTTCGAAGACGATTTCTTTTCCGAGCTGTTCTTTGAGGCCTTTGAGGCGCTCTTTGATTTCAGGGTCGGCTATGGTGCTGCTGATGATGACCATCAGCTCATATTTTTTCTTCATTTCCATGGGGTTAAGGAATGATCTTGATATGCCCCGATGGGTCGGGGAGCCACAAGACCGAAAACGAAGGCTTACACACGGTAAAGGAAATTTTTTTTGCTGTCAAACTTGATTGAATAACAATAATTAGTTTATTGCAAGTCAGCTGGGTTGAAGTGCTTATAAAACTAGGCAATACTCAGCCTCTTGTAGCAATTGGTTTTTACTCTCCATGATTCAGCTCGATCAAGCCCTTGTAGACCAGATTCGGCAAAAGATTATCGCTGCCCGCAAGATTCTTTTGATTTCTCACAAAAATCCCGATGGGGATACCTTAGGCGCCGCTCTAGGAATGTATTGGTATCTCGATGGTTTGGGGAAGGATGTGGTGGTGGGCTGCTTTAATGCTGCCGCGGAGTCCTTGTCTTTTTTACCGGGGGCGGATCGGATGATTCATGATATTGATGATCGTCAGTATGATCTGGTGATGAGTTTCGATACGGCTGACCCGAAGCTGAGTGGGTTTTTGACTGATAAGCCGGAGATTTATAGTCGTAGAGATCGGCATATCAATATCGATCATCACGCCTCCAATCAAATGTACGGGGGTATTAACCTGGTGGTGACCAATTCAGCTTCGACGACTCAGGTCTTATACTATCTCTTCACGGAGTTTGGGGCCATTTTTACTCGTGAAATTGCGACTTGTCTCCTCACGGGTCTATATACGGATACGGGATCTTTTATGCATCAGAATACCAATGCCGAGACGCTTCGGGTGGGTGGAGCCTTGCTTCGCTACGGTGCTGATCTGGCTTCGATCTCGAAGCAGTTTTTTAACACCAAACCGGTCAATCAGTTGAGACTCTGGGGGAGGGTTCTGAATCGAGCTCAGCGGACTTCCGATGAGGTGATTATTTCAGCCATTACTTACGAGGACATGGTGGAGCTGGGGGCGGATAAGGATTATTTGTCAGGGGCCATTGAGTTTCTCAAGTATGTGCCGGGAATTCGGTATGCAAAGATTCTTTCTGAAGAAGAGGGGGGGAAGGTGAAGGGTTCTCTTCGGACGATTCGAGATGATGTGAATGTTTCGGAGATTGCCTCTGAATTTGGAGGAGGAGGGCATGTGAAGGCGGCAGGGTTTACGATCCCGGGGAAGCTTGAAAGAGAGGTGCAGTGGAAGGTGGTGGAGTAGAGAAGTGAGGAGTTAGGAGATGGGAGTTTGGAGGTTGGATTACTCCTTGCTGATTTTTTCGAATTCGGTGGTTTTTAGGAACGGCAAGACGACGAGGCAGGTGAGGGATGTGATGATATTGATCGCGATGAGGATTTCGATCACGTCGACCTGGATGGCACTGACTTCCAGCTCCGGGTGGTAAATACCCATGAGTCCGTTGTAGAGCCAGCCCGAGAGCCAGGACGAGATGGCCAGTCCGATATTCATGATACTGGCGATGATGGCATAGTTCGTGGCTTCCGCTTTTTTAGGGGTGATGAGGACGGCAAATTTGAGAAGGGGAATGTAGGCGATCATAAAGACCAGTTCCTCGATGATAGACTGAAGGTAGAGGAATTTTTCTACGGGCATAAGGTTCATGGCTGAGGTAATGGGGTTCGTCCAGCCTTCTCCCGTGACGATCCACTGGAAGAGACTGTCGAAGAAGTAGACGGGGACGGCGATGATGTGTGCCAGCCAGGTGAATGGGGTTGTGCTGCCAATCCATTCCGCCCACTCGGGTCGGGTGATGGCGAATGACGTGAGGCCAAAGAGGGCGGCGATGATGACGGTGGTGAAAAGCAGTTTTTTGAGTTTGATCTTATCGAAGATTTTCACGGCCAGGATGACTCCGAGGATGGATCCGATTTGGGAGATGGTGCTGATATAGCCGAGGGTCCCCTCGTTCACGCCCAGGGTGTCTTTGACATAAAAGAACATGCTGGAGCCGGTTCCGGGGTTGATTCGCCAGAGAAGGATGAAGAGGATGGCAATGAAAATCATTTTACTGGTCATCTTCAGTTTGCGGAGCTTGTTGAAATAGCTGAGCATCCAGGCTCCGAAGAGCAGCCAGATGGCTATGCTGATATAGCTGGGATTGAGCCAGGGGACGTTTGTACTCAAGTATTCTCCTATTTGGGCATTGAAGACGGTATTCGTAATGATGAGCGTAAAGATGATGATCAGTGTGGAAATGTAGGCAGGAGTGAAGATCCTGATGTCGAGTTTCTTGGTCTGGTAGTGTTCCAAACTGCTTTCCCTGGTAATGGACTCTTCCGGGACTGATTCCCGGAGAGTGATGGATTCCACTGGTTTTTCGGTGATGAAAAAGGACGAGATGAAGGTGATGAGAGGGATGAAGGCCAGGATCAGGTACATTTGGTGAGGCGTGACGATCTCCTGAAAGATGAGCAGTCCTGAGAAGAAGGAAGTGACGAAGGCGGCGATTCGGATGGAAGCCTGAGTAATTCCCTGAATTCGGGAGGCATTGTTTTCGTTCGATTCTTCCACCACAAATCCATCCGTGGCCACGTCTGTCAAAGAAAGCCCCAGGTTTGCCAGAATGAGGGCCAGGAAGAAGGTCTCAAAGCTCGTTCCATAGAGAAAGAGGAGAAGGTATCCTAGGAATGCGAGCAATGGACCGATGTGCAGGTAGGGTTTTCTGCGGAATTTTCCGAGAGGGACCAGGTCAGTCAGGAGTCCAAAGACAGGTTTGATGGTCCAGGGGAGTGTTGCGGCTAGGCCAATGAGTCCGATTTGCATAAAGTCCAGACCCAGTTGTTCGCGGAGGATTATTGAAGAAGCGATGCCGACGAGACCTCCGGCTCCCTGGACGAAGTAGACGATAGAGACGAAGAATTCGTTAAAGGATTGCCATGGGGAGATGTGGCGGGTTGCGGTGAGGAAGGACATGGGGAAGAATGAAGAATGAGATGAAGAATGGAGGATCTAGAATTGTGTTTATTGTTGCAGAAAATTCTGGGAATCAAAATGTGATTGAGTTGTGTTATGCTATGGTGGCATTTTTGTTGATATGAAGCTTGTTTTGTTGGGGCATACCGGGTATGTGGGTGCATGGATTCTGAGGTATTTTTCGGAGCAGGGTCATGATGTTCAGACGATTCGGACAGATGTGGCGGATTTGAGTCAGGTTCGGGACGCTCTGAAGGAGGTTCACGATTCTGTCGTTATCAACGCGACTGGTAAGACGGGGAGGCCAAATGTCGACTGGTGCGAGGATCATCGCTTGGAGACAGCCAAGGTGAATATCGATGGGGCGATCAATGTCTGTGAGGTCGCTTCTGGGCAGGGGAATTATGTGGTGCAGATTGGGAGTGGGTGTATTTTTGAAACGAAGAAACGAGGAAGCGAGGAAACGAGGAAACGAGGAAAGGAAGAAACAAGGAAACGAGGAAACGAGGAAACAGGGGAACGAGGAAATGAAAATGGAGAGAGTCGAAAAATATATGCGTATACTGAGGAAGATGAGCCGAATTTTTTTGGATCCTATTACAGTCAGACGAAGGCAGTGGCGGAAGGAGCCTTGAAGGAGATTTCGAATGTGTGTGTTCTTCGTATTCGCATGCCATTGCAAGGGAGTCCCAATCCGAAAAACTTGCTGGATAAGCTCCTGCAGTACGACAAAATTCTCTCAGTTCCTAATTCCGTGACCATCATGGAGGACTTTATGCCTTTTCTTGAGCGGGTGATTGACAAGCGGCCCGTTGGGGTTTTGAATGCGGTGAATCCGGGAGTGTATGAGCACCGGGATCTGCTGGAACTGTATCGGGAGATTGTGGATCCGAGTCGGAGCTTTGAGTACATCGGTCTGGAGGAGTTTGAAGGGATGACGAAGGCGAAGCGGAGCAATTGTGTACTGTCGACGAAGAAGGGGGAGGAGATGGGGATTGCAATGCCTTCTGTTGAGGGGAATTTACAAAGGGTGCTTGAGTCTTATCGAAAAAAGCGCTAGTATACTGCAGATTTATTCATTCCTATGAAAGGAATTATCTTAGCCGGTGGATCGGGAACCCGTCTGCATCCCTGTACGAAGGTGACGAGCAAGCAGCTCCTGCCGATCTATAATAAGCCGATGATTTATTATCCGCTGGAGACTTTATTGAAGGCTGGGATCACGGAGGTCTTGATCATCGTGTCGCCGGAGCATGCTGGGGATTTTGTGAATTTACTGGGTTCCGGAAAGGATTTTGGGGCTCGTTTCTTTTACGAGGTTCAGGATAAGCCGGAAGGCTTGGCTCAGGCTTTTCTGATTGGCGAGAGTTTTATCGAAGACGAGCCGGTGGCGATGATTTTAGGGGATAATCTTTTCGAGGATGATATTTCCGATGCGGTTCAGAGTTTTAAAAAAGGAGCCCGTATTTTTGCCAAAGAGGTCGAAGATCCTCAGCGGTTTGGAGTCGTTGAGTTTGATGGTGAGAGGAGAGTGATTCGCGTTGTCGAAAAACCCCAAAAACCGAAAAGTAATTATGCGGTGACGGGGCTTTACATTTATGATAGTTCGGTTGTTCAGAAGGCTCGGAGTCTGCGGCCTTCGATGCGCGGTGAGCTTGAGATTACGGATCTGAATCAGCTCTATCTGGATGAAGGTCAGTTGGATGTGGCTTTCGTGGAGGGGGCGTGGCTGGACACGGGGACTTTTGAGAGTATGTATGAAGCGACCTGTATGGTGAGAGCGAAGGAGCTGGGACTTGGGGAACCAACCAAGAAACGAGGGAACAAGGAAACAAGGAAAACCATCCGACACAGGAGTCCTTCATTCCTCGTTTCTTCATTTCCTCGTTCATGATGATTGGAGTCGTCGTAGTGACCTACAATTCGGAGCAGTATATCGCTGATTGCTTGAGGGCGGTTTTTGATGAACTGGGAGAGCAGGATGCTTGTGTTGTCGTGGTGGATAATGAGAGTTGGGATGGGGTGGTGGAGTTGGTTCGAGAAGGTTTTCCAACGGTTGGGGTCATTGATAACCCTGATAACAGAGGTTATTCACAAGCTGTGAACCAAGGAATTCGACGGTGTTTGGAGAGAGGTTGTGATCTTGTTCTGCTCCTGAATCCTGATACGAAGATGGAGAAAGGATCTTTAGCGGAAACGATTCAAGTCTTGATGGCTGATGAAAAGCGGATGATCGTACAGCCCCTGATGACTCTGATGCGTGAACCGGATCGGGTGAATACCTGGGGGAACCGCTATAGAGGGTTTGGGCTGGTGACGGTGGATGGGTATGGGAAGAGGGTGGCGCAGGGTATGGTTGATCGACAAATCGAATATGCTTCAGGGGCTTGTATGCTGGTGAAAGCTTCCGTATTTGAACAGGTCGGGCTTTTCAATGAGCGGTTCTTTTTGTATTTCGAAGATACCGAATTTTCGCAACGGGCTCGAAAGGCAGGTGGGGAGATCTGGTTAGCGGCAAATGCGAGAGTTCAGCATGACTACCAGAGGCCTTTATCGCCACGGAAGTTGGGGAATTTTTTGAGGGGGTGGTGGAGATATTTTAGGGAGGGCTCACTTCCATCACTCCTTTCTTCCCCCTGACCACGATCTCCTTAAAATATTGCCAGTACGTACCGAACCAAGACAGCTGATGTCTCCAAAACCACCAGCTTGAAACCTTCCTATTTCTCATCACTTTACGGTGTTTTTTGAGGATTTTTGGCATGGTTTTGATGATTTCGAGGCGGGATCTGATGAAAATCCAGGTAATGGTCCAGCGGAGGGTTATGAAGGAAATGAGGATGACGAGAAGGTCTCTGAAAAGTATCCAGGGAAGATTGAGCAGAATGACGATTCCGGGAGTGTTGTGGAGGTAAGCCCAGAGCTGGTTTCGCTGGGATCGGACACGGTACTTGCTGTCTTTGATTTTTCCAATGGAGGCATTGAGCTTGTGGTAGACGATGGAGTCGGGGCTGTAGACGCATGTCCAGCCTTGGACAATAGCCCGAAGGCTGAGGTCTGAGTCTTCGTAGTTCAGGAAAAAATCTTTGTCGAAGAGGCCGATTTGTTTCAGCATTTTTGACGAGTAGAGAGCGGCGCCGGCGCAACTGCCGAAGGGTGTCGGTTGTGGGTGGTAGGTTGTAGATGATTCATTGCGGCCGCGGGGGACGGTGTCGCCTGAGGTGAGGAGGTCGTGGCCGGTGTTGTCGAGTTTGCTTCGGTCATAATAGTTCACCATCTTCGTGGCCACGATGCCGGCTCCTGTTTTTTTAGCCGTTTCAAGGGCTGTTGAAAGGAAATGTTGGTCGACGACCGTATCATTGTTCAGCGTGAAGATGTAGTCGGCTCCTGATTCCAGGGCTTTTCGGATACCGACATTGTTGCCTTCGGCGAAGCCGAGGTTTTCGGTGTTTTGGATGAAGATGGTTGAGGGTTTAGGGTGCGATAGAGACGCATAGCTATGCGTCTGTACGGGGGGAGTTGAGAGTTTTTTGATGCAGAATTCTTTAATGCTTTTCAGTTCATCCTTTTGAGAGGCATTGTCGATCAGATAGATCGAATAGTTTTTGTAATCGTTTTTGAAAACCGACTCGAGGCATTCGAGCGTGTCTTTGAGTCCGTTCCAGTTCAGGATGATGAGGGCGATGTGGGGAGGGGGCACTGGGTTGCTGGTTACTGGTTGTTGGTTGTTGGTTGTTGGTTGCTGGTTATCATCTTTATCCTCTACACTATACCTGAATCTTATCTCTCCCATGAATCGATCACGAGGACAGACTTGGAATCTCATTTGGATGCTGGCGCAGACTGATTTTAAGCTGCGGTATCAGGGGTCCGTTTTGGGATTTTTGTGGGCCTTGCTGAAGCCGCTCTTTGTTTTTGCAATTTTGAATCTGGTGTTTTCACATCTTTTTGCCAGTTCTGTGGAACATTATTCTTTGCAGCTCTTGATGGGTATTCTCATGTGGAATTTTTTTGCGGAGGGGACGTCGGTGGGTTTGACGGCTCTCATGACTAAAGCTCATATTTTGACCAAAATTCCTTTCCCGAGGTGGATTGTTATCGTTGCGGCTTCTCTGCAGTCTCTTATGTCTTTTTTTATTAATATTCTGATCTTTTTTGGAGCCTTTGTTCTTTTTGGGGTGCCGATTGCGCTGTGGCAATTGTTTGCTTTTGTGTTTTACCTTGTTCTACTCTACGTCATTGTTCTTGGGTTTTCTTTTTTTGCCTCACCGCTTTTTGTGCGCTTTCGAGATTTGAATCAGATTTGGGAGGTGCTGCTCACGGGAGGGTTTTACGCGGCTCCGATTATTTATCCGCTTCGTGTTTTGCCGGAGTGGCTTCAGCCCTGGATGTATTTGAATCCCATGACTTTTTTGATCGAGCACTCGAAGGGGGTGTTGTTTTCAGGGCTTCTGTCCAGGGCGGATCATCATGCTTTCTATGTCTCGGTTGTTGTGTTGGGGTTTGTGTTGGCCCTTGGGTTTTTTCGAAAGTTTGAGAGGAGGGTGGTGGAGTTTTTGTAAAAAATTAAAAAATAATTGTAGGATGTATGATATCAGTTCAAAGTCTTTCCAAATCCTTCGTGATCCCACACCTGCACAAGCGGTCGGTGAAGGGAAGTTTGTTTTCACTTTTTGATCGGAAGACCTACGAGGTGAATGAAGTTCTCAAGGATTTTTCGCTGGAAGTGAAGTCGGGAGAAATTGTCGGTATCATGGGGCCAAATGGATCGGGGAAATCGACTTTGCTGAAAATCATTGCCGGGGTGTATGAGCCGGATGAGGGGACGATCACGATTGAAGGAAAGGTTACGGCAATTTTGGAGTTGGGGGTGGGGTTTCATCCCGAGCTTTCGGCTTGGGAAAATGTGCTGATGAATGGACTGCTTTTGGGGCTTTCCCGAGAGCACTTGCGGCGGGAGATGAAGGAGATTTTTCGCTTTGCGGAGCTGGAGTCTTTTATGGATATGCCACTTAAGCATTACTCCAGTGGTATGGCCGCTCGCCTGGCCTTCGCTGTGGCGATGCAGGTTGACGCAGATGTGTATCTTCTTGATGAAGTTTTGGCCGTTGGGGATCAGGCGTTTCAGGAAAAGTGTTTGGGGGTGTTCCGGGAATTGCAAAAAAAAGGCAAGACCGTGCTCCTCGTTTCGCATTCGGAAGAGCTAATGAATCAGCTCTGTGATCGGGTGTTCAGCTTGTCCAGATGAGCTCTGGCTTCCTGGCTTTTATGCAGACGACCCTGCCTCTTTCCGAATGGGTATTTTCTTTCCAGTATTCCAGCTCTGTTTCGCTGAGACCCATGGACTGGTATTGCTGAAGCGATGTGAATAGGGCTTCTTTCTCTGCAGGCTGTTGCTCGTTGAGCTCGATCACTTCCAGATTGTTGTCGAGGTGATGATGGATATTCTGTCCGTGATTGACGAAGACAAATGCCTGTCCACCGCTCATACCGGCTCCGAATTTTCCCCGGACCACTTCGTAGGTTCCGGCTTTGTTGGGGTGAGGTAAGAGTGTCATAGTTCCTCCCGTCATATATTCTGCGGCATATTCTCCGCCGCCTCTGGCGAAGAGTTGCGTTGTCCCGCTCATTCGAATGCCACAGCGTTGGCCCGTGAGACTGTCGACAAAGATTTTTCCTCCGGTGGCACCGAATCCAATATTGTTCGAAACAATGGGGACATGAAGCAGAGAACTTTGCTGGTGGGTGTTGGGTCTGATGAGTGACACCTCGCATCCTTCTGAAATTCCTTTTGCAAAACCTTCCTCTGCTGTTCCCCGATGAATAAACTTCATGTTTATTGACCCCCAGACAGCATAGCTGTTCCCCGCGCAGCCGGAGGTTTCCAGCCTCATAAGATCGGTCTCGCCTTTCCTGATTCGGTCTCCGGAGAGCTTGGCTCCAAAAGAACGGTCAGATGCTGAGCTAAGGGTGCATTTGAAATAATCTGTTTCGAGAGGGTTTTTCCATTCCTGACGATCCTTAAACGTCATAAGACGATCCCATGGTCGTCGATTTTCTTCTCTCAGGACTTTCTGTTTTATGAGGTCTTTTTCATGTGGTGTTCGTTCCAGAATGTTTTCCGGCTTGAGCTTACTTGTTAATGGGCTGAGATCTTTTTTTCTAGTGAGGAGCTCTGTTCTTCCGATGAGGTCTTCAACCCGATTTATTCTCAGTTGTCGGCACATGACGGATAGTTCGAGAGCGAAGCTGAGGAAGAGCAGAGCAACTTGTTTGGCTCGGCTTTCGATGAAGGTTTTATATTTGACGCGATCATTGAGGACTTCTTTGATTTCCTGATAGGTTTTACTGGCCGATTCGAGTGGGTGAGCGATTTGGATTCCACAGCCAGCGTTGCAGTTGGCCTGGAGGTTACAATTCAGGGCTACCATAGCGAGGGTTCCACTGCTGATTTCGTCGGATCCCATCAGCATGTACTTGAGGATATCCATGGGTGATTTTATTCCACCCATGGCTCTGATTTTGACTAGGTCTCGAAGGCTGTGATCGGCCAGGGCCTGATGAACATCTTTGATTCCGTATTCGGTGGGGAGCCCCGCGTGATGGGATTCAAAACTTCTGGCCCCTGTCCCTCCCTCGTAGCCATCGATCTCAATGATGTCTGCTCCGGCCTTCACGACTCCACAGGAGATGGCTCCAATGCCGGTTCCCGAGACCAATTTGACTGCAATCTTCGCTGATGGGTTTACTGATCTGAGATCTTCGATCAGCTGGGTGAGCTCTTCGATACTGTAGATATCGTGGTGGGGAGGAGGGGAGATGAGTTCGATCCCTTCTTCGCAGTAGCGGTTTTTGGCGATGAAAGAAGAGACTTTGTAGGCTGGGAGTTGTCCGCCTTCTCCCGGTTTAGCGCCTTGGGCTATCTTGATGCAGATTTCTTTCACATCGGGATTTGCAAGGTACTCAGCGGTGACTCCAAAACGTCCCGATGCTACCTGGACTGATTTCGGTTTTGAGTGATCGGCGAGTGTTTTTGGAATTCCTCCTTCACCTGATCCTCCGAATGTCCCCAAGCTGTTGAATCCAGTTTCGATGGCTTCCTTGGCCCATTCCATGAGGGCCCCGAAGGACATTTGCCCTGCTTTGAGTCTCGGGAGGAATTGCTCAAAGGCCATTTTCACGTCCGTTGCTTCCAACTCGGTCTGGTTTATTTTCTCCAGATCCAATCCAGCGACGTCCAGGAGCTCTCGAATTTGAAAGGGGTTTTTGTCTCCTCCGAAGCTGATGAGTTTTCGGAGCTCAGGAAAGGCCTGGAAGATTTTTTGGAGACCTTCGAGGGAAATGGAATCTGATGTTATGCCCTTGCTGAGATCTCCTTCACTGATTTCAGGATGGTTCAGGAGCTCTTTGAGAGGGGCAATAATCAGGGCTTTGATGTTAGCTCCCCGGACACCTCGTTTTGTCCAGGCGTTGGGAAGATCATTAAAGCTCATGTGTTTTTCTTTTTCTACTTGTTTGGCCTGTTCTCGGAGATAGTTTAATCGATCGTCCATATCCTGGCCTCCGATGCGTGACGGCGCGAAGCCGTTGAGGTACTGATGCACTTCCGGGCCCAGGCCGATGACTTCGAAAAGGCCTGAAGAGCGGTAGCCGTCGATGTCGTTGATGCCCATTTTGCTCATGATTTTCATTAAGCCTCCTTCCAGTGTTTTATAGAGGTTTTTGGTTCCTGTTTCGGCATCGACTTTGAGGGTCTGTTCATCCTGATTTTTTCGAGAGACTTTCGAGCCGACGGCTTGGGGAATTCCTTCAATCAGTTCATCCGAGCTTTGGACCAAATCCGGTGTGTAGCTGGCTCCATTCGAAATCATGTCTTCGGCGAGTGCCGGATTGACCGCGTTGACTCCCATGGCGATGAGGAGACCTGCGTCGTGAGCTTCTTTGACGTCATCTCCTTCGATAACGATACTGACGTTTTGGCGGAGCTCCGTTGTGTTCAGAGCATCCATGACTGCTCCTACCGCGAGAGGGCTTTCGATCGGGACCCTGCCGTTTTCTCTGCTTTGGCGATGTGAAAGAATAATGACTTTTGCTCCGCTTCGGGCTTCTTTGATGGCTTGTTTTCCGAGTGATTCAAGGGCTTTAGTATAGTCCTTTCCATCATTGAGAGCCGATATGTCGAGGCTGCAGTCGAGCGTCCCAACTTTAAAGCGTTCTTGTTCTCTGAGCTGTGAAATCTGATGATTCGATATGATTGGACTCTTCAGCCGGATTTGTTCTATTGGTTCGTGTGAGTATTCGGAGCTGTTGTAGTGTCGCCCCCCTAAATGCGTGGTGAGGTCACATTTATCGCTTTCACGAAGAGGATCTACAGGAGGATTTGTAACCTGCGCGAAGCGCTGCTGGCAGGCTTCAAACACGGAACAGTTGGGGGTCCTCAGGGTCCCCATGGGCCAGGGTGTCCCCATGGCGCTCACCTTCAGTTTCCCATACACGGCCATATGCCGAAGATTCTCTTCGTGTTCTTTTTTCCACCCCCTTATCATGCTGGTTTGATGGATTTGTTCAGGACTGAGTTTTTTCTGTGAAGATGGCCGAGGACACAGATCATCTAGTGTATTGTGCATTTTCCGTCGAATGTTGTGTTGGACGGGAGATGGCGTTTTATCCAGGATGCGGTTGTGGCAGGCTTCCTGGTCGAGAATTTCCAGCACTTTGTCTCGTCTTCTTGACATGATGATTTCACCTGGCTGAAGAATCCCTCCATCGACGATATTTTCCAATGAGTCACCGTGAAGGGCTCCGTATTCAGACCCCATGGTAAAGACTCTTTCGTGCTGATTGGTTTTTGGATTTTTCCATTTGATTTCTCTCCACTTCGCGGGCCTGAGGGCCATGTTGTCGACTTTTCCTACCAAGGTATTTTCTGTGAAGGCCATCACAAAGGCCGGCCCACCGAAGAATGAGCCTCCTCCGAGGTGGCGTCGGTGGAAGTTCAGAAATTCTTTAAATTCCCCCCTGACGTTGCTGAAAGCGGAGTAGTATGCCGGTGGGATTATTGTTTCAAGGGCGACGAGGAGAGCCGTTGCCGAATCATAAAAATTTTTGAAGGCGAAGTAGCGTTGCTGGAGAACCCGATCAGTTTCCGCGCTATCACTGCCTCCCACAAGGAGCTTGGCGTAGTGTCTGGCTTTTTGCATTTGGCGTTCAAGGAGTCTTGCCGTCCTGCGATTTTTTTCAATCGTGTTGATTTCTCCGTTGTGGAGCATCATAAAAAAGGGTTGTGCCAACCACCACTGAGGGAAAGTATTCGTGCTGAAGCGCCGATGTAGGGCGTACCAGTTCACTTCGAAGTCTGGATCGCTCATTGCGCCCCAGGTTTTTTTGAGGTCTTCCGCGTTTCCCATTCCCTTGTGGACGAGGGTGTGAGGAGAAAGGGAGATGATGCGGAGGGATTCAGGAGGCAGTTTTTTCTTTTGAGTATTGTCTGCGATCCAGCGTTCAATGTCCTGCTGAAGGAGGTAGAGGTTTTTTTCGAAGGCATCTGAGCTGGTTTCCTCGTCTCCTTTTTTGAAATACAGGTAGTAGGGATTGGGGACCGTTGTTTTTGACGCGGTTCCCAGATGACTGGTTTCAAACGGGGTTTTCTGGATTCCCAGCATGTCGAGCCGGTATTGGGTGGCTCTTTCCCGGATGTAGTTCTGAATGAGTGTTTGCTGGTCAGGGCTGAGTTCTCGTGAAAAGAAAAAAAGTCCGCAGGTGAGCTGGGTCTCAGGTGTTTCGATGATGCCTAGTTTTTCCAGTTGTTTTCTGACCCAGCTCCAAGGCATGGAGGTGGCGATCCCAATCCCGTCTCCCGATTGGTCTATGGGGAGATTTCCTCCCCGGTGATCCAGGGCTGAGCAACCTGAGAGGGCTTCTTCTAAAAAGGCATGAGAAGGGGCTCCACTCTTTATGGCGGCTGAAAGTCCGCAAGCGTCATGGTGTTCGTAAGACTTTGGAGCTGTTGTTCCCATGAGAAGGATGAAAGCGAAAAGAGGAGGCTGACTGTAGCACAATTGATTTCTCCCGCAATCAGGATTCTTTATCGGAAATGCAAATTCTTTGTCATACTTTTCCCATATGATGAATACGATGAAATCTTTCCGCGCTTATCTCGAGCTGGTCCGTCCTCACCAGTGGGTCAAAAATATTTTTGTTCTGATTCCACTGGTTTTCGCACGCCGGTTTTTTGATTTTGATTTGGTTTTGCTCAGTTTGGCGGCTTTTGCGGTGTTTACCCTGGCTTCCTGTTCGACGTACGTGCTCAATGATCTCATGGATTATGAGAAGGATCGGATCCATCCGGATAAGAAAAAGCGGCCTATTCCCTCTGGGAGGGTTACTACCGTTCAGGCTTTTTTTCTGTGGTTCGCCTTACTTCTTCTCACGGTTGTTGCGGCATCGTTTATGTCTCCAGCTTTTCTCATCGTTATCGCCGGATATGTCCTCATGACCGTTGCTTACAGTCTTTTCTTTAAGCGTATTCTTTTCCTTGACGTGATCCTGATTGCGTTGGGTTTTGTTTTTCGGGTCCTGGGAGGTGGAATAGCGATTGGGGTTGTGGTTTCCGACTGGATGATCGTTTTGGTTTTTTTGTTTACTCTCTTTTTGGCTATTAGTAAGCGACGGCAGGAGATCAGAAACCTGGAAAAAAAGTCGAAAAAAACACGGGAAGTGTTGACTCAGTATACGATCGATCTTATCGATCAGCTTAACGCAATCATTGTTCCTATTGTTATTACTTCCTATATTTTTTACACCTTTTCTGAGCGACAGAATAATTCTTTTTTTATTGCGACCATTCCGCTCATCGTTTACTGTTTTTTCCGATATCTGTACCTGCTGAAGAACACGCGGTTCGGGGAGTCTTCGGATGATTATCTTGAGGATTGGAAACTGTTGATTGTTGGGGCAGTGTGGTTCGCGCTGGCGATGGCGGGGCTGGGGGTTACTTAGTTGGGAGTTGGGAGAATGGAGAAAGAGTGAAGAAAGGAATGGGGAAATTACAAATTACAAATTACAAATTAGGGTTTATAAACTAAAATTTTCTTATGGATCTTTTCGGAAAGACATACCTGATCACGGGTGGTAGTGGATTCCTCGGCTGTCATGTGGCGGAAGAGCTGCTGAAGAGGGGAGCCAAGGTGCGGTCTCTCGATATTGCTCCTCTTGGGGAACGGTCTTTGATTGGCTCAGTTGACGCGATCCTGGGCGATGTTCGAAATGTGGATGACGTGAGGAGGGCCTTAGAGGGAGTGGATCGGGTGGTGCACACGGCGGCGGCTTTGCCCCTGGCTTCAAGACAGGAGATTATCTCAACGAATGTGGAAGGGACCAGGATCGTGATGAGAGAAATCCAAAAACAAGGAAAAGCGAAGGTGGTTCATATTTCCTCGACGGCGGTCTATGGTGTCCCGAAGAAGCATCCCATCGATGAAGATGATCTTCAGGTAGGAGTGGGGGCTTATGGGGAAAGCAAGGTTTTGTCGGAGCAGATGATCCAGGATTTTCGACGAGAAGGGAGTGTGATTACGTCCATTCGTCCCAAGACTTTTATTGGGACGGGCCGACTTGGAGTTTTCCAAATCCTCTTTGATTGGGTGCAGAAGGGGGCTCGGATACCGGTTATCGGTTCCGGTAAAAATCGCTACCAGCTGCTGGAGGTAAACGATCTGGTGGAGGCGATTCTTTTGGCCGCAGAAGGAGAGGAGCATCTGGTGAACGATAACTTTAATGTGGGAGCGGACCGATTTGGCACGGTTTTGGAGGATTTGGGTGCTCTTTGTGAGGCTGCCGGAAAGGGATCAAAGGTGCTTCCAACACCTGCGATGCCCGTAAAGGCGGTTTTGGCGGTTCTCGAGAAAATGCGGCTTTCGCCGCTCTACAAGTGGGTCTATGGGACGGCTGATAAGGATTCTTTTGTGTCCACGGACAAGATTCAGCGGACTTTGGGATGGCGCCCCCAGTCTTCAAACGCAGAAACTCTCGTGAATACCTATCGATGGTATGAGGAAGCATATGAAGAGTATAGGGGTGATTACGGCACGACGCACAAGGTAGCCTGGGCACAGGGGGCTTTAGGGGTGGTGAGGAAGATTCTCGGAGGGTAGAAGGATTGAGGTCCTCATATCTGCTTGAGTACCAAGGGCAATGACTGATGTCCTTATTTTGCTATCTGACTTCATTCACTTTGCGGTAAGATAAGGCTGAATTCTTCTTCGTCATGCCTGAACTCCTCCAGTCCTTTCTGATCTTCGTTGGTCTTCATTTACTGTTGTTTACGACAGCAAATACGGTGATTTGGCGATTCTTTGAATCCGAATTGAGAGATGTTTTTGATTGGTTGATTCTGTTTTTTGTCGTGACGGCCGCGGCGGTGCTCTTGATCATGGGATTCATCGGCTTTCTTGACTATTTTTCTTTGCTTCCTCAGGTCCTTGGCACCGCTCTTTGCTTACTCTTGTTTGCTCTTCCTATTCCGTTTTTGGGGCGACATTTTCGGCTGGGGCCTTTTGCCGCCTGGAATATGTTTCGGCAGCTTCTCTTCCGTCAGCATAGGTCTGGCGGTCATCAGTGGATTTGGGCGGTATTTGGATTTTTGATCCTGTTCGGAGCGATTGAACTCTTCAACGCCTTTATCCAGTTTCCTTGGGAATACGATACGATCGCGTATCATATGCCGATCGTGGTGGAGTGGATTCAGCAGCACAGTCTGTGGGATGTGTTTTACGCGGCTTGGGGAGGGCCTTTGGGGTACTACCCCTCGAATCATGAGCTGATGGTGAGCTGGCTGGTGCTTCCTTTTGGCCATGATTATCTGGCTAATCTCATGAATTTTTGGATTATTGCCCTCATGGTGGTGGTGACCTACAAGATCATGAGAGAAATGGGAGTAGGGGATTTTTTGTCCTGGCTCGCGGGAGCGTTGGTCATGGTGATGCCGATTTTTCTTCGGCAAATGGGAACAGGGCAGGTGGATATGCTTATGGCTCTCGGTGTGGTGATTTCCTGGTACTACTTTTTACGGAGTTATAAGCGTCAGGATGGGCTTCTCTTATTTCCGGTATTGTTCAGCATGGCTATTATGTTGGGGACGAAATACCTTTCGGTGGTGTATATCCTTCCGCTCCTGGTGATTTTTTTCTTTTTGGCGGGAGCCTGGAGAAAGACCCATCGCTTGTGGTGGCTGTGGTTTCTTCTGGTTCTGGGAACCTTGGGGAGTATGTGGTATTGGAGAAATCTTATCCTTACCGGGAACCCTATCTTCCCCGCAGATGTGAGGATAGGGGATCTCGTGTTGTTTCAGGGCTACACCGGTTTGACCGAGCGTATTCAAGAGCTTTCACTGTGGAACCGTCTGACCGAGCATGGAGAGTATCGGGAGTGGGTTACAGCAATGATTACTGAGACGGGTTGGCATTTGTATCTGGTGGTAATGGCCTATGTCTTGCTCGTGATTGAGATGATTTACAAGCTTCTGTTTTCTCATATGGAAAGGGGAGAAGGGAAATTTTATACTCTGATGCTCTTCTTTCTTCCGGCTTACTGGTACCTCTACTTCATCACACCTTATACGGCTAGCATGATGAATCATAATGTTCGCTATGCCATGCCCTGGCTGATGCTGGCGATGATCATGGTGGTGTATGTGGTGCACAAACTGCGGGCTTCTCAGCAGCCCTTTGTCATCGCTCTCATGGGCGTACTCTGGTGGCAGTTTTTGGTGACGGTTCCATCTCAGAGGAGCGGTGATCAGGCTTTTTTGGAGCTTCGTTTTGTTTACGAAAACCCGACCCTGTTCGCGCTGCTTTTTTTCACCTTTCTCTTCGCTTTTTTGTTTTTTGATGTCTGGAGGAAGCGACTCTGGTGGAGGCATGGTTTACTTGTTCTCTCTCTTGCCGTGGGATTTTTCTTTCTTCAACAGGCTGTTGTGGTTCGCTCTGATCTTCGAAATGAGTCATGGCAACACAAATACGATTTTCCCTTGATGAAGGCCTATGAGTGGTTGGATCACAATGTATCTGATGATGTGGTGATCGCGAATTCTCTTAATCCGCTCTACTACCCTTTGTATGGAGAAAATCTTATGCGTCGGGTTCGCTATATCAATATCAATGATTGTCGAGACTGTGATTATTACCGCTATCAGCAAAAAGGACAGACTTTGAGAGAGAATGCTGATTATGATGCCTGGAAAGCGAATCTGAAAGCCTTCGGCGCGGAGTACCTGGTGCTGGGATATTCCATCAGAGATGGACTCGAGGACGTGCTCCCCTATGAGCTGGACTGGGTGGCGGAGCATCCGGAATCATTTGACCCGGTCTTTGAGCAGGATGGTGTGGGGGTGTATGAGATTTTGTAATTATTTTTGAGATGTTTTACGTCTTGCTTGTTATCGCTTTGGTTGCCAATGCTTTGGCGAATATTTTTCTCAAGCTGGGGATGATGAAGTTTTCGGGCGGGATTTCTGGAATGATCCTGAAGCCCTGGTTGTTTGTTCTGAATGCTTATGTGTTTTCTGGGCTGGTTTTCTTTGGGATTGCGCTGGTGTTGTATTCCCTGGTTTTGTCGAAAATGAATCTGAGTGTGGCTTATCCTATTATGACCGGCGTTGGTTTTGTGATTGTTCTGAGTTTCTCTGTCCTGGGATTGCATGAGCAGTTCATATGGTGGCAGTGGATTGGGATTGTTTTGATTTTTCTTGGCGTTTTACTGTTGAGCCAGGGGACCAGTTGAAATTATTCATTTTTCATTATCAATGAATGGGAGTGTTTGGGAATATGTCCTGATCGGTGCTGCTCTGTCGTTGGGGTTTTTGTTCTTTGATCCTTTCCTCGTGATTATCGAGGTGGTTTTGGGAATGGTGTTGTGGGGGTTTCTTAGTCGAGAGTTGAGGGTCGCCGTCGGCTCCGAGGTCGCTCTGGCTCGAGAAGAGGGCCGAGAGTTGAGGGGGAAATCAGGGTTGTTTTTGTTGTTGTGGGGTGGACTTGTGTTTTTATTCCTGCTCAGTCGGGTGTACCCCTTTTTTCTTAGTGAATATCCCTTGGGGTATGATACGGGGATTTACCGCTATGAGCTGTGGCATTCGGTTCAAGCTTTGCCGGAGTATGTTTCCGGATTGTTTTTGGGCTTACCGCTGATTTCTGATGTGTTTTTCTTGTTTGGGGTTTCTTCTGATGACTTTCTTTCTGTTTTTTATGTTTTATTGGGGGTTCTTTTGCCCTTGTCCGTGGCACTGTTTGCTGTGCAGCACTGGGGGAGGAGGACTGCTCTGATGGTTCTCTTTCTCTTTGCCGTCTCAATCATCCAGTGGAAGGCTTATTCTATGATTTTGATGAAGCAGATGCTGTCTCTCTCACTTGTGTTTTTTTCGCTGTGGTTGGTGGAGAAGAGATCGTTTTGGGTTTTATTGGTTCTGGTCTTTATAGCCCTCCTTCAGCCACTTGATCTGGTATTTGTTGCTCTTGCTCTGTTCTTTTTTGGACTTTGGCTTATGTTTTTTCGTCGTTCAGATAAAGCTGACTTTCGGTACTTTCTCTGGCTTTTTCTTTTTGGCTTAGCTGGTTTGGTGGTGGTCATTCTGGCTGATCCTATGTATTGGTCGGGGTTGTGGAGCACTTTTTTTACAGGACTTTTTCACCTGGGATCTGTTGAACAGTCCCTTCAGGAAGGGGTTTTCCTTTCCCTGGCTGACTATGGCTATCAGTCAGTTTTCTTTGTGGTTTTTGGGGTTTTGGGGGTCTTTCTGGAGCTTCGTCAAAGGCGGATGAGTCTCCCTTTGCTTTACCTGTTTTTTCTTGTTGTCTGGATTACTCTTCGGATGTTCTTTTTTCAGCGATTGTTGATTCCCTGTGACGCTATTCTGATCTTTTTTGCTGGTTTCGCTTTGCTTCGTTTTTGGGATATTTTCAAGGTAGACAGAATAGGGAAGATCCTTTGTTCTTTGCTTTTTTTGGGGTTGATTATCCCATTTTGTTTTGAGCTGGCTCGTTTTCAGCCTCTCATCAGCCAAGGGGAAATTGATGATATGAGCTCTTTCTGTGACTCTTTACCATCGAATACGATGGTTTTCGCGACAGATGCTTACTATGCTCCGTGGATTCGAGGTTCTTGTCTTTCTCAACGGGTTGTAGGTCCCGGTCTCTTCGAAAATGCCTGGTCTCGTTCTGATTGGGAGGCTTTTTGGTTGGGGGATTCGGCTCGGGTTCAGTCTTTACTGAAGAATTATTCAGGAGAATTGTATTTTTATCAGGGACTTCGCCAAAGATCGATTCCTTTTGATCCTGAGCTCTTTGAGCAGGTGGATGAGAGGTGGGTTAGGAGTTTGGAGTTCGGAGTTGGGTAGAGACGCATAGCTATGCGTCTGTACGGGGGGAGTTGGGAGTCAAGGGTTGGTGGGTGTGCGTGGGTAGAGACGTTTTGGCAAAACGTCTGTACGGTGAGGGTTGAGTGTAGTAGGCCTTTTAGGACTGAGAAGAATCTTTCAGAGCCTGTTGGAGGGGCATGGCAATTTCCAGGTCATCAGGATTAACTGCTGGAGCACGTATGTGGTCTGTTACTTCTTCAGGCTGAGAAAACTCTTGTTGGTAATGGAGCGCGTTGAGGGAGCGAAGGGTTTTTGGCCCAATGATGCCTGCTCCTGGACTGCTGATGGACTCAATGACCTGGAAGTCCACCTGAAATCTGGTGACCGCTTTTTTGGTCTGGGGGCCAAAGAAATCCGTGATCACTTCTCCTTCGAAGTACCCGTTTTCTTTGAGCAGTTTTTGGATTTTTCGAACTTCAGGGTGAACGCTTCCCAGTTGGAGATGGTGTCCAAAGGGATTGACGATTGGGGACAATTTTTCTTTCACATTTTGAAAGGATTTGTCATCTTTGAAAGTGCTGAGGGCGACCTGCACGCTTTGTCCCTTTTGTTCTCCTAAAACGACTTTGAGCGGAGCGGCAGCTTCTTCTGAAGACCCACCGCTGCTTCCTTCCTCCTGATCACTGTGGTCTCGGATCCATTCTTGTCCCAGGATCCGGAGAGCGGCCTGGTAGGGGTCAAGAGTTGATTCTTCCGCTTCCTTGTCAGTTGGGATGTTTTTGGCGAGTTCTTCAGCCTGAGTGAGGAGCAGTCGTTCGTTTTCTTCCGCTTTTAAAATGGCTATTTGATTGTTGTCTTCATCATTGATTTTACCTTCAGCGAGCGCGAGGTTTCGGAATGCTTGGGCGGTTCCGGGGCCGACGGTCCCGGCAGCTGGATGGGCTGCTGAATCGATGACTCCTTTGTCCAGCTGAAACTGGATGAGAGCAGCCTTGGTTTGAGGTCCGAAGATGGCTGTTGGTTCAGCCGCGAGGTATCCAAACTTCATCAGAGTTTCTTGGAGTACTCTGACACCGGCGTGGATGTTGCCTTCTTCCAGTCCTTCCTGAGGAGCATACTCAGCCGCTTTTTGGTAAATGAGGTCCAGAGTTTTTTGCGTTCCCGGGCCAAAATTACCCGCGACCTTATCGTCCGCGGATTCAATGAGCCCGTGACGAAGCTGAAAGGCTATTCGAGCCGCCTTATCGTCCGGATTATAGCCCAGCTCTGTGAGTCGTTGTTTGTAAATTTCTGGGATACCTGGCTGATAATTGTTTTGAATTGGAGTGTAGTATTGGGTTGGAATAGCCTTTCGTTTGAGAAGTTCTTTCGTGTATTCGCTCAGATCACCTTCCGGTCGGTACACAAATTGGGAACCCATGTCGTACTCTGGAGGGTAGACGGTACAGGTGAGGGTTCGTTTTCCCCAGATCAGAGCCGCGGTGAGAGCTTCTTCTCCTTGCCCAAACCAAAAGTCCAGCCGGTCGTGAGCGTTGCTTCTTACTCCTGCCTTTACGATCGCGCCTCCCCGGTCATGGATCTGTCCATTGATGATGCCCGGGCAATTGATTCCTGTTCCAAAGGAATAGATCCCCGGAGCGGCGATCATCCCATTGTAAACGGGAGTTCCGTCAGCCCCATTGGTTCCGTTTCCATTCAATCGTTTGTCGCTGGCGAGGCTTCCTGTTACATAAAACTCCTGATCCGGCAGGGGGGAATAATATCCCGTGACGATGAAGGTTTTTTGGTAAGGCTCGAAATTGGCATTTGCTTGGGGGATCGTGAATCCGATGCTCGTGAAAAGGATCAGAGATGCAAAAATTGCCGAAAGGAGTTTGCTTTTAACCATGTTTTTGGTGTTTATTTTTAAACTTCATAATATTGTACTCCAAAAGAGCCCGACTGGTGAGGAAGAGCTCTTGTGAGTTTTGCACAATCTAAACGAATTATACTTTGACGATAATCGGCATGATAATCGGGTTTCGCTTTACCATTTGCATAATCTCCTTTCCCACGGCCCGTTTGATTTCGAGTTTGGTGTCGGCGGAGTTTTCCTTTCTGGCATGGCATTGTTCGTAGGCTTTTTTTGCCGCTTCGACGCATTTGTGGTGAATATCGGGAGTGTCTGTCAAATAAAGCAGTCCTCGTGAATCAATTCCGGGGTTGGCGATCAGCTTTCCGGTATCGTTGTTCACCCGGAAGACCACGATGATGACACCGTTTTCCGACATGACCTGACGGTCGAGCATGACTTTGGACTGGTGTCCTTCACCTTCCCGTGTGCCGTCGATGAAGATGTTGTTGGCGGGGACTTTGCTTTTGCTTTTTCGCATGGTGTGGCCATCGGTCTCGATGATGTCGCCATTTTCAGCCATGATAATCTGGTTCTCTTCCATGCCAATTTCCATGGCGAGGTGCTTGTGGGCGTGTCTGAGAAGGTATTCTCCGTGCACGGGGATCAGAAATTTTGGGGTCATGAGCTTGAGCATAAGCTTGAGTTCATCTTGTTTCGCGTGGCCCGAGGTGTGGACCTCCAGTTCTTTATTCGTAATGACATTCACCCCCTGGCGGAGCAGGTTATTGATCATTGAGATGACTGCTTTTTCGTTGCCGATGATGGGGTTTGAAGAAAGTACAATGGTGTCGCCGGGGGTGAGCCGAATGTCCTTGTGCTCATTCAGCGCAACTCTGTTCAGGGCTGAAAGTCCTTCGCCTTGTGATCCTGTACAGAGGATGATCGATTTGTGGTGGGGGTGAGATTTATTATCTTTTCGGATATCCATGAGGACTCCTTTTGGTGGCTTGAGGTAGCCCAGACTCACGCCTATTTCGATATTGTTCATCATACTGCGCCCACTGATGAAGACTTTTCGGCCGTATTTGTGGGCAATGTCCAGGATTTGTCCGATTCTCCCCATCAGGGAAGAGAAAGAGGCAATGATCACCCGGCCTTTGGCTTTTTCGATAATGTTTTCCAGGACTTCCGCGATGACTTTTTCTGAAGTGGTGTGGCCCGGCATGGGGGCATTAGTGGACTCGCCCATGAGGGCGAGGACTCCTTGTGACCCGATTTGCGCCAGTTTTTGAAAGTCAGCGCATTCTCCCCAGGCGGGAGTGAAGTCAAACTTGTAGTCTCCTGTGTGGACAATGACTCCCACAGGAGTACGAAGAACAATTCCGTTGGAGTCTGGAATGGAATGATTTTGGGCGAAAAATTCGACTTCAAACGAGCCGATCCGGAAGGGCTGATGGTTTTTGATCACCTTGAGGGTGGCTTGTTTGTTGAGCTTATATTCTTCGAGGTGTTTTTCAATCATCCCGATGGTCAGGGCGGATCCGTAGACTGGCGGGAAGCCGAGTTTCGGTAAAATGTGTCGGAGGCCTCCGATATGGTCTAGGTGTCCATGAGTAATGAGCATGGCTTTTACTTTTCGTTTGTTTTGCTGGAGATAGGTGGTGTCCGGGATGACATAGTCTATCCCGAGCATCCCCGGTTCAGGAAACTGAAGTCCACAGTCAATGGTGACTATTTCTTCTCCGTACTCAATCGCATTCATGTTTTTTCCGACTTCATCTAGTCCCGCGATGGGAATGATCTTCAGGAGTTTGTTTCCCTTGAAGCGCTGATTTTTTTGAGGGAGCGGAGCAGACTGTCTTTGATCGTTTCTTTGCTGACTTTGCTGTTGAGGGTGTTGTTTCGGATGCTGCTTTGTATGGTGTTGGGGTCTTTGTGGATGGTGTTTCTGATGATTTTTTCCGGTTTGGTGTTGCTGTTGCGGTGGGTTTGTAGATGGCTTTACGGGAGTGTTGGACGGTTTGTCTCCGGAATCTTTTTTTTCCGGAGAGGTGTCCGTTTTCTTTTTGAGCCAATCGCTGAGTTTATTCATGTGAATTAAAAAGTATTTATCTTTATTCTAGAATAGCACTTCTTTGAGAGGATTACAATTAGATTTTGTTTAATGTTCTCATCTATGGCTTTATCAAGCCATATTATTAGATTTTAACTCTGTCATTATCCACGAGTTCCCAATGGGGCAGAAGGGGTTGGTCTTGATTTTAAGTTCCCGTATAGTATGATGGTCCTCTACTACTCTCTGCTATGGCTACTCATTATGTTATCGTCGCTGGAACTTCTCATCCCCAGTTCGCTGAGGCGATCGTAAATATGTTGGGGGCTGCTTTGACGAAGGTTCTTATCAAACGTTTTGCTTCCCACGATATTTACGTCCGTCTCGAAGAGTCTGTACGGGGCAAGGATGTCTTTGTCATCCAGACTGCCACACAGAATGTGAATGAGGATTATATGGAGCTTTTTCTGCTTTGTGACGCGCTCAAGCGATCATTTGCCCGAAAGGTCCATGTGATTATGCCGTTTTTCGGTTACGCTCGTCAGGATCGTATCGCTCTTCCACGAGAAACCATTTCCGCCAAGTTGATGGCAGACCTTTTGGTGACTTCAGGCGCTGATCATCTGATTACCGTTCACTTGCATTCTGATCAGATTCAGGGATTTTTCGATATTCCGGTTGATAATATCAATCCTAAAAAGCTTTTTCTCGATTATTTTCAGGCTTCTGTGGTATCTGAGACTCATGTGGTGGTGTCGCCGGATGTGGGCGGTGCCAAGGCGGCCAAACGCTTTGCGGATCAGCTTGGACTTCCTATTGCCATCGTTAATAAGCTGCGAAAGGATCACAATCAGTCTGAAGTTACTCATATCGTCGGAGACGTGAAGGGGAAGAAATGCATTATTTATGACGATATGGTGGATACGGGGGGGTCTGTCTGCAATGCCAAGCAGGCCTTGATTGAAGCGGGTGCTTTGGACGAAGTTTCACTGGCTGTGACTCATCCGGTTCTTTCCGGAGATGCTGTGCAGAAGCTCGATTCGGCAATGTTTAAGGAGATTCTCGTCACGGATTCCATTCCATTGCCGGATCCCGCTCCTCAACGAATTAAGGTCTTGAGTTTGGCTCCTCTTTTGGCTGAGATTGTCAAGAGGGTGGAGATGGGGGAGTCGGTGAGTGGGTTGTATTGAGGGAAGGAGAGGAAGGAGGATAAAGACTATAAGGATGATAAGGAGAGGGGGCTGATTTGCTGTATTTCTAGACGGGAAATAGTTTTATCTTTATAGTCTTTATCGTCCTTATCATCTTTATCGTCTTTTGTTATGAAAATCGTATTAGCTACCGATCACGCCGGGTATCTCCACAAAGAGGCATTGAAAAAGCACCTTTTGGATGAGGGCTATGAGGTCGTAGATATGGGGACGAACAACGAAGAGTCCTGTGATTATCCGGACTTTATTTACCCTGCCGCAGAGGCAGTGGCCGCCGATCCGGATCAGGTAAAGGGGGTGATTTTTGGAGGCTCCGGTCAGGGTGAGGCCATGACGGCGAATCGGGTTCATGGAGTCCGGGCGACTGTCTTTTACGGCTCGGTCAAAGGCAGTGAAGGGGAAGACATTATTGAGCTTTCCCGGTCTCACAATAACGCCAATATCCTCTCGATCGGGGCTCGTTTTGTGGACCTTGAGGAGATGAAGACCGTCGTCGGTCGTTGGCTGAAGACGCCCTTCTCAGAGGAAGAGCGCCATGTCAGACGAATTCAGAAGATTGATAGCTAGATTCGTCCTTATTTCAGCATCTTGAGTGCCGCATCCAGGACCTCGTCTTCCGGTGTGTCGGGATTGTCGACAAAGTTTTTGGGATCAGTTCCAGCCGGGTTGCTGTCGGGGTAGACACCGATGTTGTTGATGCTGACCGAGTTTTTCTGTTTTCCCGGGACCAGGTATTCGGCTGTGGTGTATTTGAATGCTGAGCCTCCTTGGAAGCTGATGATGTTTTGGACTGTGCCTTTGCCGAAGCTGATTTCTCCTATTATTTTAGCCAGACTGTGGCCTTGTAGCGCGCCCGCCAGGATCTCTGATGCTGAAGCTGAACCTTTGTTGATCAGAATGACGATGGGGACTCCGGTGATGATCGGTTTCACGTTTCCCTTGAAGATTTCTTGATCAGTCCGGTTTTTGACGTACACAATTGGTTCACCCGGCTCCAGGAACAGATCCAGGATGTTGATGACTTCCATCAGGAATCCCCCCGGATTGTTTCGAAGGTCAATAATGAGACCTTTTGGGTTTCCAGCAGAGATTTCCTCAAGCACATTTCGCATTTCATTCGAGGAGTTGTTTCCAAATTGGGTCAGCTTGAGGATATCGATCCCATCTTGTTTTTTGTGAATGAGCTCCGGAATATCAACTCTGCTTCTTACGATGTTGAATTCGAGAGATTGGGTGCCTCTTCGGATGCTGAGCTTAACACTCGTGCCATTGGTTCCGCGAATTCTATTTACCGCTTCCTGGATACTCATTCCATCGGTACTCACATTGTCGACATGGGTAATGATGTCTCCGGGGTGAAGGCCGGCTTTTGAAGCAGGGCTTCCTTCGATGGGTGAAACGACATAGATGACGCCTTCTTTTTCTTCGATGTAGGCTCCGATGCCTTCGACAGTTCCATTCAGTCCCGAAGAAAACATTTGGAATTCTTCTTCTGTGTAAAACTCGATGTAGTGGTCTTGCTCGAGGCTTCCGACAAGAGCTTTAATGGCGTTTTCAACGGCCGCTTTTTCGTTGAAGTCTGCTTTGTAATAGCTATCGGTCCGAATGGTATCAATGACGGATTTTAAGATTTGTTCCAGCTCAAAGGTTTCAGAGGGTTCTGAAATATTTGTGATGGTGATGACAGGCTGCTGGTGGGCGCTGACCGCTGTTTGGTAGAGGAATGTCATGGCATCGGCATTGCTAATACTTCCTCTTGTTAGTTTATTTTTTAAAAGTCTAGATTCTGTTCGATCCTGGGGTTCTGAGAAAAGTCCTTGCTCAAGAGCCGTTGCGACGATTTCGAGTTCTTTGTCTCGGAGTTGGAGGTTTACTCCTCTCAGTGATTCCTTGTAGTGGCTGAGGGTTACCGGAGATATCGTGATGCCAGCAGCATGAAAGAGGAGGTCCAGGAATTCCAGTGCTGTGAGTTCATCAGCTTTTTCCAGACCGGGGGGGATGAGTTTTATCGACTCCGCTTTTTCCCAGGCTTTAGCACGTCCGAGATCGTTTTGGTCATAGACCTGTAGGATGCTGCATATGGCGTAAAAGGCTATGATCGCTTCGTTGGGGCCTTGTCGACGACTGATGCAACGACTGATATTATATTCATTCAAAAAATTGGTGACGTCTTTCAGTCTTTGGTCCGTCAGGTTTTGATTTTGTGCTGCTGGGATTACGGTTTGGTTTTGGGCCATTGCTGAGGGCATGACAGTAATGCTCAGAAGTATGCTCAGACTGAGCAGCCCTGTGATGGTTTTTTTGAAGATCATAAGTTTTGGTAAAAGCATCTGATTCTTTCACTAATGAGTGGTTTTGTAAACGTCTTTCCTGTCTTGAGAAAAGGAATAGTGGTATAATTTGCTCCTCTTTTTCCTTTTTTGTGTCTTTCCCCTTTTCTGTTCTTATACCGACCTATAATCGCTGTGATAAGCTTCAGAAGGTGTTGGAGACCTTGTTTCGGCAGGAAGGTATAGAAGTCGGTGAGGTGATTGTGGGGGTGGATGGGAGTACGGACTCAACTCTTGAAATGCTTCAGGATCTGAATCCCCTTGTATCGTTCTCTTTTTTTCGGATTGCAAACAGTGGACGTTCAGTGATTCGAAACCGTCTTTTGGATGCTGCTCGAGGAGACCTTATCCTTTTTATTCAGGATGATATTTTGGTCGATCAGGGTTGGCTTCAGGCTCATTTGGCGGCACAACGGAAGCGAGAGGGCGCTGTGGTAGGACATGTGACATGGTATCCCGGGATGGAGATCAGCGAGTATATGAAATGGTTGGAGAATGGTGGCCACATGCTCCGTTTCGGAGATCTTCGAGACGGTGACCAGATTGATTTTTGGAGGTTTTATATGGGAAATATTTCATTTCCCAGGAATTTTTTGGGGGGACAGCGTTTTGACGAGACGATACGGTCTTATGGTTGGGAGGACATTGTTTTTGGTCACGAATTCGAACGGTTAGGTCATCCCATTTTTTATTCTGCCGGGGCCAGGGCTTTCCACTGGGATGAATATCGGGAAGAGGATTTGCGGGCTTATATGCAGCAGGTGGGGGAGAGTGCTTTTCTGGCAGAACAGCGATGTCCGGGAGTTGGTTTTGTTCCTCCTCTGTGGAAAAAAATGGTTTTTTATTTTTTAATTGGTGCTGGGAGGGTAACTCGTCCGCTTTTACCTCAGCGATGGAGGTGGTATCTCGATATGAAGCGATGGTTTTTGGAAGCTTGTGCTTCTTCCCATTCTCAAGGACTTCTTCCCCAGTGATATGAATATTCAAAATACAAAGCATATTATTATGGCTATTGAGTCGTATGCTCGGCTGGATACGACTGAGTTTGAGGCGCTTTGTGATCAGTACCTGTCTCTTCGGAAGAGAAAGACCTTTGATCTCAAGGTGCAAAATGGTCTCAAGACTTTGATCGAGCTTCATGCTGATCTGACCACTTTGAGTGCGTTTTTGCTTTTTCATTTACCTGAAAAAGATCGGCAAAAAATTTCAGTGGATGATTTTACGGCCCATTTGCTTCGTCGGATCGACGGACTTCGTGGGATCGCTGCTATCGGCAGTGTACAACAGGGTCAGTCTCTTGAGGCAGTTCGAAAAATGTTTTTAGCGATGTCCAAAGACCTCCGTGTGGTGTTGGTTTTGATGGCATTGAGGTATGCTGATTTGTTTGAGTTGGATCAGTTTAGCCCCGCTTTGCGTCGTCAGGTGGCTCGGGAGACGCTCGATATCTTTGTCTCTATCATAGGGCGATTGGGTATCTATACGTTGAAAAGGAAGTTGGAGGATTTGTGTTTTTTGTATTTGTCCGAGGAAGATTATCGTTCGATGGAAGAGTCCTTTCTCGCTCGCGAGGAGCTTCAGGAAAAAACCATTCGTCGCCTTGTCAAACAGACAGAAGAGTTTCTCCACAGTCAGGGCTTGGATGCTCATGTCTCAGGGAGGGTGAAGGGGAAGTACAGTACCTATATGAAGTTTAAGAGGAAGGGTGGAGGGGCATTGGATGATGTGTATGATCTCTTGGCTTTGCGTGTGGTGGTGCCGAAATCAAGTGATTGTTATACGGTGCTGAGCTTGGTGAATAACCGATGGCAGCCGATCACGGGTCGCTTCAAAGATTATATTGCGATGCCAAAGGTCAACGGGTATCGCAGTCTTCATATTACGGTGTTGGGCATGATTGAGGCTTCTCCTCAGCCGGTTGAAATCCAGATCAGGACGGAAGAAATGCATCGAGAGGCGGAGTTTGGTATCGCCGCGCACTGGTGGTATGAAGAGCAGGGAATCAAGCAAAAAACCAATCTCGAGCCTTTTTTAGGCAATAATCTCTACGAAGAACGCCTTCAGTGGGTCAAAAATTTGGTTCACCTCCAAGAGTACCTCACAGACCAGAAAAAGGATCAGTCGCTTGATTTCTTTTCTGATCGGATTTTCGTCATGACTCTGACGGGTCAGGTGATTGAATTGCCACGAGGATCGACACCTTTGGATTTTGCTTATGAGATTTCAGAAGCTTTGGGGAATCATTGCTCGAAGGCGAAGGTTAATGGGAAGGTGGTGCCACTTGATTACCAGCTCCAAAATGGTGATAGGGTGTATGTGGTTCGAAATCTCGAGGTTTCTCCGAATCTTTATTGGTTGTCTCTGGCGCATACCGAGAAGGCACGTTCGGCAATTCGTCAGTCACTCCTGGAACAGGGTGAAGACACGGTTTTGGATCAGGGAGTTCGTATGGTGAACCGTCAGCTTCGCCGTTTCGGACATTCCGCTTTGGACAATAAGTATCTTCTTTTGTCTCAGTACCAGCAGAAGGATCTGAATCTGGAAAAACGAAGGGAGTTTCTCATTGCGATTGGGAAGGGGGAACTGTCTGCTGCTGAGGTGGTTCGGGATCTCCTTTCGTCATCGGAAAGAACGAAAAAGGGGGAGGATGCTCCGGCTCCACTCAAAGAGGTCCAGCACGGAAGCATTTCCGTGGGGGGGGAGACAGGGTTTAAGACGAAGCTTTCCGCATGTTGCAATCCGGATCTCGGGACTCCGATCCAGGGATATGTCACCCGTGGAGGTTTTATCTCGATTCATAGCAGGAGCTGCAAGGTCTTGTCTTCGCTCGACCCCCACCGTTTTATCGATGTCTGGTGGGATGGGCACCAGGAGCTTTCCCAGGATATTCGAGTTGAGGTGGTTGTCAGCTTGGCAAATCTCCTCACGAGTCTTTCCGAGCGGCTCAAAGAACGTCATATCGCACTCAACAGTTTTTATCATACTCGTCATGAGTACGGCTATGCCTTGCTCTTTGATCTCACCGTAGACCGGGGACAAAACATTACCGAACTCCTGGATTCCTGGAAAGCTCTTGATGGAGTGGTGTCTGTTCGCATGCTTCAGGTGGGAGAAGAGGTATATTAGGCTTTGAATTCAAAGGAAAAGACTTTTCGATAGTCTTGAGAAGTGTTTCAATAGGGATATCTCTTATTTCTCCCGCATGCTCAATCCGCTTTTTGCTTTATCACCTTTGGATGGCCGTTATCGGGATCAGATGGGACATCTTCCGGTCTTTTTTTCGGAGGCGGGATTGATGGAATATCGTCTTAAGATCGAGATTGAGTACCTGATCTTTCTCAGTGAATGGAAGGATATCCCTCAGATCAAACCCTTTTCAAAAAAGCTGAAGGATCGTCTCAGAAAGCTTTATGTGGATTTTGGGATTCACCAGGCGGAGGCGGTGAAAGAGATCGAGAAGGTCACGAGTCATGATGTAAAGGCAATCGAATATTTTTTGAGGGACGAATTAAACAATCTCAGTCTTTTTCCCGAATCGGCGCTGGAGTTTATTCATTTTTGTTGTACTTCTGAGGATATCAATAATCTCTCCTATGCACTGATGATCCGGGATGCCGTAAGGAAGGAGTATCTTCCTCGAGTGCAGTCTCTGATATCACAATTGGCCCGAATGGCCAGGCAATGGAAGTCTCTTCCCATGCTGTCTATGACTCATGGACAGGCTGCCACACCTACAACAGTGGGCAAAGAGCTGATGGTTTTTGTGAAGCGAATGGAGCGACAAGTGGAGCAAATCAAGGCGGTGAAGATAATGGGGAAGTTTTCCGGGGCTACCGGTAATTGGAATGCCCATATGGTGGCCTATCCTCAGGTCAACTGGATATCATTTACCAGGCAATTTGTGCGTTCCCTCAAGTTGGAGCCGAATCTTACGACGACTCAGATTGAGTCGCATGATTGGGATGCTGAGCTCTTTGACGCGATAAGAAGGCTCAACTCCATCTTGTTGGATTTGAATCGAGATATGTGGTTCTACATTTCGCGAGGAGTGTTTCAGCAAAAGGTTGTGACGGGGGAGATTGGATCAAGTACGATGCCGCATAAGGTCAACCCCATCAATTTTGAAAACGCAGAGGGCAATATTGATCTGGCAAATGCCTTGCTCATGAGGATGGCTGAGCGTTTGCCGGTTTCCCGGATGCAGAGGGATCTTTCTGATTCCACCGTTCAGCGATCTATTGGCATTGCCTTTGGATATACTGTCCTGGCTTTGGATTCCTGTTTGAAGGGTTTGACTAAGCTGTCGGTGAATAAGCAGAAACTCGAGTATGAGTTGAATAGTAATTGGGAAGTGCTGGCGGAGCCAATCCAAACCATTATGCGAATGTATGGGGTCACCAAAGCCTATGAAAAGCTCAAAGAACTGACTCGTGGGAAGATGGTTGAGCAGCAGGATTTGGTGGATTTTGTGGACCGTTTGAAGATTCCCAAGGAAGCGAAGGAAAGATTGAAAGTTCTTACACCGTCTACTTACGTCGGATTAGCGGAAAAATTGGTTGAATAATTTTTTATGACTCTTTTTGTCTGGTATATTGCACTCATTACGTTACTTGATGTTTTTGGTATTACTTCGGCGAAATACTATAGTCTCAGCAAGAATCCTCTCTTGCTGCTGGTGACCGTATTGTTTTTTGGGGCGGCAGGTTTTGTATTTGCAAAATCGCTGCAATTTGAAGGGGCGGCTATTACCAATGTTTTATGGATTTCCATTTCGATTTTTTTTGTGACTATTTTAGGGTATTTCCTCTTTAAGGAGGATATCAGTGGCCTTCAATTCGCCGGGATTGGGATTATTATGGTCGGGCTTGTGATGATCAATCTCGGTTAGATTCTCGTTGTTCCATGGCTCCCGTTTTCCACTGAGCTCTTTTTATTCCGGATGTGATCATGATCATGAGGAGCAGGTATGCGAAGTAACTCGCGACTTCCAACAGACTGGGGTTGCCGTTCCAGCCGAATACACCTTTCAAGAGGCTTCCAATCGTGCCGTTTTCGTGGAGGAGGGGATAGACCCCGTCCTGAGTGACCGCAGGGTTGAGATCCCAAACCTGCTCGATAAACACGGGAAATACGCCTGCTTCCTGGAATTCATGTACGCCATGCGCGACGAGACCGGCTGCGAACAGGACTAAAACAACGCTTGTGATCTGGAAAAACCGCTTCATATTGACCTTCCTCAGACCACTGAAGATCAATGCCCCCAGGATGATCGCTGCGCCTATTCCCAGCACTGATGCCATTAAGTTGTTCCCACCAGCTTGTAGTGCAGCGGCTTTCAGGAAGAGTACTGTCTCGATGCCTTCACGAAGGACAGAGAGAAACACGAGGAAAAAGATCCCAATCTTCCGGCCTGTTTGGACGTGCTGATCAATCTTTTCTTTGATATGCCCACTAATGTGTTTGCTCTGACGGGCCATCCATAAGACCATCCAGCTGATGAGTGCTGCTGCCGTGAGCATGATCGCTCCTTCGTAGATTTGTTCTGTAAGGCCTTCAAAGCCTCCCAGATAGCTTTCGAAGATGTATCCTGCGACTATGCTGGCCATTATGGCCAGTCCTATTGCCCAATACACGATTTTAAACCAGCCTTTTGCGTTTGTTTGTGCCAGGTGCGACAGCACAATGCCGACAACCAGTGCGGCTTCAAGGGTTTCGCGAAAGGTGATAATAAAATCAGTCATGGCAAATGATTGTTTTATATATAAAAGTAATGTTACTCTATAAAAAGATATTTCGGAACGCAAGAGAAAAGTGGTATTGTACCATAAATAATATGAATCTCATGATTAAAGACCGTGATAAAACTTGGAAGTATTTCCGAGATCACCTCATTACACATAGTGCGGCACACTATTTGATGGCACTCCATGAGCTGCTGGAGGAGCAAGGCTATGCTCGCTTGAGTGATGTTGCCAAAAAGTTGGACGTTTCTTTAGGGAGTCTCTCCACCTCGATGAAGCCTCTTTTGAAGAAAAAACTTATTCTTCAGGATAACAATAAACATCTTCTTCTTTCTCAGGACGCGAAAGAAATTGCTCTGCATATCGAGGAGACCTGGTCAATCCTGACCCATCTCTTTCATGATATTCTTGGAATTGATAAAAAATCGGCGGAGATAGATGCCTGCAAAATCGAACATTTGATTAGTCCGGAGAGCTCTGAAGGCCTCATGAGGTTGATTAAAGTCTTAGAAAAGGAAGACAAGATCAGAAAGAAAATCAGAGGAAAGGGCGTTTATGTTCGATCTCCATCACGTTCAAAACGTTCTTCATTGGAGTCAGCTTAGGCTGGCATCAGCAGCGTGCTCAGGAGTTTTGTGGTCACGTCTTTGGCTTGTTGTTCGGGGTTCGTTTTTTGTTGCGCATGGAAGCGCTCGGTGATTAGTTGTTCGATTCCTTGATAGTCCTTTGACTGGAGGAGGGATGTAAAGGTTTCCAGGTTTTTCCCCTGGAAGAATTTGTAGCGGTCGATGAGGTCGATGAGATCTGTGCCGGTGTTTGTAACAGGAGAAGGGTTTGATGGGTGATGGGCGATGGAGCTTGTATGAGCATTGGTATTGAGATCGATCTGCTCCAGATTGAGGTTTAGGTTTCCCAGGTCAGGTATGACGAATTCAGGAGTGGTATTGGCTTGGGCTACTGTGTCAAAAGTTTGTGTGGTGGCTTCCGATGTCATGGTTGTCATAGGGATTTCCTGACTCAGTTTTTTCTTCTTGTCTTTTTTTCGGACGATGAAGAAGAGTACGGACAGAAGGGTGCAGCTGGAAACCACGAGGATGATGATGAAAATGGGGGACATGGGGAGGGGGGTTACGGGGTTGGGGTGGCAATGACATTGAAACGCTGGCTGGTGAATCCGAGTGGGTAGCAGGTCGAGAGGATGAGCTTTTCGCTTCCTTGTTCCGAAGCGAGTCCTGTGAGCTCCGGGTCAGTGATGACTGTTTTTTCCACGATATACTCTTGGGTTTGATTTTCTTTCAGGATTTGGATATGGTCACCGGCTTGGAGTATGGGGAGGAGTGTGAAGATCGTACTATAGGGGTTTTCGTTCCAGGTATAGTCCGAGGAATGGCCGAAGAGAATGGTTTGACCGGGGTGAAGATCATCTTTCAGGCTAATAATTCCTTTTTCCAGGGTTTCCTGGATTTGATCTTTTTGAGTGTTGGAGTGGACCGGTGCGAGGAGGTGGATTTTTGGGATGGCGAGGAAGGAGAGGGAGGGTTGAGGGTTTAGGGTTGAGGGTTGTGCATGGGGTAGAGACGCATAGCTATGCGTCTGTACGGGGGTTGAGGGTTCAACCTTGAGAGTTGAGGTACTTAAGTTTTGTTGGAGTTGTGAGATGATGGTTTCAAATTCTGCCGCGGCCTTTGCCGTGGGGAGGGTGTAGTTGAGTTTTTCTCTTAGTGCTCCCTGATTGAGTCCCAGAAAGGTAAAAAGGAGGATATTGAGGGTGCTGAGAACGCAGAGAGTGGTGTCGCGGAGCATTACAGTGTTTTTTTAGTTTCCATGTTGAACCATACTACTCTTTTTTATTTTCGCAAGTTTGAGTTTTGGGAAGAAAGTGTCATCATGGAGCGGTGTCATTTGTTTCAATCGGTGTCTGACTTCTCTGTGATTTATTGGGTGCTTTTGGGACTATTGCTCGGGATAGTTGCTGTTTATGATGCGCTCTTTCGGCTGATCCCTCTTTTTCTGATGGTGCTGGTTCTTTTGGTCTGTTTGGTCAGTCCTGTTTTTACAGGAATAGACTTCTCAGCAGCGGGTTTGGGGGCTTTGATCGTTGGAGGATTGGTTTTTTTGATCTATGCGGTGACGCGTGGGAAGGGTATCGGTGAGGCTGATGTGGTGATGGCACTGGCTATCGGTTTGATTTTCGGCTGGTCGAAGGGGCTTGTTGTCTTTTCAGCAGCGAATTTTCTGGGCTTGATTATATTACTTCCTTTTCTCCTCGTCTTGGGGAAAAAGCGTCTGCGACAAATTCCTCTCGTTACTTTTATGGTTCTCGCGATTTTTTTGGAGTGGTTCTTTTCTTTTTCTGATCAACTTTTTCATCTCATAGGGGTCGCATGAATGTGCTTCTTATTATCCTGATTACTCTCATGCCGGCGATTGCCTGGTTTTTTTTGTGGAGGATTCAGGATAAGGAAAAGGAGCCTTTCAAAGCGATGATCTGGTGTTTTTTATTGGGTATACTGGCTGCTGTGCCGTTTTTTGTTATTCGGGAGTTTCTGCCCGACGTGATGAACACCTTCAATCCTACTTTCGCTCTCTTTTTGCTGGCTGCCTCGGAAGAAATCGTGAAGGCGATGATGGTGGTCTTGGGTATTGAGCTAAGTCAACGCTGGTTTTCCCAGATTGTTGATGGATTGATTTACGGTTCGGTTGTGGCTCTTGGTTTTGCCTTTGCCGAAAATGTGATTTATCTCGTCGATTATTTCCAGGTGAATGGTACCTTTGTGCTGGTGTATTTCATGAGGTCTGTGAATACCATGGTGGCTCATAGTTTGTTTACTGCCTTTTTTGGATTCTTTTATGCCAGTGCCTATCTGAGGCACGACATCTTTCACCCCACCCGACGGGGAAAACCCTGGCAACATTTTTGGACCAATCTTTGGGAATGTCTGCCTCTCCATGTGACGATCTTTCATATCCTCCCCAATCGCCCTTCTGAAAGAGGACACTTTGCGGGGAGTCTCATATTTGAAGGAATTCTTCTGGCTTCCCTTCTTCATGGTCTATTTAACTTTTTTCTGAATCGAGAGTTGGGGGGAACAAATTTGAGTTTTCTTACCTTCCCTTTAGTCTTCGGACTTGGGTATCTGGCCTGGAGAATTTTTCTTCAGCGGGTTTATATCAAAATCGTTCATCATATCAAGGGATAGTATACGAAAGATCGAATGTTGAAAAAAGTAAATAGGGAAGGGGAAAAAAGTCCTTTATGAGCCTTGAAAAAGGGACTTATTTTTGGTATACTACTTGGAAGGCTTGAGGAGCCGAGAAACAAAAATAAATCTCTCTCATGAAGGATCAGTACTACCACCTCCTGGTGCAAGCGGAAGAACTCAAAATGCTCAACAAGCATCGCGAAGCGATTGAGGTGTGTCAGTCCATCCTCCTTCAGGACTTGAATGTCCTCGAGGCTTATGAAGAGATCGGAGACAATTACATCTCTCTGAAGGCCTATACCAAGGCTCAGAAGGCTTTGGAGAAGGCTCTCAAGGTTGATCGTCGCAGTGCCAATGCGAATTATCTCTATGGTTTCGTGTGGAGCGCTCTCCACGAGTGGGATAAGGCGATCAAGTTTCTCGAATTTGCTAATGAGTTTCAGGCGAATCATCCGGAAGTGCTTCGTTGTCTGGGATGGGCCTATTTTTGTTCCGGACTTCGGAAGAAAGGGCTGGCTATCCTCGAGAGAGCACTTGTTCTCGCTCCCTATGACAGCTATGTCCTTTGTGATTTGGGCATTTGTCATCTCAACGATCGGAGTTTCGAAAGGGCCATGGATCTCTTCTCCAAGACCCTGGAGGTGGACCCTGAAAATATTAAGGCTCGAGAGTGTCTCAAGATTGCCAGGATGTTTCAGGAGGGTAATATGGAGAGTGCGTCCTAAACAAACAATGAAGAAGATATCATGAGTATGAAGGTCTTCTTTTTTTTTTGGCTCTGAATTACAGTGATGCTGCTGTGATTTTTTTTATGAAGCTGCTGCCTGGTCGAGTCATGGTGTTTGGGACTTTCGATGTGTTTCACCCTGGACACGAGTTTTTTATTCGTGCCGCGATGAAAAAAGGTGAAGAGCTGACTGTGGTGGTGGCCCGTGATGAGACAGTGAAGCGAATAAAGGGACAGCTGCGAAATGAGGAGCAGGTTCGTCAAAGAGTCCTTCAGGAGGCATTTCCTGAGGTGGAGGTTGTTTTGGGAGACCTGGAGGATCCCCTTAAGGTGGTTCGGGAGTATCAGCCAAGTCTGATTTGCCTGGGCTATGATCAGGTTGGCTTTAGTGAGGAGTTGCGAGCAGCTTTTCCTGAGCTTCCGATTGAGCGGATGGAAGCTTTTCAACCGGAAAAGTATAAGAGTTCGAAGATGGGATGAGAGGTGATATGATGACGGGGTAGTTTTCTCGATCGTATGCTTTCTGATTTTTCCTCTGAAATGTCGGTGTGGAGACAGGTGTTTGCTCTTCGAAGGGCGACCATTGGCTTTTTCCTGTTATTGATGTTTCTGGTGGTTTCCGTATTTCTTCTGTTGGTCTGGGAATATCACTTGCTGGAGTATGAGGTCTCTCAGCTGACCACTCAGACCGAAATTATTGCTGAGCTGGATAGGGCTCTCTTGCCGGAGCAGCAGGAAATGATTCGAAGTGATATTGAGCAGCTGGTCATGGTACAGTCGGTGGAGCTCTGGTCTTCGGAGCGGTCCGCTCAGTATATTGATCAGCGAATTCTTTCGGGATACATGGGGTTTTTGCAGAAGAATCAGCTCGATATTCCCGTTAACCCTTTGCTCCGGATACAGCTCATCGAGCTGTCTCAAAAGGATGCTCTGGAGAGGATCTTGCAGGATCGTTTTGGTCAGCAGCTTAGTATGACGGAGTCTCATCTGGGACAGGGGAGGGCTTCCTTCGCAACAGAGTTTATTGGTGCTCTGACTCGCTCACTCGATGCTTTTCAGGTCCTGGTCGTCTTAATTTTCCTTGTCCTGATTTTCGGTGGAGGCTATTTGAGCTCTTATGTGCTTTCCGAAAGGAGTCGGGGCTTTCATCTGACTCAGGTCTTGCATCTTTCTCCACCTTATCTCTTCTGGCCGGCCTTCCTTGTCTCCGCGTTGGTCTCACTGGCATTGGTGCTGGTGAGTGTGCTGGTGGTTGGTCTTTATTTGCAGCAGATCCTCTGGGGACTGGGCTTGTCTCTTTTGGGTGTTTTGTTGATGAAGGATTTGATTTTGGTCTGGTTGGGCCGTTTTGTGATCGTGAAGTGGGGGATGAGGTAACATTGGCTTTTTTATTGTTCATCTTTTCTTTATGTCCTCCATCATTGTTGGAACCATTACTGAAGTTAAGGATAACGAAAATCGTGTAGGTCTGACTCCTGAAGGGGCGTGCCAGCTCGTGGCTGATGGTCATCGGGTACTTGTTTAGCGACATGCAGGTAAAGGCGCCGATTTTCATGACCATGAATATGTCGACGCGTGAGCAGAGATCAGGCTTGATCCCGAATCCATCTGTAGGGATTGCGATGTGAAGGATCTGAAAATTGTCTAGACAAACCCTGCCACTTTAATGAGATGATTTTTTAGAATTCATTGTAAGATTCGAGTATTGGGGTGATGGTCTGAGTTGAGAGATCATATGTGAATAAGTTGTGGTGTTTGGATTCCTCAATTCGTTTGTCCATAACGACTGTATTCTCATTTATCCATGTGAGGATGCGATACCCTTTTATGGCTGGAAGTTCTGTTTTTTCATTGGTTTCTTGATTGAAGAGCTGATTGTTTCCTTTTGTGTCTTCCAGAATTCCCCATTCTGAAATGGGAGAGAAGTGAAAAAAGAGTTGGGAGCCGTCGGCAAATTCTCCTGGTGGTGATATGGGGGTGGTTTCATTGGTTTCTAAGTCGAGCACAAAATATTGGCTGTAGCTCGGTGGGTTTGCACCATATGCTTGGTAGAAGACCTTTTGGTTGTAGAGAGAGACAGCTTCTATATCAATGATTCTTCCTTTTGGTGGTAAATTAAGCTGATAGGAAGCGACAGGTATGATTTTGCTATCAGGGAATGTCACTCTTTCAATGATGAATTCATAACTGTATCTATTTACAAGGTGATCATAATTTTCCTTCAAATCCCATAAGGTTACTTCATCGTCCGATGACGATGCGAGTTTTTTTGATTTGATGTTGTAATCATTTCCCTTGTAGGGAATGAGTGTATTGGTGAAAAAATTATAGAGATATGCGATGCTTTCTTTATAATTGTCAAATAACAGTTTGGATCCATCATGACTGATCTGAACTCTCCCATCATATACGAAATTGGGTGTTGTCGTGAAACAACTGCAGGTATTAAAATATGGGTTATCGAAAAAGGTTATTCTTTTCAGGTCTGTCCCGTCCGTATTTGAAAACCAAATGTCATTACCTTTAAGAAAATACATTCTTTTCAGGTCGCCGCTGATTATAGGATTGTAATATGAGGTGTTTCCACTGGAATATCTTGAAATTTTGAGATTTTCAAGTGGAATAATGTCCCTGTTTTTTAGTGATATGGAATAAAGTTTTTGGTCTTTCTTCTTGAAGACATAATGAGGGGGCCCTTCTGTAAATGACTGCCTTGTTATTGTTTTCTGAATATCTTGTTCAGGATAGTCAGATTTGTCAATTATGAAGCCAGTTGGAATTATTTCTTCATTGAAAATACTAACGGTATTTCCTAATGAGCTTTTTGAAAGTTGGGCAGTACTGGTATAGATTTTGTCATCAAGCAAACTGTACTTTACATTTTGGAAACGGAATTTGTTATTTCCGATCGCTGTGATGCCCCCTATATTGCTCCACATTGTTCCTTGAAAAGTATGGTCAAATATATTTGATTGATAATCGGATAGGTATTTCTCTCTGAAGGTATTGAAATCCTCACCATGATTTCCGCTTTTGTAGCTTTCTTGTATGAGTTCTTCATTGAGCTCTTCGTAATAGTTATTAATGACTCCTTCTGCCTCCTCGGGGAAAAATATGGAGGGATTGTTGATAGATAAAGTATTGGTTTCGACGTACTTGTCGATTTTGTATATGATCTCGATAGCATCCTGACGTTGCATCTGTTCATCAGGAAAGAACCACCTGATGGGTAACATGTCGGGTATAATGAATCCCATTTTGTCAGCAGCAATTACGTATTCGGCGTACCATTGTTCGGGACGGATGTATTCGTAATGGTATGAACGGTTTATCCTTGAGAGTTTTTTTGGTATACGCTCATAGAATGGGAGTGCTAAAAGGGCCATTTTAATGAATTCAGCTTTGTTTACTTCTTGTTCTGGTCTGAAGTATCCGTCTTCATATCCCAGTACGATGCCCTTTTTTTTGGCGCTCGTGACGTATTTTGCGTACCACTGTTGCGGATCTACGTCTGGGAAGCCAGAGTCTGTGTTCTCTTCTAGGCCAACCTTGATGGTTTCGAATATGATTTTGAGTGCTTCGGCTCTGTTGATTGTTTTTTCTAGTTTGAAGGTTCCGTCAGGATAACCAGAGACGGTTCCCTGATCCACAAGGTATTCCACCATCTTTTCGAGCTCTGATCCTTCTTGGATGTCAGAAAAAGATGCCGCATGGACTACTGGGGGGAGAAGAAAGGCTAGTGTTAAGACCGTTGAGAGAAGGATTTTTTTCATGGTGGGAGTTATTGTTCTCTGACTGTATCAAAAAGTGTCGAAACATGCTATAATACTTGTGTATATGCTGGTTTTGATGGTTTCGGCTATTGAAGTACTTCAGCACCCTCATAACTGACGATTTTAGCTTGGTTTATGAGGTTCTCCGTTTATTGTAGGCAGTGGCTTATGATGGGCATAGGAGTTATCACCTTTCTTTTATGTCCGTTCTGAATATCCTGTTTTCGATTCTGATTGCCTTTGTTGCGGTCATTGTGGCGTACCAGCTGGTATATCGTGTTTTGCGGTGGGTGTCGCGGAAGCGACAGGCGAGGAGATCTGCTCTGGAGGAAACGGTTTTGATCCGTATGTTGGTGCCGAAAGAGGATGAAAAGGCTTCGGTAAAGGGTCCGATTGTGATGGAGCAGATTTTTAATACGCTTGCCGGAGTACGTCAGCCGATTGGGTTTTTTGCTCGTGTTTTTGGTGGGAAGTCACAGCCCGCTATGAGCTTCGAGATCGCCCATCTGGAGGGACAGATTTTTTTCTTTGCCCGGGTTCCCAAGACCTTTCAAAGGCTCATGGAGGGTCAGATTTACGCCCAGTATCCGGAAGTGGAGATGGAGGTGGTGGAGGACTATATTTCTGCGGTCGCCGAAAAATCCGAAATCCGAAATTCGGAATCCCAAACACCTTCGAACGGTCACCATTCAAAATCTAAAACCCTGAGTTTGCAGCAGCAGACGGAAAATCTTGGAGCTTATGAATCATTTCAAAGTGTCCGGCTGGGACAGATCTGTATTGCTGAGATGGGGTATTCAGATTGTTTTCTCTGGCCTTTTAAGACCTATGATTTTTTTGTGGACAAGGATGACAAGACACAGGTGGATACCTTGTCTTCCCTGACCTCCGCCATGAGCAAGCTGAATCATGAAGAGGATCAGGCCTGGTTTCAGCTGGTGATCCGGCCTGAAGAGAGGCTGTGGCAGAAGTATGCTACGGAGGCTTATAAAACGCTTAAGGCGGGATATTTTAACCGATGGGGCTGGTCATTGGCTCGTTTTACGAAATGGTATTGCTCACCGTTTTATTGGCATCACTGGCTGGTCAAGGTGCCAACCCGATGGTTTTTCAAACTCGTTTGGACTGTTTTTGGTTTGCTAAAGCCAGTGGATGATCCTTCGTTGGTTGAAAAACAAGAGGTGGGATTTAGTTTTTGGGAAATACCGAATAAGAAGCTCAAGAAGATGAGTTTTCAGACCAGCGTTCGCTTGGGCTATCTCAGTCGTTCAACGGATGTGGCCGGGGCCAGAATAAAGGTTCAGGAGATGTCTTCGAGTTTTAATCAGTTTAAATGGCCGGAAGTCAATGGGCTGGAGATCAAGGTGATGGGCTGCACTGATTCCGCGCAGGGAGAGGCTCTCTATCAGCGCATGAAAGACCGAGTTGTGGAACCCGGGATGAATTTCGGAGTTGATGAGTTGGCGACGATTTATCACCTCCCGATGTGGAATCTCGAGACGCCCAATATTGCCTGGGTTCGCGCCAAGCGACTGGAACCCCCTGCGGAGCTGCCCACGACGAAAGACTTTGATGATCTGACGCTTTTGGGGAAGACAAATTTTCGGGGTGTACACAAGGAGTTTGGGATTAAGGAAGATGATCGTCGACGACATATGTATATCATCGGAAAGACGGGTATGGGAAAGTCTACGGTACTGGAAAACATGATTTACGATGATATTCAAAAAGGGCGGGGAGTGGCGGTGGTGGATCCTCACGGAGAGTTGGCAGACAAGGTGACGGCGATGATTCCCCAACACCGGATCAATGATGCCGTGATTTTCGATCCTTCTGATAGTCATTTTCCGGTTTCCTTCAATATGTTGGAGGTTAAATCTCCCGAGCACAGGCCGCTTGTTGCTTCAGGATTGGTCGGTGTTTTTAAAAAGATGTATGCCGAGAGCTGGGGCCCTCGTTTGGAGTATATTTTGCGGAATTGTATTCTGGCTTTGACCGAATATGAAGGAGCGACCTTGCTGGGGATTCCCCGGCTTCTGGTAGATCCTATCTACCGGGAAAAGGTCGTTGAGCGGATCACAGATCCGGTGGTGAGGTCCTTTTGGGTGGATGAGTTTGCAAATATGTCGGACAAGATGCGGACAGAGGCTATTTCACCCATTCAAAACAAGGTGGGCCAGTTTCTTTCTTCTCCGGTGATTCGAAATATTCTTGGCCAGCCGAAGAGCTCCATTGACATTCGTCACGCGATGGACACGAAGAAGATTTTCGTGGTCAATCTCTCAAAAGGGAAGATTGGTGAGGATAATTCTTCTCTTCTAGGGTCCATGCTGATTACCAAGTTTCAGTTGGACGCGATGAGCCGGGCGGATATTGCTCCCGAAGACCGTACGGATTTTTATCTTTATGTCGATGAGTTTCAAAATTTCGCCACGGACTCCTTTGCCACGATTTTATCCGAGGCGAGGAAATACAAGCTTAATCTGGTGATGGCGAATCAGTATGTGCAGCAGATGGAGGAAGAGGTCATGTATGCGGTTTTTGGAAATGTGGGGACTCTGATTACTTTTCAGGTGGGGTTTGACGACGCAGAGTACTTCTCCAAACAGTTTGGCGAGGTGGTTACGCCGTCGGATATTATTTCGATGCAGAAGTATACCGCTTATATTCGCTTGTTGGTTGATAATATGCCCACAAAGGTCTTTTCCGCAACGATGAGTCCTCCTGTTGATGTGGATATGGATTCTCCGACTCGCTACAAGGTGCTGAAAGCTTCTCGTGAGCGTTATGGGAATGAAAAGCTTCAGGTGGAAGACAAGATAAAGCGTTGGAGTGAGCAGATGATCGCGCCGGAAATGAAAAAAGCGCTTTTAGCGAAGGGATCCGGTTTATCAGGTGTTCGATGGCGCTATGATCGTAATAAGAAAGAATTTGAGGAATTGTTGAATTCTGCCGGAAAGAAGTTCCAGGAACTCAAGCGGGAGGACTTTGAGAAATATGGCGTTCAGGATGCGGCGAATGAGTATGTGTATCTGGTTCCGGAAGAAGGCTGGTTGATTTATTCACGGGTGGATACGCAGGGGAATTGTTTTAATAAGAAGGAGAATAAGATTCTATTTCAGAAATATGATGAGAAAGATCTGAAAAAACATGAGTTCGTTCAAGAAACGGAAAAAGGACCCGGATGGCAGTTGGGGGTCAATAAGGTGATTGGTGGTGGGTTTCGAAATCCGAAGAATCAGGAAGAGATGGAGGGAGTTTTTTCGGACTCAGGTTTTCAGTGGGAGCTGGTGGACCGGAAGCAGTTTGGAGGGTTTGGTTTGGAAAAAGCTATAAATGAACTTGTTTATCGGTTGAAAAAGGACAGCCATGAGTGGGTGGTGATTTCAGCTTTGGATCCCCAGGGGGGATGTTTTACCCGAAATCCTGATCAAATGATTCGGATCGGGTTGGGGAAGGTGACGGGATTTGAAGAGCTGAAGGTCCTGAAGAAAAGTTTGGAGTGGGTGAGGGAATTAACTCAGGTGGTGAAGGAGCTTTGAAATTTGTCTTGATATTGCTAGGATTAAGATCGCTTTAGATGTTAATTTTTTATATGAATACTGACGATGTTCTTGTGATCGAAAAACAACTTGAAATCGATCAAAAAACCGACCTCATTTCTAAACAAAAAAAGCCCACTCTTTCTGAGGCACAATTAGAACTGAAGGCTCAGGTTTTGGTTGAGAAGTTTTTTCGGGCTAAAGATGAGCTGAAGGATATTAAAAATGCACTGAAGGCCTATAAGGTAAGCTCAGAGAAGATGGAGGAGCTCAAAAAAGCCAGGAAGGAGTTTACGCAGCAGATCACTGATGAAAAAGATCGAATCGAGGCGGAGTTTCAAAAAGACAAGATCTACAATGAGCTGCGAGAGAAGGTCCTGGATCAGGAGGAAAAAATCGCTGTGGCCAAACAGGATTTACGAATAATCCTTAAGGAAAAGGCAATGGAGAATGAGTTCGTGGAGATCAAATTTGAGGTCAATGGTCAGCCTTTTAAGCTACAGACGCAGGCGAAGGTGGCGATCTATTTCAACGGAAAAGAGGAGAAGTAGATGATTGTGTTATAATCGGAGCATGCTCCTCTTCTTTTTTCTATGTCCGAATACGATGCCATTAATGATCAAATCGATGAGGAAATGACTCATGACGAGTATGATCTGGAGGATACGAAGATTACGCATGTTGAAAATCTCTTTATCATCTCGTATTTAACGAAGGCTCTGCAGGATCTTCTGATGAAGAGGGCTCGTTTTTTGCAATACCCCTTGCTTCTGATTGATCTCCCCCTGGCTTTGGCTATCCTGATCGTGAACCTCGAACGGATACTGTATGTCAAAATCCTGGGGTATTTTTTGGCGCATATTCAGTACGATGTTTCGATCCTCAAGTCTCTGGTCTGGAAGGCCGCGGGAGCTGAGCAGGAGGTTTATGAAAACTGGCAGGAGAAGACTTTCGGAGTGCTGCGAAAGTTTTTGCGGTTTGTGTGGGGACTTATCATTTTGCTCTTAATCCTGCCGGTTTGGCCTCTGATTTGGGTGTACAATAAAATTGTTCAGACGTTGATGATCCTCATGATCTATTATTGTCTGATGTTCTTTTCGTATGATTTCCCGGCAGGGTTTTTGGTCTACTATATCCTCTTCATGACCGTGACTTTTTTGGTTTCCAGTATCACGGTCCCTTTTATTTTTCAGCTCAGTGTCTACCTTCGGGCTCTATTTTCACTGGAGCGGAAGACCTGGAAGCAGGTGAGCGCGGAGTCACGAGTTGCCTTCCTGAAGTTTTATCAGGGGCTGCATGATAAAGAGGTTTCGGGAGGATTACCTTCTATCAAGACCCGTTATTCGAAGGAGTATAAGGCTGAGGGAGGAGTGTATTACATGCTGCTCAAGTTTTTGCATTATCTGAAAGACAAGTTTTGGAAGCTGAAAGAGCGGAAAATGGATCTGGTTGTCGAGAAAATTCAGGATAAGACGGTTGAGTTTGTGGATGAGTATTATGAAGAAAAAAAGAGCTATTACTTCACTCTGCAATCGCTTTCCTCCAAGGATCTCAAGAGGACTTTAATGGCTCTGGTGATCACTATCCTGATTTCAGGGAGTCTTGTTATAAGAGGGTCTCAGGGGCAGGGGATTGTGGGTCCTATCCTGCTTTCCTTTGTGAAGCAACCGGTTTCAGAACAGATTTGGGTTAACCAACGGGAAGGGAGAGGGTACTACGAAGATATGGTGATTTCTTATAGTTTTCTTCCCAATTTTCTGAAGTATTTGGCGATCGGAGCGGATACGGTCTTTCACTCCTTTTTCAGAGGCTATTATGCCTTGTATCCGATTTACCTCGATTTTTTGGCTCGCTATTATTCCGCCTATTTTTCCCTTTTCATTGCAGGATTCTGGTGGGGGACGGCGGGAAGAGACTGAAGAGAATTCTCCTAAAAACCCATTACTTTAACGGCCATATGTTTCATGAATAACAGGAGTCTGCTCTTTATCAACAGGGAGCTGGACAAGCTGTATCCCCAGCCGAAGCCTTTTTTGAAGCATGATTCGGTGTACCAGCTCCTTGTGTCGGTGATCTTGTCCGCTCAATGTACGGATGAGCGGGTGAATAAGGTCACGCCCATGCTTTTTTCTGATTGCCCGGGGCCTCAGAAAGTGTTGGATTTGGGGATAAAGGGTCTGATCCCTTATATTTTTAGCTGTGGGTACTACAATGCTAAGGCGAGGAATATTATTGGGATGACCCGTCAGTTGTTGGATCAGTATGAGGGCGAGGTTCCAGAGGATTTTGATGAGTTGGTGAAATTATCGGGGGTTGGTGAGAAGACGGCTGGGGTTGTTTTGGCACAAGCTTTCAAGGTTCCCGCTTTTCCGGTGGATACGCATATTTTCCGGCTGGCCCATCGTCTTGGATTGTCGGACAAGCGGGATCCGAACAAGGTTTCGACTGATCTGAAGGCTTTGTTTCCAAAAAATCGCTGGATTGATCTGCATCTGCAGATGATCCTTCATGGAAGAACTCTGTGTACGGCAAGGAAGCCGAAGTGTGGGGAGTGTCCTTTGTTGAAAGTTTGTCCTGAGGGGAAGCGACGCTTTGCGTCGAAGATTGAAGGTGAGAGAGTTCGGAGAATGGAGAAAGCTGAAGAATGAAGATTAAGAATGAAGGATTGAAAAGTTGAAAAACCCTCCTGCTGGGCGTAGGGTTTGGGGGCCTTAGTTTTTTTTGATGGCCCAAAAGATTCAGCTCCAATCTGGAGAGTCCTTTACCTTTGATATCCATGAATCAAATCCTTTTTTGGTGTTTCCCTGGCTTCAAAAGCTGGCCATTGAATCGGTCGGACGTGATGCTTTATTAGATTTATCTCGGGGAGATCCTGGGTATGGATTTAGTCCTACCGTGCGATCAAGGAGGTTTTATGGGTATCTGGTTTTTTTGGACAGTCTGCTGAATAATGATGAGCGGCGTTTAGTTGATAGGAAACCGGACGAGGTGGGCGAGATTTTGGACATCATTCGGGGTGTTACAACACAATCTTACGAGTCTGAGACGGCTCAGGAGCTTCTGAGTGATTGGGAGGAGTATCTTACGAAATTTAAGGCAATCGCAGGCGAGCAGGGACTCCCTGATAGTGACTGGGATATTCTTTTGCATACTTTTGGTTATAGTAATTGCACAGGTGGGAATTATCACAATCCATGGGGAGAGCCGTATACTCGAGCAGTTCTCGCCCACTGGCATGAGCAGGTTCTTGGGCAAAAGGTCTCGTACCAGGACTTGATGGTGGCCAGTGGGGCTTCTCATGCGATTGGGACTATTTACGAGGCTTTGGGAGAAGAGGGAATTGGCTATCTCAAGAAAAGGGATCGGGTGGTGCTGTTTTCACCCTCCTATTTTCCCTATGTGAATCTCAATGAGTCGAGGGGCTTGGAGACGGTCATGATTCGTTTGGATCCTTATTCCGGTGAGATCAATCGGAAGGATCTGGAAAAGGCAGGGGAACAGCCGATCAAGATGATTGTCCTGATCGATCCCAATAATCCTACCGGATTTTGTTTGACCGGAGGGTTGCTGGATGAGGTGGCTGAATTGGCGGAACGGACAAACGCTCTCATCGTTACGGATGAGGTCTACCTTTCTTTTTTGAAGGGGAAGAAATCATTGATTCAGTATAAGATGGCAGGAAAACGGACCATTCGCATTGATTCGCTCTCCAAAATCGAACGCAGTACCGGTATTCGCTTTGGGGATATTTACATCACTCAAGAAGGGGACCGGTTTATCTCTAAGTCCATTCTTCAGTCTTTTTTACGGTCCGGTGATACGGTCCGTCAGCTTCTATTTCGTGCCAAATCTCCGGGTGGAGGTCAGGTAGGAGCTTTTCAACATACCACCGTCATGCCGGGTCCTTGTCAGTTTTTGGGGATTAGTCATATTTTGCTGGGCGAAGCGGGGAGAAAGGCTTTTGTTGGTTTATTGCAGGAGAATATGAGGGTTTTTCACGAGGTTTTGGGGCTTCCTTATCAGGGCAATATCTACTATTCCCTTTTTGACCTTAAAGCCGTTCCCGGTTGGAATCGGAATGAGAAAGAACCCGAGGAGTGTTTTATTGAGTTAGCTCGTCTGGGGGTGGTGTTGATTCCCTCCAATCTCTTTTTCTTCGTTCAGGATCGCGCTGAAGCCAGACGGCAGTATATTTGTCGGGTGTCACTGGCGAATCTCTCAACCGAGCGTTGCAAGCAAGCCGCTGAGCTTATTCGGGCTTATGTATCGGGGGTATAGTGGTTTCTGTTTTCAGGTCTGTGATTTCGATTTTGCCTCCCAAGACCTGATGTCCCAATACTCCAAGAGAGACCACGACTTTTGTCATGTCCTCCATCTTAACATCGCAGGCCAGGACGTCTGATGTTTTGAAAAAATAGGTGAAACCGGTGGCGGGGATAGGTGCTGAGGGGAGATAGACCAGATAATATTCTTCGTCTGCGATATGGTAGGTTTTTCGTGATGAGAGAATTCCAAAGGTTTTGACGTTCGCGAATTTTACCAGGACGACTTCTCCTACCCGGGAAAGGCGATCTCCTTCTTCTTTATTGGACCAGAGATCAACGACTTGTTCGAAGGAGTTGTAGATTTTATTCACGATTGGGATACGGCTAAAGAAGCTTCTGAGCATGCTCGTGAGCCGTTGTTTTGCAAAACCCTGGCCGAAGTATCCGATGAGGACGACGATGAAAAATACAAAGAGGTATCCCAGAAATACGGATGCGCTTCTGCCGAGATGAAGCCATCCGAAGAGAGTTTGCCAGATTCCTGAAAAAATACTTTGTCCTCCCACGAGCTGGTCCAGGAAATTGAAGGCCCATCCCAGGAGAATTAGGGTTGCTCCCAATGGCAACATGATGGCCAGTCCGGATAAGAACCACCGGAAGAGGTCTTTGAGGATTGAGCTGAGGGGTTGCATGGGGTGGGGAAGAAATGGTGGGATTAACTGGACTTGAACCAGTGACCTCCACAATGTCAATGTGGCGCTCTAGCCAACTGAGCTATAACCCCGGGTACCTTCAGTCTTTTTCTGATCTGAAGGAGGCTTATCGATTGTAACGTATTGATTGCCTGGATCAAGGGTTTTGGCTCTTAGAAAGCGGTTGAAGATGAAATTTTTAAAAACCCCATCCCGACGAATCGGGATAGGGTTTTTGGATTGTATCATGAAGGGTTTTAGACGCCGCTTGTTGATTCGCCGGAAGACTGGAAGAAGGATCGGAAGAGCCATCCTGCAGCTGTGCTACGGGTGACTTCTCCACTTGGATTGATGTTCTCCAATCCCATTTCCTCTGAACTGAAGACTCCTGTTTCGACCGCGTAGTTTACGACCGGACAGAACCATTCATCAATCGGAACGTCCTGGAAGGGCGGTGCTGTACAAGCAGGAAGGGTGGTAATGTTGATTCCCTTCGCCTTCAGGATGAAGGCCAGGAGGTTGGCACGGGCTTCTTTTGAGATTGGTGGGATGAGGCCTGATTTAATCACACCGGAGTCTTCCAGAGCCTCCATGAAGGCGACATACCATTCTTCATCATCAGCGGAGTTTCGGATCTTCAGTCCCATCAGGAGGGAGAAGAGCTTGGCCATTTCTGCTCGGAGGAGCGTATTATTGGGGCCGTAGGTCCCATCAGCGTATCCTCTGACGATGCCGAGGAAGACGAGATTTTTAATGGCGGTTTCTTCGGGATCACCACTAATATCGGGGAGATTGATGGTTGTACGAGGCTGGACCTCAGTCTCTATGGTGAAGTTTCTGAGGTAGCTGGTCAGAATGGTGAGCGTTCCGTCTGATGTGACGGTATAGCTCTGAATCGTGTTGCCATAGACATCTTCGATACGGAGTTTCTTCCAATCGGTCTCATCAACAGCGCTGATGACCACTTTGACCGGTCGGAGGAATCGTGCCTCGTGGCTAAATTCCGCGGAAATGACCGAATGGTGGACGGTGAGCTCAGGAATGTTGTCACCATCCAGAAGGACATTGAGGTAGGGGTTGATGATGGATCCACCGGTTCCCTGGTTGGTTCCCGGAGTGACAGAGCTACTGTTTAATCCGACTGATAGGGAGCTTTCTCCGAAGAAATCTCGAAGCTCGTCGCGGAAAGCGGATCGATCGTCACGGTCACTCATGGACTGAAGAATAATCTCGTTGCTTAGGTTTTGACCAGTTGGGCTGCCTGTAGAAGGACTTTGAAGCCCTCCACTGCTGCTTTCTCCACTGCTGCTACTGCCACCTCCACCTCCACCTCCACCTCCACCTCCACCTCCACCTCCACCTCCACCTCCACCTCCACCTCCACCTCCACCTCCACCTCCACCTCCACCTCCACCTCCACCTCCACCGCCGCTTCCGCCTCCGCTCGAGCTACCACTGGTACCACTGGTGTTGTTACAGGTTGAGCTACAGCTGTCTCCATCGGCTGTGTTTC